>DASRJE010000207.1:0-10830 GCA_035649635.1 Vicinamibacterales bacterium | reverse complement strand
CAGATTCGCCGTCTCGAGATCGGTCGCGACGAACTGCACGATGCCCGCAGCTGGGACCTGGTGCTGATCATGGCGTTCGACTCGGTCGACGCGCTGCGTGCCTACCAGGCGCATCCGGAGCACGTCGCGCTCATGAACTTCAACGATCGCTTCGTGACGGACGTGGCGTCCGTGGATTTCACCAGAACCGGGCCGGCACCACCCACTCGCGAATGACGTGGACGCAGGAAGACGATGGCTCGCGTTCAGCGGCCGTTCAGGCCCCGGGCGGCCAACGCCTCGCGGAGAATCTGCGCTGACCCGGGCGAGGTCTTATGGGCATTCGCGATGTACAGGCCGCCCGCGATCATGAGCGGCGTCCACCCGAGCCGGTTCTTCGCGTTCACCTCGGCGCCCTGTTCGATCAGATACTTGACGATTGACGGCTGGTTGCAGATCACCGCACCGTGCAGCGCCGTCATCTCGGCGAAGCGCGGATCGCCCATGCCCAAATCGATAAGGTCCTGAAAGTTGTCTGGGTAGCGCAGCAGCGTGCCCTCCGGCGTGCCGATCATCTTGTAATCGCCAAAGCTCGTTCGAGCGTTGATCGTGTTGCCCAGCGCGAGCGCAAGCTTCACGGCGTCCAGCCGCTGCGATTCCGGAACACCCGAGAAGGGCCCGGCGGTCTCGCCTTCGTAGTAGTCCAGACAGGCGGCGGCCATCAACGGCGTGACGCCGAAACGGTTGGACTTCAAGGGATCGGCGCCTGCCGCGGCGAGCACGCGCATCATCGGTTCGTCGCCGTTGCGGGCCGCCAGATAAAACGGCGTGGCGCCCTCGTAGGTCAGATAATGCCGCCCGATGTTCAGGTTGACCGGGTTGCGCGCCAGCCCGCCGCTATTGAAGCGGGGATCGCCCCAGGTAATCGCCGCATTCGGATCGGCGCCAGCCGCGAGCAGCTTCTTCGCCATGTCCAGGTGCGACAGCTTGCCGCGGGGACGCGGGACGGGCCTCGGATCCTCGCCGTTCATCGCGAAGTCTGGCGGTGCGCCGGGCTGGTGCAACCAGACGACCACGTGCAGCGGATGGCCGCGCGGGTCGGGTACGTTCGGATCGGCTCCGGAGTCCAGCAGCAGCGCGGCCAGGTCGAAATCGGCGTTCAGGATTGCCATGCTGAGCGCCGACGTGCCATCGGGAACCTTGTCCTTGACGTTGGCGCCCTGCTCCAACAGGAACTTGACGGCGTCGTACCGGTTATTGCGCACGGCGAAGAGCAGCGGCGTGTAGCCGCCCTTGGAGCGCTCGTTCAGCTTCGCACCGAACTCGAGCAGCAGTTTGGCGGCGTCCGTGTTGCCTTCGCCAGCGGCGAACATCAGCGCCGTCTGCCCGCGGAAGGATTCCCTCAGGCCGACCTGCGCACTGCGCTTCAGCAACGCGCGCACCACCGCGACGCTGCCGTTGCGAGCCGCAGTCATGAGCGCCGTCTGTCCTTCTTCGGACGCCGTATCCGGGTCGGCGCCAGCCACCAGCAGCCGCTCGACGAGCGCCGCGTTGCCATTCTGCGCGGCCAGCGTCAGCGCCGTGATCTTGTAGCGAGTGAAGTCATTGGGCCTCGCGCCGGCATCGAGCAGCGCGTTCAACATGGCCAGGTTGTCGCCATGGACCGCCCAATGCACGGCAGTCGAACCATCGGGCGCCGCCTGGTTCGGGTCGGCGCCGTCTTTGAGCAGCGATCGAACCGCGTCGACATTGCCGCTCCGGGCGGCCTCCACAAGTCCCGGGCCGTCTGCGGCGAGGGACGGCAAGGCGCACAGAAGGGCCACCACAACGCTGACGCAGCGACAGGCCGTCATTTCGTTAGCCTCGCGCGCGTGCCGCGCCCGCGCGCTCGTAGTCGAGCAGCAGCTGCCCGGTGCTGTCGCCCAGCCTCGCGATCGGCACGCCGACGTGATCGAGCATCGTCACGAGCAGGTTCGCCATCGGCGTATCCGGTGTGTAGTCGAAGCTGTAGCCGGTCTGGAACCTCCCGTGCAGCGTGCCCGCGACCAGGACGGGCAGGTCACTATGGCGGTGCAGGTTTCCGTCGCCCATGCCGCTGCCGAACAGAATGGCGCTGTGATCGAGCAGCGAGCCGTCGCCGTCCGGCGTGTCGCGCATGCGCTCCAGGAAGTAATTGAGCAGGCGCATGTGATGCGTATCGATCCTCGCCTTCTGCGACTTGAGCTGTGCGTCCTCACGATGATGAGAAATCAGGTGATGGTTGCCCGGCACTCCGATTTGGCTGTACGAACGCCCGCTCAGGTCGCGCGCCATGATCAGCGAGAACACGCGCGTGATGTCGCTGCGAAAGGCCAGCAACTGCAGGTCGAACATGAGCTGCGCGTAGTCCTCGAAGCTGGCGGGGATGCCAATCGGACGGTCGGGCAACTCGATCGATTCCTCGAGGCTGGACTCCGTGTGCTGAATGCGCTGCTCCACTTCGCGCACCGAGTCCAGGTACTCGCGCACCTTCGAGGTGTCGGAGCCGCCGAGTGTCGCCGTGAGCGCACGTGTTTCCTCGAGCACCGAGTCGAGGATGCTGCCCTGCTTCTGGATGCGAGCGCGCCGCTGCTCGGCGCTGCCGCCGTCGCCGAAGAGGCGCTCGAAGATGACGCGCGGGTGGAGCTCGGGCATGTTCGGCGACGTCTCGCTGCGCCAGGAGACGGTATTGACGTAGAAGCAGTCGCCTGAGTCGCAGGCCCCCTGCGTCGCCGGGTCGAGCGTCATCTCGATCGAGGCGACCCTGCTGTCCTTCCCCAGATGCCTGGCAGCAATCTGATCGGCCGACGTGGCGAGGCGAATCTCGCCGCCCGGCCGCGTGCGGTCGTAGGCGTGCACACCGGTGAGCCACGCCCCCGAGGCGCGGTTGTGATCGCCACTCCCGTCGCCCTTGCTGTCGGCTTCGAGATGCGACAGGTTCGTGAAGATATTGAAGTGATCGCGCACACCTTCAAGCGGTTGGAGGTTGGGCGGCAGCTCGTA
Organism: Vicinamibacterales bacterium; assembly: GCA_035649635.1. GTDB lineage: Bacteria > Acidobacteriota > Vicinamibacteria > Vicinamibacterales > UBA2999 > Gp6-AA40. The sequence goes on along the minus strand of DASRJE010000207.1, from coordinate 7,830 downwards.
CTGACGACCCGTCTGACGCGGCTTCCACTCCGAATGGATGACGCCGTGCGCCGCGTAGACAAACCCAAGCCGCATCGGCGCCTGCTTCGACCCTGTCGTCTGGGCCGAGAGCGCGGGCATCATGGAATCCAGCAGCGGCAGCGCGACGCTCGCGCCCATCCCCTTCAGCATCGTCCGCCGCGTCAGCGCTTTTCTCGTGAGGAACGTCATGCGGTCTCCCATCCTAGACGTTTTGACCGCTCGACTGCTTGATCTCGAATCAGATCTCGTTCGGTCAAAACGTCTACGCCCGCACGGAGTGCGGGCAATCAAACACTGCCATAGCGGGGCGCAGCCTCGCTATGGCGCAGCCTGCGCCATTCGGCTCTGGAACGGAACGCTGCTCACCACGCCCAGCACCAGCGAGGCGAAGGTGTAGTTCTCGCGCGCCGATTCCCGGGCGATCACGCGGATCGTCGGCTGGTCGTAATACTGGATATTACGCGTGAGCGCATACATCAACAGTTTGCCGGTCATCGCCTCGACGAAGAGGGCGGGGTCGCGCAGCACGAGTTGCCGCACGCCCTCGACACCGTCCACAACCGTCCCGTCCGGCAGAGTGCTCGTCACCTCGAGCGGACGATCGTTCTCCTCCGCGCGCCATCGCCCGAGTGCGTCGAAGTTCTCCAGCGCGAAGCCGATCGGATCCATCTTGGCGTGGCATCCGGCGCACGCCGGACTGGCGCGGTGCAGCTGCATCGCTTCCTTCATCGACAGCGGCTTCCCGGACCGTTCGGTGTTGAGCGACGGCACATTCGGCGGAGGAGGAGGCGGCGGCGACGCCAGCAGATTCTCGAGCACGTACTTGCCCCGCAACACGGCCGATGTGCGCGTGCTGTAGGACGTGATCGACAGAATACTCCCCTGTCCCAGCAACCCCCTGCGCGGACTCCCCTTGGGCAGCGTCACGCGGCGGAAATGGCTGCCGGTGATCTGCGGAATGCCGTAATGCTTGGCCAGGGGTTCGTTCAGGAACGTATAGTCCGCCGTCAAGAGCTCGAGGACGCTGCGGTTTTCACGTCCCTCGACGGTGCTCGGGGCGCCCTGAGCGTCAGTCGTCCCTCGACCTTGCTCGGGACGACCCTGAGCTTGTTGAAGGGTCGAAGGGCGCAAGATGCTGTCCAGGAACAACTCTGTTTCACGCACGAACGCGGCGCGCACACCCTCATCGAAATCGCGGAACAGGTACACGTCCGGTTCCTTGGCTTCGACGTCGCGCAGGAACAGCCACTGGGCGGCGAAGTTGGTCACCAAGGAGCGGCTGCGCGGATCGGCGAGCATGCGCGTCACCTGCCGACGCAGGACTTCGGGTCGGCGCAGCGTTCCCGCGGCAGCGGCATCCAGCAGCTCGTCGTCGGGAATACTGGACCAGAGGAAAAAGGAGAGGCGCGACGCCAGCTCGAAATCGCCGACGCCGTAGACGGATCCGGGCGCCGCGCCGGCCGGCTCCTGCTCGATGCGGAACAGGAACTGCGGGCTGACCAGCACGCGTTCCAACGCTCTCTGGATGCCGCGGTCGAAATCCCGTTCGGCGCGGCCGGCTTCGTAGAAGCGTCGCGCACGGCGCAGATCGTCTGCGGTGACGTTGCGACGATACGCGCGGCGCAGGAGCGTCGTCAGGATGCGGTCCGCGCAGGCGGACTCTTCGGCGTCGGGGCCCTGCCCTGAGCGAGCATCGCGAGTCGAAGGGGCCTGCCCTGAGCGAGCATCGCGAGTCGAAGGGCGGCACACGAACAGCCGTCGGCGACTGGGCGTGTCGCCGGGCCCGGTCGCGTTGAACGGGCCGGTAATGGTGACCGACACGACCGAGGGCAGGGCGCCCCGATTGCGGCCCGGCGGCCGCAGCGGAGCCTCGGACAGCGCCTCGCTGCGCTCCACGAACGCGACGCCAACGCTGCGCGGCCCTGCCGGAACTGCGAAGCGGAAAGTGCCCTGATTGTTCGGTACGACCCCATCATCTCCCGCCGGAACCCCCGGCCTTCTCGAGACGTTCGTGATGGCCTTGCGTGCGCCGTCGATGCTGATCTCCAGCTGGTGGACGTCGGCACCAACGCCTGCCGTTTCGACTTTGAACTCGTATTCAGCGTCCAGCGCGAAATAGCCGTCAATCTGCAGCCCACCGCGCGTGCCGAAGGGCAGGGCCTCATTGCGGCCTTCCTGGGGCTGCCGCACTGGCGTGATGTAGGTGTTCACCAGCGCACCCATGTCGGGATCGCCCACGGCCACGCGGCTGATCTTGAGCGCCGCCTCCAGATAGCGCTCCATCGTTGCCGGCGAGACAAACAGCGTGTCAGCCAGATTGTCGAAGCCGCTGCTCGCGTTGTCGGCCGGCAGCAGCGTGGCGTAGTCGAACTCCTTGGGCAGATCCGGCAGCGCGAGCAGATCGCGGATCACGTTGGCGTACTCGGTCCTTGTCAGGCGGTGCGCCAGCGGCAGTGAGCCGGGATTGGGGCGCGCCGCGGCGCTGGCCTCGAGCTCGCGCGCCAGGTAGCCGGCCGCGCGCGTGTAGAACGCCTGCGGCGGACGAGGAGCGCCCGGAGGCGGCATCGTTCCGGCACGCACCTGACGCAGGACCTTCTCCCAGGTCTCGGACTGATCGCCGGGACGCGCGACGCCCGTCGGATCGATCACGAGGCCGGCGGTCTTCAATCTCTCGCTGTGACAGGTCACGCAGTACTTCGCAAGAGCCGCCTGCGTTTCTACGCGTGCGTCGCTTGAGATCTCTGTAACAGCAGCCGGCGTCGAAGCGCGGGCCCCGGGCGGGTTTTGCGCGAAACCCTGGGAATGGGCCATGACGAGGCTCCAACCCAAACCCGCGAACGCGATGCCGGCGATGAGACGCCTTCGCGCCATGACGCGCATGATAGCGCGGAGTTCAGAGACCCGAGAAGAGAGAGTACGTCGTGTCCGGCTTCAGCCGGACATCACCCCTACACCCCCCGCAGCTCTACCGCGATTCCATCGGCATCGCGGAAACGCAGCACATTCCCACCGGTGGACGGCAGTAGCGTCACGCCGATCGCGCCTAGTTTGCGGGTAACCACCTGGCGGTCGAATGCCGCCACACGGATGCCGAAGCGATCGATATGCGGCATCTGACCATCGCCCATCTTCTCCAGCCCCAGGCGCGTGCGCGCGGCAGTGAACCAGATGCGTTCGGGCGCTCGCTCTCGAGAGGTCTCCATGCCGAGAAACTTACGGTAGTAAACGGCCGACTTCTCGAGATCCGGCACCTGCAGCACGACGTGGTCCAGGCCGACTGCTTCGCAGATCGCATCGTCCTGAGTGACGCGCGTCGACGGGATGATTGTCTGGAGCAGCCCGCCGGGCGTGGCCATGAACTGCATGCGAATGCCGTCGGGATCGGTCACCGCGTTGAAGCCTGGCGCACCTACGAGATTGAGGCCATGCGTCTTCAGTTCCGCACGCATCTCGTCGAGGCGGTAGTCCTCGATCGTCGCGCAAAAGTGATCGATCCGTGCTGCGGCATTGGCAGTGGCAGTGGGATTGGGGCCGAATGCCACGTAGCCGATGCCCAGCCGGCAGTAGTAGCGCAGCGGCGGGTTCATCTCCTGGAAGATCTGCGGATCGAAGATCCGCCCGTAGAAGGCGGCAGACTTCTGCGGATCGGGGGCGGTGAAACCTATGTGTTCCAGACCGGAGGTCTTGAGCGGCAACTGCGACCCTTGAGCGGCCAACGCGGCAGGGACCGACGCGAGCGTCGCCAGCACTTCGCGCCGGGTGAAGAAAATCGACACGCCTAAGCTCGCGGAGCTGAATCGGAGGTCACGTGCGAAGCGACTCGGCGGGAGCCTACAGACAACGCCCGTTCACGTCAAGCACGCGGGCGGACTGGCGAATAACAGATCTACGCAGGTGGAATATCGTGGCTATCGCATTCGCTGGGATGACTTTTTGTTCTCGAGATACACCAGCCTGAAAGCCAACTCAGCGAAACGCTGATTAGGCGGTCCTCAACCACTTACACTGTCGCGGAAGAATGCCTGCGGCGAGGTCCGAGTTGCTCCCGCGCGTATCCGCGGACGTCGCGTATTCTCGTCGCTCGTTCCACAGTTTCATCATCACCGACAACCAGGCTCGCGATCCGTCGCAGTACGATGCGTGGATGATCAACGCGCCGTCCGACTCGAGGCTCCCGGGCGGCGGGGATTATCCGATCACGCTCTATACACCGACGGCCGCAGCGGCGGCGATCCCGGCTCAGAACTACATTACGTGGGAGACCGACTTCGGACCGGCACGCACCAGCTACTGGCAGGGCGTGGACTTCACGATCAACGCGCGGGTGCGACAGGGGCTGACGCTCCAGTTCGGCACGAACACGGGCCGCAAGATCGACGACACGTGCGCGACCGTCGTGAAGATCGACAGCCCGGATCCACGCGACTGCCGCCTGACGCCACCGTACCAGACGACGGTGCGTGGTCTGGCGAGCTACACCATTCCGCGCGTGGACGTGCTGGCGAGCGCGACGGTGCGCTCCCAGCCTTCGCTGGCACGCACGGCAAACTGGCCGGTGCCAAACACCGTCGTCCTGCAGCTCCTTGGGCGCCTGCCACCAGGCGGGACGCTCGGAGGCAACACGATCGTGTCCCTCATCGACAACGATAACCAGTTGTATGCGGACAATCGCCGCACGCAGATCGACCTTCGCGTGGCCAAGATTTTCCGCTTTGGCAAGACGCGTCTCGACGTCGGCGTGGACGTCGAAAACCTGTTCAACACGAGCTACTCGACGACCTACGAGAACACATACCAATACAGCGTCGGCAACACGGCGATGGGCGGTACGTGGGATAACCCGACGGCGATCTACTCGCCGCGGTTCGCGCGGCTGAACTTCACCGTGAGCTTCTGAGATGCGAAGCTGAAGTCCTGGAACCAGGCACGATACAATCCGCCTGCGCGCCGTAGCCTCGGCGGAGACGGGTGCGACGGAGGTCATTAGACATGCCAAGAACCACTCGAGCCGCATTCGCCGCACTCATCATCGCGTCCGCGTTGACTCTTGCTGGTCCGCTCACGGCAGCAGCGCCCACGGCAAAGGCCGAGGACGTGGGCCTCTCCTCTGAACGGCTGAAGCGCGTGGCCGAGCTCGTGCAGCGGCACGTCACGGCCGGCAGCTTCTCGGGGGCGGTGACGCTGGTCGCCCGTAACGGGCGAATCGCTTATCACGAAGCGCAGGGCGTCATGGATCTCGAGACGAAGAAGCCGATGGTCAAGGACGGCATCTTCCGCATCATGTCGATGACCAAGCCTGTCATCGGGGTGGCGACCCTCATGATGATGGAGGAAGGAAAGATCCGGCTGACGGATCCGGTCTCGAAGTTCATCCCCGAGTGGAAGAATATGACCGTGGGCGTGGCGTTGCCTGCTGGGCAAAGTGGTGCGGCTGCTCCCGGCGCTCGCGCAGGCGGCCCCGGCACCGAGCCGCGCTACTACACAGTGCCCATCGAACGGGAGCTCACGATCCGTGACCTGCTGACGCACGTCAACGGCCTCGTGACCGGACCGATCAGCCAGTCGGCCAATCGTGCCGTGGCAGCCAAGCCCAACGAGACGCTGGCCGACTACGTTCCGCGCCTCGGACGCGTGCCGCTGGACTTCCAGCCGGGCACGCGCTGGGCCTATAGTGCGGCGGCCGCGTGGGACACGCTGTCGAGCGTCATCGAGATCGTTTCGGGCACGACAATCGACCGCTTCGTGAAACAGCGGATCTTCGACCCGCTCGAGATGAAGGACACAACGTATATCGAGCCGACCGGCAACCCGCGCCTGGTCAAGCTGTACTCGCGCACACCTGAGGGCCTCAAGCCGGCTTCGACTCCGGCGTTCATGAACGGCGTCTACTTCTCGGGCGGCGGCGGGCTGCTCAGCACCGCCACCGACTACGCGCAGTTCGCGCTGATGCTCGCCAACGGCGGCGAGCTGAACGGCGTGCGGCTAATCAGCCCGCGCGCGGTTGATTTGATGGCGTCCGTCTTCGTGCCTGACACGCTGCCGGGCCGGCCACGCGGTGAGAGCTTCGGCCTGAGCGTGCGCGTCGTCACCGATCCGGCGGCGCGCAACACGTTCCTTTCCGAAGGCAGCTTCGGTTGGAGCGGCGCGTTCGGCACGCACTTCTGGGTGGACCGCAAAGAAAAGCTCATCGCGATTGCGATGACACAGACCGCGAACCAGGAGTTCCGGAGCGACTTCGAAAACATGGTGATGCAAGCCGTCGTCGGAAATGGCGCGCTTCGCAGCGCGGGAACGAACTGAACGGCGGTCTCAACTCGTCGCAACGGAGAAACCCATGACACTCAGAAACGTCGTAAAGGGCATCGTCGCAGCCGGATTGACCGTCAGCTTCCAGTTCGCGATGGGTCAGATCCCGTTTGCGCAACAGGCGACGCCACAGGCTGCGCCGCCGGTCACTGACGCCCCACGGCCCAATCGCGGCCCAGTCGATTCACGCGTCCAGCAGCGCACGTATACATTTGCCGACACCAACGAGCAGATGCCTTACGCCCTGTTCGTTTCATCCAAGGTCACCAGGGACAAGAAGAACCCGCTCATCGTTTCGCTCCATGGCCTCGGCGGCGATCAGAACACCATGGTGCGAGAAAGCCTGCGCTCCGTCGAGTTGGCGGAACAGGGTGGGTACATCCTCGTGGCGCCGATGGGATACAACTCCGGAGGCTGGTACGGCATCCCTCCGGGGCCACCGCGCCCTGCTGGAGCGAATGCGGCAGGACGTGGCGCCGTGCCGCCGCGTCCCGTGATCGGCGGAACGGCGATCACGGATGTCGCGGAGGTGCGTGAGGCAAGCGAAAAAGACGTCATGACGGTGCTCGACATGGTTCGCAAGGAATTCAACGTCGATGACCGCCGAATCTATTTAATGGGTCACTCCATGGGAGGGGCCGGAACGTATTACCTGGGCTCGAAGCACGCCAAGGAATGGGCTGCGATTGCGCCAATCGCGCCCGCGGCAATGGGAATGACGAACGACCGGACCAAAGTCCTTCAGGCCATCAAGGACGCCGGGGTCCCGATGCTGGTCAGCATGGGCGACGCCGACGAAGCCGTTCCGGTGGCGAACGTGCGGATGTGGGTAGACACGATGAAGGAGCTCCATCTGAATTACGAGTACAAAGAGCATCCCGGCGTGACGCACGGTCCAATCATTGCGGCGTCTATGCCTGACATTTACGCATTCTTCGCCAAGCACTCGAAACACTGACACGCTGTCCACACCTTCATTTGAGCTGCTTCGAGAACTTCTCGCCTTCGGCGCAGATCTCGTCGATGAGCTCGGTATCTCCGGCAAACTGCTGGCGCAAGGTCACGGTCCACGGCTTCGTGTAGGCCTTGGGATCGTCGACGGTGACCTCGATTTCGAGGTGGCCAAAGTCCGGCCTCCCGATTCGCTCACGCAGCTTCGCTGTCTCGGTAATCACGCTGCCACCCCAGTCGATCCACAGGTCATCGCGAAATCCGATCGTGTCGATCACCAGCGCGTCGCCGGACCACGAGGCCGTCGAATACCCTTGCCACGACGGATTGGGAGACTCTGGCAACGGGCGTCCATCCGTAAAGACCTGGCGATAGACGCCGTTGTACTCGTTCAGCATCACCAGAAGATCCGGCGTCTGGATGAACTTCAGATAGTGCGGCAGCCCATACGCACGCAGGAACAGATCGGGAAGGCAGCGGATGTGCGGATCATCGATCGCCTGGTTCGCCGTGCGCTCGTCAACAAGCTTGGCGAGCCAGGGCTGGTACGGC
>DASRJE010000206.1:0-49729 GCA_035649635.1 Vicinamibacterales bacterium | reverse complement strand
CGGGGAAATTGCCTACCGGTCCATCCAAGAAAGTGATAAAACCGCACTCTCAACTGAACTAACTGCACCACTGCTCGGCACTCGGTCAGCGTCGGATCGGAGGATGGATGATGCGAAGGCTGCTCTCCTCGACCGCCTGCGGACTCCTCTCGGCCGTCCTCATCGGATCCACGCCCTCACCTGCAGCCGCCCAGTCGTTTCAGGGCGGCATGCGCGGCAGCGTCAAAGACGCGCAAGGCGTCATCCCAGGCGTGACCGTCACGCTGGTCAACGAATCGAACGGCGTCACGCGTGACACGGTGACCAACTCCGTCGGCGAGTATTCGTTTCCTGCCGTCGATCCGGCGATGTACGCGATCAAGGCGGTGGTGCAAGGCTACAAGACGTTCGAGCGGAAGGGGATGACGATCGGCACGCAGCAGTTCGTGACGCTCGACATCGTGCTCGAGGTCGGCGCGATCGAAGAAACGATCACGGTGACCGGCGAGTCGCCGATCGTCGACGTTCAGACCGCGCGGCGAGAGTCGGTCGTGGCGAGGGACGTCATTACGTCGCTCCCGACCGCGGGTGGGTATTCGTCGATCCTGTCGCTTGCACCCGGCATCGTCGGTGGATCACAGGACATCGCCACGGGGCCTTGCGCGTGCACGTTCAGCGCGCACGGCGCGCTCCTCGCCGGCCGCGCCAACGAGGAAGGTCGAACGTTGCTGGACGGCCTGCTGATCTCCGTCCCGCAGGGAAGCTCGTCGAACTACTTCTCGGACTCGCGAAACTCGCAGGAAATCTCGGTCACCGTCGGAGGAGCACTCGGTGAAACGGAGACCGGAGGGCCTGTGCTGAACATGGTGCCGCGGACCGGCGGCAACTCGATGACAGGCAGCTTCTACGCGGGTTGGGGCCCGGAGGCGCTGCAAGGTACCAACCTCACCGAGGAACTCAAAGCGGCAGGCGCAACGGCGCCGACACCGCTCATCAGGAATTACGACGTCAGCGCCGCGGTGGGCGGACCGATTCGGCAGGATCGCTTGTGGTTCTTTGGATCGACACGGCGGCAGGGAACGGCGCAGCTGTTCGACATGTACTACAACCAGAACCAGGGTCTCGCGAACGTCTGGACCTACGAGGCCGACTTCGGCCACCAGGCCATCATCGACAGAGAGAATCACAACTTCAATCTGCGCCTCACGTCGCAGCTGACGCCGCGCAACAAGTTGAACGTCTTCTGGGACGAGCAGTTCATCTGCAAGAGCTGCGAGAACGGTGGTCAGCAGGCGTTGTCGGCACCGGAATCGAGATCGGCAGGCGACCAATGGCCGGTGCAAGTAGGACAGATCTCGTGGACGTCACCGGTCAACAACCAGGTGCTGTTCGAGCTGGCGTATGGCTCGTATCGCGCCGACTGGGGCGGGCGGCAGAAGGACGACCCGTACACGGGCGACTTGATCCGGATGCAGGAGCAGTGCACGGCCGGCTGCCCCGCCAACGGCAACATCGCCGGGTTGATTTATCGATCGCAGAGCGTCGACCTCTTCATCAGCGGTCGCAACAAGAACCGCATCTACAACTGGCGCGCAAACCTGGCGAGGGTGACCGGGGCGTTGTCGTTCAAGGCGGGGTATCAGGGCAACCTCCTCGGCGACATCCGCAACAGCAACCGGGCACCGAACAACTTGCAATATCGCGTCAACAACGGTGTGCCGAACCAGCTCACCATGTTCATCAACAACTACCCCAATGACCTGTGGATGCGCACCGACAGCCTCTACGTACAGGGGCAATGGACGCGCAACCGGCTGACGCTGCAGGCAGCGGCACGGTACGACAAGGCGTGGAGCTGGAGCCCCGAGCAGCAGGTCGGACCTGCCCAGTTCTTTCCCGATCCAGTGACGTTCCCGAAGACGCCGCTCGTCGATTCCTTCCACGACATCGGTCCTCGCGTCTCGGTGGTCTACGACCTGTTCGGCAACGGCAAAACGGCGGTCAAGGGAACGTTCGGACGCTACCTAGAAGCGGCGTTCACGGGAAGGCGGTATGCCTTCGCGAATCCGACGAGCCGGATCCCGCAGAGCGTGGCGCGCGCGTGGACGGACGTGGACCGCGACTGGGTCGCCGACTGCGATCTGCTGAACCCCAACGCGCAGGACCTTCGGGCGGCAGGCGGTGACGTCTGCGGTGCCTTCGCGAACCGGAACTTCGGCAACCCGAACGTCTTCAGCAACACCGTCGATCCGGACATCCAGCATGGATGGGGTGTGCGACCGTCGGATTGGAACTTCGGCGTGTCCGTCCAGCACGAACTGATTCCACGTGTCTCCATCGACGTCGGCTACGTGCGACGCGTGTTCCACGGATTCAACGTGACGGACAACCTGGCGATTGGACCGAACGACGTCACTGAGTTCTACGTCACGGCGCCGCAGGACTCGCGGCTGCCCGGCGGTGGTGGATATCAGGTGGCGGGACTCTACGACGTCAACCCGAATGTCTTCGGTCAGACCAACAACTTCATTACCACGTCGGAGAAGTACGGCAATCAGTACGTGTTCTTCAACGGCGTGGACTTCAACGCCAACGCCCGGCTGTCGCAGCTCACGGTACAGGGCGGCTTCAACTTCGGCCGGACGACGTCCGACAGCTGTGAGGTCCGCGCGAAGGTGCCGGAAACGGCGCTGCTGGATCCGTACTGCCACGTGGTCAGCGGGTATCTGCCGTACTACAAGGGGCTCGCAACCTACAACGTTCCGAAAATCGACGTTCAGCTCGGCGTGACGTTCCTCAGCAAGCCAGGCATGGTGGTGAGCTTCGCGGGCACGCCGACCAACGGCGGTCACCTGCGCGCCAATTACACGGTGTCCAACGCCGCCATCGCGCCGATCCTCGGTCGTCCACTTTCTGGCGGAGCCGCAAACGCCACCGTGAACCTGATCGAGCCTGGGTCCAAGTACGGCGAGCGGGTCAACGAGCTGCACTTGAGAATCGCGAAGATCCTGCGCTTCAGCGGCCTGCGCGCCAATGTCGGCATGGACATCTTCAACATCATCAACGCCGCACCCGGTCTGAGCTACAACGAGAACTTCATCGCGAACGGACCGTGGCTCACGCCGACGACGGTGATGACCGCGCGGTTCGCGAAGTTCAGCGCGCAGATTGACTTTTAGCCACGACGATCACGAAGACGTATAGCCACGAAGGACCGAGGATTTTCGTGGCATTTGTGGCTTCGTGGCCGTCCGTGGCCGAGCAGCGTTTGTAGTCTGGAGCTGTCATGAAACATACCTCGTTCGTACTGGTCGCCCTGAGCCTCGTGGCCACTCTGACTACGAGCGCGCAGACCAACCGACCGGCGGCCACGAATGGCAGCCATCCCTACGTACCGGTGACCGACGAAATGCTCTGGAAACCGGACCCGGCGAACTGGCTGTCGTGGCGACGCACGCTCGATGGCTGGGGCTACAGCCCGCTCGACCAGATCGATCGCAACAACGTGTCACGAATCAGGATGGTGTGGACCCGCGGCCTGGGAACTGGCACGGTCGAAGCGACTCCGCTCGTCTACGACGGTGTGATGTACGTGCCGGGACCTGGCGACGTCATCGCCGCGATCAACGCGAAGACGGGCGACCTGATCTGGGAGCACCGCCGCAAACTGCCGGAAGGAGTCAACGGCGGCACCAACCGCAATATCGCGATGTGGGGCAGCACGCTGATCGACGGGAGCGCCGACAATCAGATTTACGCCGTCGACGTCCACACCGGCAACATGGTGTGGGAAACCGCGGTCATGGAAGCCAAGAAGCGAGCGCGCTCCAGTGCGGGTCCCATCATCGCAAACGGCAAGGTGATCACCGGGCGCCAGTGCCAACCCGATGCGGGCAACGACGCGTGCATCATCACTGCGCACGACGCCGCCACCGGCAAAGAGGTGTGGCGGACGCGGACGATTCCGCTGCCGGGTGAGCCGGGTTACGAAACGTGGGGCGACGTGCCCATGGCCGAACGCTGGCACGTCGGAACGTGGATGGTGCCGAGCTATGACCCTGAGCTCAATCGCATTTTCGTCGGAACCTCGGTGACGATCCCCGCGCCCAAGTTCACGCTCGCCGGCAACAACCTGACGTATCTCTACCACAACTCCACGCTCGCGCTCGATGCCGACACCGGCAAGATCATCTGGCACTACCAGCACGTCGTCGATCACTGGGATCTCGATCATCCATTCGAGCGACTGCTGGTGGAAACCGCCATCGCCCCCGATCCAAAAGAGGTGGCGTGGATCAATCCGAAGATTAAGGCCGGCGAGCGGCGCAAGGTCGTCACCGGCATTCCGGGAAAGACCGGTGTCGTCTACACACTCGATCGTGCAACCGGCGAGTTCCTGTGGGCGCGCCCCACGGTCATGCAGAACGTGATCAAGAGCATCGACGGCGCCTCTGGTGCAGTCACGGTCAACCCTGAGGCGACGTTCTCCAGGCTGGGCGAGTCAAAGATGATTTGTCCAGGCGCTCAGGGCGGCAAGAATTGGCCAGCCGGAGCCTACGATCCGCGCACGAACGTGATGTACATGCCGATGCAGAATTTGTGCGGTAACTTCACGACGAACACTGATAAGCGCGATCCGTCCAAGGTATACGGACTCGACTTCCCCACCATCATCGCTCCCGGTACCGACAAGGTCGGGGCCGTGTGGGCAATCTCGGCTGAAACCGGAAAAACATTGTGGAAGTACGAACAGCGTGCGGGGGTGTTCTCGCTCGTCGCGACGGCTGGAGGACTCGTGTTCGGCGGCGACGCGAACGGCCGTTTCCGCGCCTTCGACGAACGAAGCGGCAAGGTGCTGTGGGAGACCAACCTCGGTGCGCCGGTGAGCGGCTACCCGATCACGTTCGCGGTCGATGGAAAGCAGTACATCTCGGTCGCAACTGGACCGTCGGGCGTCGCGAACGCCACCCTTCGCGTGACCCCGGAGATCAAGCCAAGCACGACCGGACAAGTGTTCGTCTTCGCGCTGCCATAAATCGTTCGCACTCGAAGTTCTTACTCGATCGTTGGCCCCAAACGACGCGTGCTGATGCACGAGGGCGTCACCCACGAAGCGTGACGCCTTCCATTTTCAGTGCGTGCAACGGGGAATCGATATTGCACCAGCGCCTCGCCGCTTCGACTGCTTCCCAAAACCTGTTCGCATTTCTTAGCTGAGCAATCTGCCGGCCTGCCGGAGGTGTCTCGGAGCGCGTGAAGGAGCGATGGCAATGAGCATGACTCGACGAGGATTTCTGACTGGATTAGGAACGAGCGCCGCGGGTGCGGCTGGAGCGGCGGTGCTCGGCCCCCCTGTTGCGATCGCGCAAACGAGTGAGACACACGCCCGGACACAGCCGCAACGCTTCAGTCGAATGTTTCCTGGTCTGCCATCGTTTGCGGAAGCGACTCCGGCGATGCGTGCGGCGCTCGCGGATATGGGCGCGCCCGGCGGATTGATGGACGCGCAGGATCCGCTGCACCTTGGCCCGATCGAGTTGATCACCAAGCCGGACCTCAGCCCGAACAATCGCGACAACCCGACGCACACCGCGGGAATCACGTTTCTCGGGCAGTTCATCGATCACGACATGACGTTCGATACGTCATCGCCGCTCGGTGTACCAACTGCGCCAGAGAGCTCGGCGAACGCGCGCACGCCGAGCCTGGATCTCGACGCCGTGTACGGCCGCGGCTGGATCGAAGATCCACATCTTTACGATCCTGCCGATCGCATCAAAATGAAAGTCGAAAGCGGTGGAACGTTCGAGGATGTCCCGCGGATGGGCGACGAGAACGCGATGATCGCCGACCCGCGCAACGATGAACACGTGATCCTCGCGGGAATGCAGGCCGCTTTTCTCATGTTCCACAACAACGTCGTCGACATGCTCCGCGATGACGGCGATGAGCAGCGGGCTGGCGCGGGCGGCGATCGCGCAGAGGCCAGGTTGTTCGCGCGAGCGCGACAGATCGTCACCTGGCACTACCAGTGGATCGTGGTGAATGAATTCCTGCCGGCAATCATCGGCGCGCAACTGACCCGCGATATCTTGCGCGGCGGGCGCTTCTACCGACCGCGCCCAGGCGAACACAACATTCCCGTCGAGTTCCAGGGTGCCGCGTACCGCTTCGGTCACAGCATGGTACGGCCGTCGTACCGGGCCAATCTCGGAACCAGCCAGGACCCGTCGCCGTTTTTCGGCTTCATCTTCGAGCCTCTTCAAGAGGGCACGATTCCGGCAGATCCCCCGGATCTACGCGGAGGATGTCGTGCGGCGCGACGGTTCGTCGGGTGGCAGACCTTCTTCGACTTCGGAAGCAGTCAGTCCGTGAACGCACGACCAAATAAGCGGATTGACACGAAGATTTCAACACCACTGTTTCAGCTGCCGCTGGCCGCGATCGCGAGCCACGACTTACCCACCGCGCTGCCGCAACGAAATCTGCTTCGCCATCTGACGTGGTCACTGCCTTCCGGTCAGGCGATTGCAGCGCAGATGGGCATTCGACCGCTCGCGCCAAGTCAGCTCTCCGAGCTTTCGGCCTTCGACGTCGGGCTCGAGAACAGCACGCCGCTCTGGTATTACGTGCTCAAGGAGGCCGAGGTGATGGAAGATGGCCTGAAGCTCACGGGAGTCGGTGCGCGGCTGGTGGGTGAAGTGATCATCGGCTTGCTGCAGCTCGATAGCAGTTCCTATCTGTCACAAGGATGGCGTCCCACGTTGCCACGTCGGGCGCGGGAGACCTTCGACATGGTTGATCTCCTGACGTTCGCTGGCGTCGACCCGGCGACACGGGGGCAATAACTCGGGGTCCGGGATTCGGGACTCGGATCGGGATCCTGGACTCGTTACAAATGAGCGCTAACATTAGGCGTCCCCATTGCGAGGTTCGCCGTGTCTGACACTTTCATCACACCTGAGGCGCTTCTCGAGCACTGGCAAGGTCATCGTCGTCTCACTCGCCGCGTGATCGAAGCGTTTCCCGACGACAAACTCTTCACCTTTTCCGTCGGGTCGATGCGGCCGTTCGGCGCCCTGGCCCTCGAGATGCTGAGCATCGCCTTGCCCATGGTTCGCGGCATCGTCGATGACGAGTGGGATACGTCGTTCAGCCGCGAGGAGCGATCGAAGTCAGAGATTCTGCGTTTATGGGACGACGCCACGCAGCAGATGAACGCGACGTGGCCGAAGGTCCCACGCGGACGCTTTCAGCAGACGATGAAGGCGTTCGGTCAATACGAAGGCAAGGTCCACGATCTCGTGCTCTACGCCATCGACAACGAGATTCATCATCGCGGCCAGGGATACGTATACCTGCGCGCCCTCGGCATCGAGCCGCCACCGTTTTACGAGCGCATTTGAACGACTCGTTCCTGGCCTCCCTAAAACAGCGTGTAGATGAACGGTGCGGCTGCCGTTCCGGAGAGCAACACGAGCACCCCGAACAGCAACAGCACGCTGACGAGCGGTATTAACCAGTACTTCCGCTGCTGTCGTATCAGGCCCCACAACTCCGCAACAAAGGAGCTATCGCCGCTGCTCCGCGCGGCCCGTTCGAAATCACCTGGCGCTCTCACGATGCCCTCTCAGTTCCCTGTTGGATGGATCAATATTGCCGCAAGTATCGTAACTTGTCAGTCATAGCTGGTTTGGGACTCCAGTACGAACCGGGCCCCGGCCTCGGTCGCAGTCCGAGCTCGTCCCGGCCCCTGAGCCGAAAGACCAGGGCTAATGGCGTGAACAGCCCATAGAAGAGCGCACCCAGCACGATCCGAGACACCGTCCAACCGATCGGAAAAGCGAGCATCATCCAGGTGACGAAGATCGGCTTGATCAGACGGGGCCACACGAGTCCCAACGGCCCAACGGTCACAGCCGCTACCG
Organism: Vicinamibacterales bacterium; assembly: GCA_035649635.1. Taxonomy (GTDB): domain Bacteria; phylum Acidobacteriota; class Vicinamibacteria; order Vicinamibacterales; family UBA2999; genus Gp6-AA40. The sequence continues at coordinate 41,822 of DASRJE010000206.1, read as the reverse complement.
CCAGGACTTCAGCAAGAATCACCTGCTGTCGTGCGAAGGCCCGCCACGCGACCGCGCCAAAAAAGAGGACCCACAGCGCGGCGAACTGCCGAAGCATGCGGTCGGACGGTTTGAAGGCTCTGTCGTGTGATGGATTCATTCGATGTTCGGCTTTCGGAAAAGATCTCAATCGAGCTGGAACTGTGCGAGGTGTTCGGCACGGGCGCGGTCGCTAATGAGCTCCGCACCGAGCTGGCTCTTCAACACGATGAAGTGCTCGAGCACAAGGACATCCATCTCCGTTGCCACGAAACAGCGAAACGCGTCCTCGGGCGTGCACACGATGGGTTCACCACGGACATTGAAGCTGGTGTTGACGAGGACGGGACAACCGGTCAAGCGGCGGAATGCTTCCATCACACAGTGGAACTGAGGATTGCGAATACGGTCGACGGTCTGGATGCGAGCGCTGTAGTCGACATGCGTGATGGCTGGGACTGATGACCGCACGACGTTTACGCGCTGTCTCAGGTCAGGATCGCAAGACATCTTTTGGAGATCGGTGGGCGAAATCGGAACGCGTCGCTCCTCGAGCACAGGTGCCACCAGGAGCATGTATGGACTCTCCTGTTTCTCGGGCATGTCGAACCATTCGTGCACGTATTCCTGAAGCACGACGGGAGCAAAAGGGCGGAAGCTCTCGCGGAACTTAATCTTCAGGTTCATTGTCGCTTGCATTTTCGGCGACCGAGCGTCGCCGATGATGGAACGCGCGCACAGCGCCCGAGGGCCGAACTCCATCCTACCCTGAAACCACCCTACGACTTTTTCTTGCGCCAGGAGCTGGGCGACGTGTGCGGCGCGCATCTGACCATCATCGATTCGTGTGTACGTAACCCTGTTGGCGTCCAGGAATTTCTGAATGTAATCGAGATCGAACGAGGGGCCAAGAAAGCTGCCTTTCTGGGAATCGTGTCCGTTGGCGTCTCTTGGCTTGTCGAGGAGCTGGTGCCACGTGAACAGCGCCGCGCCAAGCGCGCCTCCCGCGTCACCTGCCGCAGGCTGAATCCAGATGTCGTCGTACGGGCCTTCACGGAGCAGACGCCCATTCGCGACACAGTTCAAGGCCACACCACCCGCGAGCACCAATTTTCGCATTCGGGTTTTCTCGTAGATGTCTCGACCCATGCGCAGGACGATTTCCTCTGTGACAGCCTGTATGCTCGCCGCCAGGTTCATGTGCCGTTGTTCGATCGATGTTTCGGGATTCCTGGGAGCACCACCGAACAGATCGTCAAACCTCCGGTTCGTCATCGTCAGCCCTTGGCAGTAGTTGAAGTAGTCCATGTTCAACCAGAAGCTGCCATCTGGCTTCAAATCCATGAGCTTCTTGTAAATCGTCTCGGCGTAAACAGGTTTGCCGTACGGGGCCAGACCCATCAGCTTGTATTCGCCACTGTTGACTTTGAACCCGCAGTAGTAGGTGAACGCTGAATACAGAAGACCCAGCGAATGTGGGAACCGCAGATGCTGCTGCAATTCGATCGTGTTACCGCGACCGACGCCCCACGCCGTGGTCGTCCACTCGCCGACACCGTCGAGCGTGAGAATTGCTGCCTCATTGAACGGACTCGGGAAAAACGCGCTGGCCGCATGGCTTTCGTGATGGTCCATGAAGAGGAGCGGTGCCTTCGTTTCCGACGGCAGGCCACCTCGAATCATTCGCCGCATCATCAGCTTCTCACGCAGCCACACGGGCATGGCCATCATGAAGCTGCGGATTCCACTGGGCGCAAACGCAAGCTGCGTTTCGAGCAGCCGCTCGAATTTCAAAATGGGTTTGTCGTAAAAGGCGATGAAATCGAGCTGATCCGGGTCCAGGCCCGCTTCTCTCAAGCAGTACGCGATCGCTTGTACCGGAAACCCTGGATCGTGTTTCTTCCGGGTGAAGCGCTCCTCCTGCGCGGCAGCGACGATGTCGCCGTCAACGACGAGTGCCGCTGCACTGTCGTGATAGAAAGCGGAGATGCCAAGTATTCTCATGCGCCGCGTCTCATTGTTGATCCTGGCCGGCGAATCGGGGGACTCCCTCGGCGTTGAAGTGCACCGGATCGCCTTCGTCGTAGAGCCGCGCCGCCGAAATGGACAAGGTGATGGACGAGCTCGTTGCGCCCCGTCAGCGCGCCATGCAGCGATTGGCTTTATTCGACGGGTCGGTTGGATCGGGAGCGCGCGCTCCGCGCCCGCGGACATCCCGATACGCCTGATGACAGGCAGCGCACGCGTCGGAGAGATCACCTGTCGCTTCCGACACGGCGTCCTGCTTCCGTGTCTGCGATGCCTGGTAGGTCTTGCGCGCGACGGCAATCATCTGCTCGGTGAACTTGATCCAATCTGGATCGTTGACCGGCGCCAGCCGGCCGTTCTCGCATCGAATGCCCGGCGTCAGCATCAGCGGCGACGCGTCGGCGAGCGCGATCGCGGCGTTGTCCACCAGTTCCCATCCACCGTAGATGCCGGCGCCCCATTCGACAAACGAAAAGCCACCAGTCTGCCCGCCGCCCGCTGCGGGCTTCGGCTTCTCCGCGGGATCGTGCGTCTGCACCGTGAAGATCAGATTCGCGTTCGGAAAGAAGATGCCGCGCATCAACTGCGCCATGTTTCCGAGAGGCGGGTAAGCGCGGCCGGGACCACTCGACGCCGGAGCAGCAGCGGCGACCGCCGTCTTCGGCCAGGCGATTCGCGTCAATGAAGCCTCATCCGATGCGAGATCCGTTTTGCCTGCCGGGAAGCCACTCGTCTTGAGGATGTGCGCCACGAGGTCGACGGACTGCTGGGGCGAGAGCGATCCCGGCGCGCCCGCTGGCATCGTGTTGCGAATCTTGTTCGCCAGATCCGACAGCGGCTGGGCCGACCAGCGGCTGACGAAAAAGTCGCCGGTGAGCGGTGGGCCCTGTGAGCCCTCCAGCGTATCGCCATGACACAGGCCGCACTGATCGGCGTACACTCCCTGACCGCGCCGGGCCTGCGCGTCGGTAAAGACGCCGTCCTGCACCGTTCGCGCAGCTTGCGCATTCACCAAAACAGAAATCGCCGTGAGCAGGATTCCGCTAAGCAACATGCCGCTCCATACTCGAGCGTTACGGAATCTCGATCGCTGCTGCCGCGCTGACATGACCCCTCCCGCGCTTCCCTCTACGATGCCGCTATGAAGACGATGCAGGATACACCGACGAGGCGTAAAGAAGAGCTTGTGTGAGGCGGGCGTGCGCATGCCAGAGCTGACCGGCTTCGATCTTTTCGAGCGCCTTGCCCGCCGGGGCTGCACGGTTCCGATCATTTTCATCACTGGCCACGGCGACGCCGCCATCGGGAAGTACGCCGTGCAGCGAGAATCGATTGCCGTCCTCGCCAAGCCGATCGACGAAGACACGCTGCTCGCGGCGATCGATGACGTCGTCGAAAAGGGCGGACGCCGGTCCATGTATCCTTGAATCGTGGCGAGCGAACATTCGAGCCCCTTCGTCCCTCGACGCCGAATTCATCTGGTGGACGGAACTTACGAGTTGTTCCGCTCGTACTTCGGGGCGCCCAAAGCTACTTCACGCAGCGGCGTAGAGGTCGGCGCGACACGCGGCATCCTGCGATCGCTCTTCGCCTTGCTGAACGAACCCGGTGTCACCCACGTCGCCTGCGCGTTCGATCACGTCATCGAGTCGTTCCGCAACGATCTGTTCGACGGCTACAAGACGAGCCAGGGCGTGCCCGACGATCTCATGTCCCAGTTTTCGCTGGCCGAGCGCGCCACGCATGCGCTCGGCACCGTGGTCTGGCCGATGGTGGAGTTCGAGGCCGACGACGCAATTGCAGCGGCAGCCGATCGGTGGCGCGACGCGCCGGGTATCGAGCAGATCGTGCTCTGCACGCCGGACAAGGACATGGCGCAATGCGTCCGCGGCTCTCAGGTCGTGTGCCTGGACCGCCTGCGCCGTCGTGTGCTCGACGAGGCCGGCGTAGTCGAAAAGTTCGGTGTGCCGCCGGCATCGATTCCGGATTGGCTGGCCCTCGTCGGTGATTCGGCAGACGGCTACCCGGGAGTGCCCCGGTGGGGCAGTAAGTCTGCGGCGGCAGTGCTCGCTGTGTACGGTCACCTCGAGACGATTCCCGATCGCGAATCGGAATGGCGAGTGACAGTACGCGGAGCCGCGGCCCTTGCCGCGAGCCTGCGGGAGCATCGCGACGAGGCCTACCTCTATCGCCGGCTGGCGACACTGCGGGCCGACGCACCGATCCCCGAGGAGCTCGATGACCTGCGCTGGCAGGGTGCCAGGCAACAGGAACTGATCGAGCTCTGTCGCGACATCGATGACGAGGGCTTCCTCGAACGCGTCACATTCTGGCGGCCTGAGTCAGAGGCCATCGCGGCCCAGGCGGGCCTGAGCCAGATGCCATAGCGGCTCAGGCCGGTCAGTAGTTCTTCCTGAGGTCCATCGACGAGTACAAGCCGGCGACCTCATTGCCATACCCATTGAAGAGCAGCGTCCTGGTGGTCTTGAAAAGCGACGGCAGCCGGGCCTCGGTGGCCTGGCTCCAGTCGGGATGATCGACCGTGGGATTCACATTCGCGTAGAAGCCGTATGCCGCCGGCCACTGGATTTGCCAGGAGGACACCGGTTGCTTCTCTGTGAAACGAATCCGGACGATCGACTTGATTCCTTTGAAGCCGTACTTCCACGGCACGACGAGCCGTAGCGGCGCGCCATTCTGATTCGGCAGAACCTCTCCGTACAGGCCCACGGCAAGGACGGTCAGCGGGTGCAGCGCTTCATCCATGCGAAGCCCCTCGACGTACGGCCACTCGAGAACGTCGCTGCGCTGACCAGGCATCTGGCCAACGTCATGCAGCGTGGTGAATTCGACGAAACGCGCCTTCGATGTGGGCTCGCAACGCTTGATCAGGTTCGCAAGCGGAAAGCCGACCCACGGGATCACCATCGACCAGCCTTCAACGCATCGATGTCGATACACGCGATCCTCGAGTGTCTGCCCCTTCAAGATGTCCTCGAGCGTGATATCGCCTTTCTTCGCACACTCCCCGTCGATGGCGACTGTCCACGGCTGACGCGGCCTGAACCTCGGCGCGTTCTTCGCCGGGTCGGACTTGCGCGTTCCGAATTCGTAGAAGTTGTTGTAGGTCGTCAGATGTTCCCAGGCATTGGGTGGCTCGTTCGTGCTCGACGGGCTGCGCACGGTGATCAACTTGCGTCCGTGTGCCGCGGGTTCTTGAGCGCGCACGTGAGCGTCCGACACCAGTGCCCCGCCGGTGGCTGCCAGCGCCGTGGCAATGAACGCGCGGCGGTTCAGGTAAACCCGGCGATCTGTGATCTCAGAGCTTCGAATCCTATCCATGGAAGCGCACCTCGGCATTCATCCGGACTTTCACCGGGACACCATTTCGCAGCGCGGGGCTGAAACGCCACTGCTCGAAGTGACGCACGGCGCTTTCGTCGGCTTCGGGCGAGAGCGATCGCAGAATGCGCAGGATCTTGGGCGAACCGTTTTCGAGCAGCACGACGTCGAGCAGCACAGTCCCGCGCGCGCCACTGATTCGCACGGGCATCCCCGTCATTCGCACGACGCGTGGCGGTGTGACGCCGGGGCCAACCAGCGTGACCATGTCGTTGGCGATGAGCTCGTTGATCGCTTCCGTCCTCAGGTTGAACTCGATATCGACCTCGGCATCCATCGCAACCGGGCGGCCGTCGCTCGTTCCGGGCTGGAAGCGCCATTGTCGTACGGCCACGAGCGCGTTCTGGTCGAGCCCGTCGCCCAGGCCCTTGACGACGCGTGCATTGGTCACGCGGCCGCGGTCATCGACGTGCAGCGCGACGGTCACGACACCCTCGGCGCGATGTCGACGCGCTTGATCGCTGTACAACGCCGGCGTCGTGTACTCCGCGATCGTCGGCGCCACGATCGACCGGTCGGTTGCCGCCGCATCATTGGTCACATGCCGAACTGATGGCTGCATCGGATCGGGGCCCTGCACCTCGACGATCGCCGTCACCGGTGGCAGGTCCAGCATCTGAACGACGACATCCATGTAAAGCGCGGATGGCTCGATCGTCATCGCCGCGATCGGAGGAGTGAGGATCATCGCCAGCGCTCCGGCGACCATCACAGCCCGCGTCGAGCGCGGGCCGCGATTCATCGTCACGTCCAGCAGCGCCGTGATGCGTCGCTCCAGATGTGGCGTGCGCGCCATGGCTACGACGGTCCTGCGCGGCGGCATGGCGGTCCTGGCCGCGCGAACAATGTCGAGCAGGTATGCTGCGTAAACGCTCCCATCCAGCCCAATACCGAGCACCTCGTCGTCCGCCGCGTGTTCGCTCTCGCGACCGAGCGCACGCTCCGCGGTCCAGAACAGGGGATGGAACCAGTAGACGGCGCAGGCAAACTGGGCCGACAAATGGACGAACCAGTCACCACGCCGGACGTGGGCGAGTTCGTGTGCGAGCACGGCTCGTAGCCGCTCCTCCTCCCAGTCACGGGCTTCATCCGGCAGAAGCACTCGTGGACGAAGGAAACCCCATGTCAAAGGGACTAGTGCATGAGCGCTGCGCAGCAGATGGGGAGCACGCTCGAGGCCAAGAGCACTCGCCGTCTCACGCAACAGATGTAGAACACGCGCGTCGGTGACTGCGCATGACGTTGCCATCAGCCGGCGTAACTTCACCACCTCGGCGGCAAGCCGTAACAGCACCGTCGCTGATCCCACGATCCAGATGGCGCCGAGCCAATGGGCTGTCGTCCATGCAGTCGACTCGACGCCTGTCGCGCGCAGGACAACGTCAGGGCTGCGCGGCAATGCCCATGACAGCGTGGCAAGTGACGCAGGCAGCGCGTCCATCAGAGTGGTTGCCAAGATCGGCCGCCACGCCGGCATGATGAGAGCCACACCTGGCAACATCGCCGCCGTCGCCATCGCTGCGACCCAGAGCAGGTGCCGCTCGGCGGCGCTCGCACGTCGAAGCCGCGGGATGACCGCATGCGCGATCAGCAACACGATGGTTGCGCGAATCATTTGCGCCTGCCTTCACGCCTGGCGTGCTCGACGAGTTCGGCAATGCGGTCGAGCGCCTCGTCCGACACGCCGGGACCATCTCTGCCCACCAGCGCTTCGACCACTTTCTCGGGAGAGCCATCGAAGAACGTCTCGAGCAGATGCTTCACCGCGGAGCGACGAACCTTCTGTGGGGACACCGCGGGCAGATAGACGTAACGGAGGTGTTCGGCTTCGTGCCGCAGATGGCCCTTGTCTTCGAGGACGCGTAATTGCGCGCGCACGGTCGAATATGCCGGCTCGCCGGACAGCTCGTTGATCACGTCGTTGACCGTTGCGCGGCCAAGACGATGGACGATGTCCATGATCTCGCGCTCGCGGCGGCTCAGCGGGGCTGGTTCGGACGTCCTCGGCATTGCCTAATTTTCTAGCACAATGCTAGAAACATAAGCAAGCACGATTTCAACTCCCAACTCCCAATTCCCAACTTCCAAAGACCAACTCCCAACGAGCTTGGACTTGGGAGTTGGAGGTTGGGAGTTGGGCGTTGGCTCAGACCAGGAAGATCTCCAGGATGATCTCGTCGTCGTCGCAGCCGTCGATGACGACCTGACTCGCCAGCCGCCCGCATTCGACGAAGCCGAGGCGCCGGTAAAATGAGAGAGCGGGCGCGTTCGACGCCCGCACCTGAATCACAAGCTTGCGATATCCGGCTGACAGGGCGAAGTGTCGCGTGGTGTGGAAGAGCATCTGTCCGACTCCCTGCCCACGCCACGATGGCAGGATGAACGTGCCAAGCTGCGCGACATGCGACATCGAGCGCAACACCGATGAGTACAGGTCGAGTGTTTGACATCCAACCACCAGATCCGAGTCGGCAACGGCCACATGCACGGCCTCCCGGTCGGACAACGACCTGAGATATGCCTGCTGTTCATCGGCCGTCCACGCCCGATCGATTGCCGAATACACACGCTCGGACACGACGGTATGAAGGAGTTGCGCGATTCCCTCGGCGTCCCCCTCGGTCGCGCGTCGAATCACGTACGGCTGTTGCACTGTCCCTATCGTTGCTGTGGATACGCGATCGCTACCGTGACGCGAGGCGGGTCTCCGAAGGCGCGAATGTCAGCGCGGCGAAAAATTGTGAAGGGGTCTGACCCCTTCACAGTTAGTGGAGGACTTCCTCGCCGGTGGTCTCGTCGAAATACTCGATGTGAGGAATCTCCAGAGAGCGCACGGTCTGGATAGCCGCCGCCAGGGCGGCGTCCGCCTGGCTGCCACGCCCGCGCCTCGGCAGGTTACGCCTTGCTTCTCTCAGCGCTCGAAGGACTTGCGCACGATCGAATCGCTGGCCGGCACAATGCTCACAAAACCCCATCGTCGTTTGTAACCTCGATCGCCAATATTACTGGGGCGCGCGGCCTCAGGCTACGGGGCCGCGGGCCGTGTCACACTTTTCCCTCCCCAGTGTCCTTCCAGTGACTGACGACATGGAGTCCATCAACCATCTGGTCATCGCAGCTCAGGCGGGCGACGTGGACGCCTACGGCCAACTCGCGCACGCCACTCAGACGATGGCGCACGGGGCGGTGGGGGTGCTGCGCGACCCGGCCGTCGCGCAGGGATGCCGTCCAACAGGCCTACCCGAGAGCCTTTCGTCGGCTCTCCGATTTGCAAGAGCCGGCGGCTTTCCGGGATGGCTGCGAACAGGACTCTATTGCCCTTGAGCATTTACCTTCTTGAATCGGATCGTGTAACTCGAGCGCCCGCTCATGAAGAAGCGCGCCTCTTCGCCAGCAAGCTTGTCGATGCCTTGACCATTCTCCACGCCTATCACCTGCGGGTACCATTGCCCGCCGTCCATGATCTTCGCAGGCGTGGACCATGCTGACGGATCGTCGAGAGCGGCGCTCATCGACACGTAAATGCCTTCCTGATCGAAGCCCTCGTCGGCCGCGCGGTTGAGCAGCATCACGTATTTCTGGAGATACTCGTTCCAGTGAACCGTCGGACCCCAGTACGCGTCGACGTCTTCGTCCGCATCGTGCCAGAGACGGCTTGAAAGGAAGATGGGTGTCGCCAGGGTGAGTTCCGAGCCCGTCAACGGTAGCCACACACCCCTGCTCCAGACATCCAGCTTGCCTTCTGGCCTGTCCCGATTGGCCCACACCATTCGCGCCACGCCAACGCCCTGTTGTTCTGCAGTCCGCCCGTATTGTGAGAAGAACATGTACAGGTACTGGCCGTCGCGATCGAGCGCTACAGAGAGATCGCCAACGCCACCGACGAAGTACTTGTTGTTCGTGTTGCAGACGAATGTCGACTCCGGTGCTTCGAGCACGATGCCGAGATCGATCCAGTTGCGACCTCGATCTCTCGATCTGGCGGCGCCGATGCGCGGCACAACCTTGTTCGTCTCGCCACATTGAGTGGCCACGACCTCGTTGTGGTAGTAGCCGTACCAGGTCCCGTCGGGCGCGGTAACGACCGCTTCCATCCACACGCCGCCCCCGGCGCGGGCGCGGAGCCTGACTGGAACCGCTGGCGCCAGCTCATTCAAGTCGATTCCAACCGCACGGCTCGTCACGCCTGCGAATGAGGTGAGCACGACCATCTGTCGTTGACCGGCGACGAGATCCCAGATTGCGGGACTGTTGCTATCGACCGCTCCGGTGAGCTCGATGGGCTCGGCCGGAACGAGTCCGACGAGCAGTGACGTCAGGTTCGGGGCACCACCACGGTGAACGATGTTTGACGCTGAACGAGACTGGGCCCAGGCGACTTGCGTCATCACGACGACGAAGAGAAGAATGACGGCGGATTTCATGTGTGAGTAGACAAGGCGGGTATGGCACGGCAGTAGAGCAGTTGTACTGGACAATACGACGAGCCCAGCCAGCCCATTACTACAACGGTTTCCATGGATGAGTCGTTCAGTTCGTCGCCGGCGTTCGCCATCGCGCCGCCGGTCGAGCCCATGCTGGCAAAACTCGCCGACGCATTGCCGGAAGGCGGCGGATTTCTGTACGAGCCGAAGTGGGACGGCTTTCGCGCGATTGTGTTCCGCCACGGGTCCGACCTCTTCATTCAAAGCCGCGACCTTCGACCGCTCGATCGCTACTTTCCCGAGCTTCGTGACGCGCTCCTGGCGAACCTTCCGAACGACTGCGTGGTCGATGGAGAAATCGTCATCCCGACGCCGAAGGGACTCGACTTCGACGCGCTCCAGTTGCGGCTTCATCCCGCGGCGTCTCGCGTCGCGAAATTAGCAAAGGACATACCTTCAGCCTTCGTCGCATTTGACGTCCTCGCCGTCGACGGCCACGATGTGCGGACATTGCCTCAGAGCGAACGGAGGACACTACTCGAACGCGCGCTCGCACGCGTGTCATCACCAATTCATGTGACACCAATGACGCGCGATCGCGCGCAAGCTTCGGATTGGCTGGCGCGATTCGAGGGCGCCGGACTCGATGGCGTGATCGCAAAGCCCGAGCATGGGACGTATGAACCGGGCAAACGCGCGATGTTCAAGGTGAAACACGCGCGCACCGCCGACTGCGTCGTTGGTGGATTCCGCTGGCACAAGAACGGACCGGGATCGCTCATCGGATCGCTGCTGCTTGGCCTGTACGACGACCGCGGAAACCTCCATCATGTCGGCGTGACTTCAGCATTCAGCATGGCGACGCGACGGGAACTGGCGCATGAACTCGAGCCGCTTCGCGATCGAGCGCTCGAAGGACACCCGTGGCGCGAATGGGCCGCTGCGATGGGAAATGGCACCACCCGTTTGCCGGGTGGACAGAGTCGATGGAGCGCCGGAAAAGATCTGTCGTGGGAGGCGCTCCGCGTCGAGCGTGTGTGCGAGGTGAAGTACGACCACATGCAGGGCGATCGTTTCAGGCACGCGGCCATCTTCCTGCGCTGGCGATTCGACAAACAGCCAAAGGACTGCCGGTACGATCAACTCGAGGTCACCACGCCATACGAGTTGGATAAGGTCTTTCGTTCGTAGGGATCAACGCGCCACAGCTCTGCCGGGTCTGGAAGAACGAGCGCCTGGCCTACGGGCCAGGCCTGGAAGAACGACCGCCTGGCCTACGGGCCCGGGCCAAGCGCCTGGCCTACGGAACAGTTGCTTCCCGCCCTCTGGTGTACGTCTTGCGTGCTCTCCTCCGTTTGATGACTCAAGCACGAACCTCTGGAGGGAACGTCATGACGCAACACTTGACCGGGATGAAGGTGGCCGCACTCGTCGAGCACGGTTTCGAGCAGTCCGAGTTGCTCGAACCGCGCAAGGCCCTCGAGGAAGCCGGCGCGCGCGTCGACATCGTCTCGCCCGTCGAGGGCGCCGTCAAGGCGTGGCATCACGGGACGTGGGGCGAGGAAGTGAAGGTCGACCAGCCACTGGCAGACGCACACCCTGATGATTACGACGCCCTGCTACTGCCTGGCGGTCTCTTCAATCCCGATCGACTGCGGATGAACGAGCGCGCGGTGCAATTCGTCAAGGCGTTCACGATGACGAATCGCCCCGTGGCCTCGATCTGTCACGGTCCCTGGATGCTCATCGAGGCTGACGCGTTGCGCGACCGACGAGTGACCTCGTGGCCGTCGCTGAAGACCGACCTCAGAAACGCCGGCGCAATCTGGGTCGACGGCGAGGTCATCGAAGATCGCGGCCTGGTGACGTCGCGGAAACCAGACGACATCCCGGCATTCAATCAGAAGATGATCGAAATCTTCGCCGACGCCATGAAGCTGCGAGGACGACAGACGTCGTCAACGACGGCCTAGCCCGTTGTGCGGGCGCGGAATCCGAAATTCGTCCCCGTTGCTTCGACCGTATAACGGTCTCGTCGCGCAAAGCGCGACAAAGAGACGCTGTCAACTAGCCAAAGGGGTTCAGGGTCCAGCCCGTTTGGCTAGTTGAAGCCTCCTTTGGCCTTGCGAGCGGTGATCTCAGTCAGCATCACGGGCTGCGTGTCGAAGTTCTCGAGCTCCACCCCGTCACGATTCGCGACGATCTTCGTCGCGTACGACAGTGTCCCCTTGCCCTTGGTCCCCTTGCCGTTGCCATCGGATCCCATCTGCATCTGTATCACCGTGAATGGGTACTGAATGGTGCGCGGTCGATGCACGGCCTCCCAGAAACCGATCGGGCGGTCGGTGGCCAACACGATCTGACGGCCTCCGTCCTCGCCTGGTCTCTCGTGGGCGTAACGGAGATCGTAGGCAAGTGAGTCCGGCGTCCGGATCGACCCAACCGATCGCATCCCTTTCAACTCGTCAAGCAGTTGCTCAGGTCCCTTCTGCTTGAGCGTGTCGATCAGGCGCATCCGTTCCATGTCCGCCGACCACCTCGTCACTCGAATGAGCACGGTTCCGGCTCCGCTCGCCCGCTCGTTGTTGACGATGGCCGTGGCGGTGAATTCTTCGACCTCTCCCAGCGTTTGCGCCGATGCGCGAGGAAGAAGTGTGCTCAGCAGTGCTGCGCTTGCACACGCGATCAGGGCAATGAACTGCCGAGATCGAATTCGCATAACAACCTCCCGAAGACCCCGACCTATTCAGGAGATATGCCATGCCTGGGCTCAGCGATGCCATGGTCCAGGCACGTCCTCGCGCGACGGACCATCGGCGTTCACCGCAGACGAGCGTGTCGGCATTGACGCCACGTCACAGGAGGACAGTGTGGGCGGTACGTGTCAACTGGTTCGGCCGACGAACCCGCTGAACACCGGCACTCTGCGGCCTGCTGCAGCGGCGGCGACGTCGGCCGCAATCGAGGGATCGATTTCGGCGACCGTGCGCAGCATGTCGCCTTCCATCGCCGCCACCGGGACGCCATTGCGGTAGACGATACGATTGCCGGCGGCGGCTCGAAGGCGTTCGCTGCCCGTGATGATGCCGGTCAGGTTCAATGGGTCGGCGGCGCTAATGGTGATCAACGCATCGTCGTGGCCAGAGCGGCGCAACTCGCGCAGTCGATCGACCGCGTCGGGCAGCGCAAACTGCTCTCCAGACATGCCGGAGACAAAGCGGCCTCCGCGGATCTCGCCGCGCGCCTCGAGCGTTCGATACGCGCGCGCCAGATCGCGCCAGGGCACACCGGTGGTTTCGCGAGTCAGCACACGACGGAACACGACACCGTAGCGATTGAGCAACGTCCACGCGAGGGCGCGAACAGCGTCTTCACGTGACCCGCTCGACGTCCGGCGCAGCACCGACCATCGCCCTGAGCTATCGGGGCCGGACCTGCGAGAGGAGGACTGATTGACAATCGCGCGTACACCGGCAAAGCCGTCCGACGCGACGAGGCCGGCCGCGACCAGCTCGGCCAGCGCTTCGCGGCAACTGTCGAACGTGAGATCGCAGGCGGTCTTCAAGTCCTGTACGAACGAGGCGCCATGACTCTGCAGGTGATCGAGGACGCGGCGAGCGGGTTCAGAAATGACCCCGGGGGTGATTTCCGGGGGTGATGAGAGGAAATCACCCACGGGGTCGTGTCGGCGAAGGGCCCACCAGTCCTCTGCGTGCTCGCGGAGAAACAGGGCGATCGGCGTTGCGCCAACCACCTGTGTCGGACCGCTCGACAAGCGCGCCCACCCGACCTCACCGCTCAGACAGAGCATGTCGAGCATCGACGTTTCATAGCGTTCGAGTCGCGCGGGCAGCACGTCGCGTTCCCACGCGCGTGCCGGCAGCTCCACGCCATCGAGTTGCGCGAGCAGCGCGCGCAGACCCTCGGGACCGGAGAGGCGACTGGACTGTTCCACGTGCTGCCAGGCAAAGAGAAACCGCATGAACTCGGCCGGACTGACCGACGCGATTTCCGCACGCAGGCGGTTCAACGTGTATCGGTGAATCCGCGCGAGGAGCCGCCGATCGCACCATTCGAGGCCACGCGAACCGGTCGTAAACGTCCCCCGCAGAACGGCGCCCTCCGATTCGAGCGTGAGGAGTGCGCCATCGACGTCTTCGCGAGCGACGCGAATACTCTCGGCGATCGCATCGGCGTCGGTCGGACCAACGATCGACATCCGGCCGCGAACGAGTTCGACGAGGGCGTCCTCTCGAGTCCACGCGCGCGCCGTTCGAGACGCCGGTGGAACGACAAGCGGCTCGAACACGGCGGTCGGATGGACGGCACGAACTTCGGGAAGACGTTCGGTGGCAACCCAAATGGCCGGCTGCTCACCCTGCGAGGGATGCTCACATCGAGCACGTGTGACACGACCGAGGTCAGCGAGTGTCTGGCACATCGCGGGATCGGCTTCCGCGTCGATGAGGAACCCGGCTGTGAGCAGCACATCGTGGAGTTCGTCCGCATCGCGTGGATCGGGGCGAACCTCGTCGCGAACACGATCGATGGCGGACTTATCCAGGGCACCGATATCGTGACTCGCGTTGCCGGCACGCCGAGTCTGCACCGCCTGCGTTCGGCGCTCTTCAAGCGGCGCATCGTCAACGAAGGCGTACGGACGCGCGTTGATGATGTCGTGAGAGAAGACGGATGGTTCCGGTGTGTCGCGCGAGACGCACGTCACCGCTCCACGGTGAATGCGCGCCAGCACGTCCTGGAGTTGCGGCAGGTCCATCGCCTCCTCGAGGCAATCGCGGACCGTCTGGTTGACCAGCGGATGATCGGGGAGCTCACGGTCTCCCGGGATGTTCTCCAGGCACGCCGCCGCATCAGGAAACACGGCGGCCATCAAATCGTCCGCCTGCATGCGTTGCAGTTGCGGCGGCACCTTGCGACCACCTCGGTTACGTGGGACCGCCAGGGAGATGGTGGCGTTCCATCGCCATCTCGTCTGGAACACGGGGGCGTCGAGGAACGCCTGCACGAGGATGTCGCGGACGCTCTCCGGGTGCAGATACCGGAACACGTCGGCCAGCGGAAACGAATGCTGCGGCCCTAGCGAGAGCAGCAGCGCGTCCTCGGTGGCCGCGGCCTGCAGCTCGAAATTGAACTGACGGCAGAACCGCTTGCGCAGGGCCAGCGCCCACGCCTTGTTGACGCGGCTGCCAAACGGAGCGTGCAGCACGAGTTGCATGCCGCCGGACTCATCGAAGAATCGCTCGAGGACGAGCGTCTCCTGGGTCGGGATGACGCCGAGCGTCTGGCGTCCCGCTGCGAAGTAGGCGATCAACTGCTCTGCGCCGCCGGTATCGAGACCCGTCTCGACAACCAGCCACTCGAGAGTGGACTGCCGGGTTGCCGAAAGTTCCGTCGCGTCTGCTCCCAACTGCGCATCGACGCCGCGCCTCAGCTCGGAAACGGCGCGCGAGAGTTCGTCGCTTCGGGCCGGCGCCTCGCCGAGCCAGAACGGTATCGTCGGTGGGGCGCCGTGCGCGTCGCGCACACGAACGGTCCCCGACACGACCTGCGTGATCTGCCACGACGCGTTGCCGAGCTGAAAAATGTCACCAGCGAGGCTCTCGATAGCGAAGTCCTCGTTCAACGTGCCAATGAACGTATCTTCCGGTTCCAGTACGACACGGTAATCGGCAACCTCCGGGATCGCTCCCCCTGATGTGAGCGACAACAGTCGAGAACCGCGCCGGCCACGCAGCACCCGGTTCACCTCATCCCGATGCACAAGCGCCGATCGACGGCCCCGTGGCGTGGCGAATCCGTCTGCGACCATCGAGATGACGGCATCGAAGTCGCTGCGAGGCAGATCCCGATAGGGCCAGGCTCGCCGAACCAGTGCGTAAAGGTCATTCTCCGCACAGGCACGGCACGACGTCTCCGCCGTGATCTGCTGCGCCAACACGTCGAGCGGCGCGTCATGCGTCACGATGCAATCGAGCTCGCCACGGCGGGAGGCACGCAGCAGCGCCGCGCACTCCACCAGGTCGTCGAGCGACACCGGCAGCATTCGTCCCTTGGGCGTACCGCTGATCGTGTGCCCGGATCGACCGACACGCTGCAGCAGCGTCGCGATGCGGTGCGGCGATCCGATCTGGCAGACGAGATCGACGTGCCCGATATCGATGCCGAGCTCGAGGGACGCCGTCGCCACCAGCGCCTTCAGGGTGCCGGTTTTGAGTCGATGTTCGGCATCGATCCGGCGCTCCTTCGAGAGGCTTCCATGGTGAGCGGTTACCAGGTGCTCTCCGATCCGATCGCTGAGATGCCGTGCAACACGCTCCGCCATGCGACGCGTATTGACGAAGACCAGGGTAGTCCGATGCTCGCCGATCAACGCGGCCAGGCGATCGTAGTACTCCTCCCACACCTCGTGCGACATCACGGCGTCGAGCGGACTCTGTGGAATCTCGATCGCCAGATCGGTAGCGCGCCGATGCCCCTCGTCGATGATGGCGCAACGCGCACCGCCGTCGGCCGCGCCCACGTCGTCGGCTGCACCGACGAGGAATTGCGCGACCTCATCGATTGGTTTCTGTGTCGCGGACAAACCGATCCGCTGGAGCGGCGACTGTCCTCCGTCCTCCCGGCAGAGCGACTCGAGCCGCTCCAGCGTCACCGCCAGGTGCGCTCCGCGCCGGCTGCCGATAACAGCATGAATCTCGTCGACGATGACCGTCCGCGACGTGCGCAGCATCTGACGGCTGCGCTCTGCCGTCAGCAGCAGATACAGCGACTCAGGTGTCGTCACGAGGATGTGCGGTGGCGTGCGCAGCATCGCGGCCCGCTCTGATGAGGTCGTATCACCAGTCCTCACAGCCGCGGTGATGCGCGGAATCTGCTGTCCCGACACCTCCGCAAGATGCCGCAGCGCCTTCCGCGGTTCAGCCAGGTTCTTGTGAATGTCGGCACTCAACGCTTTGAGTGGTGACACGTAAACGACGCGCACTTCATCGGGAAGCGGCGACTCTGTGCCCTCGCGCACGAGGTCGTCGATCGTCGTCAGAAAAGCCGCGAGCGTTTTGCCGGAGCCCGTGGGCGCGGCAATGAGCGTGTGCCGGCCCGAGCGAATCGCTTCCCATCCGCGACGCTGCGCGGCAGTCGGCTCGCCGATGGCATCAAGGAACCAGCGCGAAACGAGAGGATGAAACCCGGTCATGGGAGGGACCTGAGGGACAGGACGATCCGATCATAACGGATTGTCAACTCCCAATTTCCAATTCCCAAAACTACGGTCGTGGCCGCGACTTGGGAGTTGGAGTTTGGGAGTTGGGAGTTGACACCATCAAGGAACTGTTGGCAACGTCAGAAGCTCGTCCTCGCGGGTCCGATTGCTATCTCGCGGGAACCACTCGGAGCGGCAGCTCAGATCCGTAATTCGTCGATCGAGTTGCAGGTACTGCCGGTACAACATCAGGGTCCGTGAGCGCACGGCGTTCAGCAGATCGTCATGTGATTGAATGCGCTCGGACGAGACCAGGCCAGCATCGAGCGCTCCCGTGAGCACCGCACGATCCCAGATGCGGACAAGCTGCGTGAGACTGTCCACCACGTTCATGTAGGCACCGTAATCGGCGATGAGCTTCGCTGAGCTGTCGCGCGGCTGCAGCACGCCGCCGCGTGCTACGAGCATCAGCGCCTTCATGCCGTCGTTCAAATCCAACGTCTCACGGTAGACCACTGCTGCCCTGGCAAAGAGATTCGCGCGGAGTTGCTCCTGGTCGGCGCCTGCACCGAGTGCCAGCCATCCCGCAAGGTTGATCAGCACGAGGGCGTCGATCGCCACGAGACCGTCGATCGGGTGCCACGATCGTTTCCGCCAGACCAGGAAGACGGCCGCTCCGCTGAGCAACGACAGACCGCCAAGCATCGCGGCCAGCAACTTTATCGTCGTGGCATCACTCGAGGGCCGCGCTGCTGGCGCGTCTATGTCGTATCCCTCGAATTGCTCGGCAATCGCCCCCGCCAGCGTTCGCTCGCTCTGCAAACGATCCTGGAGGCGAGCGCTGAGATCCGACAAGGCTGGCCATTCAGATGTTGACGGACATTGAAGAGCCTCTGCCCGTTTCTCCCATCGTGCATGATGGACGCGCACCTCGTTGAGGTCCCACGTCGTTTTGTAAAGCAAGCTGTGTTCGTCCCACGGACCGCCTCGGTAGTACTGCCATTCCGCTTGCAGCAGGCTGTCGATCGAAGCTTCGTGCGCGTCGTATTGCGACTGCAGCGCCGTCAGACCGGGTGACGGCTCAGCGACCGCCCGCACATCCTCGAGCGCCGTGCGCGTGTAGACACTTCCGGCCACCAGCCGGATGAGCGCGTCATGGACCTTGAACAACTGGCTTCCCTGATTGAGGCTGATTGCGTGGGTAACCGCCCAGCCCGATCCGACCGCGAGCACCAGCACGGCCACGAGAAGCCAGACGACGAAAGCGCTCGTCGCCGGTTTCAGGGCATAAACACCCAGCGCCCAGAGCATGAGCAGAGCTGCCGCCAGGATCCCAAGCAGACCGCCGTACCACAGGACAATCGGCAAGACACCGGGTGTAATTTCCACAGGTATCACGAGGAAATTACACCCGGTGTCGTAGACCCGCCGGCGAACGACGGCAGCCGCATGTCTCTCATCGTCCGCAATCCGGGAGCCGCTGACAGGATCGCCGGAATCGAGTTCACCGCGATCGAGGCGGTTGCGATGTCGCCATGCACGCCGCCGTCGATCTTCGAGTAGATTCGCGGTGACCCGTCGATGAGGACCGAATCGTAGGACGCGGGTGCGCCCAGGTACGCCTCGAGCCTCAGCGTGATCCTGCGTTCCCCTTTTACGAATCCGACACCATCCTGAATGATGCCGCACACCTGACCGGCGGCAACCGACAGCCACTCGCTCGTGACGGCCTTCTCCGCGATTTTTGACGAGACGTCATCGGTGATCTCGTCGAGCTTCCATCCCATCGCGTCGCCGATCATCTGAATCGACTCAGTGAAGCCCACGTGACGCACGCTCCCGCTCTCCACTTTGCCCTGGAACTCCTCGGGTGTGAGGCCGGCGCCGATCTTCTGCTGGAATGGCAATCGGCGGATTCGCGCATCCTGGACCCGCTGTACTTCGACGCGATCGACGCGTTCGCACACGGCGCTCAACGCGATCGGCAGCGCATCCATCGTGAAGCCCGGGTTGACGCCTGTCCCGAGCACCGCCACGTTTGCTTTCCGCGCCGCCTCGTCGATGCGTTTGGCCACGGCTCGATTCGCCTTCTGCGGGTACGCCGCCTCCTCTGTCGTTGTGACAATCGGGACGCGATGCTTCAGCACCTCCAACAACTCAGGAAGCACGCCCTTGAGTGATGAGCTCGTGCACAGCACGGCCACATCAGGTTCAGAAACCTTGATCGTTTTGCCGATGTCGACGGCCACCTTGACGCGCAGCTTGCGTGCGGTGCCGATAACGGCGCCGACATCGTGCCCGACCTTGAGAGGGTCGATGTCGACGGCGCCGACGATCTGAAAGCCCTTGCGCGCGACGATCTGCCTGGCCACGGCCGCACCAATTGGTCCGAGACCGACGTGGAGGACGCGGATCATCAGCGAATTATAGGTAGCAATGGGCAAGGGTGCGAAGGTGCGAGGGTCCAAAGGTCCGAGGGTCGAAGCTCCGAAGGTCCGAGCGGCGGCGTGCGAAGATACTAGCGAGGCTGCACCTCGGACCGCCTCGCTAGTCACAGCGTCTTTGGCCCCTCTTCGCGGGCAAGCCGTCTTGACCGGGGAACAACTTGACTCGTTTGTCAGCAATCGAGCCGGCCAAGCCGGCTGGTCGGCAAAACTGATGACCACCCCGCGGCGCTTCGCAGCCGCCTTCTTATTGTGTGGCGCGATCGTCGTCGCAGCGTCCGCGCGGCAACAGACACCCGCCGAGCAGCCACCTGCGGGTGAGCCGGTCCCGGCGAGTCAGACTGCGCCACGGTCGCCCCGCAACGCCAACTACGAGATCGACGCGCGGCTCGATGACGATGCGAAATCGATCAAGGGGCGGGAAACGATTCGCTGGCGCAACATCACCGATCAGTCAACCTCAGAGCTGCAGCTTCATCTGTACTGGAACGCCTGGCGCGATCAGGAGTCCACCTGGTTGCGTGAGCGGCGAATGGCCGGCCTCTTCAGACCGCCGCCGGCCGACGCCTGGAGTTCCATGGACGTGACCGCGCTTCGCTTGCGCGATTCGTCCGGCGATATGCGTGATGCCACCAAGGAGATGCGGTTCATCGCACCTGACGATGGGAACGCGCGTGACACGACGGTCATGTCCGTCCCGCTCGGTCGCAGCGTCGCCCCGAACCAGGAAGTCGAGATCGAGTTGGAGTGGACGGCGAGGATTCCTCGCCCCTTCGCGCGAACAGGCTGGGTCGGCGACTACTACTTCATCGCGCAGTGGTTTCCCAAGCTCGGCGTTCTCGAGTCGCAGGGTTGGAACACGCATCAATTCCACGCCGCCACGGAGTTCTACTCGGACTTCGGCGTGTACGACGTTCGCCTGACGTTGCCGCGTCGCTTCGTAGTCGGCGCCTCCGGTCAGCAGACCGCGCGCACCGACAACGCCGATGGTACGACGACGCATCGGTACCAGGGAGAGGACATCCACGACTTCGCGTGGACAGCAAGTCCCTCGTTCGTCGATTTGTCGAAACGATTCGAATCGCCGACATTACCACCCGTCGTCATCCGGCTCTTGCTGCAATCTGAACGACGTGGACAGGCCGATCGCTACTTCGCCATCATCAGCGCCACGCTGCAGCGCTATGGTGAATGGTTCGGCGCCTACCCATACCCGAATCTGACTGTCGTCGATCCCGCGTTTCAGAGCGACAGCGACGGCATGGAGTACCCCACGCTCGTGACCGGGCGATCGCGCTGGCTCACGCCAGATAGCAGCCAGACGCCGGAAGGCACCACCGCGCACGAAGTCGGACACCAGTGGTGGTACGGGATAGTGGCCACCAACGAATTCGAGCACGCGTGGATGGACGAAGGGATCAACACCTACGCCACGGCGCGAGTCCTCGAGGAAGCGAAGAATCCCAATCGCGTCGAGTCGCGCTACTTCGGTGGGTTCATTCCATGGTCGTTTCGCGACATCCCGTTCACGCGCGTCGACAACGATCGGCTCGCGGGCTATCGACTCAACGCTGAATCCGACGCGCCGTGGACGCCGACCTTCCAGTACTGGCCGTCAACGGCTGCCATCATCAGCTACAACAAGACAGCCTTGTGGCTGCACACGCTCGAACAGCGGCTTGGATGGCCGACGATGCAGAAGATTCTCAGCATCTACTTCGAGCGGTGGAAGTTCAAACACCCGAAGCCGGCCGACTTCTTCGACGTGGTGCGCGAGGTCACCGGTCAGGGTCACTACTGGTTCTTCGATGAGGTCTATCGCAGCTCGAACACCTTCGACTACGGTGTGCAGGAGTTCCGCAGCGAGCGACTCGATGATAAGACGTTCACCACGACAGTCGTCGTCCGTCGTTACGGTGAAGCGACGTTCCCTGTGGGCGTCGTGACAACGTTCGACGACGGGCAGCACGTCAAAGAGACCTGGAACGGTCAAGAGCGCCGCGCAGTGTACGTGTACCAACGCTCAGCCAAAGGGGCGACGGTGCAGGTCGACCCGGGTCATGTGTTGCTGCTCGACGTCGCCTACACGAACAACAGCCGCACCCTCAGCCCTCGCGGCCAGCAAGCGAGCCTCAAGTGGAGCCTGAGGTGGATGGTATGGCTCCAGGACCTGATGTTGACGTATGGGTTCTTCGTCTAGGCCACGGGCCACGGGCCACGGACGACAGGGCTGGCGCGATGGCTGGACGCGTGTGCTCGGCGCACCTGCCATTGTGGCGGGCGTGTTTGCGATGACGTTCCTGCTGGCGCTACCGCTGTCGATCATGTTGCGAGGGGCGCTGTCGGCTCATCTCGGGAGCAGCCTTGCAGCCGAGACCGCTGCGACCGGTGTCAACTACGACTGGTGGCAGGAATTCACGGCGCAGGCCACAGATCTCGGGACGACGTTCTCGCCGAGCATCGTCGGCTTTGCCGCTGTTCTCGACAACGTCAGCGGCGTGATCGATGCACGGACGCCGATCGCTCCAATCGCTGCGGCCCTTGCGCTTTACATGACGGGCTGGGCATTTCTGTCTGGCGGCATCATCGATCGATACGCGCGACAGCGGCCGATTCGCGCGCACGGCTTCTTTGCCGCATCAGGCGGGTACTTCTTCCGCTTCCTTCGCCTTGCAGCGTTCGCCGGTCTCGTCTACTGGTGGCTTTTTGCGTACGTCCACCCCTGGCTTTTCGACCACCAGTTCGACAACCTGACGCGCGGGCTCAGCGTCGAACGCACCGCGTTCCTGATTCGTGGCGGCTTCTATGCTGTCTTCGGCGCTCTGCTTGTCGCCACGAATCTCGTCGTCGACTACGCGAAGGTTCGAATCGTCGTGGAGGACAGGCGGAGCGTCTTCGGCGCCCTGAGCGCGTCGCTTCGATTCATCCGCCACCACGGGCGGCAGGTGTTCGCGCTGTATGCCTTGAACACGTTGACGTTTCTGGCAGTGCTCGCGCTCTGGGCGCTCATGGCGCCAGGCGCGGGCGGCGCAGGACTTTCGATGTGGCTCGGCTTCCTGATCGCCCAGCTCTACATCGGCGCGCGATTGGCGCTGAAGCTGCAGTTCATGGCCTCGCAGATCGCGCTGTTCCAGGCGAACCTGGCGCACGCCGCTTACCTGGCGGCCCCGGCGCCGGTCTGGCCGGAATCGCCTGCCGCGGAAGCGATCCGGTGACCGGTGAGCTCGTAGAGCGCGGGCCTTAGCCCGCGCGCCCCGCGCCTGCGCGGCTCGACGGTAAACCAGCCTCCGCACTAGCGAGTATTCGGTGGTAGGTTAGTCAGAGGCATGGCAAAAGGAATCTCGTCCTGGCTGTCGCGACCGCTGAGCCTGCGTGCGCTCATCGTTCATGCAAGACTGGCAATCAGGCTCTTCCGTGAGCCACGTGTGCCAATGCTGCTCAAAGCGGTGCCTCTGTTCGCGTTTCTCTATGTTCTTTCACCGATCGATCTCGTTTCAGACTTCATCCCCGGACTCGGACAGCTCGACGATCTGGGCATCATCCTGGCAGCGCTCGAACTGTTCGTCCGGCTCTGTCCGAGCGGTGCGGAGGTCTTTCATCGAGAAGCCATAGCTCAACGCCGCCGTTACGCACCGATGACGTCGACTGATGACATCATCGAGGCGGAGTGGCGCCATGGATAGAAGGAGGTAGCCATGCATGTGCGATTCATCCCGGTGCTCATCCTCGCCGCGCTGACGGTTGCCGTGCTTCCAGTCGCCGCGCACCACGGGTGGGCCGGCAACGGTGAGGAAGAATTCCAGCTGACGGGCACGGTCGAAAGCCCCGTGAGCCTTGCTGGTCCGCACGCGACAATGAAGGTGAAGGCCGAGGGCAAGGTGTGGGATATCACGTTGGCGCCGGGCGCGCGCACGGCAAACGCCGGACTCAAGGAAGGCGTCATCCCAGTTGGCGCGCAGGTCACCGTCCACGGACATCGCAACAAGGATCCGCAAAAATTCGAGATCAAAACCGAACGCGTGACGTGGAACGGCAAGACCTTCAACGTCTACCCGGATCGCAAGTAGCGCCGCCTGACACGACGTGGCCGATTTGCTGGTGTGGCTCGAGGGTTCCGCCCTGGGCCACGCCATGCGCAACGCGGGCGTCTGGACCTACGGCATCCTCAACCTGACTCATATCCTCGGCGTCGCGTCGCTCTTCGGCGCGGTGCTCGCGCTCGATCTCCGGCTGATCGGGTTCTGGCGCAGTGTCCCGCTCGGCGCGCTCGCTCGGCCGACAGTGCCGATCGCGACGGCAGGCTTCATCGTGGCAGCGACGAGCGGTGTCTGCCTCATCACCACCAACGGAAGCGAGTACGTCGGCAATCCTTTCCTGCTGATCAAGTTCCCGGCTATCTTTCTGGGCGTCGTCAACGTCGCGGTTTTGAGCCGGCTGCCGGCTTGGAAAGCACGAGAAACGAGGGAAACGACGGCCGCCGAACAGCGTCAGCTAGCCGTCTTTGGTGCGATCTCGCTCCTCTCGTGGCTGACGGCGATTGGTGCCGGCCGCCTCATTGGGTACTGGTAGTCTTCACACTCGCGGGCAACTCTCGTTTCGGGGCCGCACGCCGGCTCCTGGAGGCGCTCATGAAGAAGGTGCTGTTCGGTGTCCTGATGCTCGGCTGGGTTCCAACGCTGGCCGTGGTCGCAGGGGTCAAATGGACCGACGCGCTCTTCGCACAGGGGCGCACGCCGATCAAGTTCACGCGGATCTACACCGGGCCTGATGGCAAGACGAAAGTCGAGGAATCCACGATCGCGCTGAAGCCGCGCGATGGCGGAAGCGAGACATCGGCGTCGATCCCGGTGACGAGCATGCAGTTCAGGCACACGACGCCTGCCTACGATCTCGACTGGCATCCCGCACCGCGCCGGCAGATCGTGGTCACATTGAGCGGTGAAAGCGAGATCGAACTCGAGGGCGGCCGCAAGATGCGATTCGGTCCCGGGCACATCCTCCTCGCGGAGGACACGACCGGACAGGGCCACAAGTCACGAGCGGTTCCCGGCACGGATCGAGTCGCGCTCGACATCGTGCTGGGTGAAGGCGCGACCCTGCCGAAGTAAATGGGCTCGCAAAAACGTCAACGCCCAATCGCCAACTCCAGGTGTCTATTCCCAGTACCAGACGAAGACGGCACCTTTGGCGCCAAAGCCGAAGGTGTCCGACCCTCCAGCCGCCGACACTGAAATGTTAATCAGGCGATCGCGGCCAATCGATGTCGCGAACGTCGCAGCCTCTTCGACGAGGGCCTCCCACGATTTGGTCGTGCTTTCAAATCTCCGGCACTGAACTCTCATCCAATCCTCCCTCGTCGGCATAGCTCGAGGTGAAAACCGCCGTAGTCTAGCCGCGTCCTGTTAACCGTTCACGTTCTGGGGCGTTATTGGTGGCATGGAAGGCAACTCGATGCTGCGAGGCGCCACCGCCAACGCCGGGTCAAGGCACCCGCTCCTGATGGAACCGCCACGCCGGCCCCACCGTCTGGTGACAGTGTGTCGCTCTACACCGCGGTTCAGGAACAACTGGGGTTGAGGCTCGACGCCCAGCGCGGCCCTGTCGACGTGCTCGTGATCGAGTCGGCCCAACGCCCGGTCGAAGACTGACGGTCCGGCTAAAGCCGGACACTACGGGACAAATCGCCAATGAGCCTCTTCGAAGACATTCGCTTCGCGTCGCGAGTACTGCTGAAACGGCGGTGGATGACGGCGGCTGCCGTGGTGGCACTGGCGCTGGGAATCGCGGCCAATAGCGCCGTCTTCACGTTCGTGAATGCCGTCATTCTTCGTGGCGTCCCATTCCCCGACCCGGATCGCGTGGTGGCGATGGGCACACGAGACGCACGCAATCGCCAAATGGGCGTCTCCTATTACGACTTCCTCGATTGGCGTGAGGCCGCGAAAAGCTTCTCGGACATCTCGCTGATGGCGCAGCCGACGTTCAATGTCAGCGAGCCGGGCACGCCGCCGGAGCGCTATAACGGCGCGTACGTATCAGCGAGCACCTTTCAGCTGATTGGCACTCAAGCCCAGGTCGGCCGCGGATTCATCGCGGAAGACGATCTCGACGGCGCCAGACCCGTTGCGGTGCTCGGGTACAGCATCTGGCAATCGCGGTACGCCGGCGATCCCAACGTGATTGGGAAAACGATCAGGATCAACGACTTGCTGGCAACGGTCGTTGGCGTGATGCCGCCTGGCATGCAGTTCCCACCGAACACTGATCTCTGGCTGCCGTTCGGCCAGGCGACGATCAATCGCGGCCAAAGCCGGCAGATGCGCAACTACCAGGTCATCGCGCGCCTTGCCGACGGTGTCACCATCCCGCAAGCGCAAAGTGAACTGGCCACTATTACCGCGCGGCTGGCACGTGATTACCCGAAGACCAATGAGGGTATCGTGCCGACGGTCGTCACCTACAACGAACGCGCCGTTGGCAACCAGATCAGGCTGGTGTTCTTCTCCTTGATGGGGGCCGTCGGCTTCGTCCTGCTGATCGCCTGCAGCAACGTGGCCAATCTCTTGTTGGCGCGATCGGCCGAACGGGCAAAGGAAGTGGGCGTTCGGGTGTCGCTCGGCGCAAGCCGCGGGCGCGTCATCCGCCAACTGCTGGTCGAGAGCGTGATGCTCTCGTTGCTCGGGGGACTTGCCGGCCTTCCGCTCGCTTACGTCGGCATCCGCATCTTCGACTCGCTCACGCAGAACGTCGGCAAACCCTACTGGATGGAGTTCTCGATCGACCCCATCGTCCTGGCCTTCTTCTTTGCCATCTGCCTCATCACCGGCGTCGTGTTCGGGCTCGCTCCCGCGCTGCACGTGTCGAAGACGAGCCTCAACGAAGTGCTGAAAGAAGGCGGGCGCTCCGGATCGAGCGGAATCAGGGCACACCGCTGGACCAGTGGGCTGCTGGTCGTGCAGGTCGCGCTGACGCTGGTGCTGCTCGCGGGCGCCGGGTTCATGATGCGGAGTTTCTTCATGCTCTACCGCCTGGATCTCGGCTTCGAGACGCCGCGCCTCTTGACGATGCAGGTCAACCTGAACGATCGGAGATACCCAACGTCAGAGGATCGGAACGCCTTCGCTCGCCGGCTGACCGAGCGATTGGCCGGAATCGGAGCGCTCGAAGCGGTGACGACAGCCAGCAACTTCCCGCTTGGCGGCGGAGCGGGCCTCGAGCTGACGATCGATGGCCGCACGGATCCGAATGCCCGGCGCCCGATCGTCACGATGTTGAGCGTGGGAGCGAAATATTTCGACACCGTCGGCATTCGCATACTGCGCGGTCGCGGTTTCACCGATTCCGACCAGACTCCTGGACGCGGCGCAGTGATCGTGAACCAGCGCTTCGCTGACATGTATTTCAAAGGGGAAGACCCGGTCGGCCGCCAGATCAGCGTGACCGAGGAAGGACAGAACGGCATCGACCTTCGAGCGCAGACCGTGATCGGCGTGTCAACTATCGTGCGGCAACGCGATATCGAGAACATCGAACCAGATCCGGTCGTCTATGTGCCGTACTTCACGGGCCCGAATATGGGCCGCACTGTCGCCGTGATCGTACGCACTTCGGGCGAAACGGCGGCCGCAGTTCCGCTGATTCGACAAGCCGTGCTCGAGCTCGATGCGGATATCCCGGTATTCAACGTGCGCACCATGGACGAACTGCTGGCTCAGCGCCGCTGGCAGTACCGGGTCTTTGGTGGCATGTTCGCGGTTTTTGCCGCAATCGCACTTCTGCTCGCGGCCGTCGGGCTCTACGCGGTCATGGCGTACTCGGTGACACAACGCACACAAGAGATAGGCGTGCGCATGGTTCTCGGCGCCCCTCCGGGCGAAGTGGTCTGGCTGTTTCTTCGTCGCGCGTTCGTGCTGGTCGGGATCGGTTTGACGATCGGTATGAGCGGGGCGTTCGGCGTCGGGCGTTTGCTGCAAAGCATTCTCGTGCAGTCCACGGGCCGAGACGTGCCGGTGCTTGTGTCGATATCGTTGCTCATGATTGTCGTGGCGGTGACGGCGTGCGTGTGGCCCGCCCGACGCGCCACGCGACTCAATCCAGTAGCAGCGCTGCGTTACGAATAATGCAGAAACGCCTGGTCGTCGTTATCGATCCCGGCGCCAAAACCGCAACGGTGTTTCGGCCGGGGGCAGCGTCAGTCGTAGTCGAACTGGAGATGGACGTCCTCGACCTGAGCGATGTGATCACCCGCTTCCGCTGTTCTCTCGACGAAATCTTCCAATAGTCGCGCTGGCCGTTCTCACGGCGCGCACAACTGGAACACAATCCCCACGTGAGCCCCTCGTTTCCCGAGTGGGTCGTCCCCATGGCGGCGACCCTGACCGACAAACGCTTTAGCGGCCCGGAATGGATCTTCGAGCGCAAGCTCGATGGCATCCGTCTCCTTGCGTTCAAGAAAGGGCGCAGCGTCCAGTTGTACTCGCGCAATCGGCTGCCCCAGCACAACCCCGCGATCGCCGACGCCATAGCCGGCTTGCCGTCGCGCGAACTCGTCCTCGACGGAGAGGTCACCGGCCTCTGGGGTCCGGCGTCGACCCGCGAGGCAGACCGGCCACGCGGCTTCGCGTATCACGTGTTCGACATCATGTGGATCGACGGGCGCGACGTGACCGCGCTTCAACTCGACGAACGGCGCGCTCTGTTGAAGTCGCTGCCCCTTCGTGCTCCGCTTCGGCGCGTTGCCGCGCTCGACGATGAGAAACCGTGGGAGCGCGCCTGCGAGGAGGGCTGGGAAGGCGTCATTGCCAAGAGGCGCGACTCCGTGTACGAGCATCGTCGATCGCCGCATTGGCTGAAGATGAAATGCGAAGCGAGCCAGGAACTGGTCGTCGGCGGCTTCACCGATCCGCAAGGCGGGCGCGTCGGGTTGGGTGCGTTGCTGGTTGGTTACTTTGAAGGCGAGGACTTCCTCTTTGCAGGCAAGGTGGGCACGGGCTTCGACACCAAGCTGCTGCTCGATCTTCGCGCCAAACTCGATCGCCTCGAAATCGAGAAGCCTCCCTTCACCAAGGCAAAAGGGTTGCCGCGCCTGCGAGCGCATTGGGTACGTCCCGAGATCGTCGTGCAGGTC
Organism: Vicinamibacterales bacterium; assembly: GCA_035649635.1. Lineage (GTDB taxonomy): Bacteria > Acidobacteriota > Vicinamibacteria > Vicinamibacterales > UBA2999 > Gp6-AA40. Next base: position 13,160 of record DASRJE010000206.1, on the reverse strand, counting down.
GCGTTCACCGAATGGACGGTGCACGACAAGCTTCGCCACCCCCATCTCCTGGGTGTGCGCACCGACAAGACGGCCCGCGAAGTCCTGAGGGAGCGGCCGTGATCACCCATCCTGACAAGGTGCTCTTTCCCGAGGATGGGATCACGAAGGGCGCACTCGCCGCGTACTACGAAGCGATGGCCTCGATCATGCTGCCGCACATTCGCGGCCGCCCGATCACGATGGAGCGCTACCCAGCCGGAATCGGCCGCAAGGGCTTCATTCAGAAGGATGTGTCCAAGGGATTTCCCGATTGGCTCGAGCGGGTGGAGGTGCCGAAAAAAGACGGCACTGTTCACCACCCCGTCGTCGGAGACACTCGCTCGCTGTTGTGGCTCGCCAATCAGAACTGCATCACGCCGCACGTGTGGACGTCACGCGCGCCCGAGCTCTATTACCCGGATATCTGTGTCTTCGATCTCGATCCCTCACGGGAGGATCCAGACGCACTTCGCCACGCTGCGCTTGCGCTGCGCGACCTCCTCGACGAGCTGGGTCTTCACAGCTGGGTCAAGACCTCCGGCTCGAAGGGCTTTCATATCGTCGTCCCACTCGACGCCAAGGCCGACTTCGGCGCCGTTCACCGCTTCGCGCACACCGTCGGCACCGTGCTCGTCTCGCGCGAGCCGACGAGACTCACGCAGGAGTTCAGCAAGGCCGATCGGGGTGGGCGCATTCTCGTCGACACCGGTCGTAACGGGTACAGCGCGACGTTCGCAGCCCCGTACGCCGTCCGCGCCAAGCCGGGTGCGCCGATATCTGCGCCGTGCACCTGGGAAGAGGTCGAGAAGGGGGACGTCCATCCGCAAACCTTCACGATTCGGACGATCGCCGATCGTATCGATGCCGTCGGCGACCTGTGGTCGGAGATGCGCAAGCGCCGATATTCGATTGTCAGCAGGACAACGAAACTCGCTGCGGCCAAATCGCGGTAGCCTGTTGTGCGGGCTCAAACGCGACTTTGGTACTCGTTGTCGCGAGCGCATAACAGGCTGGCGCGTAGAGCGCGCCAAGAAGACGCCGTCAACGAGCCGAGGGCTTCGCCCAAATATCAAGGGGGTGCCCTTGGCTAGTTGAAAAACTGGAAAGGGGTCTGACCCCGTTCAGGAGCATCGATATGCCGTCCTTCAATCACGTAGTGACGAACGAGCAGGATCTTCGAGCGGTCATTGGCGTTCCAGGCCCGCGCTCGGTCTTGAAGGAGCGCCGCTCTCTCGACGAGCACACGCGTGCATTCATCGCGCGCTCGCCGTTCCTGCTGATGGCGACATCGGATGCGAGCGGACGATGTGACGTGTCACCCAAGGGCGACGGCCCTGGCTTCGTTCAGGTGCTCGACGATCAACGAATCGTGATTCCCGAGCGCCCCGGCAACAAGCGGCTCGACGGCATGCTCAACGTCATGGCGAATCCGCATGTCGGGCTGATCTTCCTGGTGCCCGGCCGGCAAGAGACCCTTCGAGTCAACGGCAGGGCATGGGTCACGCGCGATCCGCAATTGCTCGAGCCCTGTGTCGCGCACGGGAAAGTTCCGCTGGTCGCCATCGCGGTCGAAATCGAGCAATGCTTCCTGCATTGCCCGAAGGCGTTCCTTCGTTCACGCCTCTGGCAGACGGACGCATGGCCTGCGGCTGATGCGCTGCCCTCGATGGCGTGCGTTCTGTTCGATCAGATCCAGCCAGCCGACGCCACGCTTCAGGACTACGAGCGCGCCGTCGAAGAGGGCAACACCAAAGGCCTGTATTAGACTCTGGGCTCCAGGCCTGAAAACGGATGAGATGTTTTCTTCCTGCTCTGCTGCTGCTCACAGCGGCATGCGCGACACGCGTACCGCCGCCATCGCCATCAACGCCGCCAGCCGTCGAATTTGACGGGACCGTTGATCGGCTGATTCGGCGCGGGTGTTATCGCTGCCTGGAGCAGGCGTACGAGCAGGCGCAGGAGAAGGGCGCCCGGGAGCAGGCGTTCGAGGCGGCGGCCCTCCTGACACTTCGCTCAAAGGAACTCGGCTTACCGAGCGATCTGTGGCTCGACCGCGCGCGCGCGCTCGCGGGCACAGACGCGTCGCTCTCGCCTTATCTGGATATCGTGGACGTGATTCCGCCGGATCGACTCAGCGAGAATCGCGATGCCCTCTTCGACATCGGCCGCCGCAACCGGGCGAAAGCGTCGATCGAGATGTGGCGTGATCGGCTTCGAGACGGCGCCGGGTCTGACGCGTTTCGCGGCTATCTCGACGTGTCGCTGATCTGCACGTTCGGAACGCTCAAGGAGACGCCCGAAAGCTTTACCGCCGCAGTCGTCCCGGTCGCCAGTACCCCGCTGTTTCAGTATGCGCTCGGCGCCTGCGATGCAACCCACCGCGCACGCCTGTTGGGCGTGCGAATGTCCGAGCCGGATTTCGTTGACGCCGATTATCCGTTGGGCCGCTACGCGCTCGAAGATCCCGTCAACCCTGACGCAGAGGAGAGCCTGCGGCGCTTCGAGTCCGCCTCACTCGCGTTCCCCCGCTCGCCGGCGATCACGACGCGCATCGGCAACGTGTATCGGCTGTGGGAGGACTGGCAGCCTGCGCTTGCGGCCTACGATACGGCCCTTGCCGTCGCGCCCCATCATCCGGAAGCGACGATTGGCCGAGTCATCAGCCTGTCGCGCCTCGAACGATCGGAAGAGGCAATCGAGACCGCGACCCGCCTGATCGATGAAGGGCAGTGGCTGCTCGGCGAGGCGTATTACTGGCGCGCGTGGAATCAACTGCGGCTGAACAACTTTCAACTGGCGCGGGCGGACGCCGACCGCGCACGGACGCTCATGTCGAACGCCGCGGTCATGGTCCTGTCCGGCGTGATCGAGTGGCGGCTCGGTCGACTGGAAAGCGCTGAAAAGGATTTCGAAGGCGCGCTGGCCATCGACTTCGGCGAGTGCGAAGCGGCCTTCGATCTCGGCGTCGTCCGCGATCAACTGGGGAAACTGGTCGAAGCACTCGCCGCCTTCAAGCAGGCTGGACAGTGTTACGACCTGTCCATCACCCTACGGCGCGAAGCGATCGACAAGATTCGTCGCGGCCACGGCAGCGAGACCTTGAAGGCACGCGACTCGGCCCGTCATGAACGAACGCTCGTCGATCTCCTCGAGCGTCGGCGCGAGGTCGCTCGCGCCGTGGAGACGCTCGAAAAAGTCGGGCGGCCGGCGGCAGTGCCGTAGCATCGATCATCACAACGCTGCGCCGGTGCGCACGGGCCGGGTCGCCTCGAACCATGGACGGGCGCGGGCATCGAGCCGACTGGCAATGTCGCGAATCACGCGGTAGCGCAATACGCCTCGCGCCATCGTTGCAACGCACTGGACCATTGCGACGAGCATCGCGCTCACAATCCATCCTCCAGCACCCAGGACGGCGCTAACAACGGCTGCCACTATCCAGACAAATCCGGCAGTCGTCCACGTGACCTGAAAGCGCGTCACCGGATCCGCCCAACCTTGCGCTTGCTCCTCATCATGGCGAACGGCTCGCCACAGGCGGCCAATCGCCAGGCCACCCAATATCAGGCTCAGCCCCGGAACGGCAACCCGGCACAGCAGCCACGTCCGCGACTCGAGGTCCACGATTCGCAAACTTCGAGCATTGCGGTCCGTCACCCACAACCAGGGAAGGAACGCGCACCACGCAGGAAGAGATCCGGCAACAACCCCGATAGTCAATCCGAGAGGTGCCGAGGGGTCTGTGTTTTCGGGAGAGAGCGCGATTGCGAAGGCAATGATTCCGAAAAACGCGGCCGCCGCGACTTGCATGATGGCGAACACGGTCGCGAGCGCACGCAGGGCTGGTGCCGGACGATAACGAACTTCGTGAACGGCAGTGCCGCGCAGCGGCGAAAACAGACCATCCTCGACCAGCACCGCTGTTCCGCCACCGCTGGCGACAGCAGCAGGTGTCGCGGTGAAGGCGGTCCGCACTTGTTCGGAGCGCAACCCCGCTGTACTGACGGCCCCGTCGATCCAATGGAGCGAGCGAATGTAATGACCAAGGGCACTTCCCGTCGGCGGCGGTTCCACAACATAGGGCAGGACCGACACGGCGCCAGCGAGGGCACATCGAACCAGTTCCGTGATCGGCTCTGAAGAATAGCTGGCTCTTGACACGACGACGAGGAGCGCTCGGAAGCCGGCCAGGTGGTGCGCGGAGAGCGCCGTCGCACGCGCGGTTGGACTGAGCGTCCAGCAGCGGCAGCGGAGATCCTCCAGCGCCTTGGCCACACTTCCAGCGACGCCTTCATCGGCGGCGGCATAGATAACGAGGACGTCTGCGTAGCCGGCCGCACTTTCTGCCGGAACCGACTGGATCGCTGGAACGGAGGGGGATGACACAGCTGGAATGTGGTGGGTGCGTATGCGGACGCGGTCCAGCAGTTGCGAGAGAACCGCATATGTCAGCACCGCCGATACAACCTGAGAGACGTCGAGCGGCACGCTCAGCCCGACCAGGCCGCTGACACTCTGCGGAGAGACACCGATCACTGCATCGCGTGCCCCGCCAATGGAATAGGCACAGAGAAACGCGTAACTCCAATAGCGGGCCAGCGGCCAGCTGCTGATGTCACCCGCATCGCCTGAATCGCTGGGCTCTCGCAGGTCATTGGCCATTTGCGCCATCCAGAATGCGTTTGCAAACGGCACGATAGGCCGCCACACGATCTCGCTCCCGCTTGTGCGCACGTTCGCAAAGACCGACAGCAGGTTCAGCCGTGCGCGGCGAAGAGCCAGAATCGTGCCGCCAGCAATGGTCCAGAGCCCGACGGCGGAAGCAAACCTGAGGACGCCGAAATATTCCTCCGCGGTAGACGCAGACGAAGCTTGCTGCCCTAGCAGTATTGCCGCTATGTAGCTCCCATCGCGATAAAGCGCATACGCATTCAGGACAGCGGCGATCGCCAACATGACCGCGAGGCCGCGCTGCAGGTTCCTGGAATCTCGATATGTGGCTCTCGAGTAGCGAGAGCGCGTCAGCCCCGACCGTCTCGGTGAAGTTGCAGACTCGGTCAACGCCCGCCGCGCCGCGTCGACCAGCGTCTGGATCGTCCGTGGGCGATCCTGGGCGGACCACGCCGCGATTGGTGGGATCGTCTCCGTGAAGTACGCGATGGATGGCGATGGGCTCACGTCCTCGATCGCGTACGTGATGATCGGGATGCCACGCCCAGCCGCTCGTTCGAGCTCGCGAATCACGTCGGGTGCTGAGTTGGCCGCGGCAGACAGCACAAACACCAGCGCGCGGCCGGTCTCGAGCGCGGTCAACGTTTCCGCTGGCGACCGATCGGACGCTCCGGAAAAACAGGTGACGCCGCCGGCCATCAACGCTTCCGCCAGCTCCATCGCAGCCGCTGAATTCTCGCGCGCCGCAGAGAGATAAACGTCCACTACCGCGGCCTCGCGAGTCATACGCCGCTGGCGCGAGCCGGTCGGGAGAGCCGCGTTCCAGCCACGAGCTCGGCCTCGCGTCGTCTCATGCGCTTCTCGATCGCCCGAACAGCGCACAGGCACAGCACGCCCGCCACGATCCAGAGGAAATCCATCACCATGGCCAATTTAACGATCGCTTCGTCAGCCCACTCGTCTGCGTCGCCGATGCTGGCAGTGAAGATCGAGATCGGAATGAGCGCGACCGGAAGAAGCCACAGCAATACGAGCCATCGCGGGGCTGCGGTGCTCTTGCTCGACTTCGGCTGTGATGACGATCCGAGGCGAACGCTGGCGTCCCATAGAGCTGCCACGACGGCCGAGCCTCCCTCGAGTTGCAACCCGGGCCACATGAACCGTCCGGGAACGCGGCGCGCGCTGAATCGAAGACCCTCTACGCCTGCGGCCTCGAGAGTCAGGAATGAAGTCGCCAGCCAGGTGAGCCACACGAACGCAGACGGGAGCAGCATGATCAACTGGAGAACTGCCAGCGCAAGCACACGCTCGGCCACATCCTCTTCACCGAACAGCGATCGCATGTAGACTGCATTTGCATAGGAATCGACGTTGGCGATCAGGTCCAGGATGGCCATCACGAGCAATATCCACAGCAGCACCGTCATCCAGGTCGCCGTCACGCGCCTGACGACAGCGGGCGACCCATGCCAGATCTGTTCGGCGCTGGGAAGAGGACGCAGCGCATCCTCGCCCCCTTGCATACGCGTTTGAACGATCTCGGCCAGCATCCCGACCTGCGTCGGCAAATCGACGGAGGAAGGTGCCAGCCAGTCCAATGTCCCGACGTTGAACAACAGGCCACCCGTGGGAACGGTGTCGTCTGTGCGAAACGGAATGATGGGATCGCCATCGCGCGCGGCGCGTTCGACCTCGCGTCGAACCTGCGGCGATCGATTCGAATGTTCCGAGAACACGAGCACGAGCGAGGTGCACTCACCGATGGCGTCATACAACGCCTGCGCGTAGTCCTTGCCGGGCGTAATGTCGCGGGGAGCAATCCAGCAGGGAACGCCGCGGCCCTCGATTGCCGCGCATACGGCCTGGGCAATCTCGCGGTCTTCGCTTGCATGACTGATGAAAACACGCCCCGCCATCAACCTCGTCCGTCGGTAGCCAGAGGCGGGTCTTCAAGACCCGCCTGCAACCGGGCGCAGCACAGATTGCTGCCCCTGTGCCCGTAGGGAGCATAGCCTGCCTTATTCATTAACGACAGAAGCCCCACACGCCAACAGCGACGGTGATCCCCAAGAGAGAGTCGACGAGATAGTGGTAACGGCCCAGGACCGTCGCCGCCACGATGGCCGCGGCAACGACGAGAAAGACGACCCCCGCGTGCGGCATCACGTCGACAACGGCTAGTGCCGTCGCGACCGCGCCAGCAGCGTGACCGCTCGGAATGGTGTTGGCCTGAATGCTGCCGCGATCGAGGATGGACGCGTTGAATCGCCGGAGTGTCGACTGCGGGTGACGCATGCCTGCGGCGCCTTCAATCACTCGTGGGGGCCGTGTCTGCAGCCAGGGCATCGCACCGTACGCAATGAACTCCGCCAGCAGCACGACCGTCCAGAAGCGCGGCAGCGCGCTGACATGGCCGCCGAGGAGCAGAGTCGCAACCGCGGCGGGGATCACTGGATAGACAAGGAGGTACGCCAACTCCAACGACTCGCGCACGAATCGTGGACTGGCCTCATACGCGGCGAAGATCCCGGGTTGCCGCAGGAATCGTCGGTCCACGCTCATCAGCCATGCTTCGACTTCGGGCATCGGGCGCACGAAGAACAGCCCTGACAGCCAGTACCCGATGAGCAGCACCGGTATTGGAACCAGGATCGCAAAGGTGAGCGCGTTGATCCTTAAACCTGGCGATGCAAAAGCCTGCGCGGCGAGCACGACACCGCAGGCCACCACTCCGGCCAGCGTGGGGACGCGCGCCCGGACGAAACGGGTGTCAGCGAATGCGACCACCAGCAGGTATACGTAGTACGCAAATGCGATCCACTCCCATCGCAGCGCGATCACGACTGTCCGTTCCCTTGAGATATAGACGACGCGCCGAGGGATTTCGTCAGAGCAGGCGCGGGACGAAAGATCAGCCGATCATTGATCCAGAAATTTGCCGTGGACGCTGCAATAACCGCAATGACATTGGCTGGCACCACCGAGAGGTCCGTCGCCGTCATCACAATCATGGTCAGACCGAGGTTGGTCAACACCGAGATCGCGCCGGTCGAGATGTGAAAGTAGAGCCACCGTTTGAATCGTTGATCCTGCGGAAGGTTCGGCCACGTCACCACCTCGTGCCACGCGAAGTTGTGCGACACAGCCGCCAGCACTGCCAATGTGATGCCGACACCCGAACTGATACCGGACCACCGGACCAGCAGCCACAGCGTCAGTGTCTGTATCGCAAACCCCATGACACCAACGAGATTGAACCGTACCCATCGCACGCGCGTGTCGATCGTCACCTAATTCTCCGTGATGGCACACGTCTGGCCTTCCTCGGGTGCCATCGAGAGAGGTGTCGGATGGATGGAAACCGGCTCAGCTCGTCCGTTCCGATGAACTAGGAACAGGATGTCGCGATCCGGTGTGCGCCAGCGCACAATAGAGGGAGCCGTGATCCGCCCGCGATTTCCCCGCCCTTCGATTCGTGGGTGGCTGTACGTAGCGATAGCAGTTCTTCTGCCGCCCATTGTCATCGCTCAGTCGCCGATAGCCGTCTCAAACGAACTTCCCGCCGTTGCGACCACTCAACTGACGAGAAGCCTGGCCGAGGCCAAGACGTACCCGAAACACGTGTGGCGCGATACACCGCCAATCAATGACGACGGAACGGTCAACGGATACGTCGAGATCTCACGAGGTGACCGACGGAAGTGGGAGTTCAGGATGGCCGCAAACGCGCGCGCCATCGATCGAATGATTCCCGAGCAGATCGGTGGCTACCCGGTCAACTATGGGTTCGTGCCGCAGACCATCTCGTATGACGGCGATCCATTCGACGTGCTGGTGCTCGGTCCTCCAATTCCCGGCGGCCGCATGGTCCGCGGTGTCGTCGTCGGGTTGATGCTCATGGAAGACGAAAAGGGAAACGATGCAAAGGTCGTTATCTCGCCGTTGACCAAGGGCCGTCCGGCTCATTCGCTGACCGAGTCTGAGCGCGCGACCATCGCCGACTATTTCCGCCGATACAAGCTGCTCGAGACCGACAAGTTCTCCACAGTGCCCGGCTGGGGATCCGTTGCCGACGGTCTCGCGTTCGTCAACGTGACGCACGCCTTTTTTCAGAAATGCCGGCAGGTCTCCGGACCGACTTGCCGAGTCTCACCGCGATAAAGGCAGCTTCAGCGCGCTAGCGTGCGCGCCCGTAGCGCGCTTCTTCCGCATAGTAGGCGGGGAAACCTACGGCTTTCTTCAACTCCTCGAAGTCCATGGCGGCGGTGGGGCGCTCCGATCGTCGAAGGCTGGCGAGCGCGGTTCGCATCGCCTGAATTGAAACATTGAGCAGCGTCAGCGGGTAGACGGCGATCTTGTAACCGATCGCTTCGAGTTGCTGTGGCGAAAGAAGCGGGGTCTTGCCTCCTTCAATCAGGTTGGCCATCTTCGGTCCGTCGACTTCGGCGCAATAGCGGCGCATCTCTTCTGCATTCAGCGGCGCTTCCAGGAACGTGATGTCGGCGCCGATCTCGCGGAACTTCTGGCACCTGAGGATCGCTTCATCCAGGTCGACACACGCACGCGCGTCCGTGCGCGCCATGATGAGGATGCCGCTTTCGGCGTCGCGCGCGTCGACGGCGGCGCGAATGCGCGTCAACGCCTCGTCGCGGCCGACGACGGATTTCCCCTCCGTGTGCCCGCATCGCTTCGGTGCGACTTGATCCTCGAGCATGATCGCGGCAAATCCCGCGCGCTCGTATCCCTGCACCGTGCGTTTGATGTTCTGCGCGCTGCCGAAGCCGGTGTCGCCGTCACCGATCAACGGGATCGATACCGCGCGGCAGATGTTCTGTCCCTGATCGACGAGCTCGCCGTACGAGATCAACCCGGTGTCCGGCATCCCGAGGCGCGCGGCCGAGACCGCGAACCCGCTCATGAAGCCGAGCTCGAAGCCAGCTTCTTCGATGAGACGAGCCGACATCGCGTCATGACAGCCTGGCATCACGAGGATGCCGGGACGATCGAGGAGCACACGCAGGCGTTGCGCTGGAGTCATGTTCGCGATCTTATCGGAGGGGTGACCTCGGAGAAAAAAGCCTATGTCAAGTCCCAACTCCCAAGATCCAACTCCCAATTACCCCGCGCTTTGGGAGTTTGGAGGTTGGAATTTGGAAATTGGGAGTTGATCCCGCGTCTTGACGCTCAACGCTACTTCACGCGGAACGGAATGGTGATGGTCTCCGGGTTGGGGCCCTTATCGACGGTGTCGAAGTTGTCGACCTCGAACGCACGGCCGATCTGGTTGCCGGCCAGGTCCTCGAGGATGTCGAGCGCGAGCAGTTGATACGTGCCGGGCTGCCACGGAGTCGTGGGTGTGAACGTCCAGCGCGTCTCGCCCTGATCGACGCCGATCGCGCCTTCAACTTCCTTCCCGTCGCGGGCCACGCCGAGCGCGCGCATCAGCAACCCGTGGTCGAGTGGCTCGGGAAACGTGACGACGACGCCGTCACGGCTGCCGGCCGCCGGCGACTGAATGCGCCATGCGGAGGTGTCGAGCGGATCGAGATCGGTTGCACTGACTCGAAGCTCGCGCCTGAACTCCTGCTTGAGTGGCAATCCGTTCTCGTCGGGCCACTCGCGTTTGACGACGAGCGTCACCGATCGCCCCACCGCGAGAGGTCTTCCCATCTGCAGGTTCGGCAGGATGCCCTTCTTGACCCGGCCCGGATCGAAAAAGACCGTGAACCGTTTATGGTCCGGGCTCCAGAACTCGTAATCCAGTGGCAGGACAGCGCCCTCTATCTCCTTCCCCTGGTGATCCAACAGCGCAATGTATTCGACGCCACTCTTGCGTCCCATTGGAGCTGAGAACTCGACGTACATCCGCAGCAGGTTCTCGGGCACGATGTCGCCGCTGGGATACACGCGTGCGACGACGGTCGAAGGAACCGCGGTCGACGCCGGCCGCCCAATCGTGGTCTCGATCACACCACCCGCATCGGCGCCGCCTCCCGGTAACCTGGCGGGCTCGAAGCGAACGTGGTACTGACGCCCTTGATCGAACGGAAACAACGGCGTGAAGCGGACCACACCATCGACCACGGTGTAGTTGCCGAGCATGGGCTGCGCGTCGGTGCTGACCGCGACTCTGAGCACGCTCGCCCACTGCTCTGGTGTGAGACTACCTTGCTCGAGCGCGCGGACCGCGGTGGCCGGAAGACCAGTCAGGGCGACGTATGCGGGTGCTCCATTGCCGGGCGTGGTCAGCGTGATGGCGGGAACGGCGCTCGCGTCGGACGAGCGGCTGCAGGCCGCGGTGCCGGCGAGCACACTCGCCAGCGCCGCGACCCACAACACACGGACGGGCATATTCCAGCTACGGGAGCGGAAGCACCTGCAGGTTCACCGAGCCCGACGAGGCGCGCGCCAGCACGATCACGTTCTGATCGTCCAGCTTGTCCATCTGCTCGATGCCCGTCATGCTCGTCACCTTCTCGAACGGCACGCCAGCGGTCTCGCTCTGGACGGGCGTGGTGATCGGGGTGGCCTTGGCGAAGGTGTTGGTCGGGATCTTCATCACGCCGCGGCTGTTGTTGGTGGACAGCAGGAACTCCTGATTGCCTTTGCGATAGACGATCATATCGAGCACGCGGTTTCCCGCACCGAACTCGGCGATGGTGGTGCCGCGCACCTTGTCACCCGGCTTGAGGTCGGAGATGGGGAACTTCACGAGCGGCGTGCAGGTGTAGCCCGCCAGCAAGTACGGCTTGTCGTCGATCGTATACGGCACGAACGCGTTCACCGGCGACCGCGTTTCGAGCTGCTGGTGGTTGCCGTGATAGATCTCGACGCTCGTGCCTCGATCGACCGTGCTGAACGGGTATGGGATTGCGCGAAGCTTCGAGGCGAACTCCTCGTTAGAGAGCCCCGCCACCCACAGACGACCATCGGCAAATCCCATGTCGGTGATGACGTTGGATCGCGGATTCTGCCGGCCCGTCGCATTCACGGCGGGCGGATTAGGCAGCTCGACGCTCTGGAATTTCAGCGATGATAGCTGCACCAGATCGATCTTGCCGGTGCCGTCGATGCGGAAGAGTGTGGCTGCCGCCCCCGCACCCTGACCGCGCATGGCCGCGACGTACACCTGTCGCGTTTTCGGGTGCACAGCGAGATCGGTGATGGCAATCTCGCGGGCGCCCGTGCCGAGCAACGCCGCAAGCTTTTCATCGAGCGCGTCGAGCCCCTTCGCGCCCGGCGTTCCGGTCGCCGCCGGCGCACCGAGATCGAGGGCAAAAATAGCGGCTCCCTGGTTGTCGGCCGCGAAGAGCGTCCCGTCCGGACCAAATGTCAGCGGTCCAATCGACGCCATCTTCGGTCCCTGTCCGGTTTCCGCGACTCCGCGGGCAGCGGAAGGAGCCCAGGACGTTGCGACGAGGAGCGCGATCAAGAGCCAGAATTTCGTCTGCGAATGCATGAGTAGTGCTCCTTTCGGTGCCCTACGGTACGACCACTAATGGCAGGAGTCAACGGAAAGACGCCGATTCGGAAGAACCCCGCAATGCTGAATGTTGAATGCAGAATGCAGAAAACGGCTTCGGAAGCTGGGGCACTGCATTTCTGCATTCTGAATTCTGCATTCTGAATTACGGGCGATAGGTGCTGAACCCCCAGAGGAAGTTCTCAGGGTCGCGCAGCCAACAACTGCGCGCGCCGTAGTGAGTCGTCACCGGCGCCTGCACGACGACAGCGCCCTCGGCCGTTGCACGGGCAAACACCGCATCCGGATCATCGACTCGCACACTGATCGCCTGGGAGCTCTCGCCGCTCGACGTCTCACCAAGGTTCAGCATGATCGTCGAGTCGCCGAGTTGCATCTCCGCGTGCAGTGGCTTGCCGTCCGGGCCGGGCACCTGCACCGTGGGTGCGAAGCCAAACGCGTGCGCCAGCCAATTCACGGATTCGGCGCCACGCCGGTAAACCAATTCGGGGAACACATTCGGCTCACCTTCAGGAGAACCCATCGGATAGGTCCCGAACCCCCACAGATGTCCTTCGAGATCCCACGCCGAGTACTCGCGCGAGCCGTAGTGAGTGTCGTACGGCGATATCGCAATGCGCGCACCCGCCGCCCGGGCGCGCTCGTGATGAGCCTCCACGTTGTCGATGGTCACATACACGCCCTGGCGAATCGACGACCACGGATTACTCTCGATCGCTGGCGTCGCCGAGCTCAGACCGATGACGCCCGATCCATTCCGGAGTTCCGCGTGCACGATCGTCCCGTCCGGGCCGTCGAACGCGACTTGTTTATCGAAGAGGAATGCCCGGCCGAGCCAGTCGATGGCGGCCGGGGCATCCGTGTAGCGCAGGAACGGAAAGATGGTTGGTTTCATCATGACGCGAGCGTAGCCGCGGCGCTCCACCAGCGTCTTGGACGAAATTTACCTAGCGAGGCTCCGCGCCGACGGACGAACCCACTGCTC
>DASRJE010000205.1:0-75065 GCA_035649635.1 Vicinamibacterales bacterium | reverse complement strand
ATGCAGGGCATACCGGGAATCGTCGCGAAGGCGTTCGAGATCGTGGCCGAACAGCAGTCGAACGTGCTGATGATTTCGCAGGCGTCCTCCGAGAACAACATGTGCTTCGTCATCACGGCCGGTGACGCGCCGCGCGTGGTCAAAGCGCTGCGTGGGACGCTCGAGCTCGAGCTCACACGTGGACACGTCGAGGAGATCTCCGCCCAGCCAGTGGCGGTCGTGGCCGCAATCGGCGACCGCATGCGCGGCACTCCCGGGATCGCCGCGACCGTATTTGGCGCGCTCGGCAGCGAAGGAATCAACGTCATCGCAATCTCGCAAGGTTCGTCCGAGCGAAATATCTCCCTGGTCGTGGCGGAGCCCGATGCCGCCCCGGCGATTCGGGCCCTGCATCGCGCGTTTCGTCTCGACCGCGCAGCGGTGGCTGCCAAGTAACGCGGAATGCCCGTTCGTGATGTGCTAATCGTCGGTGCCGGCCCGTCCGGGCTGGCCACAGCGATCGCCGCCAAGCAGCACGGCCTCGATTACGTCATCGTCGAGAAAGGCGTGCTCGTCAACTCGATCTTCAACTTCCCACCGCTCATGGTGTTCTTCACGACACCCGAGTTGCTCGAGATTGGCGGACTCCCGCTGGTTACGCCCTACGACAAGCCGACGCGCCTCGAAGCATTGAGGTATTACCGGCGGGTCGTCGACACGTTCGGGCTGCAGATCTCGTTTCACGAAGAGGTTCAGCAGATCGATCGTGAAAACGACGGCACGTTCACCGTCACGACGAAGAGCCGGAGCGGAACGCGAGTGAGGCAGGCGCGAGCCGTCGTCCTCGCGATCGGGTACTACGATCTGCCGAACTGCCTGGGTGTCCCGGGTGAGGATCTGCCACACGTCTCTCACTATTACAGCGAAGCGCATCCGTACTACCGCCAGCGCGTCGTGATCGTCGGCGGAAAGAACTCAGCGGCCGAGGCGGCACTGGAGCTCTTCCGGGCAGGTGTGCACGTGACGCTCGTCCATCGGCGTGCCGCGCTGGGAGACTCGATCAAATACTGGGTCCGGCCCGACATCGACAACCGCATCAAGGAAGGTTCGATTGCAGCGCGTTTTGAATCGCGTGTAGTCGAGATTCGCCCAACAGAGATCGTGATTGAGCGGCAGGGAACGCTGGAGACGCTGCCCGCAGAGGCTGTGTTCCTGTTGACCGGATATCACCCCGACGTCGAGCTCATGCGCCGCGCTGGAATCGAATGTGATCCCGAAACTTTGGCGCCGACGTTGAATCCAGAGACGTTCGAGAGTAATGTGCCGAACTTGTTCCTCGCCGGCGGCGCGGTGGCCGGCAAGAACACCGGCAACATCTTCATCGAGAATGGGCGGTTTCACGGCGAACGGATCATCAAGATCCTGTCGGATCGGCGGCTTCAGGAGGCCTGAGACCTGCACCGGATCTCGAACGCGGTGCCCCTGGCTGGTGGCCGCCTGCACGATGCTGATGGCCTGCACTCCGTTGGCGCAGAACGGAAAAGACGACGTTCGTGAACGGCGGCTCGAGATGGTCGAGCGCCAGATTCGGCAGCGCGGGGTCACCGACGAACGGGTCCTCGACGTCATGCGATCCGTGCCGCGCGAGCGGTTTGTGCCCGCGGACGCCGCGCCCCGCGCTTACGACGACACGCCGCTGGCGATTGGTTTCGGTCAGACCATTTCTCAACCGTACATCGTCGCTTACATGACCGAAGCGCTCGGTGTCGAGTCGATGCATCGAGTTCTCGAGATTGGCACTGGCTCGGGCTACCAGGCCGCCGTCCTCGGGTTGCTGGCGCGCGACGTCTACACGGTCGAGATCGTTCCCGGGCTTGCCCGAGGCGCGTCCACCGTGCTGCGCGAGCTGGGCTACTCAAACGTCCAAGTTCGCGAGGGAGACGGCTATGCCGGATGGGCGGAGCATGCCCCCTTCGATCGCATCATTGTCACGGCGGCGCCGGACGAGATTCCGCGGCCCCTGATCGACCAATTAGCGCCCGGCGGCCGGCTGGTGATTCCAGTTGGCTCGCAAGGCGAGACCCAGTGGATCACCATCGTGGAAAGGACCCCCGCTGGGGTCGTGGCGCGGCGAACGATCCCTGTGCAGTTCGTGCCGTTTACGAGAGGAAAGCCCGGTTAACCTTCCCCGACCCGGTCCGTAATACGGAGTATGAGACAAACAGCGATTTTGGCCCTCGCGCTCGCCGTTCTGAGCAGCCTGCCCGCCAAGGCCCAGGGCCAACCAGAAACCGTTGGGCCGGTTCTCCGCCAGACACGGCTCGCGCAGGAGCAGAGGGGGCAGTCGGCTCAGCCGACCGATGCTGACAGTAACCGGGGCCCCGATGCCCCCGCCGAAGCGGTCCGAAATCAGCTTCAGCAGATGTTGTGGCAGTTGCCCCCGGCAGTCCGAGGGGTTCTTCAGTACGACCCGACGCTCATCGATCGTCCCGGCTACCTGGACCCATATCCATCACTCCAGGCGTTCCTCAAGCGGCACCCCGAAATCTCGCGGAACCCGACATACTTTTTCGGGAATGCGGACAACCGAAGAGGCCCCAACCCGCTTGAAGCCTTTGCTGCCATTCTGGCCGGAACGGGACTCTTCATCGCCTTCATGACGCTCCTCGTGCTCGTGGGCTCCGTGGCCAGCCAGGTGGTGGACTACCGCCGATGGGTACGACAGACGCGCATGCAGATAGACGTCCACTCGAAAATCCTCGATCGCATGCAGTCCAACGAGGATCTGCTGGCCTACGTGCAAACACCGGCCGGACGAAACTTTCTCGAGTTCGCGCCGGGCAGCACCAGGCCGGAGCCACGGTTTCCGGGGGCGCCATTCGGTCGAATCCTCTGGTCGGTGCAAGCAGGGGTCGTGCTGGCGGCATTTGGCATCGGATTGCGGTACGCACAAGGAACGGTTCCCGAAGAGATCATGCCGGCCTTTACTGTCCTGGCAATCATCGTGATGTCGCTCGGCATAGGCGCCGTGATCTCGGCCGTCGTTGCGTATTTCCTGTCATCGCGGTTAGGCTTGCTGCCAAGCCGCAGGCAAGAGACCAATGCGTGAAGCAACATTGACCGACGTGGAACGGATAGTCGCGTTTGGGGACGCCGAGCGAACGTTCCTCATGACGGAGGATGCGTTCCGCGCCTTCTACGAGCTGACGGCGAGACCGGTCTGGGCCTATCTCGCTCGCATCACCGGTGACCCGCGGCTCGCTGATGACCTGTTGCAGGAGTCGTATTACAGGTTCCTGCGCACACAGGCCGATTTCGAGAGCGACGATCATCGGCGCAACTATCTCTTCCGCATCGCGACCAACCTGGTGCGAGACCATCGCCGCCGCCTTGGCCACGCGGAACGGCACTTGGCCGAACACGCTCAAGCCGAAGACGCTTCTGCGGATGCACGCGAGGGTGATCGTGCCGTGCGCCGCCTCGATCTGGCTCGCGCGATGGAACAATTGAAGCCGCGCGAACGGTCGCTGCTGTGGCTCGCGTACGCGCAGGGTTGCTCGCACGAAGAGATCGCCGAAGTACTTGGGCTTCGCAAAGCAAGTCTGAAGGCTCTCCTGTTTCGCGCGAGGAAACGGCTTCTTGGCCTGCTCGGCACGACGGCCATCCAGGGGAAACGGCGATAACTATGCCTGAATGCCATCGCGAACAGGACGTGATCAACGCGATCGTCACCGGTCGCTGGCCACACCACTGCGACCAGACGCTGCCCGCGCATGTTGCGGAATGCAGTGTGTGCACAGAGATCGTTGACGTGGCGGCGGTGTTTCGAGTGGAACGCGATGAACTGCACGCCGACGCGAGTCTGCCCTCGGCAGGTCAGGTGTGGTGGCGCGCCGCGATTCGCGCCAAGCTGGAAGCCTCGGAGCAGGTGGCTCGCCCGTTCTCCTGGCTGTTTGGTGTGTCGGTGGCCTGCGTCGTCGGGCTCGCGATCGCCGTCGTTGAACTCCTTTGGGCGCCAGTGCAGCATGCCCTCACTTCTGCAACTGCCGTCACGTGGACACCGTCGTTCGGACTGGGTGATGTCGTACGACTGCTGCCAAGCCTGACGGATCTGGCACCGCTCACGTCGACAGGCACGTTCGTACTGCTCGGAGCCGCGGCCTGCCTCCTGCTCGCTCCGCTCGCGCTCTACTTCGCGCTGTCCGACGAGTAATCGTTTTCCTTAATAGTGGTGTCGGGCACCCGACACGATTTTCACAAGAATCGTCCGCCTACTGTCCTCCCTGGAGTTGGGAGTGACAAGGATCCGTTAGTGGGCCTGGCGGGTCGTCCAACTACTGGTGCCGGGTGTCATCATCGATCTCATCTCGAGAAGTTCGATCAGCGCGCCACACCGGGACAGGACACCGTTGCATTCGAGCAGCGCCTGCCGCTCGATGGGCTCGAGCGCCAGGTACTGCGCCAGCGCGTTGACGAGATCATCGTCCGGGACATTCGGTGAGAGCTTCGCATCACTGCCGCGGTGTTCCATGGCGGCGGCGAGCAGATGCTCGAGACGCTGGCGGTGGCTATGCATCACGGTCTTGTCTTCTTCGGTGACCGTCTCTGCCAATGCCTCGACGTGCGCCAGTCGATAGAGCTTCCCGCCTTCTTCACCAGTCACCGTGAACTTTTCGAGCCCCCTGAGCACGATGTTGAAGCGTCCGTCGGCGAGTGGCTCTGAGTGCGTAATGAGCCCGGCGCATCCAATCGGGTAGACCGGTGGGCGGCCTGCGTAATCTGCTTCGAATCCCGGCCGCAGCAGCACCATCCCGATGATGCGATCGCTGGCGAGGGCATCCTTGACCATCGCGCGGTACCGCGCCTCGAAGATGTGCAGCGGCAGAAACACGTTGGGAAAGAGAACGACGTTCGGCAAGGGGAAGATGGGGATGGTGGCTGGTAACGGCATTGTTGATTGGCCGATCTTTGATTATTGATTCGTTGATGATTGTTGATTTGTGATTAGTGATTTGTTGCAGGTTGCCCGTGACGGGAACCGGGGGTCTCGAATCAATCGAAGATCAACAATCACAAATCACCAACGACTCAACAATCACTAATCAAAGATCTCTAATGAATTGTCTTGGTCTTCCTGTCCATGTAGTCCATGAGAACGTATTGGCCGAGCGTGTATGGCGTCGTGAAGTACGCCTTGCCTCTGCAGATGGCGGCAACTCGCCGCACGAATGCCACCAGATCGTGGTCGCGCGCGAGCATGAACGTGTTGATCATGATGCCGGCTTTCTGGCAGGCGTTCACTTCGGCGAACGTCTCTGACACGATGAAGGGGTCCAGCCCGAACGCGTTCTTGTAGATCTGCCCATCCGGGCGCGTGAGCGCCGACGGCTTACCGTCGGTGATCATCACGATCTGCCGCATGTCCTTTTTCTGGCGCTCGAGGATTCGGCGCGCCAGCCGCAGACCTTCTCGGGTGTTCGTGTAGTAGGGACCCACGCGCACCCGCCCGAGCTGCTTGAGCGGAATCTCCTCGGCTGAATCGTGAAACAACACCGCGCGCAGCGAGTCGCCGGGATACTGCGTGCGAATCAGGTGCGCCAACGCGAGTGCCACGCGCTTGGCGGGCGTGAAGCGATCCTCGCCGTAGAGAATCATGCTGTGACTGCAGTCGAGCATGATGACGGTTGCGCACGAACTCTGGTACTCGCTCTGCGCGACCATGAGATCGGGGTAATCCACTTCGATCGCGGCGGGATCCGGGTTTCGAGATCCGGGATCCGCACGACCAGTCCTTCGAGTCCCGAGTCCCGAGTCCCGAGTCCCGAGTCGCTTGACCGCGTTCAGAATCGTGCTGCTGGGGTCGATGTTGAGCGTGTCGCCGAACTCGTATGGCTTGGGAGCGGCGGCGGTTTCGACGCCGGTACTGAGATGGCGGGTGTCGTGCCTGCCCGTGTCGCTTCGACCGATCGAGCCCAGCAGGTCGCGGAGCGCGCGATATCCCAGGAAGTCGAGCGCCTTGTCGGTGACTTCGAACTTGACCGGAGCGGCCGAGTCGTCGAACCCGCCTCCCATGCCCTGTCGCCGCTCGCGTTCCTGCTCGAGGTCGGGCGCGCCGGACACGAACCCCTGTTCCATCATGCGCTCGATGATCTGCTGAACGAGATCCTCGAGCTGTTGCCGCGCCTGTTCCTGGTCGCCATCGGCCGGGTCGCCGAGCAGTTGCTGAAGGGCCTCGTCCGACAGCATGCCGCCGCTGAACAGCGCCTCGAGGATCGCATCGTGCAACGCCTGCATGGTGCGATCCTCTTCGTCGCTGGCGCCGCCCCACGGATTGTTGAATCCGCTCGAAAGTAACAGGTCAGACAGCTTCGATACCAGATCGTCGATGTCGATCTCGTCAAGAAGATTGCCCGTGTACTTCGTATAGCGGTACTTCACATGTCACCTTGCGGAGCCGCCTTCGCGCTTCGCGCTACGGCACGCTCCGCCCTGCATGTCGGATAGTCAATTGTAGTATTTCTTCCGCGCCCCTGGTCCGCGCGTCTCCTCGTCGAGATTCACCTCGCGTGCCGGTTTGCGCACGGGAGACTCGGCGCCGTGGTAGCCGCGCTCGTCGCTGCGCCCGATCTTCTTGGTCGCATACAAGCCTTCAAGCAGGAAGTCGACTCCCGACGCCAGCATCGGCTCTGATGCGTTCGACGGTACGCCTGCCGAGCGTGCGAGCTCGACCAGCCCCTGGACCTGGCGTGCATGACGCAGTACGTCCGCGGCGCTCATCGTGTCGCTCAACTGCAGGCTGCCGCCGAGGTCGAACCACTCGATGATCTGCCTTGTGTCCAGATGCGAAAGATACCCGTCGGCCACGTTGGCCACTGATGCGCGAATCAGATCCCGGGCGACCGCTTCGGCTCCCTTGAGCTCGCCCTCATATTCCATCTCGAACTTGCCGGTGATCGAGGGAAGCGCGGCGTAGATGTCATTGACGCGGGCGACTGCGACCTGCTCACCCGCGGCCAGCGCGCGACGCTCGGCGTTGGACACGACATTCTCCATCGCCGAAATCGGGAGCCGCTGACTGACGCCAGAGCGCTTGTCGACGCGTCGATCCTGTCTGGCCTGGAACGCGATCTCTTCGACGATCTCAGCCACGAACGACGGAATCTCCGCCGTGGATGTTGCGCCATTTCTCGCCAGCCAGGCTTCCTGCGCCGTGATCGCCATGGCGTCGGCCCGTCCGGTCGGGTAGTGCGTGCGGATTTCGGACCCGATGCGATCCTTGAGCGGGGTGATGATCTTGCCGCGCGCCGTGTAATCCTCGGGGTTCGCCGTGAATGCCATCAGCAGATCGAGCGGCAACCGGATGGGATACCCCTTGATCTGGATGTCCCCCTCCTGAAGGATGTTGAACAAACCCACCTGAATCTTGCCGGCCAGGTCTGGCAACTCGTTGATCGCAAAGATGCCTCGATTGGCCCGTGGCAGAAGGCCGTAGTGCATCGTGAGCTCGCTCGAGAGCTGCAGCCCCGATCGTGCGGCCTTGATGGGATCGATGTCTCCGACCATGTCCGCGATCGTCACGTCCGGCGTTGCCAGCTTCTCGACGTACCGCAAATCGCGCGACAGCCACGCGATCGGCAAACGGTCGCCTTCGCTAGCGATACGCTGACGGCAGGCGCCGCAGAGTGGCTCGAGCGGATCGTCATTGATCTCGCAGCCGGGGACGACGGGAATCGTCTCGTCGAGCAATGTCGTGAGTGCACGGAGCAGCCGGGTCTTGGCCTGCCCCCGCAGGCCAAGCAGGATGAAGTTGTGCTGCGACAGCAGCGCGTTGACCATTTGAGGGACGACGCTGTCGTCGTAGCCGATGATGCCCGGAAACAAAGTCTCGCCGGAGCGGAGCTTACGTATGAGATTGTTGCGGACTTCTTCGCGAACGGGGCGGCGCGGCACGTCGCCGTGCGCGACCGCCTGGCGAAGCGCGCCCAGCGTAGTAATACCAGATGTGGACATGGGCTGATCCTATCAGGGCTGTGGATTCTTGGCTTTGACTCCAGGCGCCGATGGCCCGCCCTCGGCTCCGGGTTTCTGGTCCGGTGCGATGCTATTGTCAGGCGTGGCCTTCTTTGGATCGTCGAAGCCCAGAGTCTTCGCGCATCGAGGAGGCTGCGCGCTTGGGCCCGAGAACACTATGGCCACGTTTGAGCGTGGGCTCGCAGCCGGCGCGGACGGGCTGGAACTCGACGTGCATCTTTCCTCCGATGGAGTCGTCGTCGTATGCCACGACTCTACGCTCGACCGGACCACGGATAGCTCCGGACCTGTCAATCGTCTCACCGCGGCCGAGCTCTCTCGGGTCGATGCCGGATACCGGTGGGTCGATACCGCCCGCAATTACCCGTTTCGAGGGTGTGGAGTGGGGATCCCGAGGCTTCGCGACGTGCTCCTCCGATTCAGGGATATCCCAATCATCATCGAAATGAAGGTCGATGACCGGGAGATGGGGCACGCCGTGGCCGCCGAGGCCCTCGCCTCATCCGCCGTCGACCGCGTGTGCGCCGCCTCCGACGGTTCTCGCGCGATGCGAGCGGCTCGCGAGGCGTTGCCAGCAATGGCGACCAGTGCGACCCGCTGGGAGGTACGACTTGCCCTTTATCGCTCATGGGCTCATTGGCCGGTGCGTCAGTCGGAATACGGTGGGTATCAGGTACCGGAGACCGCCGGTGTGATGCGTGTCGTGTCCCCGGCTTTCATTCGAGATGCGCACGGGGCCGGGCTCGAAGTCGAGGTGTGGACGGTCGACGAAGAGACAGATATGAAGCGCCTGCTGGCCTGGGGCGCCGATGCGTTGATCAGCAACCGCCCCGATATCGCGGTATCGGTTCGGGATGAGTTCATGTCAGTAGGGCAATCCGGCCGGAGGGCGCAAGCATAATCACAGCGTCCGGCTTTCTTGGGCGCTATGCCGCGAAGGCGGCAGCCGGACCCCATCGCAACGATATGGAGCCGCCACGACTCGAGGACGTCCTCGCCGCGAAAGAGCGTGTCTACGCACATATGCGACCGTCGCCGCTGCTGCATCACCCGCTGCTCGATGAGTGGGTTGGCTGCCGCGTGTGGGTCAAGCACGAAAACCACAATCCGACCGGGTCGTTCAAGGTCCGAGGCGGCCTGAATCTCGTGGGTCAGCTCGGGGACCGCGAGCGGCAGCAAGGCGTGATTGCCGCCAGCACCGGAAACCACGGGCAATCACTGGCGCTCGCCTGTCAGCTTCACGGGATCCGGTGCCGCGTTGTCGTGCCCGTGGACAGCAACCTCGACAAGAAGGCCGCCTTGCGCGCATTCGGCGCCGAGCTCTTCGAATACGGACGGGACTTCGATGAAGCGCGCGAATACGTCGAAGACGAAGCGCGGCGCGAGGGCTGGCGTTACGTTCACAACGCCAACGAACCGCTGCTCATCGCTGGCGTCGGGACTTATGCGATTGAGATCTTCGACACCCTCGATCGGGTCGATTTCGTCTTCGTGCCGATCGGCGGGGGCAGTGGTGCCGCGGGTTGTGGCATCGTCCGCGAGGGTCTTGGCCGGTCGACGCGCGTGGTCGGCGTGCAGGCGCAGCAAGCCGATGCCTTCGTCGAGTCATGGCGAGGACCTGTGCGAGTCACGCGCGAGCGAGCCGAGACATTTGCCGAGGGCATTGCCACCAGGACCACATTCGATCTCACGTTCTCGATGTTGAAGGCGTCCCTGGACGACGTCGTCGTTCTCGCAGAGAGTGAGCTGCGAGAAGGCGTCGCGGCGGCGATCCAATTCACCCACAATCTTGCCGAGGGCGCCGGCGCCGCCGCGCTCGCGGCAGCGCGAAGGTACGCTCCCCCGAAGGACGCGACTGTTGTCTGTGTGATGTCGGGCGGGAATGCAGACATGCGGACGCTCCGGCACACGCTTGCCTGATGGCCTGGAATCGGTCAGGATAGCCTTCTTCCATCGGTCCTTCACGTTTTCCAAGGAGGCAATAGATGCGCCGGCTGTTCACATATACGACCGCTCTGCTGTTGGCCCTGACGGGTACTGTTGCGGTTGCTCAGAAAGCGACGAACCCCGCTGAACTCGAGGGGGCGATGAAACGGATCAGTGCCGCCAATGGCGCGACGGTCAAGGCCATCAAGTCCGAGGCGTTTGCCGACGCCAAGACTTCAGTGGCTGCTGTGAAGCAGGCCCTGATGGATGCCGAAAACTTCTGGGTCATGAACAAGAAGGACGACGCCGTCAAGATGAGCAAGGAAGCCATCGCGAAGGTCAGCGCCGTCGAGGCCGCGGTGTCAGCAGCGACGCCGAATCAGGAGGCTGCGTTTGCAGCGGTCAAGGAAGTCGGTGCAGCTTGCACGGCCTGCCACATGGCCTACCGGGTCCAGAACGAGGATAAGACCTATTCGCTCAAGCCGGGAACTATCTAAACTCCCAAATCCCAACCCCTCGACGATGCTCGGGGTTGCCCTGAGCAACGTCGAAGGGCAACGCCCAACTCCCAATTCTTAATCACCAACTCCCAAGCCATGTCGAACGCCAGAGCCTTGGAATTGGAGATTGGGAGTTGGGAGTTGACTATCGAAGAAGCCCTTTCGCCTTCTTGAACACACTCGCCATCATCGCGGGCGTCAGCTTGCCCGTATTCGTGTTCTGACGACTCGGGTGATAGCACCCAAGCACGATTTGCGGCAGCCCCTCCGGTCCTGGTATCCGCACGAGTCTGCCGTGTGCGAACTGCGGTCGCGGCGATGGCAGGGTTGACCCTCTGCGTTTCAGCAAACGCAACCAGACGTCGAAGGCGATCTTGCCGAGTGCGATTACAACCTGGACGCCATGCAGCTCTGCGACCTCGGCCTCGAGGTGATCGAGGCAGCGCGTGATCTCCTCAGGCAGCGGTGCGTTGTCCGGTGGCGCACAGCGCACCGCAGCGACGATGTACGCGTCATAAAGAGCGAGGCCATCGTCGATGTGACGCGAGCTCGGGATGTTGGCGAAGCCCGTCCGGTTAAGCGCATCCATCAGGAAGTTGCCGGAGCCGCCGATCCCATCGCCTGTGAACATACGCCCGGTACGGTTGGCGCCATGTGCAGCCGGCGCGAGCCCAACCAGCAGCAGGCGAGCTGACGGATCGCCGAATCCTGGTACTGGACGGCCCCAGTAGGTGTCGTCGAGATACGCTCGACGTTTGTCGCGCGCGATCTGCTGACAGTAGGTGCGCAGACGAGGGCAGCGCTCGCATCCGACAATGGTGTCGTGAACCGATGCCAAACGGGTCAGCTGAGGGAGAAGAACGGTCGAAACGGGTTTCATCTCATGTGCTGCGGGCGTTAGAATGGGTAGTTGTCGTCAACAGTATCAGGGATGACGTGGCTGGCCGTCCCGCGCGAGACCCCGGGGGCGCGTCAATTCCACCCCACGGCGCATGCATTCGCCGCGGGGGTCGCAGACAGTGGCTCCGAGTAGTGCCACTGATCTGAGGCACGCTTCCGGAGAGATTTCATGCGCAATACGGCACCCAAGGACGCGGCAGAGATCGAAGCTCTCGAAACGCGTGAATGGCTCGAATCGCTCGACTACGTCCTGCAGTCGGGCGGGCCGGCACGCGTCAGTCGCCTGCTGGCGGCACTAAGCGTTCACGCGCGGCAGAACGGCGTTACTCAACCCTTCACGGCGAACACCCTTTACGTCAACAGCATTCCGGCCTCAGATCAGCCCCCATTTCCAGGCAGTCGCGAGATCGAACGCCGAATCAAGAGCCTGGTTCGCTGGAACGCCCTCGCCATGGTCGTCAAGGCCAACAAGCTCGAGGACGGCATCGGCGGTCACATTTCGACGTACGCCTCCGCCGCGACGCTCTACGAGGTCGGGTTCAATCACTTCTTCAAGGGCAAGGGCGAGGATCACGACGGCGACATCATCTATTTCCAGGGCCATGCGGCCCCGGGCATCTACGCGCGCGCATTTCTCGAGGGTCGGCTCTCGGCTGAAAAGCTCGCGAACTTCCGGCGCGAGTTGAAGGAGGGCGGTG
This sequence comes from Vicinamibacterales bacterium, assembly GCA_035649635.1. Classification (GTDB taxonomy): domain Bacteria; phylum Acidobacteriota; class Vicinamibacteria; order Vicinamibacterales; family UBA2999; genus Gp6-AA40. The sequence goes on along the minus strand of DASRJE010000205.1, from coordinate 63,031 downwards.
GACTCTCCTCGTACCCGCACCCATGGCTGATGCCCGACTTCTGGGAATTCCCGACGGTGTCGATGGGCCTCGGTCCCATCAAGTCGATCTACCAGGCTCGCTTCATGCGCTACCTCGAGGATCGTGGCCTCAAGAAGCGATCGAACTCGAAGGTATGGGCATTCCTTGGTGACGGTGAAACCGACGAGCCCGAATCGCTCGGAGCGATCACGCTCGCCTCACGCGAGAAGCTCGATAACCTGATCTTCGTCGTCAACTGTAATCTCCAGCGTCTCGATGGTCCGGTTCGTGGCAACGGCCAGATCATCCAGGAGCTCGAAGCGATCTTCCGCGGTGCCGGCTGGAACGTCATCAAGGTGATCTGGGGCTGCGAGTGGGACGCTTTGCTCGAAAAGGATTCTGAAGGCCTCCTCGTCAAGCGCATGGGAGAGGTCGTCGACGGCGAGTATCAGAAGTACGCGGTCGAATCCGGCGAGTATGTGCGGAAGCACTTCTGGGGGGCCGACCCGAAGCTGCTCGACATGGTCAAGCATCTGTCAGACGAGCAGCTGAAGAAGTTGACGCTCGGCGGGCACGATCCGATCAAGGTCTACGCGGCCTACAAGGCCGCCGTTGAAACAACCGGCCAGCCGACGGTGATCCTGGCGAGGACAATCAAGGGCTACGGGATTGGTGAAGCGGGTGAAGGCAAGAACATCACCCACCAGCAGAAGAAGCTGAACGAGGACGAGCTGAAAGCGTTTCGAACCCGGTTCGGCATCCCGATCGGGGACGAGGACGTGGCCAAGGCGCCGTTCTACAGGCCGCCGGACAACAGCCCCGAAGTCAGCTACATGTTGGAGCGGCGCAAGCAGCTCGGCGGCTTCGTGCCATCCCGGAAAGTCCAGCTCGAACCCCTCAAGACGGACTCCCTTCCCGAGCTGTTCAAGGAATTCCACCAGGGCAGCGAAGGCCGCAAGGCGTCGACGACGATGGCATTCGTGCGGATGCTGGCGAAGATGCTGCGCGACAAGGAAATCGGTGAGCTCGTCGTGCCCATCGTGCCGGACGAGGCGCGCACCTTCGGCATGGAAGCGCTGTTCCGGCAGGTTGGGATTTACTCGCATGTCGGCCAGTTGTACGAGCCGGTCGACATGGACACGCTGCTCTATTACAAGGAAGCCAAGGAAGGGCAGATCCTCGAAGAAGGCATCACCGAGGCGGGATCGATCTCGTCGTTCATCGCCGCTGGCACCGCCTATGCGACGCACGGCATCAACACGATCCCGTTCTTCATCTACTACTCGATGTTCGGTATGCAGCGTGTCGGTGATCTCGTGTGGGCGGCCGCAGATACGCGCACGCGGGGCTTCCTGCTCGGTGGCACGGCCGGCCGCACGACGCTGTCCGGTGAGGGGCTGCAGCACCAGGACGGTCACAGCCACCTGTTATCGATGGCCGTACCGAACTTGATTTCGTACGACCCGACGTTCGCGTTCGAGATCGCGGTGATCATCGAAGAGGGCATCCGTCGGATGTACAAAAACGGCGAGAGCATCTTCTACTACATCACCGTGATGAACGAGCAGTACGAGATGCTGCCGATGCCGGAAGGCGCGCGCGAAGGCCTCCTGAAGGGGCTTTACAAGCTGCGGGCATCTCAAAAGGCGAAGCCGAACGCACGCGCCCAACTACTCGGCAGCGGGGCGATCCTCAACGAGGTGCTCAAGGCGCAACAGACGCTCGAGGACAAGTACGGTGTCGCTGCCGACGTCTGGAGCGTCACCAGTTATCAGGAACTGTACCGCGAGGGGCACGCGACGGATCGCTGGAACCGGATGCATCCAGGTGAGAAGCCGCGTGTGCCTTATGTCGCGCAGTGCCTTGCGGGAACCGAGGGTTGCATTGTGGCGGCCAGCGACTATGTGAAGGCGCTGCCCGATAGCATCGATCGCTGGACGGGCCGGCGCGTGACGTCGCTTGGCACAGATGGATTCGGACGCAGCGAGGGACGCGCGGCGCTCCGCGATTTCTTCGAGGTCGATGCCAAGCACATCGTCCTCGCAACGCTCAATGATCTCGCGCGCGACGGGAAGATCGAGGCATCTGTCGCTCAGAAAGCGGTCAAAGATCTGGGAATCAACCCGGACAAACCGAATCCCGCGATCTCGTGAACTACCTGGGAACTCGCTTGTGTTTGGTGGTGTCGCGAAGGCCAATCGGCTGGCAACAGTCGGTTCCATCACGATGTGGCTGGCCTCAGCTACCCAACACAAGCGAGCAGTGGAGTAGATGACCGAATTCAAGATTCCCGAACTGGGAGAGAACGTCGCCACCGGCGACGTGACCCGCGTGCTCGTCAACGTCGGCGACACCATTGCCCGCGATCAGCCGGTCGTCGAACTCGAGACGGATAAAGCCACCATCGAGGTGCCGTCATCGGTTGCCGGTGTCGTCAAGGAGATCAAGGTCAAGAAGGGCGACAAGGTCAAGGTGGGCGCCGTGGTCCTCACGGTCGACAGCCCTTCGGCGGAGGCAGAGGATAAACCTGCGGCTCCATCCACGCCCGCTCTAGAGCCGCCAGCACCCGCTCAGGCTTCTGCCCCGGCTCCAAGTCCGGCTCCAGCTCCAGCTGCGACTCCGGCTCCGGCAGCGACCGGGCCCACGCGTGTCGTGCCCATGCCTGTGCGGTCGGCTCCGGAGGCGGCGCAGTCGGCTACTGCTGGCAAACTCGATGGAGAGCGGGCCCCGGCCGCGCCTGCTTCGCCAGGCGTGAGACGCCTGGCACGCGAAATCGGCGTCGACATCAATGCGGTCCAGGGAACCGGCGCGGGCGGACGCATCACACAGGAAGACGTCAAAGAGCACGCGCGTCGGATTTTGAGCAGCGTGGGATCGGCCGGCGCCGCCGGTGGTGCCGCCATCGCGCGCGCGATGCGGCCATTGCCCGATTTCCAGAAGTGGGGCGAAGTCGAGCGGCAGCCGTGGAGCAACATCCGGCGCTCGACGGCCGAGCATCTCAGCTACGCCTGGACCACCATTCCCCATGTCACGCAGTTCGACAAGGCGGATGTGGGAGCACTCGAGGAGCTGCGGAAGCAGTTCAAGGAGCGCGTGGCCAAGGCCGGCGGCAACCTCACGGTCACGGCCATGCTGGTGCGCGTGCTCGCCACGGCGGTCAGGAAGTTCCCGCAATTCAATGCTTCGATCGACAGCGAGCGCGGCGAGATTGTCTTCAAGAAATACGTGAACGTCGCCGTGGCGGTGGACACCGACCGTGGTCTGCTCGTTCCCGTGATCCGCGACGCCGACACCAAGAACATCATGGAGATCGCCGTCGAACTGCAGCGCCTGGCCGAGCGTGCGAGAGAGAAGAAGTTATCGCTCGAGGAGATGAGCGGTGGCGGCATCACCATCTCGAATCTTGGCGGCATCGGTGGGACGTATTTCACGCCCATCGTGAACTGGCCGGAGGTCGCAATTCTCGGCGTCTCGCGCGGCACCACCGAGCCGATCTGGAAAGACGGCCACTGGGAACCGCGTCAGATGCTGCCATTGTCGCTTTCCTATGACCATCGCGTGATTGATGGCGCCGACGCGATGCGTTTCCTGCGCTGGGTTGTCGAAGCAATCGAGCAACCCTTCCTTCTCTCTTTGGTGGGTTGATGGCGGATTCGGTTCAGGTTGCGGTACTGGGCGCAGGCCCTGGCGGGTATGCGGCGGCCTTTTATGCGGCTGATCTTGGCATGCAGGTGGCCCTCATCGATGAGGAAAAGAACCCCGGAGGCGTGTGCCTCTATCGCGGGTGCATTCCGTCGAAGGCGCTGCTGCACGTGGCGAAGGTGATCGATGAGGCGAAGCATGCCGGCAACTGGGGTGTGAGCTTCGCCGAGCCCACGATCGACGTCAACAAGCTTCGCTCCTACAAGCAAGGTGTCGTCGACAAGCTGACCTCCGGCGTCGGCACCGTGGCGAAGCTTCGCAAGGTGAAGTTCCTGCAAGGGCGTGCGACGGTGACGAGTCCAAAATCGCTCACCGTCGCTGGCACCGGCGGTACAACCGAGTTGCAGTTCGAGCACCTGATTCTCGCGACCGGCTCACATCCGACCCGGGTACCGTCGCTGTCGCTCGACAGCCCGCGCATGATGGACTCGACGTCAGGGCTCGAACTTCCGGACGTCCCGAAGTCGTTGCTCGTTGTCGGCGGCGGGTACATCGGCCTCGAGCTCGGATCCGTCTACGCGACGCTCGGCAGCAAGGTCTCCGTCGTCGAGATGACGCCCGGCCTCCTGCCTGGCGCCGATCGCGACCTCGTGGGCGTGCTCGAGAAGCGATTGAAGAAGCTGTTTGCGGCCATCATGCTGAACACGAAGGTCGTGAAGGTCGTGGAAGACGGCGCCGGCATACGCGTCACCTTCGAAGGCGACGTTGCCGAAAAGGAGCAACTATTCGATCGCGTCCTCGTCGCCGTCGGCCGTCGTCCGAACGCGAAGATTCCCGGGCTGGAGACCACCGCGGTGAAAGTCGACGCTAAAGGATTCATCGAGACCGATCCACAGCGTCGCACCGCGGAGCGAAACATTTTCGCCATCGGCGATGTGGCGGGCGAGCCGATGCTGGCCCACAAGGCATCGCACGAGGCGCGTGTTGCGGTTGAAGCGATTGCCGGCCACAAGGCGGTCTTCGAACCGCAGGCGATTCCTGCGGTGGTCTTCACCGATCCCGAGATCGCCTGGTGCGGCTTGACCGAGTCACAGGCACAGGCTGAAGGCATCGAGATCGAGGTCGCCAAATTCCCGTGGGGTGCGTTGAGCCGCGCGATTACGGTTGATCGGCCCGAGGGCCTGACCAAACTGGTGCTCGAGCCGAAGACTGGACGAGTGCTGGGTGTCGGGATCGCGGGGTCAGGTGCGGGAGAACTGATCGCCGAAGGCGTGCTGGCGATCGAAATGGGTGCGACAGCTGAGGACGTGAAGCTCGTGATCCATCCTCACCCCACGCTGTCCGAGTCGGTCATGGAGAGCGCGGAAGTGTTCTTCGGGCAGAGTACTCACGTCTACAAACCGAAGCGAAAGTAACCAGACGCAGGAGGACATCGTGACCAAGTTGCTCGCGACGTTTGCACTCGCTGGTGTGGTCGGAGTCGCTGCTGCGGCGGCGCAGTCGCGACCCGAGGTGGAGAAACACATTGCCGCCGCCAAGGCTGCGGCCGGCACCGAGCACACGGCGATCTTCAATCGCACCTGCACTGAAGCACAGACGCTTGGTGCGCCTCGCGGAGGCGGACCCGCACGTGGCGCCGGTGGCGGCGGCCGGCGCGCAGGAGGCCCGCCCCCGCCACCCGCGCGGGACACGTGGCATGCCGAGCCGGTCAAGGTCTTTGACAACATGTACTACGTCGGGATGACGGAGTACTCGTCGTGGGCGATCACTACCTCGCAGGGCATCATCCTGATCGACGCCATCTACGACTACTCGGTCGAGGATGAAGTCGTCGGCGGCTTGAAGAAGCTCGGATTGAATCCCGCTGATATCAAATACGTCCTGATCTCGCACGGCCATCTCGATCACGCCGGCGGGGCGAAGTTCCTCCAGGAGAAGTTCAACGCGCGCATCCTCATGTCCGCTGCCGATTGGGACATGGTCGAGCAGCAGAATCCGCCGTGGAAGCCGAAGCGAGACATGGTCGTCACGGACGGCCAGAAACTGACGCTTGGCGACACGACCCTGACGATGTACATCACGCCAGGGCATACACCGGGCACGGTGTCGACGATCGTGCCGGTGTTCGACAACGGTCAACGTCACATCGCAGCCGCCTGGGGCGGCACCGCGTTCAACTTCGGCCCGGACCAGGCACGCCTGCAGGCCTATGCGGCCTCCGCCGTCCGCTTCCGCGACATCGTCACCAAGGCCGGCGCCGATGTGCTGTTTGCGAATCACACCGATTTCGACGGCACCAAGACCAAGATTCCGGCGCTGGCGCAGCGGAAGCCCGGTAGTCCGCACCCGTATGTCATCGGCACCGATGCGGTGCAGCGTTATGTGACGGTTGCGAATGAATGCGCGCAGGCAGCGGTCGCCGCACTGCCGTGAACAAATCAGTCGTTCCCGGTTCCACGTTCCGGGTTCCGGGTTTGTGTTCGGGGTTCCGGTTCAGGGTTCTTGGGTCCGAGTTCCGAGTTCCGGTACTGCAGGAGGCGTTCACTGCACAGGTTTCTGTGTAGTAACGTATGAAGGTTTGCCACTTGTCTTTCGTCCCATTCGGAGGCAGTTGATGGCGGCAGTCCCCGTCAAGATCGTGCCGCGGGATTTTGGAGAAACCCGCAGGCGCGACTGGTGGTGGGTCGAACCGATGATCGTGTTCACGGTCTTCGGCGGCTTTGTTGTGTACGCGACGTGGGCGGCGTTCCAGAACGCCCACTACACCTACGGGCCGTATCTTTCCCCGTTCTACTCACCCGAACTGTGGGGATCTTCTCACCACGCCTTGTTCGGACCGAAACCGGAATGGTGGCCGGCGCTCGCGCCGTTCTCGCCGGCGCTGCTGATCCTGCCGTTCCCCGGTCTGTTTCGCTTCACCTGCTATTACTACCGCGGCGCCTACTACAAGGCTTTCTGGATGGACCCGGTGTCGTGCACGGTGGGTGAGCCTCGCAAGAGCTATTGGGGTGAGCGGACACTCCCGCTGATTCTTCAAAACGTTCATCGCTACTTCGCGTACATCGCCTGCATTTTTCTGCTGATTCTGTCTTACGACGTGTGGCTGGCGCTGTGGTTCACGAATCCGACCACCGGTCAGGAGGAGTTTGGCATCGGCGTAGGCACACTGGTCCTTGCCGTGAACGTCGTGCTCCTCAGCTGCTACACGCTCGGGTGCCACTCGATTCGCCACGTGGCGGGCGGCGTGAAGGACGAGGTCTCAAAGTCGCCGATGCGGCACACCTGCTACAACTGCTCGAGCGCGCTCAACGGACGTCACATGCTCTTTGCCTGGATGAGCCTCTTCTCGGTCGCGCTGTCGGACGTGTATGTCCGTCTCTGCTCGATGGGCATCATTACTGACACGAGGCTCATCTGATGGCGTCCTTTCAGAGTTACAGCTACGACGTCCTCATCATCGGCGCCGGTGGCGCCGGGCTGCGCGCCGCGATTGAAGCGGCGTCGAGCGGCGTGTCGGTTGGCCTCATCTGCAAGTCGCTTCTCGGCAAGGCGCACACGGTCATGGCCGAAGGCGGGATGGCCGCCGCCATGGCCAACAACGACGACCGCGACAGCTGGCGCGTGCACTTTGCCGACACGATGCGCGGCGGTCAGTACGTGAACAACTGGCGGATGGCGGAGTTGCACGCCAAGGAAGCGCCCGATCGCGTGCGCGAGCTCGAAGGGTGGGGCGCGGTGTTCGACCGCACACCGGATGGCCGTATCAACCAGCGCAACTTCGGTGGTCACCGCTATCCACGACTGGCGCACGTCGGTGATCGAACCGGGCTCGAGCTCATTCGCACACTGCAGGATCACGCCGTCTATACGGGCATGACCGTGCACATGGAGCACACGGTCATCGATCTGATCCTGGACAACCGCCGTGCCGCGGGCGCGCTTGCGTACGACCGCGAACGAGGACGTTTCCACGTCTTCAATGCCAAGGCCATCGTGCTGGCGACCGGCGGCGTCGGGCGCGCGTACAAGATCACGAGCAACAGCTGGGAAGGTACCGGCGACGGTCATGCGCTGGCGTATCGCGTCGGCGCCGAGCTGATCGACATGGAGTTCATTCAGTTCCATCCGACCGGGATGGTCTGGCCGCCGAGCGTGCGCGGGATTCTCGTCACCGAGGGCGTGCGCGGCGAGGGTGGTGTCCTCAAGAACAGCGAGGGCCGCCGCTTCATGTTCGACGACATCCCGGACAACTACAAGCCGCAGACGGCTTCCGATCCGGAAGAAGGCTGGCGCTATACGCAGGGCGACAAGAGCGCCCGCCGTCCGCCCGAGCTTCTGACTCGTGATCACGTCGCGCGCTGCATCAACCGCGAGGTCAAAGCCGGCCGCGGATCGCCACACGGTGGCGTGTTCCTCGACATCGCGTGGATCAAAGAGAAGCTCAAGGACTCCGAGGCGCACATCAAGCGCAAGCTCCCGAGCATGCATCACCAGTTCAAGGAGCTGGCCGACCTCGACATCACGAAGGAGCCGATGGAAGTCGGGCCGACGACGCACTACGTAATGGGCGGCGTCCGCGTCGATGCCGACACTCAGATGTCGACGATTCCTGGTCTCTTCGCCGCAGGTGAATGCGCATCGGGCATCAACGGCGCCAATCGCCTGGGCGGGAATTCGCTGTCCGACCTGATCGTCTTCGGCAAGCGCGCCGGCGAGTATGCGGCCACGTGGGCGAAGGAGCATCCGGTTCCGCGCGTGGACGATGGGCAGGTCGAGAGCGCGATGCGCGCCTCGCTCGCGCCATTCGATCGCGGTGATGGTGGCGAGAATCCGTACAAGGTGCAGGCCGATCTCCAGGAGACGATGCAGGCCCTCGTTGGGATTGTTCGCACCGAGAGCGAGATGAGGGAAGCGCTCAAGTGCATCGCGCAGTTCAAGGAGAGGGCGGCGCGCGTGGGTGTATCTGGTCACCGGGAGTATCACGCCGGCTGGCACACGGCGCTCGATCTGCGCAACCTGCTGACGGTGTCCGAGGCGATCGCGCGCTCCGCGATCGAGCGCAAGGAAAGCCGCGGCGGCCATTTCCGCGAGGACTATCCGGACAAGGTTGCCGAGTTCAGCACGATCAATATCGCGGTCAGGCAGGGAGCGGGCGACATCATGGAGATCGGGCGCATCCCGATCCCGCCGATCCCGGATCATCTCAAGCAGGTGATCGAAGAACAGAAGTCGTAGGATGACGGATTACGTAGAGCGGCGGCTTTAGCCCCCGCGGAGACCAGAACTCAATGGCCCTGAGCAGCGCGACATTCAAAATTTGGCGCACGCATCCTGAGGCACCCCATCGCGCAGGCGTGCGCGATGGCGACCCCGCTCCATCGGATGGAACGTTCCAGACCTTTCACACCGAGGTCAGCGACGGCATGGTCGTCCTCGACGTCATCCACAAGATTCAGGCGGAGCAGGCGCCCGATCTGGCGGTGAGGTGGAACTGCAAGGCCGGCAAGTGCGGGTCGTGCTCGGCCGAGATCAACGGCCAGCCGCGGTTGATGTGTATGACGCGACTCAGCCAGGTCAACCTGCACGAACCGGTGACCGTCGAGCCCATGCGCGCGTTCCCTGTCATCAAGGACCTCGTCACCGACGTGTCATGGAACTTCCGGGTCAAGAAGGGGATCTCGAAGTTCAAGCCGCGCCCGGCCGATGCGCCCGACGGCACGTGGCGGATGATGCAGAAGGACATCGACCGCGTGCAGGAGTTCCGGAAGTGCATCGAGTGCTTCCTGTGCCAGGACGTGTGTCACGTGCTGCGCGATCACAGCAAGCACGATGAGTTCATCGGGCCGCGCTTTCTGGTCTACGCAGCAAACCTCGAGATGAATCCGCTCGACACCGAGGACCGAGTGCCGGCGCTCAAGGACGAGCACGGCATCGGTTACTGCAACATCACGAAGTGCTGCACCAAGGTGTGTCCGGAGCACATTCACATCACGGACAACGCCATCATCCCGCTCAAGGAGCGCGTGGTCGATCGCTACTTCGATCCGATCACGAGGTTGCTGCGAGTCTTCCAGTAGGAAGACGCACGACCTGACTTGTAATCCAGTTACGTTTCTGACTCGGGTGCCTCGCCGGACGACGTGCCGCCATGGGGTGTTCTGTGTCGTTTATGGCAGGTACGTGGCTTGCCCCTGCTAGCGTCCGTACTTGGAGGTACAGCCATGACCTGGATCCTTTTCGCCCTACTCGTGGTCGCAGGGTTCGCCCTGCTGAAGGTCCGCAGGCGGCGCAAGTCGCGTCAGAGCAGGAGCTCCTATTACGATTCGAAGGCGGCGTAACGCAAACGCCACCGCTTACGCCGGATCTGGAATCGCTCGCGTGAAGGCCACACCAGCACGATACGTTGGTGTGGGTCCGATTTCGAACGTGGACCACGCGACAACGGCCACGGCTTTGACCGAACCGCGCTCCGGCGGCAGCACCAGCCGGATCCGCTGCCGCGGCTTCAGCACGGCCTGAGACCGTACCTGGGCGCCTACTGCTGACAGATCGATCAACGTGACTGGCTGCCCGTCGATGAGGGCCTTTTCGTCGGCCTGGGCACGGATGCGTGCCGCACGTCTTTCCGGTCTCGCTGGCAGCGCCTGGGCCAGGCCGCTGAGCCACGTATGTGGATCGAGCTCTCCGGGTCCGGATGACATCAACGCGGCAGCGCGATCGGCTGGCAGCAGCCGGACCTCAGTCCCGCGCAGATAGCGCTCGCTGTGAAGGCGGTCCATCAGCGCCGATCCTTCGTCGTTTGCCGCGACTGCCTGTTCGATGACGACAACCTCGGGCTGCGCCTCACCAATCAGCTCCATCGCAAACGCGAGATCGGTCGGTGGGATGGAAATCACCTGGCTCGTCTGACCGCCACTGGCGTTCCACGCCGCGAGAAGCGCCTCCGAGCCGATGAAGACGGTTCGCGGGTACTGTGCCGTCGTCTGGGGGGCTTTCATATATGTGATTCGCTATGACAGTTTCGAGCATGAAGCCTGCCACGGCGGAAGTGCCAGCGACTGCACAGCCATTTCGAGCCCTGGTGTGCAGACATCGATCGTAAGACGAGGGAGGGTAGATGGTCTGGCCGGAGAAAAGGTCCGACTTGGCTAGAAGTTCTTAGGATCGGGCCCGGGCTGCCGCCTTCGCGCCTTAGCGCTTCGGCGCCCAGGGAAGCCGGAACACTACTGCCGCGACTGGAAAGCGTCAGCCTGTTGGTGCGCATGATAGGACGAGCGCACCAGCGGACCTGATTCGACGTGCACGAACCCGCGATCGAGTGCGGCTTGCTTGAGCGCGGCGAACTCGTCGGGATGGTAGTAACGCACCATGCGCGCATGCTTCGCGGATGGACGCAGATACTGACCGATCGTCAGGATCGAGACGCCCACGTTCCTCAAATCATCGAAGACCGAGAGGATCTCGTCGTACTCCTCGCCCATCCCGACCATGATCCCGGTCTTGGTGGCGATGTCTGGGCGATACTGCCGCGACCGATCGAGCAGCTCGAGGGATCTCGGATATCGGCCACCCGATCGCGCCATCCGATAGAGGCGAGGAACGGTCTCGATGTTGTGATTGAGTACGTCAGGGCCGGCGTCGAGAACGGTGCGCAGCGATGACTCGATGCCCTGGAAGTCAGGGATCAGCACTTCTATGCGGCAGCCAGGTACTCGCTGGCGAGTCAGCCGAATCGTCTCGGCGAAAATGAAGGCGCCGCCGTCTGCGAGATCGTCGCGATCGACGGAGGTCACCACTGCGTAGTGCAGGCCCAGGCGCGCAACTGCCTCGGCCACCCGCGCCGGTTCGGCAGTGTCCAATTCGTTGGGCTTGCCGTGCGCCACCGCGCAATAGGCACAGGCGCGCGTGCAAATGTCGCCCAGGATCATGAACGTCGCGGTGCCGTGATGCCAGCACTCTCCGATATTGGGGCAGTGCGCGTCCTCGCACACCGTGTTGAGCCCGAGGTCGCGCATGATTCCTTTGAGGCGGAGGTAGTTCTCCGATCCCGGGGCGCGGACTTTCAACCAGGCGGGCTTTGGTTCACGCGGGGTGACAAACTCGAGGGGTGCTTCGACGGCCATTCACCTACAAGTTTACCCGACCCCACGCCGTAACCACGAAGCGTGACTGTCGTCGTGTCCGTCGTGGTTTAAGGTATGCGTTGTGGAACGACTCGCCATTACCTGGCTCGGACATTCGACATTCCTGCTGCGTACTCCCGGGCGGAAGCGCCTTCTTTTCGATCCATGGCTGGTGAACAACCCGTCGTGCCCTGACGCCCTCAAGAAACCGCCTCAGGTTGACCTGATTCTCGCGTCACATGGACACGGTGATCACATCGAAGATCTCGTCGCGTGTGCACGCGCCAGCGGCGCGCCGGTGATTGGCGTGTATGAGTTGTGTGACTGGGTCGAGCGAAAGGGCATCCAGAACACCGTGCCCATGAACAAGGGCGGCTCGATCAGGATCGCCGATCTGACCGTGTCGATGACGGCCGCGAGTCACAGCAGCGGATTCATTGAGAACGGCCAGATGATCTACATGGGCGAGCCGTGCGGCTTCGTCGTCCGATTGGAAGACAATCGAACGATCTACTTCGCGGGCGACACAGATGTCTTTGGCGACATGCGACTCATTGGCGAAACGTACACGCCCGACATCGCGTTTCTTCCCGTCGGCGATCGATTCACGATGGGACCCGCAGGTGCCGCCCGTGCCTGCGAGATGCTCGGCGTGAAACAGGTCGTACCGATGCACTGGGGCACATTTCCATTGCTCACTGGGACGCCGGCGGCGCTGAAGCCGCTCGTCGAGCCGCGCGGAGTCCAGGTCCTCGAGCTGCAGCCCGGTGAGACCGCGGAGTAAAAGACCCCGGGGGTGATTTCCTCACGAACGCCTGGAAATCACCCCCGGGGTCCTATCAGAAGAACTTCCTCGAGATGTTGAATCCGATGTACCAGTCGTCAGTGTCGGTTCCGCCCCGCGACAGTTGGGCCATCGTGGTCCCGATCCCGTTCGAGAAATTGAACTGGAAGACGTGGCCGCCGGCGCGTTTCTCGATGCCAAACGTCGCGTGGGTGACATCGGGATCGTAGCCAATCCTCGGGATAATCTCGCCAACGAGATAGACCGTGGGCCGGATGCGAATGCGTGCACCGAGACCAAGGAGGAAGGTGTCGTTGTCGTCAGCCAGCTCGCTCGGCGACGGGTTCGAGTTGTTCACCCAGATCGGCTCGAAATAGAGCGCACCGTGGCTTCCCATTTCCCGCGAAAGGACCACTCCCACCGAGGGCGAGTAGCTGGTGCTGGACCCCTCGGGGGTGCTGGCCCCGAAGTTCTCGGTGCCCTCGATGGTGGCGACGATGTCGAGGTCGAACAGGCCGTTGTCGCCCTGCTGGAACGTGCTGTGCTGCGCGAAGAACTGGATCGTTCGATTGCTCGTGCGGTAGATGCCGATCTGCGTCCCTCGCATGAGGCCGTAGCGATACTCCAGTCCGATCTGCGCGCCGTTGTCGAGACCGAAGAAATCCGAGAGCAGGTCGCCGAAGTCACCCTGACCAAGCGGACGCGCAAAACGATGGGTCAGGCGGAATACACCCTTGTGACGCGGCAGACGCTGCGTGGTCGGTAAGTTGACAATCGTGAAGTCGGGCTGCGAGAGGTTCAGATCGCGATCCGGGTCGTCGTCCTGAGCGAGAGCGAGCGCCGGGCAAGACAGTGCACACACTGCGGCGAGAATGACGAGTCTCGAACAAGTCATCGTTCAGCTCCTAGTTGTTGGGTGCACCAATCTCGATCCATCGCTTGATGATTTGGATCTGACCGGTTTCGAGAAAAGGACCGCCCAAGGGCATGCGAACACCGGCGATGGTGGAGCGCCCTTCGAGCTTGTGAATGATGTAGCTGTTCTCGGGGTCGCTTGGGATCACGCGCACCGCGCCGGGTTTGCCCCGGCTCGCGATGTTGACCAGGTTGCCATACGAGACGGCCGGACTCAGATCGAGACCGTTGAACCGACTGCCAATGGCGTTGTGACAGTTCGTGCACGCAGGACGCCCGGACGAATCGCCGGAACTGAAGATCTCTTGCTGGATGCTGCTGAAGGTCGGTTCCAGGTTCGGTGTCGGTCCTGCCAGGTTCGATAGTGACTCGTCGCACCCGACACCTCCGAGTATCCAGGTTATTACCAGGGCGCAGTGGAGCAAACGTCTACGCATGGTCCTCCTTATGGGCGCGGTCAACGTCCGCGCTGCTCGAGCTCCTCCGACATCACTTGGCGGGTTGTGGACCGATACTCCGGAGGAAGTTGACGATGTTCCACATGTCGGTGGCAGTCATCTCACTGCGATGGCCCTTCATCTCGGAATCGCCGCCCACACCGTTGGAGATGATGGCGAAGATCTCGCCATCGCTGGATCCGTAGGTCCACTCGGCGTCGGTGAGATCGGCGGGGCTTGGATTCTTGGGCGCGAGCGGGCCGTCGCCGAGCCCCTTCGGCCCATGGCACTGCCGGCAGGCCCGGTTATACGCTTGTTGACCGGCGGCGATCGATTTCGGTGTGGGTTGAACCGGATTCTTGACCGCAGCCGCCTTCGGGTCGCCGCCCTTCTTCGCCTGAGCGAGGACAGACACAGTGGTGGACACGATCGCAAGGCTCGCGACAGCGATCGCGGCGGCAACGCCGCGCATCGTCTTCGATCTGCTACCCATTCAACGTCCCTTCCGGCTGGCGGATCCAGCCATGCTTGACGCATCCGAGAATGCCGGCACTGGACGTCGGCAGTGGCCACGCCCAACAGGACCGCTGCCGAGCCGGATCCGTCCCGTCTTTCGGGAAAGCACGTGGCTGGTCCGGCCCGGGCGTGCAAAGGTGAGCAAGGCCGATGCCCGCGCGCGGACGTTCATATCAGGCCGGAAACGCGGGTGGTGACCGTATAGCGGCGAGTGAATCCAACCGAATGATCCAAAAAGCCGAAGCACTGCGGTAAAGGAAAGGTCAGAACCGCCGAGTTATACTCTGTCGTTGCTGACGGAGCGTGCCCTGGCCGTCAGAGGAGAACTACTGCGTGGCGTACATCATCTGCGAACCATGTGTAGGCACGAAAGACTCCGCCTGTGTCGATGTGTGCCCCGTGGACTGCATCCATCCGCGGAAGGACGAACCCCAGTTTCAGTCTGCGGAAATGCTGTATATTCACCCGGACGAATGCATCGATTGCGGTGCCTGCGTTCCCGCGTGCCCCGTCGAGGCGATTTTTGCGCTCGATGAGACCCCGGAGAAGTGGAAGAACTTCATTCCGGTTAACGCCGCCTTCTATCAGAGATCGTAACCAGTCAAGGGCTGGGCCCTTGATCAACGTCGGTGGGCTGCGGCCCCCATTCAAGGCGAAGGGTGGCACCATGCGGATGTCGCGCCGGCTCGTGAGAATCGTTCAGGCTACGGCCTGCGCGGCAGCCCTCCTCGTTGGATGCTCCCTCGCAGTGAATGCGGACATCGGCGGCGACGCGGATCTTCAGCTCCAGCTCGGCGCTCTGCTCTACGACGAGACGCGTTACCAGGAAGCGCTGCTGGCCTTCACCGCCGCGACCAAGACAGACGATCCGAAGCTCGCACTGGCTGCGCGCAAGGGGACGGTGCGGACCGCACTCAAGGTTGCCGAGTTCATTCGCGCCCGACAGGAAGCCGAGGAGCTGGTCAAGGTGGCGGGCGACGATCCGGAGGCGCGGACGTTGCACGCGGACGCGTTGTGGTCGTACGGTCTCTTCGACGAAGCGGAGAAGGAGTACCGCGCCAGCGTCGATCGGACACCTGACTCGGCGAGAGCGCGATTCGGTCTCGCGCGATCGCTGGCGGCGACCAGCAAGCTGGAGGAGGCGCTCGATGCCGCATTGAGTGCATCCGCGGCATCTCCGCGGGACGGCGAGATCCACGCGCTCGTCGGCGACATCTACGAACGTCTGCACAGGTTCGCGCAGGCCGCGAACGCGTATCGCAATTACATCAACCTCCTGCCGAACAAAGACCGCAGCGACAAGGCGGCGTGGGCAAAAGCGCAGGTGGAGTTCCTCGACTCCTTCGGTGATGTCGCGCCGGTCGACATCGACCCCGAGGATCTGACGATGCTCCACACGCTGCCGTTCCGGCTGCAGGCGGACAAGATCATCGTGCAGGCGCGCGTGAACGGCGGCCGTCCGCAGGACTTTATCCTCGACACCGGATCGGAAGAGACGGTGCTCTCGCGCGAGACGGCGCAGCGCGAACGGATTCGCCCGGTGACGTACACGCTCAGTGCCGGTGTGGGAGAGGTGGGACTTCGCGGCCTCCAACTGGCACAGGTCAAGTCGCTCGATTTCGGGACGCTGCAGGTACGCAACCTGCCCGTGCTCATCAAGAACCCTGCGCTGCGCGGCATCCCGAAGCGTGAAGGAGAGTCGTTCTCACCGTTGTCGATTGGCATGTCGATGCGAATCGACTACCAGCAGCGGTTCCTGACGATCGGCCACAAGCTCCCGCCGGTCAAGCCAGATGTGAGCCTGCCGATGCGCATCCATCGTCTCGCGATGGTGCGCGGCCTTCTCAACTCGACACACCCGGCCTACTTCGTGGTCGATACCGGTGGCGAGGTGATCTCGATCAGCGCGGAAACGGCCAGCATCCTTCCCGCGTCTCCGTTCCGCCGCATCCCGTTGCGCGTGTGGGGGACATCGGGCTGGGACCGCGAAGCGTTCCTGATGCCGGGACAGAATCTCGATTTCGACGAGATCGAGTACCGGAACTTCCCGCTCGTGGTCCTGAATCTGCGCGCGCCCAGCATCCTCCTGGGCTTCCAACTCGGGGGCATCGTCGGCCACAAGTTCCTCGCGCCGTTCCGCGTGACGATGGATATGGAACGGAGTGAGCTGTTGCTCGAGCGCTTCTAACCACGAAGCCGAAGCACACGACGATCGCACCACAACAACGAAGGTCACGAAGCGACAGGCAGGTGGTTGGCACGTCCCGCGTGATCGTTCTCGCCAGTTCCTGCATCTCCGCGGTCGCGTTGCTGTCCGCGCAGTCGACGACCGATTTGACAGAACAGTTCAAGCACGCAACAGGCCTTTACCAGGATGGCAGGTATTCGGACGCGCTCAAGGGATTCGTTCAGGCGTCCGAATCGCCTGAGGCTTCCGTTGCGCTCGGCGCACGGAAAGGCACAGTGCTCGCGGCATTGCGCATCGGAGAGTTCACGGTAGCACGCCGAGCGGCGTCGATTCTGTCGACGCACGCTGCGGACTCCGAAGCGCTCACGCTGTCGGGCGATGCGCTGTGGGCCGCGGGGTTCTTCGATGAAGCCGACCGTGAGTACGCCCGCGCGTTGACCGTCGATTCGCAATCGGCGCGCGCGCGGTATGGCATCGCCAGGTCGCTGACTTCGCGATCGCGCCTGACCGAAGCGCTCGGCGAAATCGAACGCGCAATTGAATTCTCTCCCGCCGATTCGGATCTGCACGCCGTGCACGGGACCGTTCTGGAGCGGCTCACTCGCTTCGCGGAGGCGGCGCAGGCTTACGAGGAGTCCGCCAACCTGTTGCCAGCACGCGAGTCCGCCGCGATGACGATCGCGCGCAATCGCGCGAAACTGCTCCGTAGTTTCGCCAAGCGGCCGCCGCTCGAGGTCAGCGACGAGGATGGGAATCGGGTCCACACGTTGCCGTTCAAACTGGTGAACAACAAGATCGTGGTCCTGGGGCGGCTGAACGGCGTGGGCGTCGAGTGGGTACTCGATACCGGGGCCGAGCGCACCGGCATTTCTCCGGAGCTCGCGCGCGCCGCTGCGATTCCTACAGTCACCTCCACGCTGACCGCCGGCGTCGGGCAGCCCGGGGTGCGCAAGATCCTCCTCGGTCGTGCTGACAGCGTCGAACTCGGATCGTTGAAGGTTCACAACGTGCCGGTTGCGATCCGGGCGCCAGTGATTGGCGGGGCGGCTCGCTGGCAGGGACAAAGTCTCTCGCCGATCGCGCTGGGGTTCTCGGTGAGCGTCGACTACGAGAGAAAGCGGGTCATGCTCGCGCGGGCCCTGGACGCCACACCGGCGGGTGTGGCGCTGCCGATGCGGGTTCAGCCGTTGCCGCTGATCCGAGGCACGCTCAACTCGATGCATCCGGCTTATTTCGTCGTCGATACCGGCGGTGAAGTGATCTCGATTGGCGCCGACACGGCGGACTTGCTCGAGATGAAGACCGCTCGCCGCATCCCGATCCGTGTCCTCGGTATGTCGGGTCCCGACGAAAATGCATTCCTGCTACCCGGCGTGGATCTGGATTTCGAAGGGGTGAGCCTGCGTCGTGTCGGGCTTGCCGTTCTCAACCTGCGGGCGCCGAGCGTGCTCCTCGGCTACCAGCTCGGCGGCATCGTCGGACACAACTTCCTGAGCCGCTATCGTGTGTCGATTGATATGGCGAGGAGTGAGGTAAGGCTCGAGTGAAACCGGTCAACGCCCAATTCCCAAGGATCCAACTCCCAAAGCAACCAGGCGTGTTGGGAGTTGGGAGTTGGAGTTTGGAAGTTGACAGAGGCCGGGTCTCAAGAAACAAGACCCGGCCTATAGAGGATTAGAAGTCGTACCCGATCCAGACCGAGAACTTCACCTTCCGGAACTCGTCGCTCCCGCCATACGGCCTGAAGAGCGCGTCTTCCCAGTCCCGGTTGAACAGCGTCTTCCACGCCCAGTCGAAGTGAATCGGGAAGCCAAGCGCAAACGTTTCCAGCCCGACGCCGTACGAGGCGCGAGCGTCGACGAGCCGGAACCCATCGACGACAACCGGTGTGCCGTACACCGGCGCCTGCTGTCCGAGGCCTGTCGACACGAAACCGTTGATCGGCGTGTAGACATCGGTGCCGCTGCTCCACCACTTCCAGCCGCCGCCGGAATTCCTCGGCGGCGCCGCATCCTGTCCCTCGAACTTTCCTCCGCCCATGTTGGCAAAGAACACCCCGCGGATCCCGCCGAGCACGCCGATCGGCGTCAGCATGGCTTCGATAAGTGGGAAGCGCAGCTCCGCGTTGAAGAACGCCGTGCTGTCGCCCACGAACTGAAGGTACTCATACCCGCGCATCTCGGAGTTGCCGCCGAAGTACATGAAGTCAGGCGCATCGCCCCAGCTCTTGAACCCGCGGGCGCGCAGCGCCAGTAGCCCCGAGGCGCCGAGACGCACGTAGTAACGGGCATCGATGTCCGTGGTCTGACGCGAGAGCGAGTCGCCAATCTTCGGAGCGACCTCGTATCCGGCTCGCACGGTGCTTCCTGAGAGAGGTCCGAACTCACGGAAGATGGTCGTTTCCTGGACGAAGTTGACGCCGAAGGGAATGAACGTGCCCGAGCGGAAGAGCGGCGCCCCGTAATTGTCGATCTGGTACTGCTCGGAATACGCCTGAAGGGCGGGATCGTTGAAGTTCTCGGTGTACTGCTGGAAGCTGCCGGTGAGCTCCAGGCGGCGGTACCGGTTGAGCGGCCAGATGCCGAACGCCGTCGCGCCGCGAATCGTTCGAGTCGCGATCGACAGGTCGCGGTCGATGATGCCCGAGAACGCCGGGTCGTAGAACACGCCCTCGAGGTTTCCGTAGAAGAACTGCGTCTGCGAGTAACCCTGGAGGGCGTAATTGAAGCGGTGCGCGAGGTTGAGATAGGACAGCGACAGCGTGCGGTACTGCGAGATCGACGCCGCAAACAGGCTGAACTGCTGATCGCCCAGCACGTCGCTGAACGTCACTGCCGTTCCGCCGAACACATCGCCGCTGCTCGTGACACCCACGTTCACGGGCGGACGGCCGTCCATGAACATCTTTTCGAATCGGCCCTTCTTCGCTTTCTTGTCTGCCACCAGCGTGTGGGACAGTGGTGCCTGGAAGTCGATGATCGGCCCAGGCGCGCCAAAGTCGGATGATGCAGCGGTGACGATCGGATCGCGCCGGTCAAGCGCATGCAGCTCGTAATCGCCCTTGTAGTACGTGACGACACCGATGCGTGGTGGCGCGTTTCCGTCCCTGAGCACCGCTGTATACAGGTTGCCGCTGACGGCGTCGGTGTACTGCCGCAGTTCGCCGTTTTTCAGATTGAGTGTCCAGACGTTGTAGATCTGGCCGTTGCGCGACACGTCCGGGTCGATCGGCTGCGCCGGATCGGTGGCCGTTGATGGGAAGACGAGCGTGTCCGCATCCAGGAATTGCGCCGCCGCATCGTCGTGTGTTCCGAATGTCAGTTGCGTCTTCTGACCCGTCGCCACGTCGACCCTGAACAGCTTCTCGTTGCCGCTGACGCGGGCGTTGTAGATGATCGACTGACCATCCGGAGACCATGTCGGAGCTGAATCGGCGAACGCGTCCTTTGTGATGTTGGTGATCTGCTCGCTCTGCAGATCGATCACGAAGATGTCACCGACGCCGTTTTGCAGCGCCGCGAAGGCCACTTTCCGTCCGTCAGGCGAGAAGTCGGGCGACTCGGGATCGTCAACCGAGCGCATCGCGATGCGGCGCTCGATATTGCGGTTGAGGACGTTCTGAAGGATGAGCGAGCGCCACTTCTCCGCGCGCGCGAAGTAGGCCAGACGATCTCCTGTGGCGGACCACGAGAACCACGGGACCGTGACCCAGCGGCCACCCGGTGTCACGATGAACTCGAAGCCGAGATCCTGATCGAATCCCTTCGTCAGGTTCTTGACGACGCTGCCATCGTGCGCCGAGACGAGGAGGATGTCGCCCTCGCGATCGCGGGCGTTGCCGGAGAACACTGCCAGCAAGTCGCCCGACGGAGACGGCTCCACCGTGTAACCGCCGCGGTAGGGTGTCTTCTCCTTGTTGGGCAGGAGGTTTCGACCGTAATCGGCGGGACGCTCCTTGTCCCGGAACGGCTTGAAGCGGTCCTTGAGGTACTTCTCGAACTCCGTGTCGAATTCCTCGGCCGTGATCTTGAAGGCCTCTTCGTAGGCGTCTTCGCCGCCGCCAATCACCGACTTGCGCAATGAGAAGAGGTACTGACGCAGCCCTTCCTTGCCCCACTTCGATTCGATGAATTCGAAGATGGCGTGCCCGAGGTTGTAGATCATTCGCGCGCCGCCAACGTCGCTGTATCCCTCGAGCTTGCTCATTTTCGGGATGATGTCGGCAACCGCCGCGTCGCGGACGGACATCAGGTCGAGCGGACGCCACGCGCCCGTCATGTAGTCGGCCAGCCCTTCATGCACCCAGAGAGGTGTGCTGCGGCGAACGAGAGTCGCCGGGATGATGTCGTAGTCGAACTGATGAGTGAGCTCGTGAAGGATGAGCCGATAGAGCAGATCGGGCGGTTCGTCCATCGGCATCACGATGCGCTGACGGATCGGCTCGGCGAACGCACCGACGCCTTCCTGTGCCGCGCCGGGAATCACGTTCTGCTGCTGAAATTCGCTGCTCGTTTGAAACAGGATGAGCGGGACTTTGTGCGCGAGGTCGTGTTTGAGCTCGGAACTGACCTGCTGATACGCGCTCTCAGCATAGCCAGCCATGCGCTCGAGATGAGGCTCGATTTCCGGGTAGTAGTACATGATGAAGTGGTCCGTCTCGTATCGGTACCACTCGAACTTGTCGTAGCGGATCTGGTTCTTCCCGAAGTAGGGAATATATGGGGTCTGGGCCGCGACCGGCACCGCGAAGGCCAGCAACGTCATCACCCGGAGCAGAAGACCGCACGGGGTGCGGGTGCTCATGGTCAGTTCTCCTTGCAGGGATCCCGCCCTGCCCGTTCGGCACGCTTTCTTAACCGGGTTGCGCGGCGAGTCGAGTCGCGATCTTACCGCCGACCTGCTAGAGGTCGCAAACCGATGAAATACGAACGGCCGAGCAAAGGATGTGCCTAGGGTTTCTCGAAAAAACGAATGAGAAACGTGTCCTTGCCTGTCGTCTTGGACGTCGGTGTCCTGTGTCGCCGTCCTCGGACGGTATACTTCGTCAGGCCGCGGGCTCGCATCGCAGGAATTTTCCAGAAGCGCCCCGGGTTTGATCCAGTGGGTCTCGGTATCGCCGATGTTCCGACGTCGCCAGCCTGCAGACGCTGACGCGTTCGGCACGGAGATTCTGCGTTACCTCGAGCCGCTTTATGCGACGGCGCTGAGGCTGACCCGGAACCGGGCCGATGCCGAGGACCTGGTGCAGGACACGCTCGTCAAGGCGCTGCGCTTCTCGGATCGATTCGAGCGCGGCACGAACCTCAGGGCCTGGTTGTCGACGATCCTGCACAACACGTGGCGGAATCGGCTTCGCGACACGGGACGAGAGGCGGCCACCGTCGAGGTCGACAGCTCGCGCCTCGAAGAAGCCGAAGCGGCAGCAGACGATTCTCAGCGGGGTGAGACTCCGGAACAGTTGCTGCTGCGGAATACACTCGACGCCGACCTGCGCGCGGCGCTCGATGAGTTGCCGGATATTTTTCGTCAGGCCGTCTGGTTGCGCGATGTCGAGGAGTTCTCGTATGCGGAAATCGCCAAGACGCTCGATGTGCCGATTGGGACCGTGATGTCTCGCATTTCTCGAGGGCGACGCATGTTGCTCGAGCAGTTGCGAAGGACGAGAGCAACCGCATGAGCGAGTGTCGACGGATCATCGACTCGCTGGCAGCATTCACCGACGACCTGCTCCAACCCGAGGAGCGTCGCGCGATCGAGCAACATCTGGCCGCCTGTCCCCCGTGCCGGCGTTTGGCGGACGAGGAACGCAGTGGCCGGCATGTGTTACGGCATGGAGCGTCGCGGCTCATGGCCGAGCCGTTGCCTCCGGGACTTCAGGGCCGATGCGAGTCGCTCGTAGGTGCCCGACATGACTCGCGCGCCGGTGCGATCGACCTGAGACCGTGGTGGCGTGTCCAGTTCGTTCCCGTTTTGCTGGCGGCGGTAGTCATGATCTTTACCGCCTCGGCCTTTTTCTCACTCGCGACGCGTCGTTCGGACGCGCTGCTCGCCGCGCAACTGACCGCCGATCATTCGAAGTGCTTCAAGTTGTTTGGTCCCGCCGGCGCCGCATCCGCCGATGCGCGCAACATCGAGCACATGCTGTCGGAACAATACGGGTGGAACGTCCACGTTCCCGCCTCCTCCGCCGAGGATGACATACAGCTTGTCGGCGCACGTCGATGTTTGTACGGCGATGGACTCGTGCCCCATGTGATGTACCGCGTGCACGGCCAGGACGTCTCGCTCTTTGTTCTCCCTGGGACCGAGCGAAAGCCGGACGACCTCGTCACGCTGGGCCATCGATCGCAAATCTGGTCTCGAGACGGAACGACCTTCGTTCTCGTGACACCAGCTGACGCTGGAGGGATGACGGGCGCGTCCCGATACGTCATGCGGGAAGCGCGGTAGTAATGTAGTAGTGTCCGGCTTGAGCCGGACCGTGATCTGGTATCCGCCTCCAGGCGGACCGTGACTCGGAGCCGAGATCAACATGCAGGACGATATAAATCCAGTCGAACCCGGTCAGGCCCCGGCGCAGCCAGAGCCCGCACCAGGGGCTATCCCGGAGCCTGAGGCTCCGCGGTCGCGCAAGGCCGTATGGTTGGCGATGGGCGCCGTTGCGCTCGCGCTGGGACTCATCTGGGTCGCGCCCGGGATCGAGCCGCATGATGAGACGGCACCTGGCGCGGGCGACTTCCCCGGTGAGCCCGAAGACGACCAGGCGGCTGGCAAACCGGCGCAGCTCGATTTCACACTGAAAGACATGCATGGTGTCGATGTGCACCTGGCGTCATTCAAAGGCAAGGTCATTCTGTTGAACTTCTGGGCAACGTGGTGCGGTCCATGTCGCGCGGAGATTCCGTCGCTAGTCGAGCTTCAGGAGCAGTACAAGGACGATCTCGTGGTGCTGGGACTTTCAGTGGATGACACCGCGGAGAAGCTGTTGCCGTACGCAGCCGAGTTCAAGATGAATTACCCGGTGCTGGTGGGCAATGGGCGCGAGGATGTGCAGGAAGCGTTCGGTCCGCTCTTCGGGATTCCAGTGTCGGTGATCATCGGGCGCGACGGCGTCATCGCGAAGAAACACTCGGGGATTGCGACGAAAGAGCAAATCGAGCGGGAGATCAAGACATTGCTGTAGCGCGCGGCGGGTCTGCCTTCGACTGCGCTCAGGCCTGGAAAGACCGGCTGGCTCCGGCGAGACCCTGCTGTAGTATGATCCGAACATGTTGAAAGGCTTCACGCACGCCCGACTCGCCTGCGGTTGCCGTCTCGCGTTTCGCGAGGGCGTCGAGGGGAGCCCCGTGACCGTCGTCGTCGACGAAAAAGCACCGGGTTGCGTGATCGCGTTGCACGTGAAGCACCTGCCGGTCTACGACTTTCGCGAAGCGCTGCGCCCACCGACTCGGTTCCTTCCGATCGAAGAAGAAGAGTTCGAAGAGGAAGGTTAACGGACCTACGGGAACTGAACCTTGAGCTCCGCCACGAGCGGGAGATGGTCCGACGCCATCAACGAAAGCCGCGTGCGCGGCAGTTCGACCTTCGCCACCTCCACCTGTCCCTCGTAGTAAATGTGATCGAGATGCAGCACCGGGAACACGCCGGGATACGTCCGGCGCCGGCGGAGGTGCGCTCGAAGATCGATGCTTTGCAGGTGCTTGTTGAGCGTCGAGGTGGCCAGCCCCTTCATCCACTCGTTGAAGTCGCCGAGGACGATTTTCGGAGTGCCGACGCGACGATCGTGCACGATTCCCTGGAGTCGCCCGGCCTGATACCGGCGCTCGAGGAATGCGGTCCCGAGATGCACGTTGTAGAGACGCAACCGGTCGTCGCCGAAGGCCACGTCGACACGCTGGCAACCGCGCGGTTCACACGTTTTCCAGGACAAATCGTAGTGCGTGTGATGAATGATCGGGTGGCGGCTGAGAACGACGTTGCCGAAGAGACTGCCGCGAAGATGGCGCGTCGGCGCCATCACCCAGCCCATCCCCAGCAGCGCCCCGAGTTCTTCGGCATGGCCAGGCGAGTGCGGGCCGGCGCCGATGACCTCCTGGAGGGCGATGAGATCGGGGTCGATGGCCCGGATTACATCCGCGATCCGAGCCGGCAGCGTGCGTCCGTCCAGGCCGCGGCAGCGATGGATATTGTAGGTGGCGACGCGGATCGTCCGCGTGTGTGAGTCGCTCATTGCTAAGAGCAATGTAATTCAGAATTCAGAATGCCGAATTCAGGAGGGAATCTGAGCTTTGAAATCTGCATTCCGCATTGCGTAAGATCAGTTCATGGCGAAGCTCAAAAGCGAGATCGAAGTTGCATGTCCCTGCTGCGACGCGGTCCTCGTGATCGACACGAACCTTCGTCGCGTGGTCAGTCACCGCGTACCCGAACGTGGCGACAAGCCTGAGCTGAACGATGCCGCGCGCATCCTGGAGGCGGAGGCGGCTCGACGCGAGTCGCTCTTCGAGCAATCAGTCGAAGCGGAAAAGGGCCGCGACGATGCCCTGACGCGGAGATTCGAGGAAGCGTTGAAAAAAGCGCGCCACGAGCCGGTGACGCGGCCGATGCGGGATTTCGATCTCGACTGACGTCAATCGGATTTCAGTCACCGCTAAATGCGATGAGCGGGTCGGTGCGCGCCGCGCGCACCGCTGCGGGGATGACGGCGGCGATGCCCGATGTGGCCAGAACTGCTGCAGCGACGCCGATGCTTAGAACGTCGAGTCCGGCGGCCGCAATCAAGACGCCACTCAATGCACGTACCGCCCAGATCGACAGGATCCCTCCCAGCATCAGACCGGTTGCAACCATGAGGACTCCGCGTGCCAGCGAAGCGCGCAGAAGTTTCATGGGATCGGCTCCCACTGCCAGCCGGAGCGCGAGCTCGGCGCGCCGGCTGGCAACGTCGTGCGCGGCGATGCCGAAGAGTCCGATGGCGCTGAGCAGCACCGCGAGCAGTGCGAATCCGCTGAAGGCCGCCGTCAGCAGTCGCCGTTCCGGGAACCCGGGCGATGCGGCGACGACTTCACCCATCGCTCGCATCCTGTAGACAGGAAGATTGCCGTCGAGTTGCGCAACGGTGTCACGGACCATGGCGATCACATCGACGTCCGCGCGTGCGCTGCGAACGACGAGGATGCTGGAGGGGGAAGGGTCCTGCAGGCCGGATCGGTACACGGTTGGGAGGAACGCTTCGTCAAGAGTGCGATGCTTGACGTCGCCGACGACACCGATGACTTCCACGATCTGCGCGTCTGGGCCCAGCCGGATTCGCTGACGCACGGGCGACTCGGTTGTGAAGAGCCGTTCGGCGAGCGATCGGCTGATCACGACGCGCGCCGGGGCCTCGGCACTATCCTGCCGCTCGAACGATCGGCCGGCCATGACGGGAATTCGCATGACGTCGAAGTAGTCCCGACTCACAGTTCGCACGACGGCTTCCTGTCCCGCGTCGGCCGGGCGGACGCTCACGAGACGCCGACCGCGATCTCCGGTCAAAGGAATCTCGTCGGCGATCGCGACCGCCCGCGGTCCGAAACGCTCTTCCAACGTGTTGTGAAGCGTCGAGTAGAACGCGGTCACGCGTTCGGGGGTGCTGTAGCTGGCAGATGGCAGCGACAGCTGAAAGGTCAGCACGCCTCGGGCATCGAACCCCGGGGAGACGGCAAGCACGTTCAACAGAGTGCGCCCGAGCAGCGCCATCGATACAAGCAGGACAAACGCGAGCGCGACCTCGCCAATGACGAAGAGCCGACGCAACGTGAGCTCGCCTGGCGACTGAGTGGCACCGCGCCGCAGGACGTCGGCGGCGCTGCGCCGGGCCGCCGCAACTGCCGGCATGAGTCCAGAAATGCAGGCACAGGCGAACGCAGCGCTGGCCACGGCGGAAATGAGTTGCCAGCTCACCGCGATGTCGCGATTGGCAGCGCCTCCAAATCGCGCGAACACCAGTTGCCCCGCGACCGGGGTCATCCATACCGCGAGCAGCACTCCGCCGAGAGTTCCGAGCGTGACGATGGCGACGGTTTCCATCAACAGCTGCCCTGCGATCGCAGATTGGCGCGCCCCCAGAGCGCTCCTCACCGCCAGCTCTCGTCGTCGATCGATCGACCGCACGATCAGCAGGCCCGCCAGGTTGAAGAACGCGATGAGTGTCGCGATAGCCGCGGCACCTGCCAGCACGCGCAACGTTGTCGTCGCATCCCCCGCGATCGCCGTGGCAATCCCGGTCGCGACCACGCGCGCCGGCGGTGAAGAGGTGCGACTGACATCGTTCAAGGCACTCGCCAAATCTGTGGCGGAGGTCTGAGGAGCGAGACGACCGATGCCGAGCACACGGTAACCTGCGCTCGCCGCCTGGGCTGGTGGAAAGGGAAGCGGTCGCCAGATGTCGGACCGATTCAATCCAAACGAAAACTTCGCAGGCAGGACACCGACGATTGAGTGAGCCCGTCCTCCCAGAATAATCTCGCGGCCGATGACTGCCGGGTCGGCGGCGAGCTTCGTGCGCCAGAACATATCGCTTATGAGAACGACCGGCGTGCCGACGTCAGTGGGATCGAACTGGCGGCCCAGTGCAGGGGTGACGCCCAGGAGGGTCAGGAGTCCGGGTGTGACGTCGTTCGCGCTCAGACGCTCCGCGGCTCCGAGCCCGGTCAGCGTCAGGTTCGTCCCGTCGAAGGCTTCAAGCGCGGCCAACGATCCCGCGCGTTCGCGCCAGGCCTCGAAAGTGGCAAAAGCCACCGCTCGTCGAACTGCCGCCGGCTCATCGATCGGAGCCTCGCCGAGCGTCACGAGCGAATCGGGATTCGTGAAGGGCGGCGGCGTCAGGAGTACGGCGTCCACCACTGCGACGATCGCGGCACCCGTGCCCAACGTCAGCGACAGTGTCACGATCGCGGCGCCGGCACTCACGGGCGATCGGCGCAGGCTTCGTATCAGATGCAGAAGATCGAGCCGCATCGACAGCTAGTCTAACCCCGGTGGGCGAACTCGTCCGGCAGCGGCGTCCAGCGCTCCCGCCCCTTGTAGTACTTCCACGGTTTGTAGCCGTGCGCCTCGCGAAATGCGCGATAACGGCGCCGCATCGCGTCAGCCTTTCGATCGGACGAAGCGATGCGCCGGTGCGGCCAGTCGATGAGCATCTGCTCCACCTTCCACACATTGCGCGTCGAGAGTCGCCAATCGTAGGTGCCCATCACCCGGAGGTCGACCACGGCGTAGGCCTTGATGCGGCCGGTAAAGTCGATGTACGACTCGAAGTAGCTCAGCGCGAGTGTCCGCGGTGTCGCAAAGAGCGGCCGTCGACCGTGGAGACCCGGATCGCGGGAGCGCGCCACCGATCCCCAGCCGCGGCTCGTTCGATAGACAAAGATGACGTGGTCGAGCAGATCGATCGACTCGAAGCTGAGCACGAGCGGCGGATACCCGTGCTGTTCGAGCACCGCCGCTGCCGACAGAGCCGCCTCGAGACAATGAGCAGTGCCGGTGCGCACCACTCCGCGAAAGCTGCGCAGCGTCTCGCCGCCGACCTCTGTGTTGTAAGGCAGGCCGTTCAACCAGGCCTGAACCGCGCTGGGTGTTCGCAGGCGCGCGATCACGCGACGCTCCTCGCGCGTCAGTGACAACACCGGCGGTTCGACCGGGTCAGTGCGCGGGAGCGGGCGCGGCGGTGAGGTCGGCAACGAGTTCGGCCGGCGTCCAGGAATTGCCGTTGTGCACAGTGATCAGACGGCCTTCCGGATCGATGACGGCCGTGCGAAGGTTGTGCGTGATGTCGATGGCGTTTTGCGGATTGTGTTCAACGTACAGGCCGAACTGGGTCGCAAATCGGTTCACCTCCGCGGATTCGCCGGTCAGGAACGTCCACACGGCCGGGTCGGCTTCGCGCCGGCGGGCGTACGCCTTCAAGATAGCCGGCTTGTCGAATTCCGGATCGAGAGTGACGGTCACCAACCGCACGTCGGCAAGCGCCGGCGTGCTCATGATGGTTTTCTGAATCGCGGCGAAGTGCTTGTCCATGAGCGGGCAGAAGTCGGGCAGCGGGCACCGCGTGTAGATAAACGTCAGAGCGAGTCTGTGTCCCTTGAACGTCGAAAACGGGCGCGGCTTGTTGTCCTGGTCGACGAGCGCCGCATCCTTCACGGGTTGTCCGGGCTCCAGGATATCGGGAGGCGGCGGTGGAGCGGCTTCCGATACAGCGGCATGCCCGGTCGTCGTCAACGTGGTGAGATACGCCTGGGTCTCTCCAACCACGAGCGTTGCCGTCACCAGATCGCCCGGCTTCTTATCTGCGATCAGCGTGTCGTCCTTCACCGTGAAGGGCATCGTCATGCCAGGCATGAGCCCTTTGATGTCCTGATGCTTGATCACGACTTCGTGTCGTTCGGGCCGCAGGGCGAGGATCTGACCTTGCAGGTCGAACTGACGTGTGTTGGTGTCAGGGGCCCGTCCGCAAGCGCTCAACGCGATCGAGGCCACGACCAGAACGAACAACGTGCGCATCACGTTCACTCTAACAATTCTTCCACGACCCGCGTGATATAAGGTCGCTTGAGAATGCAGCCAGCGCTCGAGCTCAGGAATCTCAGGAAAACATTTGGAGCGACTGTCGCCGTCGAGGGCATGGATCTCGTCGTGCCGCGGGGCGCGCTCTACGGCGTGATCGGACCAAACGGGGCGGGAAAGACGACGTGCATTCGGATGATCATGTCGATCCTGTTCCCCGACTCCGGCGAGCTGTCGGTGCTGGGCCGCCGCTCGGCGCTGGAGGCGAAAGACCGCATCGGCTACCTTCCGGAAGAGCGCGGCGTGTACCGGAAGATGAAGGTGGGCGCCTTCCTGATTTACATGGCGGAGTTGAAGGGGCTAGCCGCCGAGGATGCAGCGGCGCGGGTGCCCAGGTTGCTGCAGGAGATCGGTCTGCCGGGCATCGAAGGCAAGCGCTGCGAGGATCTGTCGAAAGGCATGTTGCAGCGCGTGCAGTTTCTGGCCGCGGTGATCCACCAGCCCGACCTGCTCATTCTCGATGAACCGTTCAGCGGGCAGGATCCGGTCAGCGTTCGGGTTCTTCGCGAACACATTCTCGGGGAACATCGCCGGGGCGCAACGGTGCTGCTCTCGACCCACGTCATGGCGCATGCCGAAGAGATGTGCCAGCACGTCGTGATGATTCACCAGGGCCGGAAGGTCCTCGATGAAGCGATGGCCGGGCTCAGGCGTCAGTTCGACCCGCGCATCATTTATTTCGAGCCCCTCGACGAGAATGCCACTGCGTCGAGCCTCGACGAGACTGCCACTGCGTCGAGCCTCGACGCGCACGCCACTGCGTCGGGCCTCGCCGCGAACGCCACCGCGTCGAGCCTCAGCGCCGTCATCGGCGTCGAGCGCGTCGAGTCACTCGACGGCAGCTACCGGATCACACTTATACCGGGCACCGATCCTGCGGGCATGATGCCGCGGCTGGCAGCGGCAGTTGCCCCGGCACGCATCGAGCTGGCGCGCCTCAGGCTCGAGGATGTCTTCGTGCGGATCGTGACGGAAGGATCGCGCAGCCAAGTAGCTTCGGAAGCGTTGCGCGCCAGCGTGACGGCCGGAGCGGAAGGAGTCCTGGCATGAAGCAGAGTCTGCGGCGAATCGGGCTCGTCGCCCGCCGGGAGTTCATGGCCGCCGTCATGAACAAGGGCTTCGTCATTGGCCTGCTGCTGATGCCGGCAATCATCGGGCTCTTGATCGCGGTGTTTCCGCTGGTCTCGAGCAGAAATGTGCCGGCGGTTCGTGGCGAGGTCGCTGTCGTCGACCCGACCGGGCAGGTGGCGGGTGCGCTGCGCACGGCGCTGACCGCTGAAGCCATCACCGCGCGGCGCCGCGACAGCGCCATGCGGGCACTTCAGAACACGCCAGCCGTCGTCCGCGATGCGGCCACCAGTCCCACGGCGATCGCACGGACGGTCGGTGCCGCGCCAGCACTCACGATTCTTGAGCGAACTGCGAGCGCCGATCTTCAGCGCGAGAAGCAGTGGCTGACTGAACCAGTGGCCGCCGGCGGTCTCCGTCACCTCGCGCTCATTGTCGTGCAGCCCAACGCCGTTATCGCCTCGGCCCCCGCGGAGTACGGGTCGTATGAGTTGTTCATCCCCGAAAATATCGACGACCGCCTCGAGACCGAGCTCTACGACGCCATCAGGGAATCGCTCGTCGCCGCGCGGATTCGCGCTCACAATCTCAATCGCAACGAAGTGGAAGCGGTGATGAGAGTGCGCCGTGCGGCATCGGTGACGGTGGCTGCCGGCGCTGAGCGCCAGACCAACGTCGCTTTCAATCGGATGCTGCCGTTCGTCTTCGCCGGTCTGCTCGTCTTCGGCGTGACGATTGGCGGCCAGACGCTGCTGACGCAGACCGTGGAGGAGAAGTCGAATCGCGTGATTGAGGTCCTGCTGTCAGCCGTGTCGCCGATCGAGCTGATGGCAGGGAAGATTCTCGGGCAGATGGCCGTCAGCATGCTCGTGCTCGCGATCTACATCGGCCTCGGGCTCGTGACCTTGATGTCGTTTGCGATGCTCGGCCTGCTCGACCCGCTGCTGATCGTCTATCTGATCGTGTTCTTTCTGATTTCCTACCTGCTGTTCGCGGCGGTGTTCAGCGCCGTGGGCGCCGCGGTCAACGAGATGCGGGAAGCGCAGTCGCTGATGACACCGGTGATGCTGCTGCTCATGGCGCCATGGATGTTCGCGACGGTCATCGGTCGGGAGCCGAATTCGGCGTTCTCCGTCGCGCTCAGCTTCATTCCCCCCGTCAACACGTTCGCAATGATGATTCGACTGGGCTCGGCGACGCCGCCCCCGATCTGGCAGGTGCTCGTCACGATGGTGGTCGGACTCGCGGCAGCATGCGCGGTGACCTGGTTTGCCGCCAAGGTCTTCAAGGTCGGCTTGTTGATGCACGGCAAGGCGCCGGACATGGCGACGCTGATGCGGTGGGCGAGGGAAGCGTAGGGCCACTTGGCGATTTGGATTGGGACGTCGGGCTATAACTACCCTGAGTGGAAGGGGAGCTTCTATCCCGAGACATTGCCGGCGGCGAAAATGCTGCCGTATTACGCAGAGCGCTTCCCGACCGTTGAGATCAACTACACGTTTTACCGGGCTCCCAACGAAAAGATCCTCGCGGGCTGGAATAGCGCGACGCCCGAGCGTTTCAAGCTGACGCTCAAGGCGCCGAAGCGGATTACGCACGACAGCCGTCTTCGCGACTGCGGTGACCGGGTCCGTCAATTCCTGGAGACGGCCGGTAGCCTCGGCCCCAAGCTTGGTGCGCTTCTTTTTCAACTCCCGCCAAACCTGAAGAAGGACCTCGCGCTGTTCGATGCGTTCCTCGACACGTTTCCGCCTCGCGTCTGCGCGGCGTTTGAATTCCGTCACGTGTCCTGGCTGGACGAGGAGGTCTACGCGCGGCTGCGCGCGAGGAACCTGGCGCTCTGCGTGGCCGACAGCGAGAAGTTGTCGACGCCGGTCGAGATCACCGCTGACTACGGCTATTTCCGGCTGCGCGATGAAGGATACGTCGCCGACGACATCGCCCGCTGGGCGCTGACGATCAAAGAACGGACGTCACGCTGCGGCGAGGTGTTCGTCTACTTCAAGCACGAAGAGGAAGGGAAGGGGCCGGAGTTCGGGCGGATGCTGATTGACCATTTGCGTGACCTATGACGAACCGGACGACCTCTTCCTCCGCCCAATAGCCATCGTACTGACCGGTCGCGTGCTCGACGAAGGCGCAGTGGCCGCCATGCCGCGTGACGATCGTCGTGACGCATGGATTGCCGGTGACGGCGGGATGCTGAAACGGCCCGATGGGCACGAACGGGTCGTCTGCGGCCGTGAGAATCAGCGCCGGGACTCGAATGCGATCGACAACGCGCATGGCGCTCGCCCGGTGGTAGTAGTCAGCCGCGTCCGCGAAGCCGTGATGGGGCGCCGTGTAGGCTTCGTCGAACTGACGGACGGTCCAGATTCGCGGCAACGGTTCGAGCGTGAACAGCCCTGGCACCACCGCCGCCTTTCGCCGCATCCGTGCCTTGAGCCGTCTCACGAAATTCCACTGGTAAGCCAGGTTTGAGCGGCGCTCCAACGCATTCACGCACACCGCCAGGTCCATCGTCGGCGACACGGCGCACACCGCCTTCAGTTCACGCGGCGCGTCCTCGGCCAGGTCGCCGGCCAGCTTCAGAGTGAGATTGCCACCCAGCGAATAGCCCGCCACCGCCAGCGCGCGAATGCCGTCGCGGGCGATCAACTCGCGCAGGACGAAGAGCGGATCGTGGGTGAGACCCGAGTGGTACAAGCCGCGGGACAGGTGCTCGGTATCGCCGCAATTGCGTTGGTTCAGTCGCACGACGTTCCAGCCGCGTGCCCACGCCTTGTCCGCCATCCCGCCCATGTAATGGGCCAGGCTCGAGCCCTCGAGTCCATGCAGCAGGAGGAGCGTGGGATGTTCGTGCGCGCGATCCTGCCAGTGGCAGTGTGCGAGCACCCGGGCGTCGGCGGCGACGTCGAAATAGCGGGCAACGGGAGCAGGCAGTCGCGGAAACGTTCGCGGCCTGGCCCAGGCATACAGTGTCTGGACGTGGCCCCCGGTGAATCGGGGCCGGAACTCGGACTGGGTGAAGGTCACTCGGATGTCGTGTCAGCTGTCCCGGCTGCGGGACGCGCACATTTGAGCTTATCATCACGAGGATGCCAGACACTGTCGATGCCTTCCTGCTCCGGCACATCACCGCCCGGTTGGTTGGGGAATTCCCTCACCAGGTCGAACGCTGCCTCGAGGTTTTAAGCGAGGAGGATCTCTGGTGGCGTCCGCATGAGCTGTCAAATGCCGTCGGCAACCTCGTGCTGCACGTGGCGGGATCGAATCGTCATTTCCTCGAGCACGTGATCGGGGGAGCGCCCGGCGTCCGCGATCGCGATGCCGAGTTTGCCGCTCGCGGCGGGCCGACGAAGGCCGACGTGCTGAAGGTGTGGATGGACGTGACCGCGAGAGTCGATGCGGTTCTTCGAACGCTGACGCCCGAGCGGCTCCTTCAACCGACGAACGACAAGAACAAGCCCGTGGCGGAAGTCCTGCTCCACGTCACGCATCACAATGCGCTTCATATCGGCCAGATCGTCTGGATCACCAAGCTTCGACGGCCGGGAACCCTCCACGAGCTGTTGCGACCAGGTCAAGCCACCGGGCGCTGACGATCAACCGGCCGGCCAGGGACGAGTCGCGGCCGCCCGCTCGTATTGACATTCGATAGGAACAACGACACACTGGCGCTCGTATAGACGTTCGATACGAGAGGCGACATGTCGCAACCGCGCGCGAGCCTGCTGCAAGGCACGCTCGATCTCCTGATCCTGAAAGCGGTGTCGGCGGGCGAGTTACACGGTCTCGGCGTCTCGCGACGCATCGAGCAAATCACCGGTGGCACGTTCGTAGTGCAGCCGGGCTCGCTTTTCCCCGCCTTGCATCGGCTCGAGGATTCGGGCTGGCTGACGTCGGAATGGGAAGCATCAGAGAACAATCGTCGAGCCAAGTACTACAAGCTCACCAAGAGAGGACGGCGACAGCTTGGCGAGGCTACCGAGCAGTGGAATCGAGTGGCACTCGCGATGAGTAGGGCGTTGGAGACTTAGGTCAGATCAAAGTCAAAGGTCAAAAAGTCAAAAGTTGGGCAAAGTGCTGACACGATTCCGAGCGATCGTACGCAACATCGTAAGGCGTGACCGCGTCGAGCAGGACCTGGACGATGAACTTCGCGCGGCGCTGGATCTGCTGATCGATGAGCACCGTGGCAAAGGGCTGTCGACGCGTGACGCTCGACGTGCCGCACTTCTTCAGCTCGATGGTATCGAGTCCCTCAAGGGGCAGGTGCGGGACGCGCGCGCCGGGGCGTTTCTCGACACGCTCGTGCAGGATCTTCGCTATGCCGCGCGCCTGCTGGCCCGCAATCCGGTTTTCACGCTGACCGCCGCACTCTCGCTTGCCATGGGCATCGGCGCGACGACCACCATCTTCACCGTGGTCAATGGCCTGCTGCTCCGCTCGGCCGTCGGTGTGACCGACTCGGATCGTCTGGTCGACATCGTCCGGATGCAGAGAGGTGGCGGACCGGGAATCGACCCGTTTTCCTATCCCGCCTACCTGGAGGTTCGAAAGCGCGCAACCACGCTCGACGGAGTCTACGGCTATCAACTCGAACTTCAACCGACGAGCTTGCGCGTCAGCGACGTCGGTGCCGAGCGTGTCTATGCCGGCGTTGTCTCGACGAACTACTTCCAGGTCCTGGGCGTTCCTGCAGTCGTTGGTCGAACGTTCGGGTCGAGCGACGGCGAGGAAGCAGGGGCAAGCCCGATCGCCGTCCTCAGTCATCGCTTCTGGATGCGTCGCTTTGATTCCGACCCCTCGATCGTCGGGCGTACCGTGTACTTGAACGGCTACCCGCTGACCGTCGTTGGCGTGGCCCGCCAGGGGTTCCTGGGGATGACGGTCGTCGCGCCAGACTTCTGGATCCCGACCTCGATGGTTGCGGTACTCAATGCCGAATCGGGAACGCGGCTGTTGACTGCCCGGGAGGCAGACTGGTTGATGCTCGGAGGTCGCCTGAAGGCCGGCGTGCCGAGGGCTCGAGCCTCGGCCGAAATTGCGGCTATCGGTGATGCGCTGGCCAAAGAGTTTCCCGTCAAGTACGACTTCCTTCCGCCCGGGCTTGCCCCTACTGACATCTCGTTTGTCTGGAGTGTTGCCGCCGCCTCACCAGTCCCCTACGGTCTTCGCGTCATCGTCGCAGGATTCCTGGCGCTGCTGATGTCGATCGTTTCGGTGGTCCTGGTCATCGCATGCGCGAACCTGGCCGGTGTGCTGCTCGCTCGCGGCGTGGTTCGGCGTCGCGAAATCGCCGTGCGCAGCGCGATCGGCGCCGGGCGCGCACGCGTCGTGCGTCAATTGCTGACGGAGACGATCCTGCTCTTCGCGCTGGGTGGAGCGGCCGGTCTGATCCTGGCGCGCGCCATGACGTCGCTGCTCGTCTCATTGCTGCCGGCTTTCCCTCTACCCGTCAACGTGTCCGTGCCGCTGGATCCACAGGTCGTGACCTTCTCGCTGGCGCTGTCATTTATGGCCGCGGTGTTTTGCGGCCTTGCGCCGGCGCTGCACGCGTCCAGGACCGACGTTGCGTCCACGCTCAAGGACGATGCGCAAGCGCCGATGGATCGGCTGCGACTGCGCAATGCGTTTGTAGTGGCGCAGGTCGCGTTCAGCGCGCTGCTCGTCATCACGGCTGTCATCCTGGGACGGGATGTCGAGCGCGTGACTGCAGTTGATCGCGGGTTCGATGCGCGCCACGTCGACCTTGCATCCGTCAACCTGTCGATGGCCGGCTACACCGCGACGACTGGCGGCCTCTTTGCGCATCAATTAGTCGATCGCGTTCGCGCGATCCCTGGCGTCGAAGTCGCCACGCTAACCGACCGCCTGCCTCGTCCCGGTACCATGATGACGATGGGAGGCGTCACCGTGCCGGGTGTGTCTCCGCCGCCGGGGCAGCGCTACTTTTATCCTGACTGGAATATCGTCGATGCGGGGTATTTCGCGACCTTGAAAATCCCGCTGATCGCGGGACGGGATCTCAGCGATCTCGATCGCGATGACGCACAGAGAGTGGCGATCCTCGGCGAAGCCGCGGCGCGTCGCTTCTTTCCGGGCAAGGACGCGATTGGACAGGTCGTCCACGTTCATACGGACATGCGGAGCACCTCGAATGTCCCTGCAACGCCGCTGGTTGTCGTTGGAATCGCTCGCGACCTTACATCGCCACGGGACTTCCAGGCGCCTCTCTCACTGTACGTGCCTTTGAGGCAGAAGTATGTTGCGGGAATTACGATCCTCGCCAGAACGACGGGACCGAGCGTCGCTGACGAAATCCGGGCCGTGGTGACGTCGATGAATCCGAATCTTCCGGTCCTGACCGCGCAGACGCTGGAGAGCGCGCAGACCGGACCGGTCGAGACCCAACTTCGACTGGCGGCGATCATTGCTGGAAGCGTCGGCGTCGTGGGCATCCTGCTTGCCGCGATGGGCATCTACGGCGTTACCGCCTACTCGGTCGCGCGCCGAACGCGCGAAATCGGCATCCGCCTCTCGCTGGGCGCCGGTCGCTCCGCCGTCGTGGCGATGATTCTTCGCCAGGGAATGACGCTCGTGGGTATTGGGCTCGTCATTGGTCTGGCACTCGGCGCGGGCGTTGGACGGTTGCTCGCCGCGCAGCGTTTCGGCATCACGGCACCAGGCGCAATGACCTTCCTCGCGGCAACGACGCTGTTCCTGGTGGTCGCATTCATCGCGTGCTACGCGCCACTGCGCCGCGCCACGCGCATCAGCGCGATGGCAGCGCTGCGATACGAGTAGCGGCGCAACAGAACGACGGAGAGCGGGGGCTTTCCAGTCCACTCTAGCCTTCGGCGAAGGTGGAAGCCCCGCGGCGGAGCCTGCGGCGCAGGCTGAAGCCTGCGCTCTACGCCGCGAGCAGAAGTTCGAGAGGCGACGACACTCCGCGCCGCGCCTGCAGCCGCTGCGCGGTGGTCTGGAACTGTCTCTCCGCGCGTCGCCGAAGCCGCCGCATCGCACGTAGACTGACCGGCCACTGACGTTCGATCGATCGACGAAACCGCGCACTGAACATCGTTGGTTGTTGTGCCACCACGCCCGCCAGCATCGAGTGGCAGTTCCGGCGAATCAAATCCAGGCAGTCCGCCGTGGCAGCGCTCGCGCCGCCGCGTTCCCCGTCCAGAATGATGTCGATGAAACTCACGAGCCGGGCCGTCAGCGCGTCGAGGGTGCCCTGGCGTGCGGCCAGCGTGAACAGGGTGTGGTGCCCTGCAACGAGGTCCACCGTCACGTCCTGCAGGTCGTCGAGCAACTGAAGGAACACACCGTAGCCGAAGGCAAATCGTTCCTCGTCGGGAGTGGCGGTGCCCGTGACCAGGTACAAATCGGCCAGCACCGATGCGCCGCCCTTGGCGAAGCTGATCTCGCGCAGGTCGCCCTCCGAGAGAAGTGGACCCTGCTGCCGCAGGCTGTCGATCTGACCGTGATGGATCGCCAGGATGCTCTCCCATACGTCGGCGTACGACGCGCGATGAAACTCGAGCTCGATCTCGCGAACCAGATCGAAGGTGGCGGCCTCTCGCTGATGGTTGGCCGCGACGTCGTACCCTCGCAAGCGCCGGCCGAGCCGGTCATTGAACTGCCGCTTGTCGTCTGGCGAGCGATCCGGTGCATCGAGCAAGTTGTCGGTCACCGGATACAACATGCTGTAGGCAAAGAGTCCACGTGTGAGACGGACTGGCCGGCCGAGGAGCATTTGCAGGTTATTGCCTATCCAGACGTTGCGCATGGCCTGCCAGAGATCGTCGAGGCGCAACGAGGGATCGAACGCGCGGGCCTGGCGCGCAAAGTCGACCGACGCGTCGTAGAACGCGTCGCCGAACAACAGACGACGATAGCCATCCGGCCAGCCGAATCGGCGCTCACCGAAGTCCTGCAGTGTTGTGCGCAGTCCGTCTCGCCACGTACGCTGTTCAGCCTGGTGCTCGGGATGCTCGTTCACACGACTTGCGATCTCGTCGATGAGGCGACCTGTTGCGCGCGCGTTTCGCCAACGTTGCCATCGTGTCGTGCGTGGGCCCAGTGGGGGCAAGTCAGGTTGCGCGCGCTGCCACGAATCGAGGCACGCGGTGCGCAGTGGCGTCAATCTATCGTGAAGGGTCGAGGTGTGGCCGATGCCGCTCAAAGCTGCAATCGTCATCGATCCCGGTGGGCTCCGGCATCAATGACGAAGTGGCGCCCGAAATGTTCCCTGCGCTGGCAGCCGGCGAATACGAAACTGATCACTAAGCGAAGGGATTCTCGTCGGCGCTGGGACCGTACATCGATGGCAGTTTCACATCCTGCATTCGCAGGTAGACGCTCAACTGTCCTCGATGATGAATGAGGTGACTCATCACGAACGAGCGCCAGACGGCCGCCTTCGGCATGGAGAAGATCGTCTTGCCGGCGACCTTGAGCGTCCACGGCGCCATCAGCTCCGCATCGGACTTGCCGACGAGCGCGGCGCGCGTTCCCGCGACGTGCCCGTCAAACAGCGCGAGCAACCCGGCGCGGTTTGTGACGGGTGCCAGCTGCTGAGCGCCGCCCAGATCGAGCTCCGACTGACTCATCGTCACGGCTCCCCACATCGGCACCGTTGCGACGTGCTGAGCGAGTTGCCCGAGCGAGAACGACTTCTCATGCGGCTTGAAGTCGAACCGATCCTCGGG
This sequence comes from Vicinamibacterales bacterium, assembly GCA_035649635.1. GTDB lineage: Bacteria > Acidobacteriota > Vicinamibacteria > Vicinamibacterales > UBA2999 > Gp6-AA40. Next base: position 24,032 of record DASRJE010000205.1, on the reverse strand, counting down.
CACGCGCTCGAGCAGCTTGCGCGTCACCGTCATCTCGTGATCGAACTCCGGCAATAACGCGTCTACCAGCGCCATTGGCACCTCACCTGTCCGGCTAAAGCCGGACACTACGTACCTTTGACCTTGATCAAGCCCCCGGTTTCCCAAAGTTTACCCGCGGTACCGCTTCGGCTGCCGTCGGCGCATCGAACAGCGTGTACTCCTTGAAGCCGAAGATCGACGCGGTGATGTTCGACGGGAACTGCCGGCGTGACGTGTTGTAGGCCTGCACGCGCTCGTTGTACCGCATCCGCTCGACGGCGAGGCGGTTCTCGGTGCCCGACAACTCGTCCATCAAGCGAGCGAACTGCTCGTTCGATCGCAGTTGCGGATAGTTCTCGACAACGACGAGCAATCGAGCCAGGGCCTGGCTTTGCTCGTTGGCGGCTTGCATGCGCTGTTCGGGCGTCGTCGCGCCGGCGAGCTTCGCGCGCGAATCGGCGATGCGGCCGAACACGTCCTGCTCCTGCTGCGCGATCCCCTTGACGGTCTCCACCAGGTTCGGGATCAGGTCGTTGCGACGCTGCAACTGGTTTTCAACCTGGGCCCACTGCGCCTTGATCGCCTCTTCCTGGCTGACGAACGTGTTGTACGAACACCCGGTCGAGCCGAGGACGACGAACGCCAGCCCGAGGGCGAGGCCTGTCTTTCGAATCCGCGTCATTGCAGAACTCCTCTACTCTGCTGCTCGCTTGTGTTGGGGAGTTCCGGCCAAAGTCACTTTGACAAAATGGCCGGTCGCACGAAGAGCGAACGTTCCCACGATCACCGACACAAGCGAGTTCTGGGGTTAATGATCTACCAGGAACCGCCGCTGCCGCCGCCACCGCTGCGGCCGCCTCCGAACCCGCCGAACCCGCCAAAGCCGCCGCCGAACCCTCCACCGCGGCCGAACCCGCCTCCGAATCCGCCACCGAACGGGCCGACGCCGCTCGACCACCCGCCGCCGCCCCCCCATCCCCCGCGGAACCGTCGTCTTCGCATCCGCCCCGAGATGAGGTTGAGGATCACGAAAAGCACGAACAAGGCCACGATGAGGCTGCCACCCGAACCCGTCTGTGGCGCGGCGCGGCGCGGCACGGGACGTACCCCCTGGAGCGTGACATTGCGCCCCTCGGCGATGCGACCCACGATGCGCTGCGTGGCTGCGAGAAGGCCTTCACCGTACTCGCCGCGCCTGAATGACGGCGTCAGGGCGTCGCGACGAGTTTCGCCGGCGAAGCCGTCGGTGATGAACGCCTCGAGCTCGTAGCCGACTTCGATGCGCACCATGCGGTCCTTGATCGCCGCCACAATCAGCAACCCATTGTCTCGACCGCGTTCGCCGATCCCCCGACCACGGTTCTCGAACATCTTCACGGCGTACTCGTTGATGTCCGCGTACGGCTCGATGCTGTCGATGGTTGCGATAACGACGACGTCTCCGGTCGCCTGTTGAAGTGACCTGATCAGCGCCTCGATCTCGCGCGCGCTCGCGTCGTCGATGACTCGAGCGAAGTCGTTGACCGGCTGCGTCAGCTCGGGTGGGAGCGTCTGCGCCTGCACTGTTGTCACTGCCGGTGCGCACGCCACCACCACGGCAATGAGCATCGCAGCCCCCAACGTTGGGAGTTGCCGACGAAGATCGCCTGACATGTCTATACGCGCCATGTGTCGACAGCTCGCGCGAGCTGTTCGACTGCGGCCAGGTATTCGGGAAAGAGACGGGATGGATCGGTCGCGGCGATGCCCGGTTGACGTTCCAGGTTCAGCATGTCGGCAACCAGCTCCTCGGGGATGCCCACTGCGCGCGCACCAGCGCGCGTCACTTCGCTCCTGTCAGTAGTTGTGACGCTATTCAGCCGTGCAACGTTCCGCAGGAGCAGGGTAAAGGCCGGAGCCGAGGTGGTCACCAGGTCGGCGACGTCGCTGGGGCGGCCTCCTGATGCAATAAACGCTTCCCTGAGGTGAACGAGATGGCTCTTCGCCTGCAGTTCGCACGCACGCCGGAGATCGTCCGGCGCGATCGCCGCCGAGCTGAAGGGGTTGTCGCCGTAGACCAGTTCGTGCGCTCGGATGATTTCGCCGTATTCGAGCGGGAACGTGTCGAGCGACCGCAAAAACTCCTGCGCGGGCATCATGAGTGGCGTTGCCACATGCGCTCGGCTCCAGCGGCGCGCGAATTGCGCGCACGCCTGCAGGTCCTCCGCCGACAGCGTTGCTACCAGCGCCAGGCACGTCAGCGGATCGTTGGAGGAACCCTCGATCCGTGGCCCGTACGCAACGACGGCGAGGAGGCGATCACCGAAGACATTTCGCAGATCGCCGACGAGCGAATGAGCCGCGGTCTTCCACGTGGGCGTCATGAGGTAATTCTACGGTCTCCAGTCTCCTGTCTCCCGTCTACGGCAGACTCGCGGCTCAGGTTCCCCGAAGGCCTGCGGCGCCGCCAATAGGGAGACTGAAGGCCGCGGGACCGCGCGGACCGGAGACCGTACAATAAAGCTCATGCGACTGCGCGAGCTGAACATCGGCTGTGTGGGCGGCGGCACCGGCCTGCCGAGTCTGATTGGCGGACTCAAAGGTAACCCCTGGCTGAGCCTGAGCGCCGTCGTGACGATGTTCGACAGCGGTGGCAGCTCGGGTCAGTTGCGCGATGAGCTCGGCGTGTTACCTCCTGGTGATGTGCTCAAGTGCGCGCTGGCGTTGGCGCGCAACGAACGAGAAGCGCGGAGCGTACTGCTGTCACGTCTGCCGATGCTGGAGCAGCACGACCGGCTGGCAGGACACACCGGTGGCAATCTGCTGCTCTCGATGATGGAGACGTATTGCGGCGATTTCCTCGCGGCGGTGGACGGACTCAGGCGGTTGCTCGGGTGCCGCGGGAGAGTCTTTCCCGTGACCGTCGAGCGCGCTTCCATTTGCGCGGAGTATGCAGATGGCACGATGACTCGCGGTGAAGTTGAAGTCGATGCCGGGCAGGCGAGGGGCCATGAAGTCCGCCGCATCTGGCTCGAGCCGCACGTGTCCATTCATCCAGTGGTGGCAGAGGCGATTCGCGCGTTCGACGCCGTGATCATCGGTCCGGGGAGCTTCTTCACCAGCCTCATGCCTCCGCTGCTCGTACGAGGCGTCAAAGAAGCGCTCGCCGAGATGCGCGGCCCAATCATCCTGATCTCCAACCTGCTCTCCGAGGGAAGGGGGATGGAAAAATTCACGGCAGCCGATGCCGCGTCATGGGTGTCGCGTACGATCGGCCGTCCGGTCGACGTGGTGATTGCCAACACGAGCAAGCCCTCGCCGGAGACGCTCGCGCGATACGCGGCCGAACGCAAGCTGCCACTGGAACTCGGCGAATTGGATCCGTCCATCGAGGTAGTGCTCGGGCCATTCTGGAATACAGAGATCGCTCGACACGATCGCCGCCGCCTCTCGTTTGCGGTCTGGTCGGTGTTGAGTGCGAGGCTTCTTCAGGAAAAGACCGAGGCCGCTAGTCCGGTAGCGCGAATGCGATGATGTTCGAACCCGAAGCGATCGCCACGTACTGCTTGTTGTCGAACATGTACGTCATCGGCGATGCCTTCCAGAGTTGACTGGTCTGAAAGCTCCACAAGGGTGTCCCGTTCGCAGCATCAGCAGCCATCAACGCTCCACTGTCTTCACCGAAGAAGACCGTGCCTCCCGCAGTCGAGAGGACGCCGCCCCAGGAGTTGACCGCGCCCGACTGCGGAAGCTCCCATACCGGTTTGCCGGTCTGGATATCGATTGCTCGAAGCACTCGCTGCGCCGGTTCATTCGGGGCTTGTCCAAACGAACCGCCCATGAACCCCTTGCCCGCCTCCCACTCCATCGGCGTGCGCGTGAAGACACCGCATTTGTCGTTGGTCTGGACGTAATAGAGACCGGTGGCCGGATTGAACGAAGCGGAATACCAGTTCGAGGCGCCATCGAGCGAGGGACAGACGCGCTTCCCTTCCAGTGACGGCTCCATGTTGGGCGCTGTCAACGGGCGCCCGCGATTATCGAGACCGGTTGCCCACGTCACGTTCTTCACGTACTGCGTGCCGAACAGGAACGCGCCGTTGGTGCGATCGAGCACGTAGAAGAATCCGTTCCGGTTCGCCTGCACCAGCAGTCGGCGAGGCTGCCCCTGCCAGTTGGCATCAACCAGCGCCAGCGGTTCCTGCGCGTCGTAGTCCCACACGTCATGCGGCGTGAACTGGAAGTGCCACTTCAGCGCGCCGCTCTTCGGATCGAGCGCCACGACCGAGTCGGTGTAGAGATTGTCGCCAAGGCGATCGTCGCCAATGAGATCGGGACCTGGATTGCCAACCGGCCAGTAGAGCGTGTCGAGTTGAGGATCGTAGGCGCCCGTCATCCACGTCGTGCCGCCGGGATGCGCGATGCCTTTGCCCTGCCAGGTTTCCGAGCCCGGCTCTCCGCGCGCCGGCACGGTCCAAAAGCGCCAGACCTCCTTGCCGGTTGCCTGATCGAAGGCAGCGACGAATCCGCGCACGCCTTCATCCCCGCCTGACGTTCCAGTGACCACGAGATTTCCGATCGGGAGCGGAGCGCCAGTCGCGTTGTAATTCTGCCGCCAGTCGGCCATCTCGGTCTCCCAGAGAAGAGAGCCCGTATGCCGATTGAGGGCGATGACGTGCGCGTGATCGGTCACCATGAACACGCGATCGCCGGCAACGCCGACGCCGCGATTGACGCCTCCCGCGGCATTGCCAATGAGCCCCTTGGTTCGCGGACGTTGATAGTGCCAGATCTCGCGGCCGCTGCCGGCATCGAGGGCGTAACACTCGTTCGCGCTCGTGACGTACATCACGCCCTCGACGACGACGGGCGTCACCTGGAGTCGCGCGGTGTTCAGGCTGTAGATCCACCTGGGAGCGAGCTTGCTCACGTTGCTGCGATTGATCTGCGCGAGCTGACTGTAGCGGCTTCCGTTCATGCCGCCGTTGTAACTTGCCCAATCGGTCTGCGACGTGACCTGCCGATGTCCTGACGGCCCGTTGCGAAACAGGCGGAGCTTTCCGTCGTTGCCGAGCAGTTGCAGATCGCTCAGGCTTTGGTTGAAGACGAGGCCTTCGATCGTTGGGCCACCATCGACCTTGAGCGTGGTTCGCGTCGGGGTGAAGCCGGCGCGAGGCTTGATCGTGCGCAGGTATCGAATCAGGTCGCTCGATTCGGCCGGCGTCAGCGCCGCAAACGCCGGCATCCCGAGCGTGGGTTTCCCCTCGCGCAACAGGGTCGCCAGATCCTGATCGGACAGCGTCGGCACCCTCGTCGCGATGGCGGGTCCCAGTTCGCCACCGTTTCCGTCCGTACCGTGACAGCCGGCGCAGCGGTTGACGAACGTCGTCCGGCCGGAGTCGGGCGTCTGCGCGGAGGGAAACGACACGAGGAGCGTTAATGCAAGCGGGACGAAGGCGATTCGCATGGTTGGAGATTATCGCCGTTTGGCGGTTTTGGTGGCCTTCGTTTTTGCTGCCTTCGTCTTGACCGCCTTTGTTTTCGCGGATCGCATAGGAGTCCCGGATCCTGGATCCCGGGTCCCGGATCCCGCCGCCTTCGCGCCCCGAGTCCCGGATCCCGGATCCCGAGTCGCCGACGCGCGCATCTGCATCGCCTGCGCGATGATCTTGTCGAACATCGCTCCCGTCTCGCCGCCCTGCGCGGGACGATTCGATCGCCAGATGTCCGGGTTGTCCTGCGACAGGATGTCGGCAAAGTCGCCTTCGCTCTTCACGCTCAGCGGCGCGAACTCGGCGATGTCGAGTTCACCAGATGACCAGTCGTCCCGATGCTTGATGAGCAGCCACGACCGGCCTTCCTGTCCCCGGCCCGCGGCATAGCCACCCTTCGTGCGAACGAGCACCCACGATCCTTTCAGCTTGTAACCGTTCAGCGTGAACTTGAGATCACCCTTCGTCAACGCCGCATCCACATCGTCGACCTCGGGTGTCCAGGTCCCCACGTCCCACAGCATGACGATGCCCGCGCCATACCCCGATGGGATGACGCCCTCGAACTCGCCGTAATCGAAGGGATGATCTTCGACGTGCATCGCCAGGCGCTTGGTCGCGGGGTCGAGTGAGGGCCCTTTCGGAACGGCCCACGACAGCAGCACGCCGTCATGTTCAAGACGGAAGTCGTAGTGAAGATGACTGGCGAGATGTTTCTGCACGCAGAAGAAGCGCGGCGTGCGGCCGCTCGGCGACTTGCGCAACTCGTTGCCGGCGGGCTCCGGCGATTTTGTGAAGTCACGCTTCTGGCGATACTTTTCGAGGGCCACCGGTTACTGCCCCCGTTCGAGCTTGCCTAATGAGGGCGAGAAGAGGAGCAGGAGCACACCGGCGCCGATGCCGAAGGCTGCGACGACACCGAACAGGCTTGGCAATGTCATCGACTCGTAGAACCCGGCCAGGCGGCCGCCGATGTAGTTGCCGACGGAACTCCCGAGGAACCAGACGCCCATAATGAGTCCGCCGATGCGCACCGGCGCGAGCTTGCTCATGGCACTCAGTCCAACAGGGCTGAGCGCCAGCTCCCCGCAGGTATGCAGGAGGTAAACGACCGTCAGCCACATCGGGCTGACCTTCACGCCTTGCTCGGCAAAGATGGCTCCGGCGGCAAGAACCGCGAATCCCGCGCCGACGAGCACGAGGCCGATCGCGAACTTGGCAGGACTCGATGGTTCGCGATGCGCGCGACCAAGGCGGATCCAAAACCAGGCAAACACCGGTGCCAGGGCGATCAGGAAAAGTGAATTGAGCGACTGGTAATAGCTGCTTGGAAAATCCCAGCCGAAGATCGTGTTCTGCGTATCGCGATCGGCGAACAAGTTAAGAGTCGAACCAGCCTGCTCGAATTCAGACCAGAAGAGCGCCGCTGCCAGAAAGAGTACGGCGACGACGTAAAGCTGTTTGCGCTCGCGAGGTGTCCATCCAGGACCGAGAAACAGCCATCCAAAGAAAGCCACGGTGAGGCCGAGCAGGAAGTATCCGGCCGCGTCGGCCAACTGTGTCGGCGTAATAGGGAGCAGGCCCATGGATATCGCCAACCCGCCAAGCACTATGACGGCAGTGGAAATCGAAATCCCGAAGATCACCTGACGCCTTTGTTGCGCGCCTGCCTCTGGTGACGCGGCTTGTGCAGGGAAGCGACCAGCGTCGCCAAGATGCTTGCGACCAAGCACGTATTGGATCAATCCGATCGTCATGCCGACTCCGGCCGAGCCAAACCCCATGTGCCAGTCGACACGCTGTCCCAGGTAGCCGCAGATGAGCGGGGCGATGAACGCCCCTGTGTTGATGCCCATGTAGTAGATCGAATAGCCAGCGTCGCGGCGTTCGTCGTCGAGGTCGTACAACCTCCCGACGATGACACTCACGTTCCCCTTGAGCAGTCCCGTTCCGATCACGATGAGCACGAGGCCGACGTAAAAAAACGTGAGCGAGGGAATGGCCATGCTGAAGTGGCCGCACGCGATGAGGATCCCTCCGTAGAGCACTGCGTTCTGCGGTCCGATCAATCGATCCGCAATCCACCCGCCGGGCAGCGTGGTCATGTACACCATCGAGGTGTAGAGCCCGTAGACAGCGCCTGCCGTGACCGCATCGAACCCAAGCCCGCCCGCGGCCGGCGCAGCGGTCATGAAAAGAATAAGCAGCGCTCGCATGCCGTAGTAGCTGAAGCGCTCCCACATCTCCGTGAAGAACAACGTGGAGAGTCCGAGCGGGTGGCCAAAGAATCGCGTGTCACGGGAGCCGACGTCGGATGAGGCGTCGGACAGTTTCGGCGGATTCATGAACGAAGGATAACGTGGAACAATGGAAACCGTGCGAGTTCTCCTGATTTCCACTTATGACCTCGGGCGTCAGCCCTTCGGTTTGGCGTCCCCGGCGGCCTGGCTGCGACGGGAAGGAATCGACGTGGATTGTGTGGACACCTCGCGTGACGCACTCACTGATGCGAGCATCACGGAGGCTGACCTCGTCGCGTTTTATCTTCCAATGCACACCGCGACACGGCTGGCCGCGCCCGTCATCGCGCGGATCCGTCAGGTGAATCCATCGGCCCGGCTGGCTGCGTACGGCTTATACGCACCGCTGAACGCGAACTGGCTACGGGAGCAGGGTGTCGAGAAGGTACTCGGGCCGGAAGCGGAGGCTGACCTGGTGAATCTAGCCAACTCCCAGCTCCTGACTCCTAACGCCGAACTTCCAACTCGCGACTCGCAGAACTCAATCTCGAAGCTCCAACCGCGACTTCGCTTCGTTCAACCCGATCGCTCGGCATTGCCGCCGCTGACACGCTATGCCTCGTTGCACATGCCGGACGGAAGTCGACGCGTCGTCGGATCCACTGACGCCACGCGAGGCTGCAAGCATCTGTGTCGGCACTGTCCGATCGTGCCGGTTTATCACGGCACTTTCCGGGTGATTCCACTCGATGTCGTCCTGGACGACGTGCACGCGCAGGTTGCTGCCGGCGCGCAGCACATCTCGTTTGGCGATCCTGATTTCCTGAATGGTCCGACTCACGCGCGTCGACTGGTCGAAGCAGTCGCGACCCGATTCCCCGGCCTCACCTACGACGTCACGATCAAGATCGAGCACATCCTGCGCCATGCCGACATGCTCGCCCTCCTGCGCGACACGGGATGCCTGATGATCACGAGCGCCGTGGAATCGGTCGACGATGAGGTACTGGTGAAGCTGCGAAAGGGTCACACTCGAGCCGATTTCATCAACGCGGTCGAGATCTGCCGCCATGCTCGTGTGGCACTAGCGCCGACGTTCGTCCCCTTCACGCCGTGGACCACCATCGACGGTTATGTCGACTTGCTCGAACAGATCGACAGCCTTCACCTGACCGAAGCGGTGGCGCCCATTCAACTCGCGATACGTCTGCTCGTGACGGCGGAATCGAAATTGATGGAGCTGCCGGACATTCGTGAGCTCGTGGATCCGTTCGATGCGCAATCACTGACATTCCCATGGCGCCATCGCGATTCGCGTGTCGACGAACTTCAACGTGCCGTGATGGACGTCGTCGCCGGAACATCGAGTTCGTCTCGCAGTGACGTGTTCGATCGAATATGGGCGCTCGCGACCGGAACCGCAGCACGGCCCGCGCGTGTGCGGGGTCTGACCCCACCCTATATGACCGAGGGATGGTACTGCTGCGCCGAGCCGGGGCCCGAGCAACTCGATTTGCTGTGAAGCGCGTACTTCTCCTGGCCACGACGACCGGTTATCAAATCCGTTCCTTTGGCGAGGCCGCCGAGAAAGTTGGTGTTCGCCTCGTGTTCGCCAGCGATCGCTGCGATCGCCTGGATGATCCCTGGTGGGACGCGGCCATCCCCGTGAGATTTCACGACACGCCGTCTTCGGTCGAGGCCGTGGTCGCAGCCTGTCGTGGGGAGATCGTGTCTGGCGTGCTTGCAGTCGGTGATCGCCCGACTGTGTTGGCGGCACACGTCGCGACGGCGTTGGGGCTTCCTGGAAATTCACCGGCCTCCGCGGAGGCGAGTCGGAACAAATTGATCGCGCGTCGAAAGTTTGACGCTGCCGGACTCTTGATACCGGCGTTTCACGTTGGTCTGCTTTCGGAGCACCTTTCAGAACTGAACCCTGTCTCGTATCCCGTCGTCGTCAAACCGTTGGCGCTTTCGGGTAGTCAGGGTGTAATTCGTGCCGACGATCGGCGAGAGCTCTCGGCTGCGATCGCGCGTGTCAGCCGATTGCTCAAGACCACCGAAATTGCCACAGAGCGTGAAAGCGCTCACGACTACGTGTTGATCGAAGCCTTCATTCCCGGTCGCGAGTACGCGATCGAAGGCGTACTGACCGAAGGGACGCTCCAGGTCTTCGCGATCTTCGACAAGCCGGATCCACTGGACGGCCCGTTCTTCGAAGAGACCATCTACGTGACGCCCTCTCGCGCGCCAAGGGCGACACAGCACGCGATCGTGGAAGCCGTGGCGGGCGCGGCCCGCGCACTCGGACTTCATCACGGTCCCATCCATGCGGAATGTCGCGTCAACACTCAGGGAATCTACGTACTCGAGGTGGCTGCTCGTCCCATCGGAGGCCTGTGCTCGAAGGCCATTCGATTTGTCTCACCGGATGAAACTTTGACCACTCTCGAGGAGGTGCTCCTCCGGCACGCGATCGGACAGTCGGTCTCCGGATACCGTCGAAGTACTCGCGCGAGCGGCGTGATGATGATTCCCATTCCGCGGCGTGGGGTCTATCGCGGGGTAAGCGGGGTAGAGAGTGCCCGCCACGTTGCGGGTATCGACGACGTGGTGATTACGGCGAAGCCCGATACGACGCTGGTGCCTTTACCTGAAGGCCGGAGCTATCTGGGCTTCATCTTTGGCGCCGGCGAGACCGCCGCCGACGTCGAGAGCGCGCTTCGCAACGCTCACCGCATGTTGGATTTCGCGATTGATCGCGAAGTGAAACTCGCGCTCTGAGAGGCCGGGACGGAGGATGTACCGAATAGTGGGACTCGGCGTTACTTAGCTTGCTGTGGCACGTACCCTGGCGGCAACGCGGCGCCGGCTCCGAAGAAGAAGTCCTCCATGTGACGTCCGATCAGTTCCTGCGCTTCCTTTTGCCACGGCATCAATCGGTATTCATTCAGAATCATTTTTTGCCGGTCTTCCCACAGCTTCCATGCCTGCGCGGACACATTTTCAAAAATTCGCTGGCCTAGTTCCCCCGGCCACGGTGGCGCGTCGAGACCGGGCAGGGTCTTTTGAAACTTCACGCAGTTCACGGTCCGACCGGTCTTGTTGCCGGCTGGCTGCTGGCTCTGTCCTGGCGCTGCGCAATCATCCATACCCGCATGTTACCTCCCTTAGTGGCGGGCGTGTATGGAGAGGCAAAAGGCATGGGGGGTTTTCCTGATGCCTATACGAATTACACAGCCGATTGGGAGCAGTGTTGGAATCCGCATCACCACGTCGCCTGACGAAAGGGTGATGCACCCTCGTTCAACGCTTGCTCAGCCGGGGCAGACGGCTCTCTCAACCGCTGGCACATACCTTGAAGTTCCGGCTACCCAATACGCGGGGTCGTCCCTATGAGGAGGGGACCTCACGACCAAATCACTCTTTAAACCGTTTAGGAGGGTACCGTGGACGGAACACGCAAGGAACGTCGCGGGTTCGCTTCGATGAGCCGAGAAAAGCAGCGTGAGATTGCCAGCAAGGGGGGACGTGCCGCCCACGAGAAGGGAACCGCGCACGAATGGACTCCCGATGAAGCGCGCGCGGCTGGCCGAAAAGGTGGGCAGAGCAGCCGCGGAGGGCGTGGTAGACTCGTGCCAATTTCTCCTTCCGAGGTGCATAATTTACAAGGCCCTGGCACCGGCCGGGAGCCTGGCCGCGCGGACTAACAAACAGCCCGCGTGAGTCGTTCGTCGTCGCCGGAAATCAAGAAGGGACGTCTGTTGCGTACGTTATTGTGGGTGTGCCTACTGGTAACGTTCTCTGTTGGGGCGGCGTCTGCCCAAGCGCCTGCCACACAGAAGCCCGCCACACAGAAGCCCGCCGCACCGGCCCCTGCCACGCAGAAGCCTGCTACACCGGCCCCTGCCACGCAGAAGCCCGCGCCGCAAGCAGCGCAAGGTGAACTTGTTCTGCAGGGTGATACCACGCCACGCCCGGCGTTACCGACTTACTTCGGCGACACCGGGTTGTGGTTTGTACCGACTGCCGAGACGCTTCCTTCTGGAAAGCTCTCGTTCAGTGTCTACAGAGCCAACTTCGATCGTCATCAGGGACTGACTGACGTCGGTGAGTTCGGTATCACCGGCGCCGTTGGTCTTGGCGATCGTGTTGAACTGTTCGGATCGTGGCGAGTCGGACGTTTCCTGCGAAACATCCGGCCTGTGTTCGTTCCGTCGGACACTGAATTCGGCGGTGTAGCCAACGAGTTCCCGTTCAATCGCGACCACTGGTCGAAGACACTCGGTGAACCGATTGTCATCGGCGCGAAGTTCGGTCTGCTCTCGCAATCACGCGGCAACGGAATGAGCCTCGCTCCGCGAGTGATGGTCAAGTTCCCGAGTGGCGGAGCGACAGCAGCGAGCACGAAGGCGTTTGCCGGCACCATCGATCTGGTCGCCAGCGGTGAGTTCTCGCGCAAGATGGAACTCTCGGGGATGGTTGGTTACGTTGGTCGCGGAAGTCCCGACGAGTTCGATCTCTCGAGCGGCTTCCGATGGGGCGTTGGTACTGGCTTCCCCAGCCGCTCGCCACTGCGCGTGCTGCTCGAACTCGAAGGGGAAGCGCCCACGGGCGACGATGTCTCTGTCAACAACCCGCCGTTTGTTGCACTCGACGGGAGCATCGCACCGCTCCTGAGCGAGTTGTCCAACAACACCGCATTCAAAGCGGGCCTCGTGTGGCAGGCGAGGAGCGGGTTCTTCCTGCATGGCGGCGCCAACTACAGCGTCGGGACGGGATCTCGATCGGTCGGCGGCGTCGAGCTCGATCACAGCGCATGGGGCTTCGACGCGCGGATCGGATGGCACCCAGGCGTCACGCCGCCCAGAATGTTGGTGCCTCCTCCACCACCACCGCCGCCACCACCGCCACCGCCACCACCACCGCCGCCGCCACCGGCGCCGAAGCCGCCACCGCCGGCGAATCGCAACCCGACGTTCAACGTTGTGGCGTCCTGTACGCCGAATACGGTCCAGCCCGGTCAGACCTGTAAGTGTGCTGCCCAGGCAACAGATCCTGACGGTGATGCAGTGACATATCGGTGGACGGCACCGCAGGGCACGTTCATGCCTGCTGACGCCGCCAACTGCACGTGGACGGCGCCGAATCAGGCAGGGCCAGTGGTCCTGACGGTGACTGCGTCAGACGGGCGTGGAGGCACGGCGACGTCGAATGTCACTGTGACGGTTGCGGCGCGCGAAGTGATCACATTCGAGGACGTGCACTTCGCGTTCGATCGGTTCAACTTGTCGCCGGAAGCGGTAAAGATTCTCGACGGCGCCGTCGCGAAGCTTCAGGCCGACCCGAGCATCAACGTGACGATCGAAGGGCATACCGACAGCATCGGAACGTCGGAGTACAACCTGGCGCTCGGTGAACGGCGCGGCAACTCGGTTCGTGACTACCTGACCAAGCGGGGTATTGCCGCTGGCAGGATGCGCACGGTCAGCTATGGCGAGGAACGGCCGATTGCCACCAACGACACGGCCGCAGGACGCGCGATGAACCGCCGCGCTCACCTGTTGGTCATCCTGCAGTAAAGGCGAACGATACGTAGGGCGGGTCTTGCTTTATAGACCCGCCCTTCGTTTGTACGCGCTGAAACGACACCGGGTGTGATTTTCCGTTCAACGCCTCTGGAAAATCAGACCCGGTGTCTTAATTGGGAACCGCTTCGACCTGCACGCGTGCGTCGTTGAAGCACGCGCCGCCGCCAAGATCGGTCAAGGTGTCGGGGACGAGGGCGTTGGTGGTATAGCCGTTGGCCGTGTGTCGTCGCCAAAGGCCCTTCGGAAGTGACACGGTGCCAGGACGAATCCACGAACCGATCTGAAGATTGCAACGCACCTCGCCCAGCTCGTTGAAGATGCGAACGGCCGCGCCGTCCTCAAGGTGTCGTGCGGCCGCGTCGGCAGGATGCATCAGGAGGCGCACCTCGGGCCGTGGCAATTCGGCGAGTGTCGAGCTGATCGTGCGCTCGCTGGCCGGTGAGATGAGCGCGAGTGGGAACTCGCTGGTCGCGGGATCGGGACGATACGTGTAGAGCCCGGCCGGCGCTTCGCGATCGAGCGCCGCGGGAAACAAGTCGACCTTGCCATCGCCAGTCCGTGGCATCACATCCACGAACTGCACGGGCCGGCCACCGAATGGCGGGTCGGCGGCGCCGTGGTCGCGAAGAGCCTCCCCGATCGTGTCCGGCATTTTCGAGAACACGTCGAGCATCTCTTCGAGCTCGCCCGTTGGGTCGTTGTCTTCATGCACGTCAAGAAGTCGAGACAGCTCGCCGAAGACCTCGGCATTCGAACGCGCCTCACCCACTGCTTCGATGACCGGTCGCGCCAGGCGCAGACCAATGGGTCCATATGCCCGGGCGATGTCGTAGCCTTCGAGGAACGTGGTTGCCGGCAACAGGACATCCGCATAGTGGGTGGTGTCAGTCATCACCTGTTCGAAGACGACAGTGAACAGGTCGGTGCGTTCGAGACCGCGCAGGATGCGACGCTGATCGGGTGAGGTTGCCGCAGCGTTCGAGTTGTAGACGAACAGCACCTTCACCGGTGGGTCGCCCGCGGTCAGAATTCGTCCGAGCTGATTCATGTTGACGCGGCGCGTCGACGGCTCCGGTGCGCCGATCCACGTTCTCTGGATACCCCACGCCTCGGTGTTGCTCATGGCGTAACCACCGCCGCGCACGCAGAACTTTCCGCCGACCGCGGGGAGCGCCAGGATGGCCATGCTCGAGTTGCCGCCGTTGCGGTTGCGCTCCTGGCCCCACCCGCAGCGAATCAGCGCGGGCGACGTAGTCGCGTACCAATCGGCGAGTCGGGCGACGAGCTCGACCGGAACATCCGCCTCGGCAGCCGCGCGTTCGAAGGTCCACGGCAGCGCCTTCTGCCTCAGTTGCTCGGCATGATGCGTGTGGCGGTCGAGGAACGCGCGATCGGCAAATCCCCCTTCGAACAGGTGGCGATGGATCGCGAGCGCGATCGGCAGATCGGTGCCGGGACGAAGAGCGAGGTGCAGGTCAGCGTGCTTGGCCAGCGGGGTTGTCCGCGGATCGATCACAACGAGCTTCGCTCCGCGACGCTGCGCTTCGCGCAGATACGGGATCATGTGGATCCCAGAGGCAGAGGGATTCACGCCCCACACGATGATCATGCGCGCTTCGGGGTAATCCTCGTAGGTTACCGACGGCATCTTGCCGTAGAGCGCGCCGTTGGCGGCGCCGGTCGGGGCTGCGCACACCGTGCGCGCAAGGCGGGATGTCCCGAGGCGGCGAAACAAGGTGGCGTCGCCGGTATCCTGCGTCAGCAGCCCGTTCGACCCACCGTAGGAGTAGGGCAGGATCGATTCGCCTCCCCAGGTGTCGCGCGCTTCGCGCATGCGATCGGCGACAAGGGCGAGGGCATCCTCCCACGACACTCGTTCGAAACGAGCGCCCGCGCCCTTGGGTCCCTTCCTGATTGCCGGATAGAGCAGCCGATCGGCGCCGTAGACACGCTCGCCGAAGCGGCGTACCTTCGCGCAGATGTAACCATCGGTGATCGGGTTTGCCCTCGAGCCGTCGATGGCCGTGATGCGGCCGTCCTGGATCGTGACGTTGAGGCTGCAGCCATCGGGGCAGTCGAGTGGACAGGCGGTTTCAACAATGTGCTCGGGGGCGAGGGATGGAGCGGACTTCATGGATTGAAGTCTATCGCGGACCGCGCAAACCCCCGAACAGTGCGATGCTCAGCCCAACAGCGCTAATAAGGCTCCTTACCGAATTGAGCAACGGTGCCCCCGCATTGTCGGTTCAACCGTTTCCCCCGACGGGAGCGCCGATTCACATCGCCGAAACAGTGGTGCATCCGGTCTGGTCGCATGACGGCCGGACGCTCTTTTTCAACCGGATGTCCACGGGCGAGTTCTTCGCCACGACCGTGACGTCGGACTCGACCTTCACGTTCAGCGCGCCTCGCCAGTTGCCCGTTGGCTTCGCAGAGCGGGAATCGAACTCTTCGCCGACAAACCATGACATCACACCCGAGGGCCTATTCATCGGCGTGATCGCGGCAGAGCGGCCCGAAGGCGCGCTCAAGCCACAACTCAACCTCGTCTTGAACTGGTTCGAGGACCTGCGCCGGCTCATGCCGACGAAACGATGACGCTGGCGGCTGGCACGCGGCTCGGGCCCTACGAGATCGGCCCGCAAATTCTGCCACGCGGGCGTCGAAAAGCATCAGGACGTCGTGACGCTCTGGTAAGTCCCCAGTGCCTCCGCTTCCGAGTCATAGCTCTCGAACACGGTCGACAACCGGCAGATGGCCAGCAGATCCTGCACTCGTGTCGTGAGATTCACCAGCTTGATCTGGCCTCCGTTCCGAACCATCGTCGTGTGCGACGCGACCAGTTCGCCAAGGCCGTTGCTGTCGATATAGGACACACCCGCGAGATTCAACAGAATCTGCCGGGTTCCCTGGAGGATCAGGCTGTTAATCTTGTCTTTCAACTGACCCACGCCTTCGCCCGCCACGAGCCTGCCAGCCAGGTCGAGCACGACGACGGAACCTAAAGATCGTTCTTCAATCTTCATGACTAGCTCCTGACTTCACAGACTTCAACTGCACCCTATCAACGCATTCGCCCGCAAGATCGAACTCACAGCTCAGCCACCGGACAGGTATTCTTTTGGTGACGCACAGCCGACATGAAGACCCTCGCCGATTGCCGCGTGCTGCTGGTGGATGATACCAAGGCCAATCTCGACATCCTCGTCGAAGGCTTGAAGGTGGACCATAAGCTCAGCCTCGCGTTGAACGGCGAAACCGCGCTACAGGCCGCTCGGCGCGCGCCACCCGATCTCGTCCTCCTCGACATCGTCATGCCGGACATGGACGGCTATGAAGTGTGCCGCCGCCTGCGTCAGATGCCCGAGACGGCCGATGTGCCGATCATGTTCCTCTCATCGCTCGAAGACGTCCAGCACAAGACGCGCGGTTTCGAGGCGGGTGGAAATGACTACCTGACCAAGCCGTTCGACATGCTGGAAGTGAAGGCGCGCGTGCGATCTTTGCTGAAAGCGAAAGCGTACGGCGACGCGGTGAAGGAGCAGATCGCCAATGAACTGCGAGTCGCCCGTGACATTCAGATGGGCATGTTGCCGCGCGATTTCTCGGAGTTGGAGGCGGATTACGGCGTGAGCTTCGGTGCTGTGCTCGAACCCGCGCGCGAAGTGGGTGGCGATCTCTACGGCGTGTGCGGCGCCGGTTCCGAACGATTGGTCGTGTTTCTCGGTGACGTTTCAGGCAAGGGCATTCCGGCCTCACTGTTCATGGTGCGCGCGATCAGCCTGGCACGACTGCTCGCGCGCGACATTGCCGAACCGGAGCGCATCCTCGCACGCCTGAACGATGAACTCGCCGCCGACAACCCGGCAGGCATGTTCGTGACGTTGGTGTGCGCGGTGTTCGAGCCGAAGTCGCATCGGCTCACGTTGGCCAACGCGGGGCATTGTCGCCCGGTGTTGTTGCCGGCCAACCAGCCGCCACGCTGGGCGGTGGACAAGCTCGGCACGGCGCTGGGCTTTGAGACCGGCGTTCAATTCGAGCGGACGGAGCGGACATTGAACCCGGGAGACGCCTTGATCCTCTACTCTGATGGTGTGAGCGAAGCGTTCAATCAGCGCGACGAATGCTACGGCAGCGAACGATTGCTGGCCGAGGCGGCCGGATGCGCTGGCCAGTCCGCGACCGCGGTTACCGCGCGTGTGCTCCAGAAAGTCCGGGTGTTTGCCGGCGACGTCCCCCAGTCCGACGACATCGCGATCCTGACGTTGAAAGTAGATGCCAACGACTCGATGACGGTGGAACTCCACGCCACGCCAGATGAGGTCATGCGCGGCGTGGAGACGTTGCAGCAATTCGCGGCGTCACACCGTGCGCCGGACAGGGCCATCTTCGGCCTTGCGCTCGCGCTGGAGGAATGCGGCAGCAACATTGTCAACCACGCCCTGAAGCGTGACGCAAAGAGGACATTTCAGGTTGTCCTCGAACGCAGGCGCGACTCCTTCGTCATAGAGTTGCGAGACGACGGCCCGCAGTTTGATCCCACTGACGTCGCACCGGGTCGTCCGCCAGCGGACGATGATGATGTGACGGGCGGGTGGGGTATTGAACTGGTCCGTCGTCACGTCGACGAAATCCGCTATCGGCGTGAAGGCGGCGAGAATGTCTTGCGGCTGACGAAGCGGATCGATTAACCGGCTGGCTAACTAGCCAAGGGCTCATCCCTGATATGCGCGAAGCCCTCGGCTAGTTGACAGCGTCTCTTTGGCGCGCGCTGCGCGCCAGCCCGTTGTGCGGTAGCGGCAACGAGTACAAAATTCCCGTTTAGGCCCGCACAACGGGCGGGGTCAGGTCAAACGAGCTTCCAGAACGGAACCCATATGCCACTTGAAATCCAAATTCAAAACGTCGCCGTGCAGGACGCTGGAGCCGTCACCGTCAAGCTGAAGGGAAGCCTTGACACCGCCACTGCTCCCGAATTGGAAAAGCGACTCGCGCCCGTGCTGACCGGCCCGACCACGGACGTCGTATTCGATCTGGCGCAATTGACATTCATCAGCAGCGCCGGCCTGCGGGTCTTTGCTCTGACGCGCAAGACGCTCAAGGAGCGCGGCGGGCAAGCGTCCTTCGTCCACATGCAGCCGCAAATTCAGGAAGTGTTCGAGATCATGAGATCGCTTCCAGGCGTGGCGGTATTCAAGGACGTGGCGGAGCTGGATCGCTATCTGGCGGCCCGTCAGCGCGCTCACACGCAGGGCGATTGACGGCCGTCCTGCGCGAACCGTGAATTGATTTGTCGTAGAGCGCAGCCTTCAGCCTGCGCAGTCAACGCGGGGGCTTCCACCTTCGCCGAAGGGCTACGGTGGACAGGAAAGCCCCCGCTCTACGTCGTTCTGAAAATGCGCTAACGCCGTTCGGGCAGCGCAAACACGTACAGCGCTTGTCCAGTCGTGGGCACCCGGATTTCGGGAGCGATTGTTGTCGGCACCAGTCGAGGGCTGCCACCACCCAGCCCGGTAGTGACTGCGACGTACTGCCGGCCGTCGATGGAGAACGAAATCGGGAAGCCCTGCACCGAGGTGCTCAGGCGAGTGCGCCACAGCACCTTGCCGCTTCTGACGTCCACGGCCTTGAATTCACGATCGAGGTCGCCAACGAAGGCGACGCCGCCCGCCGTCGACAGCACCGACGTCAGGAAGGGCGCGCGCTGTTGCAGCGCCCACATTTCCTTCAAGCTGTTGACGTCGAACGCAGCGAGCTTGCCGATGTTACCGTCGGTGCCTGGCATCTCGTAAAAGCGGCGATCGGCGCCGCCCCCGCTGCCACCGCCCGCAATCTGCTCGATCTTCTGTGCGCGGATGGCGATGCAGCTCTGGCTGATCGGAATGATCAGTTGGTTGGTGGCGCGGTTATGGCTCATGGCCTGCCAGTTCTTCCCGCCTTCGGTGCTTGGGCATCCATCGATCCACTGGCCGACCTCGTGGTCGATGATGTCAGCGCGATAGCGAGGTTCGCCCGTCTTCGGATCGAAGCTCTCCCAGACGTTCTGGAACGTGGCTTCCTTGTGCGCGAGGTACTTGCCCGTCTTGCGATCGAGCTTCCACAACACCGCGTCCTTCCCGATGGTGAACACCAGGTTCTGCCCGCCGCTGTCGACGAGCACGCGCTCGAACACGATATCGAGGTCGAGTGCTTCACCGGGCGCGTGCGAGAAGTACCAGGCCAGCTTGCCGGTGTCGACGTCGAGCGCGAGAGTCGAGCTGGTATACAGCGCCTTGTCGAGCGTGTACATGCCGCGGCTGACGGGCATCCACGGCTTGGCCTGCGCCGTGCCCCAGTACGTCAGGTTCAGTTCTGGATCGTAGCTGCCCGTAATCCAGCTCTCGCCGCCAGCTCGGAACAGATTCGATAGGCTGCCCCATGTGTTTCCACCGGGCTCGCCGTCGCGCGCGACGGTGTGGAATCTCCAAAGCTGCTTGCCGGTCGCGGCGTCATAGGCGCTGATGAAGCACTTCTGCTCGACGTACTGTGAGCAGCCGCCCATACCCTGAATGACTTTCCCTTTCGCCACGAGCGGACCGCTGGAGCTGCCGCGGCCGTCAGGCATCGCCACGTCCCAGACGACTTCTCCAGTGCGCGCGTTGAGCGCGACGAGATGCGCGTTGCTCAACGCCAGGAACAGCTTGTCGTCATAGAGCGTCATGCCGCGCATCGCGAGGTTGACGCCAAGGCGCTGCTCCCAGATCAGATCGCCGGTCTTGCCGTCGAGCGCCTG
The DNA here is from genome assembly GCA_035649635.1 of Vicinamibacterales bacterium. Lineage (GTDB taxonomy): Bacteria > Acidobacteriota > Vicinamibacteria > Vicinamibacterales > UBA2999 > Gp6-AA40. The sequence goes on along the minus strand of DASRJE010000205.1, from coordinate 3,940 downwards.
GACGATGCCGCCGGTGTTGTTGAGGAAGATGGTGCCGTTATACGCGAGCGGTGAGGGTTGATTCGTCCCACCCTCGTTCATTGGCCAGATCCACTGAAGCTGAAGATCCTGCGCGTTGTCGCGCGTGATCTGCGTGAGCGGGCTGTAGCTCGAGGCGAACTGATCGTGCCGGATCATCGGCCAATCGCCCGGCGCCGGGTTGCGCAGCATCTCGTCGGTGACACGTGCGAAGTTCTTCACTTCGCCTTTCACGGTGAGACCGGTGGGCGCTGGTTCCTGCCCGCGTCCACGTCCGCCACCCGCGGCAGCGCCTTGAGCACCCGCGCCCCGTCCCGCCGGCGCCTGGGCAGCCGCCGCTGGAGGCGCGGCGCCGCGCGCGGGAGCAGCAGCCGCTGGTGCGGGTCCACCAATCCTCACATCGGTCGTCGGTGTCAGTGGGGTCGTTCCCGCCGCGACGCCGTTGTATTGAAGGATGTAGGCAACGATGTTGGCGTAGGTCGGTTCGGACAGCCCGCCAGGATTGTCCGCGGGCATCGTCGTACGAATCAGTCCATACATGTCCCGCGTCGTGCGCGTGCGCCAGCCGCCAATGAAGCCTTCACCCGCGAGCGGAGGGGCTCCCATCAGATCGGAGCCGTGACAAGCCGCGCAGCTGGCTTCGTATGCGGTTTTGCCGGCCGTGGCTTGCTCCGCAGTATATGGCCCGCCAGTCGGCTGCTGACCGGTGAGGAGCACACCAGAGGCGACAAGACTCACAAAGGCAGCCAGGAGTGCAGTGTTCTTGCGAAGCATGATGGTGACCTCGATCGATGTCCGGGACTCGGGATCCGGGACTCGGAATTCGCGGGTTTCAGCTCATTTCAGAAACCAACCCCAAAGCGTGCTTCCATCAGGCGGAACGCCTTTGGCCGTATGCAGCTGAATGTACAACTTGCCTTGCTTCAGCGATTCAAGCTGTTGAGGCGTCAGGTCGAACGAACCGGACAGCTTTCCGGCCGCCGCTTGGGTGACCGTGAGGTCTCCGATTGCCGCGCCTCGAGCGCCCTTGGCGATACCGCCGTGGAGCCGGGCAACTGTTGCCGGCGCCGCCAATCCTTCAAACGACCCCGAGATCGTCAGTTTCCGTCCGGCTAGCGTGGCAGTCGCCGAACCCTTTCCGGTGACGTTGGGCCGGTCCGTGGGCGTCGTCGGAACCCATCCCAGCCGTGCTGTGTAGGTATCGCTTTGCGCAGACAAAGAGAGCGGGACTACGGCGGCTATGGTGATCGCGACAATAAGAAAGCTGCGGGTCATCGTGTACCTCGGGACGTCCGTCGCCATCACCCGAGACTCCCCGAGCGACGGTCAAACGGCGCGCGTATCTTACAATGTTGCCGCCCGTAATCCGTAGTCCCCAAAGCCTGTAAGCCCTATAAGGATCACGATGACGAAGAATCCTTCATACCAGCTCGATCGGCGGTCATTTCTGCGCGTCTCGGCCCTGGCCGGAGGCGGCATGCTCGTGGCCGCGTACCTTGAACCGGTCGCGCGGGTGGTGGCGCAGGGAACCGGGCAGGCCTTCGTCCCGAATGCCTTCATCAAGATCACGCCTGATAACGTCGTCACGATCGTTTCGAAGAACCCCGAGATCGGTCAGGGCATCAAGACATCGCTGCCGATGATCCTTGCCGACGAGCTCGGTGTCCCGTGGGCAGGTATTCGCATCGAGCAGGCCGATCTCGACGAAACGAAGTATGGACGGCAGAACGCGGGCGGCAGCACGGCCACGCCGACCAACTGGGATCCGTTGCGGCGGGTGGGCGCCACGATTCGCGAGCTGCTCGTTGCCGCGGCCGCGCAGGAGTGGAAGGTGGCGGCATCGGAATGCGTCGCCGCCGACGCTCACGTATCCCATCGCGCGAGTGGCCGCACGATGACCTACGGCGAGCTGACGTCTCGTGCCGCGACGATGACGCCACCGGATATGCGGACGGTGAAGCTCAAGCCCGCGGCCGACTACAAGATCATCGGCAAGTTCACGAAGGGCGTCGACAATGCGCGGATCGTGACCGGGCAGCCGACGTTTGGAATCGACTTCACACTGCCAGGAATGCTGTGGGCGGTATACGAGAAGTGTCCGGTGTACGGCGGCAAAGTCGTGAGCGCGAACTACGATCAGATCAAGGCGATGCCCGGTGTGCGTCACGTGTTCGCGGTTGCCGGTACCGACGATCTGCGTGGGCTGATGCCGGGCGTGGCCATCGTTGCCGACAGCTGGTGGCAGGCGAAGACGGCGCGCGAGAAACTGCAGGTCCAGTGGAACGAAGGTGCCACGGCGCAGCAGAGCAGCGAAGGGTTTGCGACCCGCGCGAAAGAGCTTGCGACCCAGAAGCCCGGCTTTCCGCTGCGTGTCGATGGCAATGCCGATCAGGCGCTCCAGGGTGCTGCCAAGGTGATCGAAGCGGCCTACGACTATCCATTTATCTCGCATGCGCCGCTGGAGCCGCAGAACTGTACTGCGCACTGGAAGGACGGCGAAATGGAGATCTGGGCGCCCACGCAGACGCCGGCCAACGGCCGTCAGCTGGTCGCGAGCGCGCTCGGGATTCCGGAATCGAACATCACGATCCACATCCAGCGCGCTGGTGGTGGATTCGGCCGGCGATTGACCAACGACTACATGGGAGAGGCGGCGGCTATCACCAAGCAGATCGGGGTTCCGGTCAAGGTGTTGTGGACGCGTGAAGATGACATGCATCACGACCACTATCGTCCGGGAGGCTTCCACTTCCTGAAGGCTGGTGTCGATACGTCCGGCAAGCTCGTGGCATGGCGCAATCACTTCGTCAGCTATGGCGACAACTCCAGGGGTGAGCAGGGATTCTCCAACTCGGCCAACATCCCTGGCGTCGAGTTCCCCGCGCGTTTCATCCCCAACTACGACTTTCAGGCGACGCTGATGGCGTTGGGCGTACCAACTGGTGCGCACCGCGCGCCGCGCAGTAATGCGTTCTCGTTCGTCTTCCAGTCGTTCATCGACGAGATCGCGATTACCGCAGGCAAAGATCCGATCGGGTTTCGCCTGGAGATGCTGAACGGGCCGGCGATGCCGGAGCCGCAGCAGGGTGGCAACGGATTCGACGCCGGACGCATGGCAGGTGTGCTCGAGGCCGTGCGCGACCGATCGGGATGGGGCAAGCGCCAGTTGCCGAAAGGCACAGCGATGGGCGTTGGTTTCCAATACAGCCATCGCGGTTATTTCGCCAACGTCGCCGAAGTCAGCGTTGACTCACTCAACCGCGTGAAAGTGAACAAGGTATGGGTCGTCGGCGACGTCGGACGTCAGATCGTGAACCCGAGCAGTGCCACCAATCAGAGCCAGGGCGCCGTCGTCGAGGGCATGAGCCACCTGATGGGATGGGAGATTGCCATTCAGGGCGGCAAAGCCGTGCAGAGCAATTTCCATCAGTACCCGACGGTGCGGATCCCTCAGGCACCCGACGTCGATGTCCACTTCCTGACCACCGACAATCCGCCGACCGGTCTGGGTGAGCCCGCTCTTCCGCCGACGATTCCGGCGCTGGCAAACGCGATCTTCGCCGCAACAGGCAGGCGGATCAGGTCGCTGCCGATCTCGAAGCAGGGTTTCCGCTGGGCTTGATAACTCCTTGTTGAATGGCTGATCTTTGATTGTTGAAACGTTGTTGATTGTCGATTAGTGATTGTTGATTTCCAATCGTCAATCAACAATCAACAATCAACAAGGAATCAATAATCAAAGATCAACCCTCAACAATGCTGTGACTCCTCACATTGTGATTATCGGCGGCGGCTTTGGCGGCCTGTCCGCCGCGCGAGCCCTCCGCAACGCGGACGTCCGCGTCACGCTGATCGATCGGCGCAACCATCACGTCTTCCAACCGCTGCTCTACCAGGTCGCCACGGCGACGCTGTCTCCCGG
>DASRJE010000204.1:0-97792 GCA_035649635.1 Vicinamibacterales bacterium | reverse complement strand
ATGGGACAGATGGTGGCCTACACACGAACGATAGGGAATCCGGCGCCGTGGCCCGACTGGCGGGCGGCGGCTGGTCTCGAACCGGTAGAACCTTCGTGATTAGCACTACTTTGTCAGATTGATTCGGCCTGATCGGAGCGTACTGATAAATCGCGCTTGTACTTGTTGGTGGAGTCCGGTACGCTCCGCGCGTGACGACGGGTCCGCGCGGGCACTGCTGCGGCGGCTGGGCCAGTACCGGGATGGCTTCAGCGCGTGCTTCAGTCGACGGCCGCAGCGGGACGCGGCGACGCAGTACATCGATGGCCCGTTCAACGACAGTGAGCGGAAGTCCATGCAGGCGATGCATGGGCGCTTGAGTGATCCCGGCCAGTATCAAGCCTCCAGCATTTCATCACGCACTCGCCGTGGGACGCGGAGCCCGGTCTGGTCGCAGCTGCGCGCGATGGTTCCCATGCGTGCGGCACTGGTGCCGGAATCGACCTTCCGACGCGTTCAGCTGCTTCTCGATGGCAAGGGCGTTCCGCTTCAACGTCACGTTCGTGATCACCGAGACTTTCCCCTCCGGCGGTTTGTTTCGTGTACGCACTGCTCGACTCCGCTCACCGGCAGCTGGTCAACTGGACGCACAAAAAAGTATGCCTACTACCACTGTCGGAAGTGCAGACAGGTCAAGATTGCCAAGGCGGTTCTCGAAGGTCGTTTTGTCGAACTTCTATCGACGCTCCGACCTGAGCCCGAATACATGCGCCTGTTCAACGCCATCATCTTGGACGTGTGGAAAAACCGGCAGGGTGAGGTTGAACAGCAGCGGAGACGCTTGGAGAACGTCGTTCGGCAGAAGCGCGAGCGCCTCGATCGTGTAGACGAGGCGTTCCTCCACGAGCGTTCGATCGACCGGCAAACGTATGAGCGCCAAAGGGACCAACTTCGCCAACAAGTGGCCCTAGCGGAGATGAAGCTGAACGACGCGGTCCTGGATCAACTCGACATCGACGGGGTATTGGCGTTTGCCGAACACGTTGTCACGAACTCTGCGCGTTTGTGGACCGAGCTTGAACTTGTTCAGAAACAGCGGCTTCAGCAGGTCTTGTTCCCAGAAGGACTTCGTTTTGATGGCGAGAGATTTGGAACCGCCGTAACGTGCTTGGCCTTCAAGAAGTTGGACGGAAACGGTGGATCGAATTCAGGAGTGGCGTCCCCACCGGGATTCGAACCCGGGTTTCAGCCTTGAAAGGGCCGCGTCCTAGGCCTCTGGACGATGGGGACTCGCGGAGAGTCGCAGTCGGCGCGCCCGTGCGCCGGCCACAAACATCCTATCTTAGCGCGTCTCGGCTCGCGCGATCAGCACGGCCGCCTGGCCGCGGTCAATTGTCAGTACGGACCGTTCCGTCGCTGCAGACCGCGCCTGATGTCATACACCACTCGCCACACCATCAGGCTCATGACCACCAGAGCTACGAGCGACTCCTCCATCGGTCCGGTCCTCGTCGCGATGTCAGGTCATCGGAGCGACGACCCGATGCGTGATTAATATTGTAGCTGGTTACGCCCTGGTCCCCTTCCCTCCGGGACCGAAGACGAAGACTGCCGTTCGAGACCCGATGAAAACGATCCCCGCGCATCGCGACGCCTACGGCCAACAGATGTGGGCCTTCCTGAACGGCGGCTCCCCGATCGAAGTCGTCGAACGAGACGACGGGCTCGTGAGTGCAGCGCACACCAACGCCTCATACTTCGCTGACATCAGGCAATGGTCACCGATTGAGCGCCGTGCGATCCGATTTGCGCGTGGTCGTGCCGCGCTCGACGTCGGCTGCGGAGCCGGGCGCGTGGCGCTGCATTTACAGTCGAAAGGCTTTCGCGTGACGGCGATCGACAACTCACCGCTGGTGATCAAGACAGCGAGATCGCGCGGCGTGACGCATGCGCGCCTACTTCCCTTCGAGAACATCGGCCAGCTCGCATCCGGCTCGGTCGATACGGTCGTCATGTTCGGCAACAACTTCGGCCTGTTCGGCAACCGGCGCCGCGCACGAACGCTCCTGAAGCAGTTGCATCGGATCACTCGCGATCGCGCTGTGCTGCTCGCGCAATCGCTGAATCCCCATGACACCACGGAACCTGCGCATCTCGAATATCAGCGCCGGAATAAACGACGTGGACGGATGCCCGGGCAGATTCGGATCCGCATTCGATTCAACCAGTGGATTGGACCGTGGTTCGACTACCTGTTGGTGTCACCGGAGGAGATGTCGGCGATTCTGGATGGCACCGGATGGGAAGTGGACCGCTTCCTGGCCGAAAGCGGTCCACGGTTTGTCGCCGTCGTTCGCAGGGTGTGATCCGTTGAGCGAGGACACTCGAGCCGGCCTCTGCGCATCCTGCGTGCACGCCCAAACGATCGAGTCATCGAAGGGCACCACGTTCATTCGATGCGAGCTGTCCTTTACCGATCCTCGGTTTGCCCGCTATCCCAGGCTCCCTGTCGTGCAATGCGAAGGTTATGCGTCGCGCCCCGGCTTCGAGCGTGGCTCCTGATCTTTCTCGTTGCCAGGCAGGTGCTTCTCGAACTTGTCGCCATGGCCGCGACCTGGATCGTCCATCGGGCGGTCCTGATCTCGCTGATTGGGATTGGTAGGCGGCGGATTCTGCGTGTGCCGGTTTCGATCGCGTTCCTGATTGGGATTCTGATTGGTAGCCATGTGCTCTCCTGGCCTCGGCCTAACGGTCTCGTGGCCGGTAGCTGAAGGAGCAACGGCGGTGCCACAGCCTTCTCAGCCATCGCGGTGGACCTCGATTTGCTCTGATCCGTGCGAGGTTGTTATGAAAACTCCGCAGGCTGACGGCAGTTCTGAGCCACTGAACGCGACTGAAAAGCCGCGTCCGCCGCGAAAGATACGTTCTTCGCCACCGGCTGAACTTGGCGACCAGCACATCGGTGCGACTGAGGATCAGGTGTCAGATACACAAGCGCCGGCGGGCGAGGAATACAACGACGAGCCCAAGCAGGGATAAGTCAACCTTCGCCTGCATGCATGAGCGAAGAGGTCCTTCGACTCGCTTCGCTCGCTCAGGACGTTCGACTCATCGGCTCATGGCTTGCCATGAGCGAGGCGGCAACGCCGCCGAGTCGAATGGTGGGCCCCCCGGGGATCGAACCCGGGACACCCTGATTAAAAGTCAGGTGCTCTACCACTGAGCTAGGGGCCCTAAATCGTTTGTATACCGTAGCTTATATGAATCTCAGCGCACGGGTGTTCTGTCAAGGGTAGCACCGGGGTAACACCTGGCAGCCGTGTGCCCGTTACACGTCCACTATAACAGTCGGATTTCGTTTCGTGGATTCTCAGTCTCGAAACTGGTGGCGGTCAGCAGAACTTGGCGTCGTGGCCCGACGCCCCGGCACCAGGAATCACTGACCGAGGCGCGGGCACGCTATTCCTCATACAGAAATCCGTGCATCTGGTCGCCAGCGAAATAGGACCCGACGATCTGACCGCGGGCATTGATTGCCTGAGGGAACGAGTCGATAGCTCCGGGCACATCGATGAGCGAAAACCCATCGTTCGTCAAGAGGAAACCGCGTGTGGTAGAGGCGATCAAGTCAAAGTAAAAACCGACAATGTCACCGCGGGCATTGATGCCCATGGCAAAGGTGTCTAAAGCCTCAGGCACATCGATAGAGGTCAACGCCCTATCTTTGTCTATCAAATAGCCGTGCGTCCTGAAGCCGAACGGCGGAGGCCCCGGGATGTCGTAAACGCCAACGATCGCGCCGCGCGCATTGATTCCCTGGGCTCTATTGGAGAGCACGCCGGCCTCGAACGTCGTCAAGGTTCCATCGGTGTCACGGAAGAAGCTGTGGGAGCCTGTAGTAGGAGTTTGGTAATAACCCACGATCGTTCCCCGAGCATTGACCGCCGCGGGAGCGGTGTAAATGTCGGGCGACACGTCGATAATGATGAGGGTGCCGCCGCTCAGAAGAAACCCGTGAGTGACTGCACCTCCGCCTGTCGGCGGGCCAGCACGTCGGTAATGCCCGACAATGTCACCCCGATCATTGATACCGAACAGCCATGTCTCCGTCGCGCCAGAGACGTCGATGGGCGTAAGACCATGCTTTGACGTCAAAAGAAAGCCGTGGTTGTTGCCCTCCGTGTCAGTGTACGTGCCGACGATGTCACCTCGATCATTGATACCGGACGGTCTTGTGTCCGCCGCACCCGGGACGTCGATGGTGGTGAAGGTTGCAACTTCGGACGTAGACACTGTGGAGGTCGCTACGCTGAGCGTGAGTGCCCCGAGTACAAGCCATACGCGTTTTCTCATAGAGCACCTTCCTTCGATGCATGCCCTCTGAAACGACGGGCAGCGCGCAGTTCGGGGGAGTGAGTCCCGACCACAATCGAACGGCCGGCTGACAAGAGAAAACAGGCAACGGTGGTGCCAGCAGCAAAGCCTGAGAATCGCGTAGCACGAGGCATCGAGCCGCGGACGAATTCGCGGTGATATCGATTTTTTCCCGCATCCTCGATCGGGTTGCCAAGAAGGTTGCTTTATAAGAACGATCTCTTCATCCGCCAGCACGTCGAGGCAGAGACATCGGTGGTGTCTGCTCGCGCCAGTGTGACTTGTACGGATCGAAGTCCATTAGTGCGCTCGTATGAGCGCTTTCGAGTTCACGTCGAACCGCTCGCGCAAGATAGGGAGGCTGTCAAACGCTTCGCCAGGCTTCATCTGCGTACGCTGCTGTCGAACGACGGCAGCGTAGGCACGTTCAAACGCCCGACTGACCTCGTCGGCGCCATGGCCTTCTTCAACGCGGGTGATCAGCGCGCGAAACTCGGGATCATCAAACAGCTTCATGACGCTCATCGTCGCGCCTCCAACCGCGAACGAACGATCGATCTAAGCGAAGTGCCCGCGCCTGCGCCTGTGGGCGCGTCTGTTGACATCCAGGCGCACCAAACCGCGCGAATAGAGTTCCTTTACTCAGTTTCTCGGGCACTACTCTTGGGAGGTGTTATCAGTTTTAGTGGCGCTTCCGGATTCTGCTGTCAGGCACCCACACAACGTGACACTTGTCGCACCGGTAGTACTCAACCCGCGAATCTTGGCTGGCACCCGCGAGGATTCGGCCGAATGGCGCGACACTGCGGGCAGATGCGATGCGGCACTCGGAACCTCAGGCGAGAACGCGAGTATAGGCGATCTCATCCTTCCGTCAGATTCGGTGTCGGAGGCTCATCATTACCGGCGCATGCCGCCGAACTTCAAGCCTCGGCTGCGTGGCTGGCAAGAATGGTGCTCTTCACACAGAAGTAACGGGTTTATCCATGCGGGGCACGCGGCTTGAGGTAACAGCGCTACTGGAGAAGTCAGAACGCATTCGCAAGAACGCTGCGGAACTTCACTGTCAACTGCAAGCCCTCATCGCTAGCGTTGAGAGATTCCTCGATAGAAAAAGAAGAGCTCAAGACACGTTTGAGCCGCGATGGAGCGCCCTTCCGCGCGGGACGCGATAATCCTCATTGACTGAGCGGGCGGAGTCGCTGCCGTTCCCTGGAATTGGGGAGTCTGGCAGAAATCCTGCTTCAGCCGCCGTCAACTCCCCGACGCGAATGCAGCAAACTCGCGAGGAAATCGCTAATCTCGTGAAGAAATCGGCGGAAACACGCGAGAAAACTGCGGAAATGGGCAGCCGACTCAGCCGCTTGATGGCGTATGCGGAGAGCGTTGTTCTGCGGAAGAAGCTGCCAGCAAGGCCCGACCCAAAGGTGCCTTCTTACAAATCTGACATCCAACAGTAGGCACCAACGTAGTCCCGTTTGGGACTCAAACTAACCGGGTGAATTCGCCGTGCCGGCAGACGCAGGTCTCTGCAGTGGAGACAATCTCGAGCACGTCTGACGAATTCGTTCTTAGCCTGCACGACTCTTGTTTAGCTTCCGGGCAACGTGTCGGCGCGAACACTCTGCCCGAACTGCAATCGCCCCGAAATTGAAGACGTGAATCACGCCGCATCCTTTCTGAGTGTGAGCGTCCGAGCCGAGCGACGGCCGAGCGGCATGTTTGAGTCGTGATTGCGAAGCGCGACGACATCAGCCGATGTGGCCAGCGCGTGATCAACCGCCTCGGGCCGCACGATTTCAACGAAGCCGCCCAGGTCGACGCTTTTGGAACCAAATAGAATCGGGTAACCGGTGATCAGCACGTCAGCCTCGCCCTTGCGAAGTCGATGCGCGATTGCGCTCGCTCTAGTGGAGTCATCGATCGGCACACGGTGCCCCAACTTGTTTTTTGCGATCGCGGCCGGAATGATCCACCAGCCAGACTCGAGATCCATGTCGGCCCATGTCATGGAGGAGACTTCCTTCCCCCGCTGTGCCGTGATGAGCCGCAATTTGTAGAAGGCGGCCATCTCTGGCGCCATCTTCTCAACGTCAGTCCAGAGCGTTCGGATCTCGTCTTCACTGAGCACGCGCTCCCGAGACTGTTCCGCGCCTGGACGACTCATTCGCACCGCAGGATTGTGCTCGACGAGTTCCTGATCGACAGCGAACGACAACATCTTCCTAATACACGCCAGGACGCGGCGGGGCACGCTCAGCGATCTCCTCGATTAGCGTGCGCACGTCTCTACGGGCGATGTCCGCAATCGCGCGATGCTTCCACGTCGGCAGCACCTAGCTCCGCAGGATGCGGCGGTCTTCACGCCAGCTCCGCTTGTGCTGCTTCGCGTGCTTCTCGATGTAGTCGTCGACGAGGTCATTCACGGTCTCAGCCTTGCGTGCCTGCTGCTTCTCAGTCGCCGGATCCTTACCGTCGCTGGCATCACGGACGGTGTTGCGTGCCCTTACTCGAGCGTCGGCCAGCCCAAGGGTATCTGCACTGCCGAGCGTCAGCCGTCGCAGACGTCCACGATGGCGATACAGCACCGTCCAGGTTTTCGCGCCGGTGCTCGTGACGCGCAGGGGGAGCCCATGTGTGGCCGCGTCGAAGTACTCCATGCGCTTGCCCGGGATCGGTTTGATGCGTTGCGCCGTCTTTGCGCTGAACTTCACAGTCATGTCAGTGTTTCCACTGGGGTAACACCGGTTACAGATCGCTGAAACTTGGTGAAACTAGCTGAAGCGCGAATGGCCATGTATTTCCAGCCATTTGAGGGAATGGGATTACAGAAGATTTCAGCGTTAAGCTGTTCGCTGATTAAAAGTCAGGTGCTCTACCACTGAGCTAGGAGCCTGCCCGGGGAAGCACAGGATTGTACCATGCGCCTCCTCGCGGTCAGGACGCACCACGACCGACCGATGTGCGCGCACACGACACGCTGATCGCAATGACACTCGCGTGATTGCGTGTGCGCACGCCACGCGCGAATTATCGATGCCCTGTTCGTCGTGGCAGCAGACGATCAGCAAGTGTGTACAGCGCGTACGGCGGCGCGAGCGCCATCTGATCGACGGTGTCGGGATGCGCGGCCGGTGCGCTGGCGGCCTTGAACACCGCTTTACGCAATACGAGTTTGTCGACTTCGTTGGTGACCCAACGCGCGGACACAAATGAGATGAACAGATTGCTCAAGCCAAGGAGAACGAGTCCAAGGCCGCCGTTGGCATTGAGCGTCGATCCGGCACCCTGGATGGCCCAGAACAGACAGAGAGCCACCATGGCCCCGGTCACGATGTTTCCAACGATTCCCACGCGGACAACGCGAGTCCCACCCGGCGTCAAAGTGACGATCGACGGCAGCAGGCGCGCATGGTCCGACAACACCGCGTTGAGTGCTCCCCCAATTCCGCCTACAACAAGCGCCACAAGCCAAAGAAAGGATGTCATGGCTGCTAGACCACTCTCCTGTGGCCGGACTCCATGCCCAGCCCGCTCGAGTGGAGAACGTCTATAGCAATCCTCCCGTACAGCCACTGCGCCATTCCGTAAATCCCGGGCTGAGGTTGTCTGAACCTTGCCGCCGAGCCGGGCTTCGTGACAAGATTCCGACCGGGGGTGCAGCATGGTTGGGCCAGCGATGACGACTCCACCTGTGTCCAATCCTCCCTCGCTCGAACTGCTTCGCCGCGCCCGCGCCGGTGACAGTCGGGCACTCGATCGACTCTTTCAGCGCTACCTTCCTTCTCTGCATCGTTGGGCTCACGGGCGCATTCCCCGCTGGGCGCGAAATTCCGTGGATACCGCTGACGTTGTGCAGGAAACCGTGCTGCAAACGATCCGTAATCTCGGCTCCTTCGAGCCGCAGCGTGAGGGGGCGTTGCTCGGCTATCTGCGCCGATCGCTGCTCAATCGCATCCGCGACCGATTCCGCTATGCGGCGCGCCATCCGGCTCCCGCCGAGTTGACCGACACCTCTGCAGATGCCGGTGCATCGCCACTCGACCTGGCCATTGGCGAAGAAGATCGGCGCAGATACGAGGAGGCGTTGACCCGGCTCATGCCCGGCGATCGTGAAGCCATCGTCGGGCGCATCGAGCTCGGTTATAGCTACGAGCAACTTGCTCTTATCCTGAAGAAACCCACGCCTGGCGCAGCCCGTGTCGCTGTTCGTCGGGCTCTTCTCCGACTCAGCGACGAGATGCGCTGTGAGCGATGAGGAGCTGAGCGAATCGCTCGCCGCGGCTGTCGCGGATCACGCCAGCATAGACTGGCGTCAGTCGTCAGAGCGCCTGCAAGGCGCTGATCCTGAGCTCTTACGGTCCTTACAGGTCATTTCCGCCATCGGCGAGGCGCGTCGTGCCGGCGTTGTCGCCGATCACTCGCGCAGCGCCAGGGTCCTGCTTGGCCTTTCTCTCGCGGTCGCGACGATCACGATCGGAAAACTTGCGCTCGCCTTCGTCGGCATCGTCGTGCAGTGGCAACTCGTGTCGGCCGGAGAAGTGCCCTGGCCATCGAGTCTCAATGTGTCGCTCTTTGGCATCTCGGGCATCCTGCTCATGGCCGGCAGCACGCGCGACCGGCGCGTGCAGGCGCTCGGTCTGCTCTTTCTCGTCATAGCGTCGGCATTTGCCGGTCCATTGCTCGTTGTTCTGCAGGGTACTGCGTGGACCAGATTGGCGTCGACGTTCACGCCGTTATACGGTGAGGCCTTTCTGGCACTTGCCCTCTGGCAATTCGTCTGGCTGTTCCCCAGTGAGCCGAAGCCGCAATGGGCGAGATTGATTGGGAAGATCTTCCTGGTCGTGTCGGGCGCGCTCGGTCTCACGTTGTTTGCCGCCAACGCAGCCCTCGGCCTCACCACGTTCCCTGAGGCCGTGGCGCTGCGCATCTTCGATCGGACGACGTCGACGGCTCTCTACTGGCCGCTGCTCTTCGCGGTTGCCGCCCCGGGCATCCCCTATTTGATCTGGAAGTCACGGATCGAAACGGTCGCAAATCGTCGAAAGATCAGCTGGTTCGTGGCTTCACTCGGCCTGGCCCTGTCGCCCATAGTCACGGCGGTGCTGTTGACGCCAGTCGTGCCGGCGCTCGCAAGCCCGGAGTGGCGATCGCGTGTCGGGGCGATTCTTTACATCGCGCTCGCCTCGATGGTGCCGACCACGGCATATGCCGTTGCCGTTAATCACGTCCTCGATCTTCATCTCGTCATTCGCAAAACGTTCCAGTACGGCCTGGCGAAAACATCCGTTTGGTGCGCGATCCTGCTTCCCCTTTTCTATGTAGCGCTGGACGTATATCGCCATCGCGGGCTGCGCGTCGAAGAGTATCTGACGGTTCGCCGTCCGTTCGAGCCGCTTCTGCTCTCACTCGTGAGCTTTGGCATCCTCACCTATCGTCATCAGATTCTCCAGCGCGTCGATCGTTGGTTCCGAAGAGAGGCGGCCGATCACACGGAAGCACTCGCCAGGCTCGAACGAGGGCTCAGATCCGCGCGCACGATTCGGGACATTTCGAGCGTCCTGAAGCGGGAAATCGAGCGCGCGGTGCACCCGAAATCAGTGGCGGTACTGATGGTGGACGAGCGCCGCGGACAGCTGGTCTCGCTCGAAAGCTCTGTTCCTCCCTTGCGCCAGGGATCGACCCTGCTCGATCTCCTGCGATCGGTCCGTACCGAGATTCAATTGAGTTATCGCGCCGACGGACCGGTCGCGGGACTGCTGCCGCCCGGCGATCGTGCGTGGCTCGCTGGCACCGGCTTCGGTTTGTTCTCACCGTTGATAGGCTCACCCGGGACGCTGCTCGGCGTTGTCGGTATCGGTGAGAACATCAACGGGCTTCCCTACACCGAACGCGACTGCATGCTCATCACGGCGATGAGCGGCCAGGCGGCATTGAAGCTCGAAAACAGTCGCCTGCGCGAGCGAACGCCGCCGGCGGCGCGATCCGAGTCGATCGAGGACGGTATCGCCGACTGGGAGAATGAACCGGCGGAGCGCTGCCCGGAGTGCCGGACGATGTGGAAACCGGCGACGCGACGCTGTTCATGCGGGACCGCAACCGTCGAAGCCGCGCTGCCGCTGAACGTCAAGGGAAAGTTCCAGGTCGAGCGGTTCATCGGCTCCGGTGGAACGGGCGTCGTCTACCTGGCCGTCGATCTGGCGCTGGATCGGAAGGTCGCCATCAAAACGCTGCCTGCCATCCGCCTGAAGCACGCGTCACGTCTCCATCGTGAAGCGCGGGCGATGGCCAACGTCCTTCACCCGAACCTCGCGCTGATCTACGGCGCTGAAGAGTGGAAGGGCACCCCGCTCCTGATCTTCGAGTTTCTCGAGGGAGGCACGCTGCTCGATTCGTTGAACCGGGGACCGCTCGCGCTCGAGGAAGTGATCGATCTCGGGACCGTACTGGCCGATGCGCTCGATCGCGTGCACGGGTCCGGCGTGCTGCATCGCGACATCAAGCCGAGCAACATCGGCTACACGTCGGACGGCGTGCCCAAGATATTGGACTTCGGGCTCGCCGCCATTCTCGACCGGTCGCGCGGAGTTGGAACGCTTCCGGCCGTTCTGCCGAGCGACCCTGGCCTCATCGCCGAACTGGCGTGGGGAACCGAGCCGACAACCAGCCTGACGGTCACGCAGCAGTTGGTCGGCACCCCGTTGTATTTGTCACCAGAGGCCCTGGCCGGTCAGGTACCACACGCCTCGTTCGATCTGTGGAGCCTCAGCCTCGTTCTGTACCAGGCATTTGCGGGACGGCATCCGCTGGCGGGCGAATCGATCGTCGATCTCGTCAAAACAATTCGACGGGCTTCTCTTCCCGATATTCGTGATTTTCGACCTGAATGTCCGGCGGCGTTCGCAGCGTTCCTCAACGACGCCCTCTCCCCGGTCGCCGCCCGACGGCCGGCGAGCGCCGCTGACCTGCGAACTCGACTGCGCTGGCTTCAGGGCCATTTGTTCCCTCAGGCCAGCTGATCTAGCCCGTTGTGCGGCGCAAAACGCGAATCTTTTGCTTGTTGCCGCAACCGCGCAACGGGCTGGCGCGCGGAGCGCGCCGAAAAGACGTCGTGAACTAGCCAAAGGGTTCGCGTGGGATTTCGGGCGAAGCTCTTGGCTAGTTCGTCTGTACGAGGTAAGCCACCGCAACGTTCTCCGATGGACGGGATTTCCCCCTGATGCCCGCGTGTGCTCTGTCTGCATGAACGCCCAAGGCACACGCGGGTGGAGGGGTGGTTTCCCTCTCGAGGTCGCCATGACACCAGCGCAAGAAGTCGATTACATCCTGAACGATTGCTTTTTCGCCGTCGGCCAGGCTGTCGGCACACGCAAGAGCCTTGATTTCGATGTCATCCCATGGTGGCGGGCGCGGTATCGCGCGTTCTTCCTCCACGCGATGGCGGTCAACGGCAATTCATGGCTCCGCGACCGTGACCGCGTGACCGCCGTCGGCCGCTTTCTCGGCCAGCGTGCGCTCTACCACGCCGGAGACCAACCCTCGATCGACCTTCGCACGGCAGCCCTGGCATCGAACGACGTTGAAACCGGGTGCCGCATGAGCGCAGAACGCGAAGGCGTTCGGCCGATCCCGTCGATGCAGTCATAAACACCGACCACTTGTACCGATCCCATCAGCTCGGTGTGATGGCCGGCAAAGCCTGCGAGCTGACGTGCACTTTTCATGCGAAGGAGACTAGTAGTGAACACACAAGAACCCCGCAATCCGTTGCACGGAGGCGTGATCGACCCACTGACGGTGACATCGTCGGACACACTCCTCGATTCACCATCTGCGGTCGACGTTCGGGATCTCGAGCGCCAGGTCGAATACATCGTCGACGACTGCTTTTTCACCGTGGGCCAGGTCGTTGGCATGCGCACGACGGTCGATTGGGAAGCCGTCGTCTGGTGGCGTGATCACTATCGTCAGAAGTTTCTCGGCGCGATGACGGCGTTCGGCAATCGTTGGTTGCAGGATCGCTCCAACGTGACGAGCGTCGCGATTATGCTCGCCGAGCGCGCCGTTCGATATTCGGAGGGCAAGCCCTCGATCGATGCCGAGGCGGCACGGAAGGCCGCAGCTGACGTCGAACGCCACTGCGCACTGCACGCGCGCCGTGCGGCGCGCCGTCAGGGGCTCGACCCATCGGACACGTCCGCGACGCGGATCGCCGGATACTGGTGCACCTGGTGAGGTGAACCCGGTCTTGGTCTTCAGTCCACCGCAGGCCGGGTCCTGTTCTTCCGCCTTCGCATGAAGCTTCGGCGAACCGCCGTAGCCTTGGCCGAGGCGGTCGGACCCGGCGCGTCTACACCGTAAGACTGAAGACTGAACGACTGGGCGTTTACGATCGCCTGGTCACATCGACTTCACAATTCGGGCAGTGGTGATCGCCTGACCCACGTGCCGAGTGCAGTGCTCTGCCGCGTGAAAGAGAAGGCCCAGTACGTTGGTGGGCAGACCAGCTCGCCCGAGCTTGCGCTCGTCAAGGAGTGAGTCCTTCGAGGTCGAGGCCAGTTGCTGAAGGGCGCGGTCGATGCTGGCATTGACACTCCTCAGCACGGTCACCAGCGAAACAGGCGGATCTCCTGCCCCGCCCTCTTCGCGCAGAGCGGCCTTCTGTGCGTCAGACAGCGTCTCGCCCCGGGCATAGGTAAAGAGACGGTCGAGCGCGCCTCCCGTGTGACGAACATGAAATCCGATGGATGCCGCACCGCCCGGCCGCACCCAGACATGCTCCGCCGGAACTTCGCTGGCTAGCCGCTCGAGATCTTCGCGCGCTTGCAGCAACGCGTGCACCACCGGCATCAGCAAGGGCTCGAAACCTGGAACAGGACCGCGCTGCCACACTTCTGTTTGGGGTACAGAACTCATCTCCTCACTCTATCCCGATTGGACGGCGGGTCTAAAGACCCGCCGCTACCTATTCCGCTCGCCGTAGAGGCGCCTCTCGACGCCGTCTGACGGCCGGTGGCTACACTGTTGTGATGCCATCGGTCGAATACCTTCCCCAGCTCGCCACGCTGACGAAGACACCGCCATCCGGCGACCAGTGGGTGCACGAGATCAAGCTCGATGGATATCGGGTCGGCTGCATCATCGCGGATGGCCGTATCAGGCTCGTCAGCCGGCGAGGGTTGGACTGGACGCCGAAATTTCCCGAGATCGTTGAAGCGGTTCGCCCACTCGGCCTGAAAGACGCGCTGATCGATGGCGAGCTCGTGATCATGCTGCCCAACGGTCGCAGCAGCTTCGAGGCAATGCAACGCGCCGTCGCCAGCCGTCCCCCGCGCAAAGACCTTGTGTACTTCGCGTTCGACCTGATTCAGCTCGAAGGCGAACGGACCGATCGGCTGCCGCTCGAGGCGCGGAAAGCACGCTTGCAAGAACTGCTCGGAACCACGAAGACGGGACGCATCCGGTACACCGAGCACGTCGAGGGCCGAGGCAGCGATGTCTTCGAACAGGCATGCCGGATGGGTGTCGAGGGAATCATTTCCAAGCGGCGCGACCTGCCGTATCACCCCGGGCGGCATGACAGTTGGCGGAAGATCAAGTGTCTTCAACGTGGCCTGTTCGTGATCGGAGGCTTCACCGACCAGGAAGGCGCGCAGGAAGGGCTTGGCGCCCTCCTCGTCGGACACTACGAAGGCAAGAAGCTGGTGTACTCCGGTCGCGTTGGCACCGGCTTCACACAGGCAGTGTCCCGCGATCTGCGGAATCGACTCGAGGCGATCGAACAGCGCGAATGCCCATTCGATCCTCCACCTCCCGGCCCAGTCGTGCGCGCCGCACATTGGGTCAAACCGGCGCTCGTTTGCGAAGCGACCTTCATCGAAAAAACAGCCGCGGGCGTCCTGCGCGCTCCCTCATTCCAAGGTCTGAGGTCAACGATCAAGGCGAAGGACGTCGCGGCTACCTCCATTTGAAGATCTTCAGTGCGATCGCGAACGGGACTATGGTCCATGTCCCGATCACCGCAAGCTCAGTCCACAGGCTGGTCAGCACCGCCCCCTCGAGCACCACACGGCGCATGGCATCGACCAGTGCCGTGAGCGGCAGCACCTGAATGAAGGGCTGTACTGCATCCGGGAAGTTCGACGCCGAGAAGAACACACCGCTCAAGACCCACATCGGAACCGACATCAGGTTCATCAAGCCCGAGGCTGCCTCGAACGTCCGGGCACGGCTGCCCATCAGGAGGCCGAGCGAGCCGAACATCAACGCACCGGAAATCGCGACCAGGCCGATGCTGATCGCGCCACCGCGAATCGGCATGCTGAACGCGATCCACGCAAACACGAGAGGCACCGCGACCTCGGGACCCAGAAAAGCCAGCCGCGCGATCACGGGCGCCAACAGGAAGTCGTGGCGTCGCATCGGGCTGGCAGCCAGCCGCTTCAGCAGCTTCCGGAGCCTCGCCTGGACGGTCATGAACCCGATGCTCCACAGGCTGTTGTTCATGATGCCGAGGCTGATGATGCCGGGGATCAACCAATCGACGTAGCGCGATCCCGGAATCTCGATGAGGTCTTCTTTTGCCTGCCACGGTTCAGTGCGGCCGGCGGCGCGCTTGAGTGCCTCGTCGACGACGAGCCTCGCGAGCCTGCTTTCTTCGCGCATCGGATCGAAGCGATAGATCGGTGGACTGCCGACGGCGACGATCAGATGGACTTCGCCGTCGCGCAGCGCGCGAAGCTGGTCATCCTCCGGAATCTCTCGTACGACGATGTCCCTGGCGCCAGCAAGCGTCTGTCGAACGGCGGCTGTTTCAGCACCAGGTGACACACCGACCCGCACTGTCTGCCCGGCACTCGCCGGAAACGCGATCGCCATCGCGACCGACATGATGATGGGGAACAGAAATGTCCAGAACAGAGCCTCGGGCTCACGCACGAATTCGCGCAACCGCGCAAGCGTCAGCTCGACGAGCGGCCGATACGTATCACGACGGGCGTCGCTGGGCACCTTACTCCTCACGCAGATGACGGCCCGTCATGGACATGAAGACGTCCTCGAGCGTGCCTTGATGGACCACGACCTTCGGTGCGCCCAGCGATGCGATGAGCCCTTTCGGCGCGTCCTCGGCGATGAGCCGGCCGTGATCGACGATCGCCACGCGGTCGCAGAGCGTTTCGGCTTCGTCCATGTAATGCGTCGTCAGCAGCACGGTACCGCCTGCTTCGCGAAACCGCGTCAGGATGTTCCAGAGCTGCCGGCGCGACTGCGGATCCAGTCCCGTCGTGGGCTCGTCCAGGAACAACAAGTCGGGATCTCCGGCCAGGGCGCATGCAATCGACAGCCGCTGCTTCTGTCCACCCGAGAGCTTCACCACCCAACTGCGACGCTTGCCTTCGAGCTCGACGAGCGCGAGCAGTTCTTCGATCGTCTTGCCATCGTGATAGAAAGATCGGAACAGCCGAAGCGTCTCCTCCACGGTCAGCTTGTCGGTGAACTGAGTCTCCTGGAGCTGGACGCCCAGGCGCTGCCGCAGTTGTCGCTCGTCAACTTTCCAACGACAGCCGAGGACCTCGACTTCTCCACCGTCGGGCGCCAGGAGGCCCTCCAGAATCTCGATCGTCGTCGTTTTGCCGGCGCCGTTGGGCCCAAGCAGTCCGTAGCATTCGCCTCGGCGCACGTCGAACGACAGGCCGTCCACCGCGACGACGTCACCGTAGCGTTTCTGCAAATTTTGGCATCGCACTGCAAGTTCCACGTTGCTCATTCTCCACGCAAACTGCAAATCGCGTTAGACTGGCAGTGAAGCGACGCCTTAAACCGCCGGGAAGGAGTGCGGCGGACGGTTCCGCTTCACTGCCAACAGTGTTGTTTTGCCCCGCTTCGCGGGCCTAGACATCTCCGAAGGCATGAAAGGTGACCAGCGAACTTGCGTCATTCGTTACGATCCAGGCCTTCGGAGATGTCTAGAACGTGCCCGATACGGTGATCGTCGCCGCTCCTGAATATTTGCCAGCGCTGCAGGAGCAGGACGACTTTGGCGACGCGCTGGCCTTCACTGATGCCGACGCGCTGAAGGCGCTCGAGGCCATCACGCGCGAACGTCCAAAGGTGATCGCGCTCGAGAAGCAATTCTCGACCACCTCGCGCGGCGCCGCCCTCATCAAGCGCATCAAAGCCGATCCCAAGCTGCGCAAATGCGAGATTCGCATCGTCTCGCGCGAGGGCGATGACGACGAGATTCAGCCACCCGATTCGGCATCGCAGGCGATCGGGACCGCCGTCGGCAAACTCGATCAACGCGGCACGCGCCGGGCCCCGCGGGTGAAGATCGTGGACGGCGTGGAAGTGCTGATCGATGGAAGCCCGGCAACGCTCATCGACTTGTCTGTTGCCGGGGCGCAGGTGATTTCGCCAACGATTCTCCGGCCGAATCAGCGTGTGCGGATGATCCTCCCGGACGAGGAACGCCCGATCCGCTGTGTCGCCGGTGTCGCGTGGGCTGCGTTCGAGATGCCGAAGACCGGACCGCGCTATCGTGCCGGGATCGAGTTCTTCGACGCCGAATCGGGTAACCTCGATCGCTTCATCGAGCAGAACAGGATCCCGTAGGACTTACCTCCCCCCCAGCCAGCGCTCGACGATCGATCCGGTCTCGAGAATCGTCTCGGCCCGATCGGATCCCGTCGAGATGATGGCGCAGTCAACGCCCGTCACTTCTTCCAGACGCCGCACGTAGCGACGCGCCTCTTCCGGGAGATCTTCGAAGCGGGTGACGCCGCGCGTCGGTGACGTCCACCCCGGCAAGCGCTCGTACACGGGCTCGGCACCCGACAGACACCGCAGATCGGCCGGAAACTCGCTGAGCGTTCCGCCGCTGGTGCGGTATCCGTTGCAGATGAGCACCTCCGGCAATCCGTCCAGCACATCGAGCTTGGTCAATGCCAGCGCATCGAGTCCGTTGATGCGTGCCGAGTAGCGGACGACGACGGCATCGAACCAGCCACAGCGACGCGGCCGTCCCGTTGACGCGCCGTACTCCTGCCCGCTTTCACGAAGACGGTCCGCCAGCTCGCCTGACAGCTCAGTGGGGAGCGGCCCTTCACCCACGCGTGTGGTGTAGGCCTTCGCGACGCCGAGCACACCGTGAATCGCGCGTGGAGGTACGCCGAGGCCGGTGCACACACCGCCGGCCGACGCATTGGACGAGGTCACGAAAGGATACGTGCCGTGATCGATGTCGAGCAGCGTCGCCTGTGCCCCCTCGAACATCACGTTCTTCCCTTCGGCCATCATGCGATGCAGCGCGAGCGACACGTCGGTGACCCACGGGCGCATCCGCTCGCCGGACGCCACGACCTGATCGAACACCGGCTTCCAGTCGAGCGTGGAATCCTTGATCATTCGATTCCGCGCGCTGACGTTTTCGCGCACTTCGTCGGCCAGCGCCTCGCGATCGCCCAGCAGATCGCATACACGAATCCCGCGCCGTCCGATCTTGTCCTCGTAGGCGGGGCCGATCCCACGCGACGTCGTCCCGATCTTGCGCTCGCCGCGGCGTGCCTCGGACAGTACATCCAGCTCACGGTGGTAGGGCAGGATGATGTGGGCTTTCTCGCTGACGAGCAGCCGGCCGTCGACGCTGACCCCCGCACGACTGAGCTCGTCGATCTCGGCAAAGAGCGCCTGTGGATCGATCACCACGCCGTTCCCGATGACACAGGTCACGCCCGGATGCAGGATGCCGGACGGGATCAAGTGAAGGACGAACTTTTTGCCGTTGACATAGACCGTGTGCCCCGCGTTGTGACCGCCCTGATACCGCGCAACCGTCGAGAAGTGGGGCGTCAGCATGTCGACGATCTTGCCCTTGCCTTCGTCGCCCCACTGCGCCCCGAGAACCGCGATGTTCGTCTTCGACATTCAGGTATATCGTAATCCACAGTTGTCTCGACAGGGCGCCTGTTACAGCATTGGTGATTTGGGGATCTTTGATTATTGATTCGTTGGTGATTAACGATTTTCGATCTTTGATTGCGCCCCGTCACGAATCACCAATCAACAACCAATAAGTCAACAACGATTCACCAATCAACGATCATTACATCAACAATGATTCTTCTCGACGGCAACTCGCTGACTGTTGACGACCTGGCGAGGATCGCCTACGAGCGGACGGCCGTGTCGCTGACCGCGGAGGCCCGCGCTCGCGTCACCGCCGCGCGCGCCGTCGTCGACTCGTTCGCGCAAGGCGATCAACCTGTCTACGGGATCAACACGGGCTTCGGGAACTTCGCCGAGGTTCGCATCCCGGCCGAATCGCTCACCGAGCTGCAGGTGAATCTGCTTCGGAGCCACGCGGCTGGTGTCGGCGAGCCACTGCCCGTTCCGGTCGTACGTGCGACGATGGCGCTTCGCGCGAACGTGCTCGCGAAGGGTTTTTCCGGCATCCGGCTCGAGACGCTCGAACGGCTCATCGATCTGCTCAACCACGCCGTGCATCCGGTGGTGCCGTCACGCGGCTCGGTAGGCGCCAGCGGTGATCTGGCGCCTCTGGCCCATCTGGCGCTGGTCCTCATCGGCGAAGGCGAAGTCTGGCACGGCGATCGGCGACTGCCGGGTGCGGAGGCGCTGACACGCGCGGGATTGGCACCGCTGACACTGGCGCCAAAAGAGGGACTCGCTCTCATCAACGGTACTCAGCCGTCGACGGCACTGCTCGGCCTGGCGTTGCAATCGGCGCTTCGTCTCGTGCGCGTCGCGGACATCACGGCGGCCATGAGTATCGACGGCTTACAGGGCTCCACCCGTCCTTTCGATCCGCGTATACACGCGGCTCGCGGCATGGCGGGCCAGGCCTTGTCCGCCGAAAACCTCAGGAATCTCATGGCAGGCAGCGGCATCAACGCCGCCCACGCCAACTGCGGGCGCGTCCAGGATGCCTACTCGATGCGGTGCGCGCCGCAGGTGCACGGCGCGGCGCGCGACGCCGTCGACTTCGCGTTGCGTGCCTTTCTCGCCGAAGCCAATGCCGCCACTGACAATCCAATGGTCTTCGCCGATACAACCGAGATCATCTCTGGCGGCAACTTTCACGGCGCGCCGATCGCAGTGGCCGCAGATGTGCTCGCGATGGGACTCACGCAACTGGCAACGATCAGCGAACGCAGGTCCGATCGTCTGGTGAACCCGGCGAGCAGCGGGCTCCCCGCGTTTCTCACGCGCGAAGGTGGCCTGCAATCGGGGTTGATGATGGCTCAGGTGACGGCGGCCGCGCTGACGTCAGAGCTGAAGACGCTGGCGCATCCGGCGAGTGTGGACACGATCCCGACGTCCGGCAACAAGGAAGACCACGTGAGCATGAGCATGGCCGCTGCGCTCAAAGCCGATCGCGCGGTCACGCTCACACGCGACGTGCTTGCGATCGAAATGCTGTGCGCGTGTCAGGCGATTGATCTGCTGGACGGCCTGGCGACGTCGGCGCCGCTCGCACGCGTGCACGCGCTCGTGCGGAGACACGTTCCAACGTTGGCCTCCGATCGTCCACCATCGCGGGACATCCACGAGATCTCGCGACTCATCGAGAGCGGCGACATTGATCGCGCATGCGCGATGAAAGTCAACTGATTTATTTTTTTCAAATCGATTGACAAGCGAGCGCGTGCTTCTTACTTTCTGATCTTCGCGGAATGCGCTCCCCGCCACCCGCGGACCACGTCATGATGATCCTTGCGCGCGTCAATCGTTTTCCTCGCGCTCCAAGAACAGAAGCCACACGTGCAGCGCGCCGATCACACAATCGAATCATCAGTCTTGTGCATGTGTCACGCGCGCGTCGCAAACGGATCTACGATAACGTCGTGTCGTCATTTCGACATCGCGATCCGCGCCAACGATCGAGGTACTCAGCTACCATGTCGGAAAACGCACATCGACGTGACGCGCGCGATTGACATTCCGGCCCGTGTGCCGGAATATGTGCGGCCTGTTGCACGAGCACGAGCCGCGAACAGTGAGCCGGCGACCAGATCGGTCGCCTTCGTGAACGACGGAGTGATGGAATGACGGGTGCACCAACTGGGTTCGATCGGCGCGTGCAGAGCGCGCTCGATGCTTCTCCCTCGCGGATTCCAGTCGTCTTGGGAGGTTGTGGAACCGGTCGGACGTCTTTGCTCCTGCGTCTGAGAGACCGGATCGGCCGCGGCGCGGCCCAGTACATCGACGTCGAACGATGCGCGACGACACCGGAGCGCTTCATGACCGCCGTCACGTCGATATCCCCATTTCGCTGGCATGGCGTGGACACGGTACCCGCGAGCGCGCGTGAGGCATTCGACGCGCTGCTTGCGTTTTTCGATACGGCTCGCGCGCCCGGCGGCGAGCCGTGCACGTTTTTGCTGGACGAGACGCTCGAACTACGGACCTTTGAGAGTTTTCCGGGTCTCCGGCACGTCATTCGCGAGCTGGTCGATGCTTTGGCCGATAGCCCGAATCGCTTCATCCTGACCACGAGATACGTGGCGCGGGCGCATCGGCTCCTCCGCGACGCCACCGCACGTTTCGAGGTGATGCACCAGCCCGCGCTGCAGCCGTCGGACGTCACCGAAGTGCTGGCACCGGTGTTCGGCGGTTACGAGCGAATGGCAACTGACGATCGCGATTATCTTGGACGGGCGGTGCAGGCGCTCACCGACGGCCGGGTCGCGTATGTAAAGGCCATCGGCGATCAAATCGCGCAACACGGCGGCACCTCCGATCCCATCAGCGCACTGACCGCGCTGCTGGCACCCGGCGGCACTCTCACGAACTGGTGCCGGTTCTGTTATGAGCTGCGCCTTCATCGCGCTCGTGGCTACGGCGCGCTCAAGGCCATCCTCGACATCCTGGCGGAAGAAGAAGGACTCACGCTGACGGAGATCTCCCATCGGCTGCGCCGGACGCCGGGCTCCACGAAGGACTACCTATCCTGGCTCGAGGACGTCGATCTCGTCGTCTCCCGACAAAAGCGCTACAGCTTCACCGACCCGCTGCTCCGCTTGTGGGTTCGTCTGCATTGCCGGCCCGTTGAGCCGACCGAAGAGGACGTCGCCCGCGAGGTCCAGCACTACGCGCTCACGCGTGTGCCGCCGCGCGAGGCGGTGCCAGCACTCGCCTATGCGGGTGTCGACGTCTCTCCGGAAGAGCGAAAGAGCTGGGGGATTATCGAGATCGACTAATTCTGCATTCTGAATGCAGAATTCAGAATGCAGACGTAGTGTCCGGCTTCAGCCGGACCTGTTGATCATGAAAGTCGCCGTTGCGTGAAGGAACTCACGCAGCAGCGACGTCGCATCTTCAGGCAGTCGCGCCTCTTCCAGCGCGCGGTCCATTAACATCACCCATCGGTTTCTCGCTGCCGCGCCAATGGCAAACGGCGCGTGCCGCATGCGCAGCCGCGGATGTCCGCGCTGCTCGATGTAGCGCGGCGGTCCGCCAAATCGCCCGATGAGGAAATCGCGGAGCCGTCCTTCAGCGCCCTGCAGATCGTGCGGTGGATACATCGGCCCGAGCACGTCATCGCCTGGCACCTGCGCGTAGAACGCCCGCACGAGCCGCGCGAAGCCGTCCTCGCCGATCGCGAGGTAGACGTCTTCTTCTCTCATTCGAGTTTGCTGAGCGCGACCCGCGCTGCTTCCTGTTCCGCTTCCTTCTTGGCGCGTCCCGTCGCCGTTCCGAGCACTTCCCCGTTGACGATCACTTCCACGCTGAACGTCTTCCGATGGTCGGGGCCCGCTTCTCCTGACACGCGGTATTCCGGAAGCGAACGGCCGAGCGCCTGCAGCCGCTCCTGGAGGGCCGACTTGTGATCGCGAAGGAACGTCTGCGCGCTTCCCTCGTCGAGCGCATCCTTGAGCTCGCGACGGAGAAATGTCTCGGCGGCTTCGAGCCCGCCGTCGAGATACAGCGCGGCGATGAGGGCTTCGTACCCGTCAGCGAGCAGCGCCTGCTTGAAGCGCCCGCCCGTCTTCTCCTCGCCACGTCCCAGAATCAAGTGTTCGCCCAGGCGAAGACGCTCCGCGTGCCGGGCCAGTGACTGCGTCGAGACGACGGCCGCCTTGACCTTCGATTTCTGCCCCTCGTCGTAGTTCGGATACTGATGAAACAGCGCATCGGCAACGACGAGACCGAGAACGGCGTCACCCAGGAACTCGAGCGACTCGTTGTCAGTGACGCCACCCGAGGCATCCTCCGCCGCGCGCGACTTGTGCGTCAGCGCGTGTTCCAGCAGACCGCGATCCCGAAACCGGTAGCCGATGCGCGCCTGAAGCTCGTCGAACTCGTCGCGAATGCGCACGACTTTCGCGCCGACGTCCTGTCGATGGCTCTCAA
Source organism: Vicinamibacterales bacterium (assembly GCA_035649635.1). GTDB lineage: Bacteria > Acidobacteriota > Vicinamibacteria > Vicinamibacterales > UBA2999 > Gp6-AA40. Next base: position 75,070 of record DASRJE010000204.1, on the reverse strand, counting down.
TGATGCGACGCGCCTCGTCGGCCAGATCCTCCGCGACGGCAATGCGGATCTCTCCCAATGAACTGACGGCCATCGGCCACACCGAATGGGTATGACCCGACGCCCGAAAGCTCGGAATGCCCTGACTGTCGAGCAACGCCATGACGACGCTCGCTTCGATGTCGGAGGAGGTTGTGAAGACGACAGTAGGGGTCATTATTGATTTAGCGATCTTTGATGGTTGAATCGTTGATGATTGCTGATTGTAGATTGCTGATTTATCGGCACGCCTCGATTTGTGAGTCGGTCGGAGTTCTCGTCGCAGCCGCAATCACCAATCACGAATCATCAATCAACAACGAACCAAGAATCACAACCAAGAACCATCAATCGATCTTCAGCAGTACCATGGTCATATCGTCGTGCTGCGCGGCGTCGCCCGCGAAAGTGTGTACTTCCGTCAGGATGCGTTCTCGCAGATCGTCGGATGCCAGGTCGGCGTTGCGCTGAGCCAGCTCCACCAGGCGCTGATCGCCAAAACAATCACCCTGCGAATTCATGGCTTCGCTGATCCCGTCGGTGTAGAACACGAAGAGATCACCACGGCCGAGGGGCAGAGTCACTTCTTCGAGCAGGCGATCGAAGGTATCACCCAGGTCGAACTGTAGCCCAAGCACCATGCCTTCGGGAGTAAGCACCTGTGGCGTCCGCGAGCCGGCATCCGGCCCCGGGACGTATATGAGCGGACAATGCCCGGCGCGCGAACACGTCATCGTTCGTGCGCGCATATCGATAACCGCGTAGGTCATGGTGATGAAGCTGCGGGCATCGAGATGCTTCGAGATGATCCGGTTGGCTTCGATGAGCAGCTGTCGCGGCGAGACGTGATATCTGCTCAGCGAGAGCATCAGTCCTTTCAACTCTGCCATGTAGAGCGCCGCGGAGGTTCCTTTTCCGGCCACGTCCGCGATCAGGACGCCGAGACGGCCGTCCTCCAGCGGGAGGAAGTCGTAGTAGTCGCCACCGACCTCCCGTGCCGGTTCGCAATGACCCGAGAGAGAGACACCCGGCATGTTGAGCGGGCCTTGCGGAAGGAGCGACATCTGGATGCTGCGCGCGATCCGCAGTTCCTGTTCGAGGCGCTCCTTCTCGGCCTTCTCGCGCAGCAACCCTTCGATGCTCGCAGTCATCGAGTTGAAGGATCCCGCCAACTCACCGAGCTGATCGCGGGAGCGGATGGCGATCTTGTGACCGAAGTCGCCTCGCCGGACGCGCTCGGTGCCAGCAAACAGCTCGTGAACCGATCCGGTGATGGAGCGGGCGAGCGACAGGCCCATGACCAGTGCGACTGCTTGAATGATCAGAAACAGACCCGCGATCACCGCGAGCAGCATCAGAAAGATCTGCCCGACGTTGTAGTTGTCGAGAGGCGCAAATGAAGGCCCGGAGAGATACTGAAAGACTGCAGCTGGCCCCACCCGAAACCCGACGGTGAGAGGGCTCATCTCGCCAGTCGCCCAATCCGTGTAGTCGAGGAAGGCCACCCATCCAAGTGGCTCCTGCTGCTCGCCGAGCCGGAGATTCACCAGGCGGCCTCTTCGTGAACCGTCAGGGACCTGATTGCCGCGGGCGCTCAACTCCACGAGCGAGTAAGCCTCGATCGTGATGCCCATCTCGTCATGGAACTCTCGAATCAGCGCATCACCGAACGGGATGTCGACGATGAGGGCCGTGCGCAAGCCGGGCGGCCAGGCGATCGCTCGGGCGGCGAGGCGTGTGCCACTCTCGGCCGGATAGGTAATGAGCCCCGCAAATCCCGAGCACGGCACCCAGCTCGGAATCGTGCGCGGCGCCTCAACGTGGCTCCACGGTCCGGTCACGACACGTGGTGCGGACGCGCTCGAATCCCCGCCACAGACGCGGTCGGTTGGCACGACTGTGTAGGAGACCAGCGGGTATCGTACCGCCGCGGCAGACTGTCGCGTGGTCAGGCTATCAGTCAGTTGCGCAACGGAGGCTCCGCCGCTCAGCGTCGGCGCCGCGGCCTGGGACAGAAACTGCGCCCCTTCGACGACCGATTCCACGTGGTTGCGAAGCATGAACGCGCTGACGTTGAAGAAGAAGAACAGTCCGCCCAATGTGAAGAAGACGACGACGAGCAACACCGGCACGACGCCGATGAAGATGTACGACAGAATCAGCTTGCGCCTGACTCTCCACAACAGTCGATAGCGCGCGAGGATGTAGACGCGGTACCCGATCACCAGCGCGCTGATCAGAATCGCAAGCCCGCCGAGCGTGTCGAGCGCGTTGAACAGACCCGGCCGGACGCCGGTGACGACACCAATCCAGGCAACGAGCTTCAGCACGACGCCGGCGACGAGCAGGCGACCGGCGAGCGTCTGCATCAGCCAGGCGCGCGCAGCGTCGAGACGCGAGTTGGGCACCATCGGGTTGGTGGCTGGTGGATCGTTGTTGGTGGTCAACGCTGGGGACGCGATGAGCCGCCCGCAGCAGCTATCGGCCAATCGTTAGTCTAGAGTACAGTTCAGGCATCGTGAAGCTGCGCGATAACGCTCGATTCAGTACGGTCTGCATCCATGCGGGCCAGGAACCGGACCCGTCGACTGGCGCGATCATCACGCCGATTTATCAGACCTCGACCTACGTGCAGGAGGCGCTGGGACGCCACAAAGGCTACGAGTACGGGCGCACGCACAACCCGACCAGGAGCGCGCTCGAAGCCAACCTCGCGGCGATCGAGAACGGCCGAGCAGCGTTCGCCTTTGCCTCCGGCATGGCGGCAACCGGGGCGGTGATGACGCTGCTCAAAGCCGGGGACCACGTCGTGGTGACCGACAACACGTATGGCGGCACGTATCGGCTCTTCGAGCGCGTCCTGAGAAAGTATGAGCTCGACTTCACGTACGTCGACACGTCCGACCTCCAGGCGATCGAGGCCGCCATCCGGCCCGCGACGCGGATGCTGTTTCTCGAGACGCCGACAAACCCGACACTGAGACTCACCGATCTCGGCGCGTCATGTCAGATCGCTCACGCTCACGACGTCATCGTCGTCGTCGACAACACGTTTGCCAGTCCGGCAATACAGCGCCCTATTGACTTTGGCGCGGACATCGTCGTGCACAGCACGACGAAGTTCTTGAATGGACACAGCGACAGTGTGGGCGGGATCGTCGTGGCCGTCCGCGACGTCCACATCGAGTGGCTGAAATTCGTGCAGAACGCCGAGGGCGCCATCCTCGGACCGATGGATTCGTGGCTCGTGCTGCGCGGCACGAAGACCTTGCCGATTCGCATGGAGCGGCACAACGCCAATACGCAGGTGCTGGCGGAATACCTTGCCGGGCATCCGAAGGTGTCCCGCGTCCACTATCCTGGTCTCCCCACGCACCCTCAACACGCGCTCGCGTGCCGTCAGATGAAGGGATTCGGCGGCCTGATCTCGTTCGAGCTCGGCTCGCTGGAGCGCGCGCGGACGCTGCTCGATAGCGTCCGGCTGATGGCGCTGGCCGAGAGCCTGGGCGGCGTCGAAACACTGATCTCACATCCCGCGTCGATGACGCATGCGTCGGTACCGCCAGAGCGACGCCTCCAAATCGGGCTGACCGAAGACATGGTGCGGGTATCGGTCGGCATCGAAGACGTCGATGATCTGAAAGAGGACCTGGCGCAAGCGCTCGAGCGAGTGTGATGGAACTGATTCACGATTTCTTTTCAACCGTCTACAACGTCCCAGAGCTGGTTCGGATCGCCGGGTTTTACGGAATCATCCTCATCATCTTTGCCGAGACCGGGCTGCTCGTCGGCTTCTTCCTGCCCGGCGATTCGCTGCTCATCACGGCGGGACTCTTTGCCGCGCGCGGCGACTTCAACTTCGCCAGCCTCATCCTGGCCCTCATCCCGGCGGCGATCATTGGAAACGCGACCGGCTACTACATCGGCTATCGCACCGGCACGGCTCTCTACAGCCGACCGGACTCGCTGCTGTTCCGCCGCGAGCATCTGCGGATGACACATGACTATTACGTCAAGCATGGCGGGAAGACGATCGTGCTGGCGCAGTTCATTCCGATCCTGCGTACCTTCGCGCCCGTCGTGGCCGGTGTGGCTCGGATGGGATACCGGCAGTTCGCAACCTACAACGTCATCGGCGCGATTCTCTGGATCGGCAGCATGACGACGGCTGGTTATACGTTGGGGAATCTCGTTCCCAACATCGAGAGCCGAATTCACTACGTGGTGGCGATCGTGATTGCGATCTCGCTGATGCCACCGGCGATTGCGTGGCTGCGGAGTCGACGGGCAAAAGCCGTAGGCTCGCAGACGTAGGGCGGACCCTGCTCCTTGGAGCCGCCGTAGCTCATCTTCCTAATTGAACTCCGGCTCCCGCGTTCACGCGCGCATGCAATTCCCATCCGAAGCGGATATCGCCGAACGTGTAGACACGGTCGGTAATCCATCCGCGGACTCCCCCACCTCCGGTGAATGCCCCCTCGTACGAGGTGAAGTTGAAGGGGCCGAATCGGTCGCTGTGCTGAGATAGTCCGCCTCCTGCGATCAGAAACGGGGTGACACGGCGTGCACGCCCACCGCGCGGCGGCAACAGATCAAACGTCAGATTGCCGGTCAGGAAGAGGTCGCGATCCCAGTTCGGACCCCACATGTAAACGAACTCAGGCCCGATGGCGAGGCGGGGTGTCAGGTACACGCGAACCGCGGTCCCCGCGATCGCGTGATCGATCGTCGCATCGTCGACAAATCCCGCATAGCCTGCGAGAAATTCCACGGCAGGCGCCGGGCGTGCGTCCAGGGTCTGCGCCGACACATCTCCCACAAATATGGCCAGAATCACCACGAAACAGGTTGTCAGACGAGCCATAGTCATCGACCTCCATCTGCGTAGGTGCAAATACGAGGCGAATCGGCTCCGGATGCTTCAGCATCCGCGTTGAGTCGGTGTCGGCGTTGCAGTTGGAAGTTGATTACAGTCCGACCGACTGCCGGACCCAGGCGAGGTACGCCGCTCCCCCGCCGGCATCAAGGACGAGGAACTCGGGGAGCTCGTACGGGTGGAGCTGACGCAGCCGTGTCTCGAGCGCGGACAGGCGATCGGAACACGTCTTGATGATGACCTGATGCTCCTTGTCCTGCTCGACCGCTCCTTTCCATCGGTAGACGGAGACCATGGCCGGGAGAACGTTTGCGCACGCGGCAAGGCGCTCGTCGACGAGAGTTCTCGCAAGGCTGAGCGCATCGGTCTCAGCACCGAGCGTCGTGAGGACGATCCGGACGTCGGTGTCGGCAGAGGAGGTCACGTTTTTCTTGTACTTTCCGATCGAATTTGCTACTAACCAGGTGTAGTTCCGTCGAAAACGCGCTATTCTCGCATGATCACGACGTGAAAAAGGGTCAGTCTGCTTCTCGGTCAAGCTCCACCACCGCCCGCCGGCGCGGTCGCCGGGCAATCGAGTACGCCCTGCTGCTCATCGGCGCCGTCGTCTTCGTGGATGCGCTCGTCGGAGAAAAAGGCCTGCTCGAAACGGTGAAGAAGCGTCAGGAGTTCAAGGTGCTCGAGCAGTCGATTCGACAAGCGCGCGCCGAGAACGAGATGCTCCGAGAGGAAGCCAAACGACTGCGGAGCGATCCCGCCGCGATCGAGGATCTCGCCCGTCGTGAGCTTGGGCTCATTCGTCCGGGCGAGCACCTCTTCATCATCAAGGACCGCCCATCATCAACAGAGGGACGATAGTCCCCCAGGCTGGTCTGAGGCGAGGCCTCGCTAGTGCTGGACCTGATCGAACGGACCGGACCACGCGCCGGAGACCGTATACGCCGGCGTCGCTGCCGGAAAGCCCGCCTCGGTAAATGACTCCCGAATCAAGCGATTCGTATCGAAGTACACCTGCCAGTAGTGCTGGTTGCTGCAGTACGGACGAACGCACAGCAACGGCCCGGCCGGCGTGAACTGGATGATGTCGACGTCAGGGGCCGGCGTTGACAGGACGTTGGGGATCCGGGCGAGACGATCCTTGAGCAGCCGGATTGCCTGGTTGTGGTCCACGCCGTTGTTGATCGTGGTGGTCAGGTCCACGCGACGAAACGGGTTGGCCGAATAGTTCTGGATGGTCCCGGAGAAAATGGCGCCATTTCCGACGATCGTCTGCACGTTGTCGGGCGTGTTGATCGTCGTGCCGAACAGGCCAATCGCCTCGACGGTCCCGGTGACACCACCTGCAGTCACGGCGTCACCGACTTTGAACGGCCGGAGGAAGATCAGGAACGCCCCGGCGGCAAAGTTCGAGAGCAGACCACCCCACGCGACACCGATCGCCACGCCACCCGCGGCGAGCAAGGCCGCAAAGGTCGTCGTTTCGACGCCGAAGAAGCCGAGAATTGCGACCAGCAGCGCGACGTTGAGCAGGACGGACAGGCCGGTCTGCAGGTATCGGGTCAGCGTCACGTCGAATTGCTGTCGCGCCAGCGCCCGGCCGAGCGTCCGGTTCGCGAAGTTGATCAGCCAGCGACCGACGAGCCAGAGCACGAAGGCTCCGGCAACCTTCCATGCCACAGCCATCAGGGTCGCCGTCGTGTTCTGAATCAAGGTGTTCACGTCCATCACGGTTTCTCCTCGGTATGAGCTCGGTGTGACCGATCCCCAATCACGAGCCGACCCGCGCGCGGTCGTGGGTGACAGACCTCGGGCGCCACGGAATCGCGCCGGAACTTGTGGGTTGCGTGGTTCTCGCGGTGTGGACGAGCAAGCGTCATACCGCGTCTCTTTACGGTGATGTCGCTGCGTGCTAAAGTAAATGGGTTCTGGTTGCTGAGACACAGCGCTCAGGGGACGACCTGAACATCCGAAAGATTCGCGAGCGTTCCGCTACAACCGACGTTCGGAGATTTTCGGCGCACGCCATGACGCGGGGTGGAGCAGTCCGGTAGCTCGTTGGGCTCATAACCCAAAGGTCGGGGGTTCAAATCCCCCCCCCGCAACCAACCCAGGTGCACTTGCCAGTCACCAGGGTTCCGCAGCCGTTAACATCGCTGGTTCCCGACGGTGTGGGCCTCGTTCTCCTTCGCGCAAACCCCTTGCATAATGCATCGAAGGCCGGTCCCCGAGGAGAGCGCGCCATTTCGACCACTACTTCAAGAGAATACATGTTCGTCCGCGCGGCCTGGCGCACAATAGGCCCATCACAAGGGAGGTTGTTATGAAACGCGTATTGAGCGTGTTCGTTGCTGGCCTCGCAATTCTCGCGCTGCCGTCGATCACGCTGGCGGGACGGACAGGCGCGCAGGCCAAACCCCCTGCCGAGAAGACGATCAGGACGACGGGCACGGTGGCGGCCGTCGCCCCGGATTCCCTGACGATCAAAGCGAAGAGCGAGTCGATCACGTTGACGATCGACAAGGAGACAGAAGTCATAGCCAAGGGCGCGACGACCAAGACGCTGGAACTGAAGCAGGAAGGTAAGGGCACGAAGCTGACCGACTTCGTTAAAGTCGGCGACGGCGTGACGGTCGCCTACCATGAGCGCGGCGCCACCAAGCACGCGGCGACCATCAATGTGACGACGCAGGTGAAGTGAGGGCAAGGCTCAAACGCCTAAAGGCTAAAGGGCGAGGAGGCAACTCCTCGCCTTTTGTGGTACGCCTGGGCGGCCTGCTTTGAGCCTCTGAGCCTTCAGTCTTGAGCCTGCCTACGCTCCCTCGCCAATCCGCCGCTCGTACGCCCCTCGCCACTCGCCGTGATGTCCATAGCCTTCATCTTATGTGGTGGGAGCAGCGCCGTAGCGACTCGGTCACCCTCGCTGTAGAATCCGCGCAAACCTCGCGCACGCCGTTTCTCGAGGAGGTGGGAACTCCCAACATCGACCGGTGAAGAGACTCTTGTCGAACAGAGTTGCCGTGGCGACCGCAGGGGTCGGGATCGCCCTGATGATCCTGACACTTATGTGGCGCGTCAATCCGGTCGAAGGGTCGGTGATGCCGAACTTCCTGACTGGCAATCCGTTCGGGGTGGCGCTCCTGATGGTGCTGCTCGTGACCTGCATGCCGGTCGGCATCGTCGCCCTGTTCTCGGGGATCCTGCTCGGAAGGCTCGCCGGCCTTTCCGAGTCCGATGGGCTGAAGGTGGGGAGCGGACTCGCCATCGTCCTGCAAGGCACCGTGTACTACTTCCTGGGACGGCTGATCTCCGTCATCAGGGCGCACTTCAAGGGACGGACCTAGTCGAGCGAAGCGCGTTTGCGAAGGTTGGCGGAGAGGGGTGGATTCGAACTGACGTCCAACGACGTCCACAGACGTCCAGAACACCCAATAACATTGATCGAATGGTCAATCGCGCTATTCAATATCGGTCCCGCGTTCTCCGAAGCGCGACCGGTAGGTGAAGCCTTGGCCCACTTCATGCCAATAGAGGTGGCATCGTACGGCTTCGTTGTGCTCATCATCGTCAGGCTCGTGTGGCACGACCGCATCGTGTCGCGACGACTCGAACCTGCGACTATATGGGGAATAGCCGTCACATCGCCACGAGCGTGGTGACAGAAGCCTTGGCGCGAGATGCCGCCGGTCCCGTCATTGTCCATTGGCTCGCGCGCTAGCGCCGACGGAGTCGAGGTCGTGTCGGCGTACAGGCGTTCAGTCATCGGCGGCGCGAACACTTTGTTCGATCTTGCCGCGCGGTGCGTTGGCTCTTGCGGCACTCGCTAACCACCCCGCGAGGCCACGGTTCAACACCGAAAAGGGTATCCAGGCCCATCCACCTGCCCGGTTCCCGCACGTTTGGCGTCATTCTCAAGAAGTGCCGCGTTCTCTCAGGTGGCCGGGACAGCTCCTTCGGCTCGTGACGACGGCCGTACCTCATCGAGCAGCGTATCGAGCGGCCGCCGAACTGATCGAGTTTCAGGTCCCACAGCGCCGTGGCTCCGGCGTAGAAGGTGTGAACCCGGTCCTTGGTGGCGAGCTGTGATTGGACCTGTTGCCAGCGCTCGGACAGGGTGCTCATAGCAGCCTGTCATGCGGCTGCCTTCAGACGGCATCGGTCCCCCCAACCACAGCAGTATTCACTTATTTCCTCCTCTATTTCCTTCCTCGAAGAAGTACGCTCCACCTACGGACGACGAAAGGGGGCTGAGCATGCGTCGTCGGCTCGGTTACGCGCCGACAGAGGGCACGGACCTGTACTACGAGATCACGGGCGAGGGAGAGCCGCTCGTGCTGCTGCACGCCTTTAGCTTCGACCGGCGAATGTGGCTGCGTCAGCGCGAGGCCTTCGCCGGCGAGTACACCGTCGTGACGTACGACCTACGCGGATTCGGAAAGTCGGCTCTCGGCGAGGCGAGTTACGCGCACGCGGACGATCTCGCCGCGCTGCTCGATCAACTGGGCATCGAACGCGCCGCGCTTCTCGGCGTCTCACTTGGCGGCGGTGCCGCGATCAATTTCGCCGTGACGCGGTCCGACCGTGTGCGCGCACTCGTCGTCGTGGATCCATCGCTGGGCGGCTACAAGTGGTCACCCCAGTTCGTGCAGGCGCAGGCCGAAGTACGCACCGCGTGTACGACGTCAGGAGTCGATGCGGCACGTGCGCGGTGGCTCGCGATGCCAATGTTCGCCGAGGCGCTCGCGAATCCACATTCCGCCGACTCCCTGCGCACGATGGTCGGCGATTACACCGGCGCGCAGTGGATGAGCGTCGACCGCGGACGACCGTTTCAACCACCGGCGATTCAGCGCCTCGGAGACATCACGGCGCCGACGCTGGTCGTGGTCGGCGAGCATGACGTGTCCGACTTTCAAGCAATCGCCGACGTGCTCGTGCGCGACATCCCCAACGTTCGGCGGGCCACGATCGAGGGCGCTGGGCACATGGTGAACCTCGAGGCGCCAGAGCGATTCAACGATGTCGTACTCGAGTTTCTTCGCGGCGTGTGAGTGTCAGCGCTCGAGCGACGCTTCAGCCTCGCGCAGACCGGATCAATGGTCGGCGTCGTCGCCCAGCGCGCACGGACGATAGGAACCCAAACAAGCCGACCGACGTACAGCTCGTTGTTCAGAATCCCTGTTCCGCGCTTGCCGTTGCCGTAGATCGTACTTGGGCCCCACGCGCCGCCGAACGGGCTGGCGATGCCTTCGCCGTTGAGTGCCTTCACGATGGCTTCGGGCGAAACGCCAGCGACGAACTCGAGCTCCAGACCGCCGCGCCGGTAGAATGGTGTGTGATGCCTGGCGAGCCTCCTCGTGGATGACCGGCGGTCCGAGTGGGCCAACGATCCGACGCGGACCGCGATCGAGGGGCCACGGCTCACGCGCGCCCGTGCGGCGACACGTACGAGTGCCGAGGCGTTCGTTCGTCCCGCCATCGCCGAGGGATCGGTTCTCGCCGGCCGGTATCAGGTCGAACAACGTCTGGGGCAGGGCGGCATGGGCGCCGTGTACCGCGTGCGCGACACCATCCATCCCGATCGTCCGACGGCGTTGAAGATCCTCGGTGCCGCCCGGCCGGACCGTGAGGCGCTACGCCGCTTCCGTGCGGAGTTCGGTCTGCTGGCGCAGCTGACCCACCCCAATCTCACTCCCGTCTACGACTTCGATACGCAGGACGAAACCGGCCTCTGCTTCTTCACGATGGAGCACGTCGACGGCGTCGATCTCGAATCCGCGATCGGCGGCGCGGGCTGGCGTGACGTGCTCGTACCGATCGTGGCCGTGTGCCGGGCGCTGGCGTTCATTCACAGCCGCCGGATCATCCACTTCGACGTGAAGCCGTCGAACATCATGGTGACGGCCGACGGCACCGCCAAACTGCTGGATTTCGGCATCGCCGAGCTGGTCCAGGCCGTTGGCGGGCTCGATCTGTGCGGCACGCCAGGATTCATCGCGCCGGAATTGCTGCAGGGCAGTCCGGCCGTCGACCGGCGAGCCGACCTCTATTCGCTCGGCATCACCTTGTACCGCCTTCTCTACGGTCGGATGCCCGGCGCCTCGGCCACGCCTGGCCTGCAGTCCGATTCCGGACGTGGTGTGGACCTGGCGGTGGACGACCGGGTGCCGTCGTGGCTCAACGCCATCGTGTTGCGCCTGACCGATCCGTCCCCGGCGGCGCGATTCTCTGGTGCGAATGCCTTCATCGACGCCATCAACGCGGGCAGTGGCCTGCAATTCGCCCTGCAGACCGACGAGACACGGCAGAGTTACGTTCTTTCGAGCGCGTTCGTTGGCAGGGGGACGGAACTCGATCGGCTTCGATCGTTTGTCAGGCGACGCGTCGTCGAGAAGGCCGTGGGTTTCGGCGGCATCTGCGTCGTGGGCGACGCCGGCGCGGGCAAGTCGCGGATCCTTCGCGAGCTGAGACATCGCGTGCAGTTTGCCGGCATCGCTTTCGTCGAGTGCGACTGTTACGAAACGGACGAAGCCGAGCTTGGGCCTCTGGGTGAGGCCCTTCGGCAGCTCGTTGTACCTTCTGGACGGCGCCGGTGCGGCAGACCTGCTGCAGGCGTACGGCCCCGATCTCGTACGTGTGGCCCCGTCGATCGATCCCGGTCGCAGGTGGCCCACGGCACCACCGGGACGTTCGCCGGCCGCCGAGCGAGAGCGGCTTCTGAACCGATGTGTCGAATTCCTCGTCGCCGCGGCAGGTCGCGTGCCCTTCGTGTTTTCGGTCGGCGATCTTCAGTGGGCCAGGCCGGCGCTGCTCGAAGTGCTCCGTCGGCTCGTGGCAGAGCTCTCGTCGACACGCGTCCGGATTGCATTCGTCGGCGCCGCGCGCGAGGCGCGGGCAGAGGCGGGCGTGCCAGCGCCGGGCCATCGGTTCCTCGATCTTGCGGAGGCTGAAGGCCACCTCGAGTTGCTGCACCTCGGCACGCTCAGTCGGCCCGAGGTTGCATCGCTTGCTGCATCGATGCTGGGTGTCGACGAGTTACCGGCGGTCTTGAGCGACCGGCTACACGCCGCGACGTCGGGTCGTCCGTTCTTCGTCGAAGAAGTCCTGCGCGCGCTGGTGGAGCGGGGAGTGGCGGCAGTCGAGACTGGCGCCACGATGGGCGACGTCGAACTGGGCAACTGCAGATTCCCGACTCGGTCGACGAGATTATCGCCGAGCGCGTCCTGGCTCTGCCATCGTCGTCGATGGCGGTGTTGACGGCGGCCGCGGTTGCAGCGCGTCCGGTGGTGGGCGGCTTGATGCAGGCAGTGGTTGAGCAGAGCGATGAGGCCTTCGAGGAGGCGGCACGGCTGCTGATCAGCCGGCAATTCATGCGGCGGGATGTGATCGGCGGCTACCGCATCGCTCACGATGGGATGCGCGAATGGGTGTATGCGCGGATTCCTGAGACTGATCGTCGGGCGCTCCACGTCCGAGTCCTTCGGGCACTCGAGGCCACGGGCCTCACCGATGACGACACGGTATACGCGTCTGCTCATCACGCGTGGCATGGCCGCGACCTGCGTGCACGGGCCCTCAATGCCGATGCGGCGGCACGTGCCCAAGCCAGGTACAGCACGGATCTGGCAGTGGTGTGCTACGAACGCGCCATCGCGCTGACCGACGAAGCCGCCGAGCCGGCGTTCGCGATGACCCTGCACGAGAGGCTTGCCGACGTGGCGTTCCTGTCGGCCAGCTATTCGCGCGCATTGACAGGATACGAGCAGGCGTTGCGGCTTGGACAGGGCCTGGGCGACGAAGTGCGCCTGCGCCGGCGAATCGGCGACACGCTGTCGAAGACCGGGCGGCTGGCACAGGCGGACGACATCCTGCGCCGGGCCATCAGGCGTGCCGGGCGCCGGGTGGTCAACCCCGGACTGGCATTGCCGGTGCTGTTCCAATGCGACGACCTTCCGTGGCGGCTGCTGTCCCAGCTCCCGCGGTCATTCGGGCCAACCTCGGTGGAGGCGCGGGCCTTGGCTGGCGAGGTCGGCCGCGCCTACACGTCACTCGGACTGCTGAATCTATTCGTCTGCGACACCAAGGCGCGAGGGTTCTTGTATCGGGGCATGAATCTGGCGGCACGGTGCCGGGATGACGCACTCCTGTGCGAGACGCTGATCCATCGCATCTACACGTGTCTGACGCAAACCGACTTCAAGGGGGCGCACGCAAACCTTCGCGATGCCAGGGCTGCCGCCAACCGAACCGGGTCGCGCTATCTCCTAGCGCTGTGCAGTGCTACCGAGGTGAGGATTCTCGTGAGGCAGGGAGCCTGGATGCGTGCGGCCGAGTTGGCCAGGCACGTCGTCACCGAGCTCGAAGACATCGGCGAAGTGCATCTGCGGGCGCTGACGTCTGCGCACCTTGGGTTTGCTTTGCTGCATCTCGGCGATACGCCACGTGCCCGGGTCTGGTGTGAAAGGGCACTCGCGCTGTTTGCTCGAGGTCCGGGCACGCATCACGAAATCCTCCCCGCCGTCTCGGGCTGTGCCGAAGTGCTCGCCGTTGCCGGTGAGTTCGACGAGGCGCGGAAACAGCTGCAAGGCATCACCGCGTATCTCGACTCGCTGGTGACCGAGACCGGGGATGTCTACTATCCGCATCTCGCGGAGATCTTCGTTCGACTGGGACGCGGGCGGTGCGCCGCGTATGCCCACGACTGGGAGGTGGCCGAGAGGGAACTCGAGGCGCTGGCCGCCGTTCCGCGCTTCATGCACTATACCGACGCCGGGCCGGAGATCACGGAAGGGCGGCTGCTGCTCGATCACGTGCGCCTGCGGCTGTACAAACAGGTTCGACGTTCGCCCAGTGCCCGGATTGGCTTCACCCTCGTTCGACGCGGGCACCTTGGCTCTGGAATGGCGCGGTTCTATCCGGCATTCCACGGCATGGCGATGATCATCCGTGCCGAACGTGACGCCGCCGAGGGCCGAATCGGGCGCGGCGCGCGCGTGTTCCGCCAGGTTTTCGCCGATGCCGAGCGCAGCGCCGACCGCCTATTGCTGGCCCGTGCCCTCCTCGCAGCTGGCGAGGCGCTCGGCTCGTCGATGCCTGGCGAAGCCCGCGGTTGGCACGACCGCGGCATCGCGCTGAGCCGGGAGATCGGGGCGATCGCGCTGGTGCGAGCTCACCAGGTCGGATAGGACTCCCGTCGCTCGACGTGTGCACCCTCCGACTCGGCGTTCCGGTCGACGCCTGACCCTCCTGAATCCGATCCATTTGGGGAGCATCCGCTACGGTCGTCTCAAGCAGAAGGACGACGACGGTAATCGCAGTACGTCGTTGCGCCCGAGCACGAACAGATCACCGGGCGCGACGAGCGGCTTCGGATCGTGCCCGAGGAGTTGGCGGCCCGGGTCGGAGCGCGGTTCGCGGCGGCGGGGTTCGGCCCGCAGCGGGGCCGCGAGAACAAGCCGTCGAGTACTTCCTGAGCGGCGGACTGCTCCGCTGTCCGTGCGGTGAATCCTTCGAGGTCAGACACGCGCCCAGCAGATCGCCGCCGACGCGCGGGCGCAAGCCGCCGACATCGAGGACGCGAAACGCCAGGACGCCGAGACCGCGCGCGCGGAAGATCGACCGTGACGCTCGAAACGACGACTGGCGCCGCGATGACCCTGGCCGATCATGCGCGTATACCGCCTGGCTCGAATGTGGGCGACTCCCACGGATGCCGCATGCCATGTCTACGCGTCGGCCTATCGGCCCTGCGAACGCCGGACGGTCCTCGAGCTCATCGCGCCCGATCAGCAACCGGACGTCGTGGCGCAGCGTCCTGGTGAAATTCCGGCGCGGATCCGATCGCGAACGCGACCCCCTCGCCGATTTGAGTCGGAGCGGCCGCGACGCGGACCCGCCGTTCCACATCCTCAATCAACAGGAACGGTTTGAGCTCAAAGGACGCGACGGCCGGACCATCCGTTCCGCTCGAGGTCAAGGCCTAGGCGCCGACGCTCGCCTATCGGATCGAGAGGTTCGACGATCTGTTCGCGAATCAATGGACGCAAGCGGGCGGCTATCAATTGCTGTCGTACCTGTAAGGGTCGAATCAACCGATCGGGTTCCTGTTGCTCACCGCTCTGGACTCCCGTTGCCCTCCCGGTGGAGCTCGGCGAGACGAAACTCGATCGGATGGAAGCGTTCTTGTCACGCGCGGAACGCCGTCGCGCATGCGACCGCCGGCACTGCCGGCGTTTCACGACGACCCGGCAGAATGCAAACGCTGTCCGTCCTTCGGCGCGACGTGTAATCCGCCGCTCTCCGTGAAGGGGGCCGAGGTGCTCCTCGATCCGGAGCTCCGAGGCGTCGCTCGAGCGATGCATGCGCTCAAACCGATCGGGCGCGAATGGAGCGCGCTCGACGCCGACCTCAAGAAACATCTGCGCGGCGTCGAATCGGCGATCGCCGGGTCGTTCGTGATTTCCGGCCGCTGGAGCAAATCGTCGCGTGGAGTTCCCGGCCGACCAACAGGCTGTCTCTGGGGTTCCCGGACGACTTTATCCGGCTGTGGTGGTCGAAGGCATAAGTCGGTGCTCAGACGTCTTCAGCATGATCGGCGTTGCCGCCTCAGCGCTTACCGACGGGTACCAGCGATCTCGGATACGCAACATGGGATACTCAATCATCTTGGCTGTGGCGATCCCGATCAGTACTGACCCTCCTAAAGACACTGCGGCGTAGGCTCCCCAACTCAAACGATGGCCGAGTAGAGCGGAGACGACTTGAGTGCCCGAGTTGTACACGGCTATATGCCACAGATAAATCGAATACGAGAAGACGCCGATGACTGCCGCACGCCGCACGAGGGGCGTGTTTGGAACGTCTAAAGAGAGAACGCCAATCAGCAATGCCCCGCTACCCAGGTAGAACAGGGTCAGGCCAATGACAGAGACCCACGGGGTTTGTTCAAGAGCAAACACAAAGGCGGGCGCACAACATGCAATGCCCAGCGCGCACAAACCCCATGCCATAGGACGCGAACGGCGAACTCTCGTCGCCAGCCCCGTGAAGTGCCACCAGTACGACAGGACCACTCCGAACATTAGCGAATCAATCCGCAGATGCGTCGGGTAAAGATGAGTCTCGTGTGAGTACGCGAACTGCGCCATCGCAACACGGAGAGACAGGCATACGACCGCGACGATGAGAAATACCAACGGAATGCGAGCGAATCGCGTCCGCGTGGTTCGCCCAGTTGCCCCTTCCAACCACCACATGAGTGCGGCTAGCACTACGTAGAAGTGCTCCTCGACCGCCAACGACCATGTGTGCTGCAATAGCCTGCCCGTATAGTTCTGGAGAAATAAGACCTCTCCGAGAAGGCCCGCACGACGAACCGGCCAGCTTACCCAGACTGTCGCTAGGATCATCACCCAGAAGGGCGGGTAGATTTTGAATCCACGCCGAATCAAGAAGCGTGTGACGTTGACGTGGCCGGTAGCCGCGTATTCGCGAAAAAGCAGACCCGATATCAGAAAGCCGCTGAGCACAAAGAATAGGTCAACTCCGATCCAACCCCCGCGTGCCCAGACCGATGTCACGGCCCAGAGCACGACGCTCGTGTCTTGCGGGCATGGTTCCAGGTGGCGTCCGAGGACGAGCACGATCGCAAGACCCCGCAGTAAATCAAGTTGAACAGCTCGCGGTGCACTCTTTTGAGCGACTGCCCAGTCAGCTTGGAGAGTCATTCAGACCGTGTGGACGGAACACTTACGCCCGGAATCATGGGGAACGTTTCTGGCAAGGCCGTGGCCACCGCTGACGATTACGGCCGCGGACAAAACCACGGGTTCGCAGCGTGGACTGCGGAACGGGTAGCCGAGTTCAGGCCCGGCCCAGAACGCTGTCGGGTGGGGGGTAGAAACATCTGCCTTGGGGTGTCCTCCGCAAATAATCAGCCGTAACCGAACACATGTGATTTGCTGACGATATGATGACCCGACTTGCTCCAAACGGCGCTCGCCCTCCTCGCTGACCTGGTGCGCCTGCTGCGGCTCATATTCCGGTCCCGCGCACAGTTGGCCACCGAGAACCTCTTCCTCCGCAAGCAACTCGCGTGTTACATCGAACGCAAGGTCCGATCGCGTCGGACTGACAATGCCTCGCGCATTGCACTCGTACTCCTGTCTTGATTTGTCGAATGGCGTGAGCTCTTGACGATCGTGCGTCCCGACACGCTGGTGCGGTGGCACCGAGATCTCTTTCGCCTCTTCTGCCGCCTGAAGTCCCTCCACAATCATGCCGGTGGCGTGCTCGCCTGCGACTTCTTCATCGTTGTGACTGCCACCTTTCAACGGCTGTACGCCTCGTGATGCTCGACATCGGCACACGCCGAGCCGTGCACTGGAATCTCACTGACCACTCCACGGCGGAATGGACGACGCAGCAATTTTGAAACGGGCTTCCTCTGCATTGCGGCTATCGGTTCCTCGTCCATGATCGTGAGGGCATTTTCGCGCCAGCCATGGATCAGGCTCTCCATTCGATGTCGCTACAGGTCTTGAAGACGCCAGTACGTGCCCGCAAGCGAATGCCTTTGTGAACGCTTCATTGGGCCGGCCAGACGGGAGTGTCTCGATTGGATGATTCCGCTCAACGAACGGCATTTGCGGTCGGTTGACGGAGTGGAAGTCCCATTGCAACGGTGAACGACCGCATTCCGCGTTGGGTCCTGGATTTCCAGAGGACTGCCACCCTTCACTGACCGGACATCGCTCCTGCCGCTCACCGCGTCCAGATCGAGCCGTCCTGTTCAGCACGCATTGACAGTCCCCCCGCACAACCCTCTATACCTCCGCTTGAGAAGGCCTCGAGAATGCGCGAAAGCGTATGATTGACGAGCTGGCCCGATGATGAAGAGCACAGATTCCGCGCCCGTGCGCCCAACGTGGGTAGAAACCGTCATCCGCCATCCCAACACGCCCGCGATTGTGCTGCTCGGCGCCATCAGCGCCGTCTCGTGGCTCTGGATCGTCGCCGTGGCCCAGATGTACGGTCCCGGCGCGTGGATGATGGCGGCGCGATGGGATGCGACGCACGCGCTCCTCATCTGGATCATGTGGGCCGTGATGATGTCCGGGATGATGCTGCCGTCGGCGTCACGCGTCCTGCTTCTGTACGGCGCCTTGATGCGGTCCGTACCGGGCGCCGAGACCGTGTCGCGGAACGTGCTGATGCTCGCCGCTGGATACCTCGCGATCTGGACGCTGTTCAGTCTCGCCGCGACAGCGGTTCAAGGATGGCTCGCGACACGGTCGCTGATCTCCCCGATGATGGAGATGACAAGCCCCATCGGCGGCGCGATTCTCCTGTTCGTCGCAGGGGCGTATCAGTTCACGCCGCTCAAGCGCGCCTGTCTTCGCGTGTGCCGCTCCCCGCTGGGATCGCTGATGGGCCGCTGGCGCGACGGGACGCCGACGTTCTTCATCGGTGCGATACAGGGCCTGAGCTGCGTCGGCTGCTGTTGGGCGTTGATGCTCCTGCTCTTCGTCGGCGGCGTGATGAATCTCGCGGTCATCGCGGCACTCACGGCGTTCATCGCGTTCGAGAAGCTGGCCGGCTGGCGCCGTCACGCGCCGCACGTCGCCGGCGGGCTGCTAATTCTCTTAGGCGTCTGGATGCTTGCCGACCATGCCCTCGCATCTCAGTACGCGCCAGCCGTGGCCCGGTTCGCCGCAGCGGCAGACAGCTATCGACCCTACGTCATCGGCGGCATGCTACTCGTTACGGCGCAGGCCGGCTTGATCGCGGCGCTGCTCGGCGAGCGCGTCAGGCGGCGGCGCGCCGAGGAGAAATCGCAGAGGAACGATGAACGGTATCGGAGCGTTGTCAATACGCAGAGCGAATTGGTCTGCCGGTTCCTGCCGGACACGACCCTGACGTTCGTCAATGACGCCTACTGCCGATTCTGGGACCTGACGCGCGGTGAGCTGCTTGGACGGAAATTCATTGAGCTCATCCCGCCGCAAGTCCGGGACGCGGTTGTGGAGCGGATCGTCACGCTCCGGAGCGGGATCAACTCGCATGAGCACGAAGTCACACTGGCTGATGGAACCGTGGGGTGGCAGCACTGGATCAACCATGCCATCGTTGATTCCTCCGGCCGCCTCGTCGAGCTGCAGGGCGTGGGCCGCGACATCACCGCCCGGAAGCGCGCCGAGGAGGCGATTCGAGGACTGGAAGCCCGCAACAGCGCGATGCTACGTGCGATTCCCGATCTGATGTTCGTTATCCTGCTTGACGGGACGTTCGTCGACTACCACGCGAAGGATCCGAACCTGTTGTACATGCCGGCGAGCGGGTTCATCGGCAACAAAATCCGCGACATTATGGCGCCCGACCTGGCCGATGTCTTCATGAACGCGCTGGATCGCTCGTCGCGGACCGACGAGCCGGTCGTGGTCGAATACGAGCTCCCACTGGACGGCGGTCTCCGGCAGTTCGAAGCGCGGCTTGTGCGCGCCGGCCACGACCGCGTACTCAGCATCGTCCGCGACGTGACGGACTGGAAGCGCGTCAACGAGCGCAACCGCGAGCTGGCTGGACGCCTGATCGGCAGCCAGGAAGCGGAGCGCCAGCGCGTCGGCCGCGAACTGCACGACGACTTGAGCCAGAAGCTTGCGCTCTTGAGCCTCAGCTTCGATCGGCTCAACACCTCGTTGGAGAGCCAGCACGAACAGTTTCGCGAGCTGCGCGCGCAGATCATGGAAATCGCCGCGAATATCCACAACCTGTCGCACGAGCTCCATCCGACCAAGCTGCTGACGCTCGGCCTCGTCGAAGCGCTCCAGTCGCTCTGCCGCGACATCGCGAAGCAGAGTGGCGTGCACGTCTCTTTCGTGCACGAGCACGTGCCGTCCGCGCTCGACCCTCACGTGGCCCTGTGCCTCTACCGGATTGCGCAGGAAGCGCTGCACAACATCGCGCGACACAGCCGCGCGCGGGACGCCGAGTTACGGTTGCGCACCGAGCACGAGTCGCTCGTCCTGCAGATTGCCGACACGGGAATCGGATTCGAATCCGAGAAGGCCGAGCGCGCGGGGATGGGGCTCGTCAGCATGCGCGAACGGGCGGCGCTCCTGAACGGACAACTGGAACTGCACGCGTCCCCGGGCCGCGGCACACGCATCGGCGTCCGTGTGCCGCTCCACCCCGGCTTCGACACGGCATACGCCACCTCGAAATCCGCGTAGAGGCAATTCCGGCGCGACGCGGCCGGCTCGCTAGGGAGCAAACCGTTCGCCACAATGGGTCGCGTGCTGCCGACGGACGCTCACCGCGCGCACGGCTCCATCGCCTAACGCAGCGGTCGAATAGCCCAACGCAACGAGCACTGACGCCAGGCCGCATAGTCTCCGCGAGCCGCGGTGCCGGCGGGAGGACCGCGTCGGGGCTGCGTCTGGAACATCATCGATCGATGATCCGTCTCAGCTAGGCGATCTGAGGGTTCTTTCTCACTTCCAGCAAAGAGGCTCAATGCGCCATGTTGCAACAAGAGGTACGAGAGAGTCTCCGCCTCATCGCCCGTAACCCCGGATTTAGCGCGGTCGCTGTTCTCTCCCTTGCTCTCGGCATTGGCGCGAATGCCTCGGTCTTCAGCCTGGCCGACGTGATGCTGTTCCGGCCTCTCCCCGTGAACGATCCTGGTCGCGTCGTCACCGTCGCGACGTTCGCCGCCGGCGACCGGTTCGCGGGAGGAGTCTCGTATCCGAAATACCGGCAACTCCGCGTTCAGTCGCAGTCGTTCGACGGGTTGATCGCCTATCGCACTTCGACGTTCAGCTTCACGAAAACGAGCGCTGAGTTACCGCAAGCACGAGCCGGGATGATCGTCAGCGAGAACTTCTTCAGCGTGCTCGGGGTCCAGCCGATGGTCGGTCGAGGCTTCCTTCCGGAGGATGGGCAGGCATCGGGCCGAAACGCCGTCGTCGTCCTCGACTACGGCACCTGGAACGATCACTTCAACCGCAGCCCGTCGATTATCGGCACCAACGTCCGCATCAACGGTATCGACTTCAGTATCGTCGGAATCACTCCCGAGTCGTTCCGGAGTCTCGACGAGCGCATGCGACCGGCGTTCTATGTCCCGTCGACCATGTCTCAACGTCTTGGCGGAGTCCGGGTCGACCCCCTCGAAGACAACCGGGATCATTCGTGGCAGGTCAAGGGGCGGCTCAAAGCCGATATCTCGCAAACGGCGGCACAGACGGAACTGGCGACCCTCTGGACCGACCTCGAGCAGCGCTCTCCAGACATAGACCGCAGCCGACAGCTTGCCGTGCAATCCGAGCTGCAGGCGCGGGCCAGAGGCCGACCCGATATGATCCTCGTGCCGTTGTTGATGGCGCTCGTGGGTCTGGTGCTCATCATCGCCTGCGCCAATGTGGCCACTCTTCTCCTCGGACGTGCGCGCGGTCGGTCACGAGAAATCGCCGTGCGTTTCGCGTTGGGTATCACGCGCGTGCGTTTGTTCCGGCACCTCCTGATCGAGAGCCTTGTGCTGTCGCTGGCTGCCGCCATCGTCGGACTTCTGTTCGCCTATGTTGGGATTCGATTCTTTCAGGCCTTCCCACCGGTCAGCGAAGTGTCCGTCACTCCTTCTCCCCAGCTCGATAGACGCGTGCTAGGTGTGTGTCTTCTCGCCGCTATGGCCAGCACGCTCTTCTTTGGCGTGGCTCCCGCGTGGCGAGGCGCGCGGACCAGCCTCGCGTCGATGCTGAAGAGCGGCGAGACGAGCACCGGTGCCTATCCGCGCACCATTGGCCGGAACGTTCTGGTCATCAGCCAAATCGCGCTCGCTATGGTGCTACTGGTCGCCACTGGCATGTTGCTGGATGCCTTCCGCAGGACGTTGGTGCTCAGTCCCGGCTTCCGCACCGACCATCTGGTGATGATGGAGTTGGATACGTCTCTTGTTCGTTACGACTCGGCGCAGAGCGACGAGTTCTATCGCAGGCTCGTGACCCGCAGTCAGGAGTTACCGGGAGTTCGCTCGGTCACGCTGACCAGCTCGACACCGCTCGGGTTACAGAGCGCGCGCGACGTGATTCCGGAAGGCTTTCAATTTCCGAGAGGACAGGAGACCCTTCAGGTGATGACAGCCGTGGTGGACGAATACTACTTTGCCACCACCAAGACCGACATCCTTCAGGGACGCGCGTTCACCGCCGCCGACGACGAGGGCTCGCGGCACGTGGCGATAGTCAACGAAGAGTTCGCGAAGCGCTACTGGCCTGGCGAGAATGCGATGGGCAAGCGATTGCGAGTGAACGGCAAGGACGGCGTTTGGGCTGATGTCGTGGGGATTGCCAGGACCGGCAAGTACCTCTTCATCGCTGAGCCACCATCTGCCTTCGTCTACCTGCCTTTTGCGCAGAACCGGAGTGCGCGGATGATCCTGCTCGCCGAGAGTTATGGCGATCCCGCAGCCCTGACCGAGCCCCTGAGAAGTCTCGTGCACTCGCTCGATGTTGATCAGCCCGTGTTCAACGTCCAAAGTTTCTTGTCCTTTTATGAAAAGCGCGCTGTTCGGGTTCCGCTGATGATTCTCCAGACCGTCGCCGCAATGGGCGTCATCGGAATCGTGCTGGCGCTCGTCGGCATTTACGCCCTCGTTTCGTACTCGGTTGCACGGCGCACCAGAGACATTGGAGTTCGAATGGCCATTGGAGCCGACCGGCACAGTGTTCTTAAGATGATCCTGGGACAGGGTCTGATGTTGTCGATGCTCGGCATCACGATCGGCGGATTGATCAGCGTCGGTGTCGCTCGCTTACTCGCGGCTGGACTGACCGGTCTCGGAGCGCCCAATCCCGTGACATTCGTGGTGGCACCCGTGGCGGTACTTTTCGCCGCCATGATCGCGTGCTACGTACCGGCGCGGCGCGCGTCTTTAATCGATCCGATCGCAGCTTTGCGATACGACTGACGGCTCGATCGGATGCGCGCTGACGTGCTGGACGTCGCTACGACGGAGCAGGCCGGTGGCTGGCCCACCACTCCCGCCCTGTCGTCGGTCCAGTCGTTGGCACCTTCGACGCTCGCGAGTCGGCCCGCCAGCTCCCGTGCGGTCTGAGGTCGCGCCGCCGGATCCTTGGCGAGGCAGGACAGCACCAGAGCGTCAAGAGCCGAAGGGATAGGTACCTCCGTTCTTGCCGATGGCGGTGTCGGCAGCGTCCGCACATGTTGGAGCAGGAGCTCCATGGGCGTGTCGGCCGTGAAGACCTGCTCTCCGGTCAGCAACCAATAGGCGACGCACCCGGTCGCGTAGATGTCGGCGCGGCAGTCCACGTTGGCCGAGCCCAACGCTTGCTCAGGCGCCATGTACGCCGGTGTCCCGAGGATGGTCTCCCGCGTAGACGTGGGAGCTGTTTCCGCGGTGTCGGTTGTGGCCCTGACGATGCCGAAGTCCAAGACCTTGACGAAATCGTGATCCTCACCGTAGCGGCATAGGAAGATGTTGGCTGGCTTGATGTCGCCGTGGACCAGGCCGTACGACGCGGCCTCAGAGAGGGAATGGCACACTTGCCGGAGCAGGTGGATGGCTCGTCCCGCAGAGACGGGGCCAGTGCGGCGGACGAGGGCCTCGGCGTCGAGGCCATCGAGTAGTTCCATGACGTAGTAGAACGCGCCGTCGTTGGAGACACCAAAATCGAAGAGGTCTACCGTATGCGGCGACCGCAGGCTGGCGATGACCGCGCCTCGCGCTCGAACCGGCGCCGGGCATCCTCGAAAACGCGCGTGCGAGCGGCCGCCGTGAACGAGGGCCGAATGAGCTTGATCGCCGCCGGCCGCGCGAGAAGCCGGTGCTTGGCGCTCCACACTTCCCCCATCCCGCCCTGCCCCAGTCGCTCCACCAGGCGATAGCTGCCCAACTCGCGCGCTCGACTCACTTCAGAGCCGAGGGCGTAGACCACGCGGGCGCCGACATAAGCCAACACCACCACGAACAGATAGGGGAACACGAGCCCTAAGAAGAACTCCGACGCGCGCAGCGTGAGGGACACCGTGCCCGCCGCCATCGCGGACCCGATCACGACGGGCACGGCGTTGACCGAGCCGAGGGCGGCCGCCAAGGCACGGGATGGCTTCGTTGGTACCACGATTGTGAAGAGCACCGTCCATACAGCCACCCAGGAGAGCCCTGTCCAACCGGACGGCTTCCTGGCGAGCGATCCGGGGTCGAGAAACTCGGCGCTCGCGATGCCATAGCTGCCGGCCATCTCGAACGCCAGTCCGATGGCCAACTTGGAGGAGAGCGGTATACGGGGGCGTCGAGTCAGCACAGCAACGAACAATGCAACGGCAATCGAAATCACGGCAGGCCCCCAGGAGATGAAGCTGCTGAACATGAGGAGCCGGCCCTGCGGGACTACGAACGACGGGAACATTGCGACCATGAAGAACACGAAGGCATACAGCAGCGCGATCACACGAAGCCGAGACACGGACTGGATGACGAGATCGGTGGGGAGCCCTGCGCGGCGTTCGCCGCCGTGCCCTGGCTGTCCGATTTCGCGGGTTTCCAGGAGGGCTTCGGTCTCGGGCGGAAAGGTCATGTGCCGTTGCATCGACAATGGCGCGCCCCTCTCGTTATGTTGGGAAGGACTATAGCGTGTCGATGTAGCGGTGGCACTCCCTCGCTAAGCATCCCTGAAGTCTGATGAAGTATTTGTCAGCTCGTCGGCCAGGGCGAAGGTCCTGGCATAGAATCAGCCGACGGCAGAAGATGAACGGCGGCATGTATCGCACCCGACAGCGCAGTCGGTTCGTAGGGCACCTCGTGCTCGCGATGCTCTGCGTCGCTCTCACAGCGCAGCCGTCCGCTCAACGTTCGCTCCGACCACCTCCCGAAGCGCTGGCCGCCGCACCTGCCGAGCTCATCGATCGACTGCGCGCTGACCCGTTCACCTATTTTCGGTTCATCAATCGCGCTTGGACCGCACGCGTCTGCGAAGCCTTCGCGGACGTGACGGACGCACCGATGGTGCGTCTCCACGGCGACGCGCACGTGGAGCAATTCGCGTTCACGGAGAACGCCTGGGGGCTCGGCGACTTCGACGACTCCACGCGCGGGCGCACCTATATCGACATCGTTCGCTTCCTGGGCTCGATCGATCTCGCAACGCGTCAACGCGGCTGGACAGGCGATCGCGAGAAGCTATGGGACCGCTTTCTGGAAGGGTACCGTTTGGGTCTGTCCAATCCGGACTATCGCCCTCGCGAACCCGACATCGTCCGTCAGCTGCGCCGGCAGGCACCTATGACGCGCGCAGCCTATCTCGCATGGGGCGAGAGCTTGATGCAACCGATGGATGAGGCCACGTCGAAGTCCGTTACTCAGGGCATGGAAGAGTTTGATCGCCTGGTTCGTCGCGAGCGCCCGCAGCTCGCCGCGGGGTACTTCGCCGTCGTACGAACCGGCTGGCTGCGCATCGGCATAGGTAGCGCGGCCACGACGAAGGTCCTCATCCGTGTACAGGGTCCAACCTCGGCACGCGGCGACGACGTGCTCATCGAGATAAAGGAAGTTGCCAATCTCGGAGGTCTTGGCTGTCTCGAGGCTTCGGGGACTCCACAGGCGGTTCGCGTGATTAACGGCACGCGACAAATCGGGCGACTGAAACACGACATCCTTGCCATCGGACCCACGATGCTGATCCCCGCGGCCGCTGGTCGCGCAGAACATTGGCTGGACTGGTGGGTCGCCAGCTGGGAGCCGTCCTATCGTGAGGTTCGCCTCAGCGACCTTCGATCTGTCAGGGATCTCTCCGATATCTCGTTCGATTCGGGCGTGCAGCTGGGCGCCAACAAGACTCCTGCCGTACGCGAACGGGCGCTGTCGTCGGTCATGAAATACGAGCCGCGACTGCGCAAGGAAACCTCCACCATCGTCGAGGAGCTGCTCGCCGGATGGGAGGAACTGGCACGCCGATAGGTCTGACGCAACACTACGCGCGAACGCGGAAGATCAATAGGACCGACGCGCAGTGTCCAGGTCACTTCTTCTTCGGCTGGAACGCCTCTTTGACCTGCTTCTCGATGCTCTTGTAGTTCTTGGAGAGTAACTGCTCCTCTTCCTTGGTCAAGATCCGGAAGGGCACGCGCACGAGGCTCTTCTCGAACTTCACATTGAGCCAATGCTGGCCGTATGCGATACCGCCAGGGATCTTGAAATAGAGACGACCGAGACAGGCCCGGTCGTTGCTGAGATCAACAACATCGTACGGCAGCGCCCGCGATCCCAGCTCGGGAAAGAACAGGATCGCGCAGGGCCGGCTTGCCCGGGTCGGAAAGTAGTTGATGGAATCGCGCTGGACCTTCGCCCGTTGCTGAATCGCCTGCGGGTTGCCCTGCCGCTGCTCCTCGACCGTCGCCAGCGGAATAGTTTTGCCATCAGGCGTGTCGAGCGATAGCGCCTCACGTGTCAACCGATAGTCCGGTACGTTGTCGAGCACCGTCATGCCGACCTCGAGAAGCATCCATTCTTCACCAACGGAGCGGTTGGATGCCTGGTATCCCAGGATCACGTACCCTTCCCTGTTGTACGACGCACGGACGAACTTCCCCTCCATCGTCTGAATCTGCGGCACCCCGGCTTGAGGTATCTGGACGACCGGCTTCTCCTGGGTCTGCGCATCGCCGTTCGTCTGAAGGGGCCACACCGACATCAACCCGACGAAGCCCACCAACAGTGCACGTCTGCTGTCCATCTCTCTCTCCTCCCAAAATTGAACGTCGACGCCACCGAGTGGCAACCACGACGAGGCAAAGAGTGGGCCAATAAAGGGTTGGGTTTAGCCGCAGATTTGCGCGTCCGTCGTCGTCCCGCTCGGAAACGACACTCGCGGCCTCCGATAACTGGTGGGACCACCCACTACATGCGGTGAGCAGTGGGGAGTGACTTCCGAGTCAGGTTAAAGCCGATCGTCGCGGCAACGATTGCGACAGTCAGCCCGGCCATGACGTCGACCGCGTGGTGGTATCTCGTATACACACAGGCGATGCTGAGTCCGACTGCAACGAGTCCAAAGTAGAGCGCCGCCCTTCGGTCGGTGGCATACAGGCCAAAGGTCAGCGCCCACGCACCCGAGACGTGAGCGCTTGGGAAACATCCTCCTGAAACCGCCGCCCCCGCGATGATCAATTCGATGGCGCGCGTGAATACCCAGCCGCCAAACGGACGTAGACCCGCCATGACCTCCGGGTGTTCCCACGGCCCTCGCGCGGGGAGGAACGGATACCACACATACGACAGGAAGAAACCGAGCATCATGCACGTCATCGCCGTGTGAAACCCGCATCCTGGTGTTCCGCGGCCGCGCCGAGTGCCGTTCCAGGCGATGACGATCCCGCCAATGATCAGGAGAAAGTACGAGAAGTAGAAGGCGTGCATGATCTCGTCGAGCGCCGGATTGCCCGCCTGCGAGAGCATGATGGCCGGCGTACCGCCGAACAGCGCGCGGTCCGTGTTGAACAGGTAATGCTCGAACCAGTAGGGCGTGTCGATAGCAGCCGCGTTGACCGTGAGCGACACCTCCTCGAAGAACGGGGTCAAAAGCAGCGCCGGATAGGTGTATCGCAGGAATCGCGCAACCGACCTCGCACCAGACAGCCAGACGGATTCCGCCGCACGCGCCTGTTCCCACGCGGCCCCTCGAGGCGGTAACAGCAGAAGCCCTCCGACGATCGCGGCATGGCCCCCGAAGATGTATTGCCACCCCGGAACAGACCACACGGTCGCGACGAACGCGACAAAGGTGACGTAGATAGCCAAGACCCAGTCGAGGGCCATCCAGCAAGCCGTTCGCGCGGCGACCCAACCCCGGGCCCGGCTGGGTAAAGAAACACAGACCGACTGACTGTTGTCGCTGCCGGATGTGTTGAGTGTTGAATGACTTCGGGGGAATACACCGAGGGATTGAACGGATCCGGGAACGTGCCTCATCTCGTCAAAACCGCCTTCACAATGGAATGTGCAAAAGACGGCCGGACGGGCTCAGCGGTAAAGAGTTCCCCTGGGACCGCCACGTGGTCGCCGATTGGACGAACTGAGCGTCGTGGTATTTTTGGCCCCTATCTATAAAAGGGGGCATCTCGTGATCCGATTGCGCAGGACCATCGCGTTCGCGACCGTGACCATGCTGGCCCTCGGCGTCGTCATGTATGCGCAACGGGACACGGCAGACAGGCATTCAAACGGCCTGACTGTGACTGATGACGTGCTGCGACGCGCGGGCACGGCGAACGATGCGCTCCCCGGTTCGTGGCTCAGCTACGGCCGCGACCAGTCGGAAACGCGCTATAGCACGCTGAAGCAGATCGACAGCAGCAATGCCAAGCGCCTGGGTCTCGCGTGGTCCTACGTCATGGGCGCGGGCGGCGGTAACCAGGAAGGCACGCCGCTGATGTGGAACAACACGCTTTACGGCATCACCACTTGGAGCGTGGTGTTTGCGCTGGACGCGCGCACGGGCAAGGAACTGTGGCGATGGGACCCGTCGATCGATCAGATCAGCACTCGCCCCGCGATCTGCTGCGGCAACGTCAACCGCGGCATCGCTCTTTATAACGGCACGATCATCGCGCCCGCGATCGACGGCCGCCTCGTTGCCCTCGACGCGCTCACGGGCAAGCTGGTGTGGGAGACGCGCGTGGTGAGTTCAGGCGATCTCTACACCCTGACGATGGCCCCGCGCATCGCGGGTGGCAAGGTCATCATCGGCGCGTCCGGTGGCGACAAGCCCACGCGCGGCAACTTCGTCGCCGTCGATGCCCAGACGGGCAAGCTGGCGTGGCGCGTCTACACGGTGCCGGGCGATCCGTCGCTGCCGTTCGAAAACGAGGCCATGCGCGCGGCCGCGAAGACGTGGGGTGGCGACTTCTTCAAAAACGGCGGCGGCGGTGCGGTCTGGGATGGCTTCGCCTACGACCCCGAGGCGAATCTCGTGTACGTTGGTACTGGCAACGCACAGCCATGGGTGGAGAAGTTCCGTGGGGCGCAAGGTCTCGACAATCTGTATACGTGCTCGATCCTGGCAGTCGATCTCACGACCGGTCAGATCAAATGGCACTATCAGGCGGTCCCCAACGACAACTGGGATTACGACAACGTCCAGCAACTGACGCTGCTCGATCTGCCCATCAACGGCCGCATGAGAAAGGTCATCACGCAAGCGCCGAAAAACGGATTCTTCTATGTGCTGGACCGCCTGACCGGCGAATTTCTCTCCGCCGAGCCATTCGTCAAAGTGAGTTGGGCGCTGCGCATGGGCACAGACGGCAGGCCCGTGGTAAATCCGGCGGCGTACTACGATCAGGAACCGATCTCGGTGTTTCCGACCGGCGGCGGCGCGCATAACTGGTCACCCATGTCGTACAACCCCAACACCGGTCTGGTCTATATCCCCGCGTCCTACCAGAGCTACCCGTATCAGGCGCAGGCAGAGTTGAGGCCTGGTTCCACTGGATACCAACGCCCACGGGGAGAGACGAAGACGATCGAGCCTTCTTTCGGACCCGAGCCCGTGCCGGGTGCGCGAAACGGGTTGCAGGCGTGGGATCCGGTGAATCAGAAACTGCGGTGGAACATCGCGGGCGGCGGTGGCATCGGCGGCGGTACGTCCACCACGGCGGGCAACCTCGTGTTTCAGACGATCAACGACGGCCGCTTCCGGGCGATCAGCGCCGACAACGGCGAGATCCTGTACGAAGTGCGGACCGGGCGAACCGGCATGGCGCCGCCCATTACGTATGAAGTAGACGGCAAGCAGTATGTGGCGTTCGGAGGAGGGCTGGGCCGCGCTGCACCGAACAACGGACCCACGGACGAAAAAGCGGAGAACCCGCCGATGATGTTCGTCTTCACACTCGACGGCAAGGCGGCGTTACCGACGCCGCCCGATGCTCCACCGGCTTCTCCAGCGCCGACGGCTCCCGAGGGGCCGGCTCCTGAGCAGCGGAATTAATCGAGCCCTGAGGCTGACGTATCCTGCCCTCCTGTATGGCCAAAAAGAAGAAAGCCGTCCGCAGAAAGAAACAGACCGCGGCGTCGATTGGCCTCGCACCCGCAGAGACACGGACCGGTACCAGCGCAGCCGATGCGATGGCGCCGCTTGTCGAGCGCGATGGCGGCGCGGTTCTTGGCGCCTATCGCGATCCGTTTGGTGGCAAGCCAGTCCTGATCGTCTCGCTCCCGATCGATCGTGTCGAGCCGACACCGTTTCAACGCGACCCCTCGGACGCGCACGTGAAGAGGCTGATGACGGTGATCGAAACGCTCGATCGCTTTCTCGATCCGCTCATCGTGGTACGTCACGACAACCGCTACTGGACACCGAACGGCAATCATCGGCTCCAGGCGATGCGTCGGCTCGGCGCAAAAGCCATCGTCGCTCTGCTGATCCCGGAACAGGAGGTTGCTTACCAGATCCTGGCGCTCAACACGGAGAAGGCGCATAACCTGCGCGAGAAGTCACTGGAGACGATCCGAATGGCCCGGTCGCTCGCGGACGAAGTGCGTGATCCCGAGGGGGCGTTCGCGTTTCAGTTCGAGGAGCCCGCCTACCTCACGCTGGGCGCCGCGTACGAATCACGCCCGCGTCTCAGCGGCGCCGTCTACCGATCCGTCTTGCGGCGTATCGACGAATTCCTCGACAAGCCACTGTCGAAAGCGGTCGCCGAGCGAGAGCGGCGGGCACGCCTCGTCCTCGCGATCGACGACCGTGTGACGACGATCGTCGACAAGCTCAAAGAGCGCGGAATGACCAGCCCCTACCTCCGGCCGTTCGTCGTTGCGCGGATCAATCCGATCCGCTTCTCCAAGGCGACTAGCTTCGATTTCGACGACGTGTTGCAGAAGATGACCACGGCCGCGGGCAAATTCAACGTCGATCGAGTCAAACCCGACGAGGTGTCAAAAGCCGGCGGACCGCCAGCGGAGGAGGATTAGCGCATTTTCCACAACGACGTAGAGCGAGGGCGTTCGCGTCCGCCGTAGCCGTGGGCGAAGTGGAAGCCCCCGCGTCGGGACGACCGTGCAGGCTGAAGCCTGCGCTCTACGATCCGTACGACATCGAGAGCGCTCGATCAGTTGCGGAACGTCGGCGGCAGCGTTGCCGGGTTGACCAGGGCCGACCGTGCCAGTCGGAGTTGTTGGGCGGCCACGCTGAGCAAATCGTCGATCGCCCATCGAATGCGCAGATGCTGTGCGACTTCGAGCGCGACACGCGCCGCAATCAGCCTGAGCCGCGCAGCACGAACGGTGACCTCGCTGTTCGTGGCCATTGCGCCATTCGACAACACTTCCAATCCATCGACTGTTTCAGCGAGTGACAGACGCGCCTGATCCTGCAAATCGGAAAGTCTCGTCCTAGTGCGACCACGCTCCGCAAGGTCAATCGAAGAGCGGATATTCTCGAGCGCGTTGAGGACGCGTAGGAACGCGGCGATCGCCTGCACCTCAGGGTCGTTCGGGTCGCTGCTGATAGTGATCGGGATGAGGGTTGGAACCAGGCTGGCCTGGAACGCCGGCGAGCCATAGAACGCGACCGCCGACTCGAGATCCGCGACCGTGTGATTGTGGAAGAACGGCCCCGTGTCGGCCGACTCCACGACGGGTGGACTGTTGAACTCCTCGAGCTCGAAGTGCCCGAAAGGCGGAGGCAGATCGTCGGTGTTGCCGAAGGAGCCAAAGACCGTTGGGATCTGCCCGAAGCCTCCGTCACGTGGCAATCCCAGTGTCAGGGCCAACGGAATGTCGTTAGCATTCGTCGGGCTTCCGATATTGAATCCGTGTGGCCCCCCATCCAGTAGCGGGAAACCCGGATCCGAGGGGTTGAACGTCAACCCTGCTGTGCCACCAGCGTTGAAGTGGCAGGCATTGCAATTCTTGTGGCCAGGCTCAAAGAACGTCCCGCTGTCCAGGAACAGCGTCTTGCCGGCACTGGCCAATGCGCTCTTCAGTTCCAACGCTGGAAGGTCAAAGTCTTCCTGACGGCCAAGGGAAAGCTGATACGCGGCCATCGCGTCCAACTCTTCATCAGTAGGCACTCTGAAATCGACGTCCCTCGCGCGGTTCATCGTCTTTGGGGCATGCTGCGCGATGGCCACGAGCGCGAAGTCGCGCAGCGGCGCGCCATCGTTGCCCCAGCCAAGACGCTCGGGCGGATCCGGATTTCGTCCGTTGCTGCTGAAGTCGAGGCCGGAGGTCGGGTCCTGCGGTGTCATCGAATTCACGAGCGCCTGCACGTTCTGGGCGCCGCGAAACACAAATCCTCTCGTGGGATCGAATCCGTCTGCGTTGACGAGGATCAAACCGAAGCGACGCAGCAGATCTGAATTCTCCAGCGTTGACAGCGCCGGATTGTTCTCGGCCACGAAGAGCGGGTCGCTTGAAGGCAGCGTGGCGATCAGCGCCGGATCGACGGTGAAATTGTTCGCCTCGACGTGACACGTCCCGCACGTCCGGCCGTTGCCGTCGAACGTCTCATTCAGAAAGAGCTGGCGCCCTTGCGCAATCACCCTCACAAAATCGGCTTCGCGCCCCGCGCCTGCCGGATTGAACCCGAGCCTCGCCGTCGGCTGATCAACGAAACGAATCTGCCGATGGCGAAGCCGTGCGAAAAACGTGCTGGGGCCGGTCAACGCAAACCCCGACACCGGACTCTCCCCCGACCTCACAACGAACGCCCGATCGGGAAAGAAACTGGCGAATGCCGCGGCGCCCATCGACACCGAAAGCATGTGCCCGTTCAATCCGGCGGTGTAGGTGCCGACCTTCATCAGGCTGTCGCCGTCCTCCGCGAGTGTGGTTCGACGAAAGCCGGCCTGGTTATCGATCAACCAGAGGTCGAATGACGCATCAGTTGGAAGCAAGTTGACGAGGGAATCCACGCTGCCGGTGTTCAGATTGACCGCGACCCGGCCGCCCACGTTCAGCGCTTCGCTGCTCAAACCGCGAAGATTGGAAAGCGACAGTGTGACCACATCCGCGGGGGCAGTGCCGGCGAACTGGTCGTAAGCGTGTACGAGGGCAATCGGGTTGGCCATTCCAGTGTTCTGGCCGTCCCCGGCGGCTCGCGCCGCGACCAGGCCGAACCAGGCAAAGGCCACAACCGCAATCGCTATCGTCCAGAGTCTTCCGTGAGTGTGTCCGAGCAGACGACGCATGGCAGTTCCCTCCGTGAGGCGGTCCGCAATGGATGGACCGCTCGACGTTCAGGAATGTTGCGCGCGGGCCGGCAGAATGTCCTGACCTATTTCGGAAAGAACTCCGACATTTCGGGGGCAGCCGGTTGGATACGTGGAAATTACGGAGGAGTGGGCGTCAGGCAGTGAACTGCCAACCCATTTGTTCTTCGAGCGCGTAGTCGATCGCTTGCGACATCGACATCGCGCGGCCGGCGGCCAGCGCTTGCCGGTAAGCATCTTCTCCCAGCTCCTGTGGCAGAGCGCTGAACAGGTGATCGCCGATCAAGGCGTTGTACGAAGGCTGCGTGGACGAGCCGATGCTCTCGAGTAGAACCTGCATCGCGCCCAGAAGCCGCGCGGCGCGTTCAGGACGTCCGTCGCCGAAATACGCGGCGGCCAATACCCCTAAGGCCCAGCCGATCGCGCGCCGATCGCGGAACTGCCGCCCGAGCGCAATCACCTCGGCACACAAGACCCTGCCCTCGGCGAGACGATGCTGCACGACCCGCAACAAGGCGAGGTCGAACAACACGATGGCCAGCCCCCAGAGTTCGCCTTGCGCGCGATTGAGAGCAACCGCTTCCTCGTGCAGGCGACCGGCCCGATCGATGTCTCCTGCGTAAAGCGCCTCGTAGCCGAAAAAGGTCAATGAAAACCCTCGGAGCAGCGGGTTGCCAGCCTCGTGGGCGGCCGACGCAGATTCCGTGGCCAGCCGCGCGCCGAGTTCGAACTCTCCGCGCTCGATCGCAGCCATCGTGTGCAAGCCGAGGGCTATCGCCGCTATCGACGGCTCGCATGCCTCACGCGCCAGCGCTGCGCTCTCGCCAAGCAACTCGTACGCGCGGGCGAAATCTCCTTGAAAGAACACAATGCTGCCGAGCGCCAGGAAGGTTTGCGCCCGCACGCCAACCGCGGACGCCTGACTCCTCGCGAGCGCGCGTTCGAGCCACTGCTGTCCCTCGGTCAGATAAGCGAACTTCACCCAGAACCACAACAATCGTCCCGCCATCTCCACGCTCTCGGGGCCGCCCTGGTCGGACGCGAGGCCCCACTCGAGGGCCGCTCGAACATTGGCGTGTTCCAACCGGAGGCGGTCGAGCCAATGGAGCTGCTCCGCCTTCAGGAGTTGTGGCTCGGCGAGTCGAGTCAATTCGACAAGAAACGTCAAATGACGAGCGCGAACATCGTCGGCCTCGCCGGAACGCTGCAAGCGCTCCCATCCGTATTGACGCACGGTTTCGAGATATCGAAAGCGGCGTTGTCCATCGATTTCCTGGTCCACCATGACGAGCGATTTGTCGACCAGATGAGACAGCAGGTCGAGCACGTCGGCGCGATCGATGCCGCCGCCGGAGCACACTTGCTCAGCGGCTTCGAGCGTCCACCCACCGGCAAAAATCGAAAGCCGCCGCAGCAGCTGGCGTTCGGGTTCAGCAAGCAGCTCGTAGCTCCAGTCAACGGTGGCTTCGAGAGTTCGTTGCCGCTCGATGGGCGTCCTGAGCGTCCGAGCAAGCAATCGAAATCGACCGTCGAGGCGCGCGCGGATTTGCTCGATCGAAAGTACGTTCAGACGCGCCGCCGCCAGTTCGATTGCGAGCGGGATTCCGTCGAGGCGACGGCAGACTTCGGCGACAGCACCGGCGTTGTTCGCCGTGATCGGGAACCCGCCACCCACGGCCGCGGCTCGCTGGATCAAGAGATCAACGGCTTCGTACTTCAGCAAGTCGTCCGCCTGGCTCGGGAGATCGGCCTCAGGCACCGTGAGAGAAGGCACTCGCCACGTCTTCTCGCCAGCAATTCTCAGTGCCTCTCGGCTCGTGGCCAGTATCGTGAGACCAGCCGCCGCACGGAGCAGCGTACCGGCGAGTTCGGCACTCGCGTCAATGACGTGTTCGCAGTTATCGAGCACCAGCAGGATCTGGCGATGCCGCAAGTGGTCCGACAGTGTTTCGACGAGCGATCGACCGGCGGCCTGCCTGACGTCGAGCGCGGACGCGACGGTCTGAACGACCAGCGCCGGGTCGGCGAGCGGCGACAGATCGGCCATCCACACGCCGCCGGGAAAACCATCGAGCATCCGCCGCGCGACCTCGAGTGCGAGACGCGTCTTGCCGCATCCGCCGGTGCCCGTCAGCGTCAACAGCCGCGTCGCCGGCAACAACTCCATGAGCGCGGCAATCTCTCGCCTGCGACCGACGAAACTGGTGAGCGGCGCGGGCAGGTCGTGCATCCGTTGGTCGGGCGCGTGCACGGGCGAGCCATACGTGTGCTGTTGAACGGCGCGCTCAACGGTCGCAAGCCGCACGTCAAGGATGAAACCTCTCCGCGCCACGGTCTTCAAGAGCTGGTGGTCGTTGTCGCCCAGCGCGTTGCGAATCTCGTGGATGCACTTCGTCAGCGAGTCATCGGACACGAACGTGTCGGTCCACACAGCCCGAAACAGATCTTCTTTGGTTACGAGGGTTCCTTGATGTTCGTGGAGGTACAGCAGTACCTCGAACGTTTTGGCTCTGAGCCGGATTTCCTCGCTACCGCGCAGTAAACACGCCCGGTCGAGGCTGAGTGCGAGATCGCGTCCGGAGTTCTGTCCTGACGGTTCGGTCGCCATGCGTACTCTCTAGCAGGCCGCTGAAACAGGGATCAGCTCCCAACCTCCAATTCCCAATTCCCAGGACGGCCGTGGGACTTGGGTTTTGGGAGTTGGGAGTTGACACTATCTCTTCCCTCTCACGCATTCTGTCTCTGCTCAAGCGTAAGGTCTTGGTGCGAGGAGGTGAACCATAGTATGGCCATGAACCGCGGCGGACGCATCCGGCTCGCCGCTGAATCCGATGCCTCGGCAATCGGCGCAATTTATCGGCCGATCGTGGCCGGAACCGCGATCTCGTTCGAGACCGACCCACCTACCGACCAGGAGATCGCGCGTCGCATTCTGGTGACAGTTCCTGAGTACCCCTGGCTCGTCTATGAACACGACGGCATGATCGCCGGCTACGCCTACGCCGGCCGCTTTCGCCCGCGCCCTGCGTACAGATGGTCGGTCGAGACTTCTGCGTACGTGCACGAGAAATTTCGCGAACGTGGCGTCGGATTCGGCTTGTATCAATCGTTGTTCGCGGTGCTCGGCGCCCAGGGCTTTGCGAATGCGTTCGCCGGGATTGCATTACCGAACCCCGCCAGTATTCGACTGCACGAGCGCACGGGCTTCGTGCACATCGGTGTTTACCGGAACGTCGGCCACAAGTTCGGGCGCTGGCATGATGTGGGGTGGTGGCAGTGCGCGATCCAGGCGGCGCGAACGGCAGCACCGCGCGAGCCGATTGCGATTGGGTCGGACGGCACGAACTGGCAGGCGCTGCTCGAGGTCGGATTGAAAGCGATTCGCGCCTGAGAACGCCTGAACTCCTAATCTCCAACGCTTCCGCCTTCGCGCCACGAGGGCTCTTGGCAACGGAGCTGGCGGAGGCAGCGGATCGACACGGAGCAACGGAGAACCGGAGCACGAACGGAAGCGCCATGCCGGCGACGCGCTTCGTGCGGGTTGGGTCGAGCGGCGCGCAATCACAAGACCGTTTCCCCCCACCACCTCCGATTATTCACCGCGGGGTTGACCAAGCTGCCCGATCGCGGCTCGGACCCGGTAAACAGATACGTCCGGAGTTGGGAGTTATCAGAGGCTCTTTGTCTCCAACTAAAACGCCACCAGGTAGGTGAGCTTCGCAATCACCGCGCGACTGAGCAACGTGCCGGTTCGCTCATCACGGCGATCGTTGTAGACCAGGAAGAAGTCGCTGAGCGGGCGGTGGATGATGTTGAAGCGCAGGTTCGAGGTCCACTGCCGGGTGTCGCTGTTGTACTGCACCAGCGCGTTGAAGAACATCTTCGTGTTGAAGTTGTAGTTTACGCGTGTCGTCAGGAGTTTTGAGACAAACCCGTCGGTCGGAGCCGAGATGTCGTTGATCTGCAGGCCAACCGACGCGTTGAAATTCTCGTTCAGCCGAAGCGAGGGCGAGACGGTGTAGGCACGCCGATAGCCGTCGTAGAAGGGCCCGATGGCATACCGCGTGTTCACCGAAAAACGCGCCGCCGCATTGGTGTTCCAGAAGATGAAGTACTCGTTGAAGTCGTAGCGACCCGGTTCCACCCACACATCATGGGCGGTGTTGAGGAGAAAACGCTCGCTGATCACCTCGACGTTCGGATTGACACCGATCTCCATGTTCGAGCTGTCCTGGAACGTGATCGGGAGATGGAAGTCGAGGTAGCGCGACTCCAACGCACCACCGTCCTGGCGATAAAAGGCGTCGAATTGTGAGTGCGGTCTGATCTCACGGATCCAGTTCGACACGGCGAGCGGGCGGAATCGGCGCGCGAGAAATGCAAAGTAGTTGTTCACGCCGCGGCGAGGCACGAACCCCAGGTCATTCACGAAACGCTCGCCGATGCCTTCATAGTTGGCCTGAAGCTGCCATGTGCGCCCGGCATAGTTGAGGCCTGCGCGCTCGGCGTACTCATTGCCGCTGCCCGTCGTGCTCACCAGCGGCGAGAAGGACTTGGCGGCATAGCCGTTCACATTGAGGTAGGAGCCGAAACGAAAGTTTGCGTCCACGCCGCCGACGCGATTGTATGAAGGCCCACCCGGCTCCCTGAGCAGCAGGATCGCCCCGATATCCGAGTTGGCGAGTACGTCGCGGCGCACGCGAATCGCGGTGTCGTTGGTACGTGGCTCGGCGCCGTGCTCGTCTTCCTCCACATTCAATACGCCAATCGAGTACGCGCCCTGGCGGCCCGTCAAACGCGTTCCGAAGAGAATCGGAATCGCCTCGCCGTCTTCCGACAGCCCGATGCGACGGCTGAAGAACATCCGCAGATCTGCGGTCTGGCGGCCGCCACCACCGCCGCCACCGCCACCGCCGCCACCGCCGGCGGCGAATCCAGTGACACCGGCGCCAAATTGGAAAATGCCCGAGTTCTCGAGGAAGAAGTCCCGTTTCTCGGGGAAGAACAAACTGAAGCGCGTCAGGTTGATCTGTTGTTCGTCGGCTTCGACCTGCGAGAAGTCGGTATTGACGGTGAAGTCCCAAACGAGGCCGTTGGTAATGCCGTACTTCACGTCGAAGCCGGCATCGAAATCGCCACTCGTCCCCGTTAACCCAATCGTGTTGGAGCTGCCCGCCGCGTACGGCTTGATCCGCAAGTTCCGTCCCTGTCGCAAACCACGGAAGTCGTCGACGCGCCCGGCCAGTGAGACGCGCTCGATGTCGTAGATTCGAGGAAGCGGCGCCCAGTGACTGTCCTCGTTCAGCCGTCGCACCTTCCGTTCGAAATTGACGCCCCACGTCTGGACATCGCTGCTGCTGAATCTCAGCGTGCGAAACGGAATTCTGATCTCTGCGTACCAGCCGGTCTCCCCCACGCGCGCGCTCACGTCCCAGATGCCGTCCCAATCGGCGTTGTTCTCGCGCCCCTCGTTCGACATCTGCGCATCCCACTTGGCGCCGGCGGGATTGGTCGCGAACTGATACGCATTCCGCTCGTCATGAAACGTATCGAGCACGATGCGGAACCCGTCGCTGTTGCCCGTGCTGAAGTCCTCCTTCAAGTCGTTGACGATGATGCGCGACGGCTGGTCGTCGCGTGCGAATACGCCGAAGTACAGCGCCTCATCGTCATAGAGCACACGGACCTCGGTGTCGTAGGTGGCGGGCGCGCCTTCGCGCGGCTCATTCTGAATGAAGCCGCTGGCCACGGGGGCATCGTTCCAGGCGGCTTCGTCAAATGTGGCGTCGAGCGTGATCGGGCTGGCAGTTCGAACCGCGGGAAGCCGTCGTTGCAGATGTGCCGTGTCGTAGTCGATCGCCGAAGGTGCTGTCCCGTTGACGGACTCAGGTGGCGCTTGCTGTGCGGCCACGGTGTGAATCGCACCGACGAACGCCGCCAGCGCCAGCACCGCGACCTGTCCGGTTCGCGAACGACCAGTGGGTGGTGTCAGAAGTAGCGGGATATTAACCTGCTGCTCAGCGGATTTCCAACCGACACCCCATCGCTCTTGAAGAGCTTGCCCATGGTGTCAGGCAGTGAATCGTGAATCCCCATCGGTGTCAGGCAGTGAATCGTGAATAGCGCGGGATGTTTCCGCTTCCCTGTCGCGGTCGTTCACCATTCACTGCCTGACACCATCGATCGGCCCTCGCGTCGCAGCTGATCCTGGAAGGTACGGGCGTACTCAAACGTGAAAGAGCAGGAACGACATGCAGTCATTAGCGCTGTGGGCGATGATCGGCGCCCACAACGACCGTGAATACCTGAACACGATTGCCATCACGACCGCGAAGATGAATATTGACGCCGCGCGATCGATCGTCAACATGTGCAACGCAATCCAGCCCGGCACGTGGATGGCGACAAACAACAACGACGTCAGTACGGTGGCCATCCAAAAGCCGACCCGCTCCGCAAACTTCTGCAGCATGAAACCACGATACGGAATCTCTTCGATGAACCCGACGAAGAAGGAGGTCCCGAGCACGCTGTTCCATGTGAGTGCCTGCGTCCACGGGTGAGGCGGCCCGAAGCGCGCCACCGATCCCGCGAGATTCAATGCGGTCACGACGAGGGCGACGGCAATGCCGCGCCCGACGTGGTGGCGGAGCTTCAAATACTCGAGCGGCTCGATTCCATCCACCTGCCGCAGGTACAGAACCACCGGCGCGACCCACAACTGGATCCGCAAGCTGATGTTGAGGAGCGCGTACGCAAGAGTTGCGTCGCCAAGCGTCGTCAGCCTCGGGTAAACGACAAACGGCCATGCAATCCAGGCGAGATGAAAGACCACAACGTAGGCGACAAATGGTGCAAACGCGGTGGCTCGTGTGTGCCCAGCCATGAGCCTAGTGTGGCGGGAGGGCCCGGATCTCGACCACCGACACTGGCTGCACAGAAGTCGCACGACGCTCGTACTGCGTGGCATACGATCTCATACAGCGGTCGCAGTAAGATGTCTTGAGCCGTGGCAGTAGATCTCCTTCCGCCGTGGCAGTAAGGTAAGAGTCTTGAAGACTGGCGCTCCGGGATCCTTTGGTGCGCAACTCAAAGCACTTCGCGAAACAGCGGGGTTCACTCAGGAGGAACTGGCGACGATCGCTGGTCTCTCCGTCCATGCCGTCAGCGCCCTCGAGCGTGGCCATCGGCGACGACCGCATCCCGAAACCGTACGCGCGCTGTCTGCCGCTCTCGACCTGAACGGCGCAGCTCGTGACGCGCTCCTCGAAAGTGCGCGCGCTCCGGCGATCGATGCCGCGGTCGATGAGTTGAGCGGTGCCCCGTTGCCGCTGGCTCCGACGGTCCTGATCGGCCGGGAAGCGGACCTCA
This sequence comes from Vicinamibacterales bacterium, assembly GCA_035649635.1. Taxonomy (GTDB): domain Bacteria; phylum Acidobacteriota; class Vicinamibacteria; order Vicinamibacterales; family UBA2999; genus Gp6-AA40. The sequence goes on along the minus strand of DASRJE010000204.1, from coordinate 34,581 downwards.
AGACGCTGCGACGCTGGCTGATGGAGCCGGCAACAAGGCTCGTCACGCTGACCGGCCCGGGCGGAGCCGGCAAGACTCGCCTGGCACTCGAGCTCGCGCGTTGGATCGCGGGCGAGGGTGTGACACGAGTCGTACTCGTCCCACTTGCCGCCGTTCGCGACCCCGCGTTCGTGGCGCTCGGAATTGCTGAGGCCATCGGGCTATCCGATGTGACTGCACTCGATCTGCCAACACGCGCACGCGTCGCATGCGGAGATCGCGCCACGCTGCTGGTGCTCGACAACTTCGAGCACATACTCGAGGCCGCCCCTCTGGCGGCGGACCTTCTGGCATCGATACCCTCGCTCAAGCTGCTGGTGACCAGCCGCGCGCCGCTCCGAGTGCGAGGGGAACGCGAGTACGCAGTGGGTCCTCTCCCACTGGACCTGGAATCCACTACGATCGAGCGGGGCCCTGCCGATCTGGCGCGCGTCCCCGCGGTGCGGCTGTTCCTGGAACGGGTTCGCGACGTCCAATCCGACTTCCGCCTCACCCTTGAAAACAGCGCCATCGTCACAGCCATCTGCCGGCGCCTGGATGCCCTGCCACTCGCGTTGGAACTGGCGGCTCCATGGATCAAGGTGCTGACGGTCGAAGATCTGCTGCGCCGGCTCGAACGCGACGTTCTGCTCTCCCCCGTCGGCGCACGCGATCTGCCCGAGCGCCAGCAGACGATGAGCGCGACGATTGCGTGGAGCTATCAGCTGCTTGGCGCCGACGAGCAACGCACGTTCAGGCGGCTCGGCGCGCTGCCAGGGCGGTTTCCAATCGAAGCGGCCGCGGCGGTTCTCGGACGAGATGGCGCTGCGTCGACCAGCTCCGACGCGCTCGCCATTGTGGCCGGCCTGATCGATAAGAGCCTGTTGCTGCGCGCAGACACGTCCGTGGCCAGTCGGCCTCTCTATCAAATGCTCGAAACCGTGCGCGCGTACGGGGCTGTCGAACTGACAGCTGCGGGTGAACGCGACGATGCGCTCGACGGGTTGGTGCGTTATTGCACCAGTGAAGCGTCGAGCGCCGGAGCAGGCCTGGCCGGGCCTGCGCAGGCCGAGTGGCTCGACCGCGTGCGCGACGATCTGGAGAACCACCGCACCGCCCTGGGATGGCTGATCGAAAGCAGACGGGCGGACGAAGCCGCGAACATCGCCTGGAATCTGTTGTTCTTCTGGCTGATTCAGGGGCGCGGGACGGAGGCCCTTCAGTGGTTTAAGCAGACGCTGAGCATCTCTGGGATCGCTCCGGCGGTGGAAGCCAAGGCCCTCGTAGGAGCGGCCGTGATGTCGTACACACAGGGAAAACTGGGACCCGCGCGGGACTGGCTCACGCGCGCCTTGACCATCGGCCACGACGTCGCCGACCGCGATGTGCTCGCGATGGCAGAGATCCTGTTCGGGCACGTCGAGCAGGCCGGTGGCAATCTGGAGGCGTCCCGCGAACGATTCACGCGCGGCATTCAACAAGCCTGGACGATCTCGAGCTCATGGGGCATCGGCAACTCGTTGCTTGGAATGGCAGGCATTGCCCTGGCGACCGGTGATATCGATCACGCCGAGCGTGTGCTTGATGAAGCGACCTCAGTGCTTCGCCATGCCGGGCCTTGGTTCTTCAATCTCCCTCTCTATATCCGCGCGAACCTTGCGCTGCGCCGGGGCAAGGCTGACGAAGCCATTGCCCTAATCCGTGAAAGCCTCTGCTGCAGTCGCGAGATTCACGACAAATTCGCATTCGTCTTCGCGCTCACTCCGCTGGCCGCCGCCGCAGCCTTGAAGGGCGACGACACGTGGGCCGCACGAGTACTCGGCACCTGGGATGCAGTGACCGAACGTACTGGCGCCTCCGCAGTCGACAAGACGGTGCGTGAGCTACGCGAACGGACCGAGCGAGAGGTGCGCGAAAGGCTGGGCCCGGCGCGCTGGAGTGGTGCGTATGCGGCGGGCCGTACTGCCTCAATCGACTCGCTGTTGAAGGACATCGACAGCGCTCGTGCCCCGGAGGTCATGGGTACGTAAGCCTCGCTCTCACAGTTTCTATTCCCGGTCACCTATCGAAAATACAAGCTCCCAGCCTAGGCATTTGGCACTTCGGGGGTAACGTCCAACCACGAAGGCAGCAAGTCAGAAACTCACGAAGACGCGAACCCGGGGGACCTGTCATTTGAAACGACGCCGTAACGGCGTCGTACGGGTCCTGTCTGGGTGCTGTCGCTGTTCGCCCGGCACGCCGCATTTCACACTGGTTCCGTGGAAATGGGTGCACGCGCGACCGCGTTTATCACTGAAGCGGACGGCTTCGTCGGGACCGAGCTGATCAAGGTGCTGGTCGCGGGTGGCCATGACGTCTCTGGCCTGGTGCACTCCCTCGAAGGGGCGGAGCGCGTGCGGCGGGCTGGCGCCACCGCCGTTATCGGCGATCTGGCATCGCCGGGGCCGTGGCAGGACGAAGCGCAGGCTGACTGGGTCTTTCACCTCCCGCCATACCCATTCGGCGGCGGACGCATAACGTCACAGCACGCTGCGTTCGTCATGCGCACCCGAGTGTTGACGGACACACGCCTGCTCGATGCTGTGGCCGCTGGCACGACGCGACGAATCGTGTACGTCTCGGATGCCAGCTACTACGGCGCCACGGGTCCGCGAGCGATCACCGAGGACACCCCGCCGCAGCCGTCCGCCTGGGGGCGCTGCCTCGCGCCGGCGCTCGATCGACTCGAAGGCTATAGCCTCGCCGGGCTACCGATCGTCACCGCATTCCCTGGGTGGATCTACGCCAATGCCTCCTGGTTTCGCAGGCACGTCATCCAGCCGGTCATGTCAGGCGGTCGCGTGCTCCACTTCGGACGCATCGGGCCGTGGGTGTCGCCGATTCACGTCGAGGACTGTGCTCGCGGCCTGATCCATCTTGCCAAGCACGGCGAAGTCGGCGGCCGCTATTTCGTCGTCAACACCGACCCGATCCGGTTGTACGAGTTCGCGACAACGTTCGCCCGCCTCGCCGATCGCCCGCTGCGCTGTTGGTCGTTTCCGGAGTCAGCAGCGCGACTCCTTGTCGGACACATCCTGGCCGAGCACCTGCGAGCCGATGCGGTCTTCTCGAACATCCGGCTGCGCGGCATCGGCTTTCGCTTCAACTACCCCACGCTGGAACGGGGACTCCAGCAAGTCCTTGGAGCGCTCGATGAATCTTCTGAGTGAACGCAATTCGACATCATCCCCGATCGGTGACACTTTCGATGAAGTGGTGCTCCCCCATCTGGCTGCTGCCCATCGGCTGGCGCGGTGGCTCATGCGCAATGAAGATGATGCCGAGGATGCCGTGCAGGAGGCGTCGCTGCGCGCGCTGCGATACTTCAACACATTCTCTGGCGGAAACTCGCGCGCCTGGTTCCTCAGGATCGTGCGCAACACGTGTTGTGGGCAGGGCGCGAGCTTCCGTGCGCCCACTGACCCATTCGACGAAGAGCAACACAGCATCGTCCAGCAGGCATCGGATCCTGAAACGCTGTTGCTGCAAACCGACGATGTCACGTTGATCGCGGAGACGATGCGCACAGTACCGAATCATTTTCGTGAGTTGCTCGTGCTCCGTGAGCTCGAAGGGCTCTCGTATCGAGAGATTGCTGGAGTCACCGGTATTCCGATGGGCACTGTGATGTCCAGGCTGTCGCGCGCGCGTCACGCGTTCCGCGGTGCACTGCACGCCCGGCTCAAGGACTCAGGCACCAGGAGAGAACCTGCGCGGTGGGCCTGAACACCCACCGCTACGTGCGAAGTTGAATCCGTGCGTGGACCAGGGGCGGCGCCATCATTCCAGGTCACCGCCACCGGGCGGACGGACGACGACCAGCCGGTGTGCTAATGCTCGCGGGCGACCGGCACTGTCGATGAGCGTGGCCCGAACCTCGTACTCGCCCCCAGGAAGATTTCGCAGCTCTAGTGGAATCATTCGCGGTGCCTCGTGGCCGTCGAGTTGAACGCGACTTCTTCGATAGTACGTGTCTGATTCGGTCACAACCTCGAGAGTCCTGTTGGCCGCGTCCGGGGCGATGCGGACGCGAATCACGACATTCGCGGGCGCGATAGACAGCACCGGCGACACCACGATCGCGAGCGGCTCGCCCGCATTGGTATACAACGTCGCTGACAGGAACAACACAGTGGTGAGGCCGATCACTCTCATGCCCTGCTAGATTCAGTGGACCATCCGTTTATTCCGCTGCTTCCGCAGGGCGCGCCTGGAATAATTTGCCTTTGCACAAAGTCCTGCATATCAGTTGACCGCTGGACCTCCGTGATGTCGGAGTGGCTGAAGAGCGCAGCGTTCACGGAGGGCTGATATGCGGAAGTGGACAAGAAGGTTCCTGAGCACGCTGCGTGCGTGCGCGCGCGCGGTCGTGGTCATCGCGTGCATCGCAGGTTCGATGGCAACTCGCGCAAGCGCTCAGGAGACGACGGGCACGATTTCGGGTCGGATCGTTGATGAGCAAGGCCTTGCTGTCCCCGGCGTCGTCGTCACAGCGATTGGTTCGCAAGGCACAAAGGCAACGACAACCGACGGGGAAGGAAGATTCACGGTTCCGTTCCTCACACCGGGGCTCTATGCCCTGCGGGCCGAATTGCAAGGGTTCAACGCGATCGATCGAGCTGATATTCAGGTTCGCCTCGGACAAACCGCAGAAATACCACTGACATTGCAAGTCGGTGCGGTAAGAGAGGCCATCCAGATCACCGTCACTACGCCGACCATCGACACGACCAGCGCGACGATCGGCGCAAATCTCGAAAGCGCCACGCTGTCGCGCCTGCCGGTTGGTCGTCGATTCAGCGACACGCTCTATCTCGCGCCCGGGGTCAGTACCGGCGGCAACATTGGCGCCGCAAATCCGTCGGTCCAAGGCTCGAGCGGCCTCGAGAACCAGTACATCGTGGATGGCGTGAACATCACCAACGGCGGATATGGCGCGCTGGGCTCGTACTCGATCGTGTTCGGCTCGCTGGGCAACGGCACGCCTTACGACTTCATTCAGGAAGTCCAGGTGAAGACCGGTGGCTACGAAGCGGAATTCGGGCAGGCAACCGGCGGCGTCATCAACGTCGTGACCAGGAGTGGTTCGAACGCGCTCAAGGGAAGCGCGTTCGCCTACTCACGGCCCCATGGCCTCGAATCGGATTACGACACGGTCCAGAGCGTGGAGGGTACCGTCAACAGGGCAGGGTCGAGGCTCAGTGACGTCGGCGCGGCTGTGGGCGGACCCATCCTGCGCAATCGCCTCTTCTTCTTCGGCGCGATCGATCCGCAATGGCAGGCTGACACCTTCAACGCGCCGGAGGGGTTCCCACTGCAGGCTCTTGGCAACGTCGAACGCGATCGACGTATCACGAACTACGCGGCGAAGGGGACCTGGCAGCTCTCGAGCGTGCATCGCTTCGATGCGTCCTTCTTTGGCGATCCGGCGCGCGGCGACATGGGCCCGCAGCGCGCCTCGTCGCTCCTGAGCCAGACGACCTCCGCTTACAGCGGGTTGGAGTACGGAGGCCACAACCAGACAGTTCGCTACGACGGCGTTCTGACGCCGCACTTCCTCGTGGACGGCTCACTCAGCCGCGCGCTCAATCGCATTCTCGAGGAACCGTCGGTGAACGAGTGGCGGGTCAGCGATTTCCGCGTCACGCCGCGTGTCATCAGCGGCGGCCTCGGGTTCTACGAGGCCGGCAACCGCAGCAACAGTTGGCAGTTCCAGGCCACGGCCACGAACATGGTTGCCGGACGGGGCCAGCATCAGATCCGCTACGGCTTCGATTACGAGAATCTCGACTTCAACCAGCTTCAGCAGTACTCGGGGCCGACCTTCACGGCACCGAACGGCCAGCAGACGGCCACCGGGGCAGTGGTGGACATCATCCCCGACCAGGCGTTCGGTCAGATCTATCACGTGAGCCGCGCCAGCCTGACCGCGGCGCGCGAGACGACGCAGCACTACGCCGCCTTGTTCGTCGAGGACGAATGGAAGGTCGGCAGCTCGATCACGATTCGTCCGGGAGTGCGATACGAACAGGAGACCTTGTCGGGCTCGATCGTGCAGGACTTCTCGCTGAAGAACAACTGGGCGCCACGGATTGGTGGTGTCTGGGATCCGAGCGGGAGTGGCAAGGGAAAGGTCTTCGCGAACTACGGCCGCTACTATGCCCGCGTGCCGAACGACCTCGCCGCCCGGGCGCTGTCATCTGACGCATCGATCACGGCTGACTACTTCGACCAGGGCCTGACGAGCCCGGTGCCGAACGGCGTCGTGACGACCAACGCGTTGACCGGTGATGTAACGACGACTCACTTCACGCTGCTCGGTGGAGGCGCAGACGACATCGATCCGGATGCCAGGCTGAGCTACTACAACGAATGGGTCGTTGGAACGGAGTCCAGCGTGGCGCGGGGAGTCGACGTTGGCGTCCGGTACGTGCACCGCGACATCGGCCGCGTGCTCGAAGACGTGCAGCCATACCCGCTCGTCGCGATCTCGCTGGGCGTGCCGGGCGCCGGAACAGCAAACTACCTGCTGACGAATCCTGGTCCGAGCACCCCGGTGGTCCAGGCCATTCCGGGCGCCACGGTCAGCTTCGAATCGCCGGTTCACGATTACAACGCCGTCGAGTTCACCGCCAACAAGCGGCTGGCGAACAACTGGTCGCTGATTTCCTCGTATCGATGGTCGCGGCTGACGGGCAATTTCGAGGGGTTCTACCGCAACGACAACGGTCAGTCCGACCCTGGCATCTCGTCGTTGTACGACTATCCGACGAACGATCCTACATACGCGGCGATCGGTGTGCCCGAGTTCGGCTACAGCGGCGACATCCGTTTCCTCGGCACAACCGGCAACGGACCGCTGCCGCTCGACCGTACGCATAGCGTGAAACTGTATGGCACATACGCCTTCAACAGTGGACTGAACGTGTCCGTCGGCGTGGATCTGCAATCGGGAGCGCCGATGACGGCCCTCGCCGCGCATCCGGTGTACGACTCTGGCGGCGAGATTCCACTGACCTCACGCGCCGAAGGATTCGAAACGTCAGACGGTTTCCGGTCGCGGACGCCGTGGACGAAACTGGTCAATGCAGGCGTGTCGTATAACGCGAAGGTCGGCGGCCGAAGCCTGCTGCTGATTGCGGACGTGTTCAACGCCTTCAATACGCAGACGGTGCTCGAATACAACACCTTCTCCGAACTGCGATTCGGCGTCCCGAATCCGGATTTCGGCCTGGCGGGCATGTCCGGCGTCATCTCGGGTCAGCAACTCGCGACCCCGCGTCAGCTCCGAATCGGTTTGCGTTACGAGTTCTAAAGATTTCCCACCCCCGGGCGGCTACCTCTGCAGTAGGTAACGTCCCGGGGCTTGCCGGAAACGGCCGCCAGCCTCATCATTTCTGCCAAATCGCCCCCCACGGCGACTCCTGTGCAGCCCGATCGGCAACCGACCGATAGAAATAGCGCACACTGTCCCGCCGCTTCTTAGGAGTGCATGAAGGTCCTCTATATCGGCAACGAACGGAGAGACGCACAGGCTATCGCCGCCGCTCTACGCGGTGTCGATCACAGTGTCAATGTCTCGTGGGCGCCGCGCGTCGAGCACGCCGTCCGGTGGCTGCGCGACAACCAGGACCTCCAGGCCGTCATCGTCGAAGCACAGACTAACGGCGAAAGCTGGCCAACGATCCTGGAGCCCGTGCTGAACGGCTCGCAACGGCCCGCGGTCGTAGTGGTCGTACCGGATGGGGCGGGTCCGGCGTTCGACTCGCTTCACCCGGCGGTTGACGACTACATCGTCAAGAGTGATGCCCTCTTCCGCGATCTGCCTGTGGTTCTAACGCGCGCGCTCGCGCGCACACAGGAGCGCGCGCAACCGGCCGCTGCCACGTCACAGGCGGAGGACCTGCTCATCGAACGGACCGCGCGGGCCGATCTGGAACAGAAGCTCGCCGCCGCCACGACTGCCCTCCACGACGCAGAGCGCCGCCATCAAGCGGCAATCGACGCCGCGGAACAACGACTTGCCGAACGTCAGGTCCAGTACGAGATCGGGATGGCGAGGGCGGCCGCAAACTGGGAGATGGTTGACGAGCAGTTGCGTGCGGCCGCGATCGAAGTGGAGCGTGCGCGGCAAAACCAGGCTGCTGCCGCGGCTGCCGTCGATCGGCTATCGCAACGGGAAGCGGAGCTCAGGTCGCAGTTGGCCGATGCCGCCGCGACACAAAGCGCGTTGGAGCGCAAAGTCACCGAAGCAGAAACCGCCGTCGAAGCAGCACAGTCACGCATCGAACGGGAACGGCTTGCCGCAGCAGAGGAATTGGCTGAACAGCGGCGCGAGTTTCAGCTACTGTTCGAGCAGGAACACGAGAGGCGTTGCGGCGTCCAGGACTCGCTCGCGCAAGCGGTCAACGCGTTGGACAACGCGCAGAAGCAACACGCCGAAGCGATCGCGGACACGGAAGCGCAGTCTCGCCAATTGGAAGCGAACCTGCGTCTGACTCGTCTGGACGTCGAGTCAAAAGCCGCCGACATCGAGCGCCTGACGACGCGCGAGAACGATCTCTCCGCGGCAGTCGCCGACCTCACGGCCAGTCGCAACGACGTGGAACGTCGCCTGGCCGCGACCGAGGCGGCGTTCGACGACGCGACGACACGTGCAACGCGTGATCGCCTCGTCGCCAGCAAGAAAGCGGCTGACCGCGAAGCGGAGCTCGATGGACAGCTGCGGCAAGAACGGGCGGTACGCGCGACGCTCGAGCAAGCCATCGCGGATGCTGAGGTTGCGCAGCGCCAGACACAGCAGCGGCACGATTCGGCATTAGCCCAGGCAGCCAGCGACCTCGCCGAGCGCCAGGCAAACTTCGATCGCGCGCTTTCGTACGCGGCATCCGATCGCAACGATCTTGCGCAGCGGCTGAACGAAACGGAGCTCACGCTCGCGCAGCTTCGAAGAGACCGCGAGTCGCTTACCGCTATCCTCGAGCAACTCACGGCACGTGAGGCAGACATCAATACACGGCTCGCCGCAGTGCAGGAAGCGCGTGAGGGCCTCGAGCGTCAATTGGCCGAGGCGACGAGCGCGATCGCGCAGGGCGCGGCACGCGAAACGGAACTCGACCGAAACCTTCTTGATGAGCGCGAGGCACGCGCCGTCCTGGGGCAGGCAGTTGCCGACGCGGAGGTTGCCCGACGCGAGGCGCAACGGCGTCACGAGGAAGTGTTAGCAGCGGCTGACCTCGAGCTCACCAGTCGCCAGGCGCACTTCGCTCGCGAGCTTTCGATTGCTGCGGCCGAGCGCGAACGACTTGCTCATTGCCTGAGCAACGCCGAAATCGCTCTCGCGCACGTAGAGCGGAACTACGAGTCAAAGACGAGGGATGTCGAGCGACTGACTCAGGACGCAGCCAAGCTCACGTCAGAACTCACGACTGTCCAGGCTTCAAATCACGCGCTCGAGGGTCAGCTCAGTGACGCCGCGAACGCCATCGCGGACCTGGAAGCGCGCGGCAGTCGTGAACGGGCGGTCGCCGCCAACCGTGAAGCCGAACTCGAAGCGCGACTCAGGCAGGAGCACGCGACACGCGTCAGCCTGGAGCAGGCACTCGTAGACGCGAACACAGCCCACCGCGAGGCGCAACAACGCCACGAGGACGCGCTCGCCGCTGCAGCTGACGAACTATCAGAGCGCCAGTCACAGTTCGAACATGACCTGTCGAACACGGCAGCGGATCGCGACCAGTTCGCCGGGAGGTTGAGCGAAACCGCGACCCTTCTCGAACAGCTGCGGCGCGACCATGAGTCGGCGACCGCCGCCGTTGCGAGCCTGACGCAACGCGAAGGCGAGCTGACGTCGCATCTCGACGACGTCCAGGCCGCTCGCGATGCCTTGACCCTTCAACTCGCTGGGGCAACGACGTCGATCGCAGACGGCGAAGCCGCGCTGCGCGATGCGGAACAGCGACACGAAATCGCCCTGTCGACAGCGGCCAGCGAGCTCGCCGAGCAGCGTGCGGAGTCCGCTCGTGCGTTGTCGCAAATCGTGGCCGAGCGTGACGACCTCTCGCAAACGTTGCGGGACACCGGGGCCGCCCGCGATACCCTCAGCGCGCAACTGGCCGACGCCACGCGATCGATCGAAGAAACGAACCAGCGTGCAAGTCGCGAACTGGCCGTCGCAGCCGAACGAGAGAAGGACCTGGCGGCGCGCCTCGCCCAGGAAACAGAGTCGCGAAACAGCGTCGAGCAGACGCTAGCCGACGAACGCGCCGCAGCGGCCGAGGCCGGTCGCTCCTTCCGCGCGGAGGCCGACGCCCTTCGTGCTCACGGACTCGAACAACAGGCGCAATTCGACGTCTTGCTCGCCCAGGAGCAGCTCGAACGTGAAAGCCGCCTGGCCGAGATGCACGAGTGCGCCCGCAAGCTGGGGCTTGAACGCGACGCGCTTCAGCACTCGCTCACGACGGCGCAGGTCTCGTCACGACAACTGCAAGAGACCTTGGCGGCAACGGCCCGGCGGCTGGAGGAGGCGATACACCGCGCTGAGGCGCTGCAGGCCGAAGCCGACCAACTCCCGCGGCTGCGCGCGCAAGCCGACGAAATCCGCGCGGAGAACAATCGCTTGTTCGAACAGGCGGGGTCGGCGATGTTCCGATGCACCTCGTACGGAGCACTGATTCACGCCAATCGAGCATGTGCGACGCTTGTCGGGCGGCGCGCGATTGAGCAACCTCCCGAACACTTCGTCGCCGCGGTCTTCGAAGCTCCAGACGCGCTGACCTGGCTCATCGAGCGTTGCCTGAGCACGCGTACCAAGGAGTCGATCGAGACCACATGGCTGCGGAACGATGGTGGGCGCCTGCACGTTCGCCTGTTGGCGCGGCTGGTGCCCTCTGACGCGATCGAAATCGTCGTCGAAGACCTCACCCGCCTGCGCGTCCTCGAGGAGCGACTCGATCGGGCTCACCGCATGGAGGCCGTCGGCCGATTCGCGTCGGAGGTAGCCGTCACCTGCGGCAACCTGCTGAGCGACATTCATCACAACGGCGAGCAGTGGCTGACCGCGGCCGCCGACCACGTCGACCTCCGGCAACAGGGTGAACTGCTCATCGAGGAAGTAAAGCGGGCGGCCGATCTGCTCCAGCAACTTGCCGCGTTTGGCGACGAACAGGCGCGCACGCCGATGCTCGTCCACCTGAACACCCTCATCCGCGATCTCGAACCCGTCTTGAAACGTCTGGCTGGCAACCAGGTCGACCTCGAAATACGAGAGTCGTCGTCCCCGCTGACGGTCGACGTCCCGAACGAACGCGTCGAGAGGTTGCTGGTGAACCTGGCCAGTTACGGACGTGAGCGCATGCCGTCCGGCGGCCGATTGCGCATCGATCTCGGCACGGAGGTAGTGGATCGCCACTTCGCCGCCAAGCACCATAACGTCCGGCTTGGCCTCCATGCGCTGATCACGCTCACAGGGAGACGGGCGGCCGCACGAGACGGAGCGTCCAATCTTCGTGACGAGTCGCAGCGCTCAAACGGGAGATCGGCAACACGTCCGGGGGCAGACTTCGGAACGCTTCAGCGGCTGGTGAGTGAATGCGGCGGCCATCTGTGGATGAAGGTCGAGCCTGATGGAGACATCGTCGCGAAGATACGTCTACCGCTATCGAGCTCGCAGGATCAGACGCCCGCCCGCCGCGGCGTGGAGGCACGCGTTATTCGATCGCGAGGACTGCGACACGCAGTTCGCTGACCTGGATTGCTCGGATGTTCATGCCAGGGCTTAATTCGCTGACAGGTTGACGAAACCGGTGAGATCAGGACCGGTGAATGTGGTAGCCGTGGTCTCGGACGCGCCACAACGCGCTGCTTTCAGTCCTGAGCGCGGCCGGATCCTGACGTAACGGAACGCGAGCCCGAATCCGGGTTCCGCTCCCAGGCCGCGCGTCGATCGCACACTCACCATCGACCAGCCGGAGCCTTTCCCGCATGCCGATCAGTCCGAGGCCTTGGCGTGTCGATACCGCATCGGGATCGAAACCGACGCCAATGTCGGCGACCTCGAGCTCGATCTCACCGGGACGTCCACGAAGCGCGACCGTCACGCTGCGAGCGCCTGAGTGTCTCACCGCGTTGCGCACCGCCTCCTGCATGACCCGGAACAACGCCAGGGCGACGTCGTTCGGCACTTCCGTCGGCATGCCCTCGTCGTCCAAATGGAATTCCACGTCATGCTGCGTGGACAACTCCTTGCAGAAGATGCTGGTTGCGGCCGGCAATCCGAGCCGCGCAAGGTTCGACGAGTGCAACTGGTCAGAAATGGCAAAGATCTCGGTCGCCACCTCACCGAACTGGCCGCTCAATTCCTCGACGCGGCTTCGCATCTGCTTGTCGTCTCCGATCGTCGACTCACTCAGGCCATGCAGCTGCGCCGTGAGCACGATCATGCGCTGGCACAGATCATCCTGAAGCTCCCTCGCGACCCAGGCTCGTTCGTGCTCCTGGGCCTGCATCAGCCGCTGGCTCAGGCTCGAGAGCGCGAGCCGTCCGAGCTTCAGTTCAGTGACGTCGATCGCCGAGCCGACGTAGCCGGCAAAGCTGCCATCTTCGAGCACGCGAGGCGCACCGGTGTCGAGGACCCACCGGTATTCACCGTCGCATCGGCGAAGGCGATACTCTCTCCGGAAGCCCTCACGCCGCGCAAACGCCCGGTTGTAGATCTCGAGCCATCCAGAAAGGTCGTCGGGATGAACGGAATCGACCCAGCCATTTCCCCGTTCCGCCTCGATTGAACGACCGGTGAAATCGAGCCACGCATGATTGACATCGGTACACAGTCTGTCCGGGCCGGCGACCCACAGCATCATCGGAGCCGCATTCGACAACAGGCGTAAACGCCCTTCGCTTTCGCGCAGCGTACGCTCCGCGCGCCGCCGGCGCGCCAGATTCGCGACGAGCGCAACGACGATCACGGCCTGAACACCGACGACGCTTAGCGTTGCCACGATCAAGCGTTGGTAGAGGTCCCACGTTGTCGGCTCGCGAAACAGGACCGAGCTTCCTGGCGGCAAGTGCTCCTGGTCGATGCCCCAGCGCTGAAGCTCACGCCAGTCGAAGACAGGGGACGCGAGAGCCTGGATGGCCGTGTGAATCGATTGCGGCGCTTCGCCACCGAGCAGACGACGGGCCACCGCGGCGGTATTGCGGCTCAAGTCCTCGATGGACAGCAACGGTCCGCCGACGATGCCGAGGCCCAGCTGCGTGCTGCGCAAGCCAAAGACGGGTGCGTTGGCGGCACGGTGCAGCTCGGCCAGCGCGTGTTCCTCGACCTGAGGAACTCCCTTCGCATCGAGCGACAGGATGGCAAAGAGGATGGCGGAATGCGGCGGGAGACTGGCACAGCGAGCCATCATCTCGGCAAACGAAAGTTCGTTTGCCCAGAGAAATGTCACCCGCCCCTCGAAGCGGTGAAACGTGCGCTTCATCTCGGCAAGCCAGACCTGCTCGAGGTGTGATGCTCCCACTACGACGAACACGTGCTTCGTATCAGGAAGGACCTTCAGGATGTTGTCGACCAGCCGCGCCGGTTCATGGTCCACGGCCACGGCAGTGTCATTCGAGCTGCTCGGGTTACCCTGAACGAAACGCCGATCGACGGCGGCGAGCAACATCGGCGCCCGGGGAAAGAGCTGCCGACGATTGCGCTGCGCAAACTCCGCCGCCGGTCCGCCGATAGGCACGACCAGATCTACCTGACGTCCCGCCAGCACCGACTGCACGTGCTGCACCATCGAGTCTTCCGGCGCGCTGCGACTTACACGGACCGGCTGCAGCGCCAGCTCGATGAAATCGACCGGTTCGATCGATGTGCGGCTCAACTCCGGGAGGAACTCCTTGGCAAAGGTGAAATGCGGGGCGAAGTCGCGTTCGTACGAATACAGCAGCAACACCTGCCGCCGCGGCGCCTCTGCCACCGCGAATGACGGCCACGTCAGGAGGAACAGTATGCACACCAACAATCGTCGCATCAGCAGTCTCACCACTCGATTGTCTCACCTCACGAGCAGTTACTGCCTTTGCGCTCGCCACGGACCCAGGCGGCCAGCATCTGCCATTCGGGATCGTCCCGAGTCTGCCAGCGGCGAACCCCGTTGTGGGCGTAGGATCCCCCGCCGTCCGGGTGAAGCGGCTTGAGCAGAAAACGGCTCTGCACCGGGTTGCCGGCAACGATCAAGCGCGCGATCACGCGGAACGCCTGACGCGCCTCTTCCTCGTTCCACGTGGTGCGGCCTCCGCCGGGGACTGGAGCGAATCCCATCTGTCCAGCGCCGTGGCAATTGCTGCACCGGATGTGGCCTTCGCGAGGAGTCGCGAAAACGTTCTGGACGCAGGCGCGGAAGAACTCGAAGTCGACCGCCGGCTCCGGCTTCGGCACATACGCGTCAGCCGGCAAACTGCGAATCCATTTCAGCACTGTCTGAAATTCAGGGTCTTCGCGAGAGCTCCAGTACGTTCCGCCCGTATGCCCCATTCCGCCGGCCTTGGGCTCGAGCGGTTTGACGAGCAACCGGCTGTTCTCGGGCGTGCGCGTGTTCACGAGCTGCGTAATCATCTGGAAGTTACGACGCGACTGTTCCGCCGTCCAGCCGGCGTCGGTTTCCGGCGTCTCGAGATCGAAGCGCAGACTCGTCTGCCACGTGTGACACATCACGCAGGCGGCATACCCGGGCATCGTGCCACCGCGATCGCGCATGAAGATCGGTTCGATGGTTTTGCGGAACGAATCGACATCGGCGGGCCGTGTTGACGGCGCCGCACCGGACGTCTGAGCGAACCCTGATTCCGCCGATGGAGAAGCCGTCAGGCTGACGGCCACGAGGAGCGCCCCCGCCGCGATCGTTGACCACATCCGCCACTGCTGCAAGACTCGCGTAGGCGTCGTCATGGCATTACTCCCCACCCTGTGTCGACGTCGTGGTTAGCGTCGCGTTGACGCGATCGGGCGGCAGGATCGCCGTGCTGATGCGGGCCGGCCGTGCACCGGTCTTGATCTTCGCGACAACCGCCAGCTTCTTCAGATCGACCGCGACGGTGTAATCGGCTCCGGAGATCGCGACGTACATGAACTTGCTGTCCGGTGTCGGCGTCATCCAGTTCGCAGTCGGGCCGACTTCGACGGCGCCGATGTATTTCAAATCCGGCAACGTCCAGCCGTAGATCCGGCTGTCAAGGCGGCTCGAGGCCCATAGTGCCGAGCGGTCCGGCAGGACCTCGAGACCGTGCATGTCACCCGTCTGAATGCCGTCGGCGTTCTGCTTCCAGAGTGGAAGCTTGGGAGGCCACAGCATCTGCACGACCTTGCGCGTGTTCCAATCAATGACCCAGACGGCGTTGATGCCGGTCGCCTGCGCGAACATCCGCTTGGTCGAGCCATCGGCGTTGGCCTCGAATGCCATCGGCCGCACCTCGTGGTTGTTGCGGCCGTACTGCTGATATCCCGTCAATTCCATCCCCCATACCACTTGGTCCTTGACGGGATCGATCACCTGGATCGTCGGCTCCCCCGGCTCGACCTCGCCGGAGAGACCGGCGATGACGAAGTTGTCATCCGGCGTCACGTAGGTGTTGTGCACCGGGTGATGAACGGCGATGCTGCGAACACGCTTGTTGGTGGCGATGTCAATCACGTCTACCACCGCGCGCTTGTCAGCCGTCCAGGCGCGGATGCCTGCATAGATCTTCTTGTGCTTCTTGTTCACCACGATCTTGTTGGGATTGCCGGAGAGCGGGATCTGCGTCACCAGCTTCAGCGTCTTCGTGTCGAACACGTCGACGGTATCTTCCGACTCGTTCGAGCAGTAGTAGTAGAGGCCATCCGGGTGAGTGGTCAAATTGTGCGGGTTCGGACAGCCCCTGATGAGTCCCGTCACCCGGTTGGTCGCGGGATCGATGATGTGATGGATATTGCCAGCATTATTGCTCTGGAGGATCCGCACGGCGACGCCATTATAAGAATCGAGCCGGGGTACTCCCTGGGTTGTGACAGATGACGACAGGGCAATGATGCCGAGGAACGTCAGCAACGTTCGGACCAAAGGTGAGCACGTCATCATGGGCCTCCGTTTCAACCTTAATCCCGTGATTATCAGCGGCCCTGACGATATCAGCGTCGAGCAATTTGCGGAAGGGCCATCTTGAGACGGGGGCTTCCACCGTCGCCAAGGCTACGGTGGACAAGGAAAGCCCCCGCTCGACGTCGTAAGGAGAAGTGGCTTAGTGTGGACACACGATGCCGCTCGTTCCCCGCACCAGCACTGTCGGGTCGCACGAGTAACTGCCGAATGTCAGCGTTTGCAAATCGGCACGCGCACCAAAAGTCAATCGAACGTCGATTGCGTTGTCGGTGATGACGGAGTTCACCAAAACGACGCCGGCTCCGTTATCCGCAACGAATCCGTTCATCGTGTTGTGGTCACTGAGAACGCGGGCCTGATTCACGAGCGTGAGCGTCGAGCCGGTCAAGACCCTCACCCCGTCTCCGCCGTTGTGGTGCGTGTTGATCGTGCTGAGGCCCATCTGACCGGTATTCGTCGGCGTGTTGAACACCGTCATCACCGAATCCTGCTGAATGCGAAGCCCGTCGCTGGTGTTGTTGAAACTCTCGAGCAGCGTTGCGGCGTCGAGATCCACGCCGGCTTTCGAGTTCACAGTCACACCCACCACATTGCCGGATGCAATGATGGAGCCGCCAAACGAAACCAATTGAGCGCCGGACACAACCGTCAGGCCGGTGGCGCGATTGCCGGTCGCACGGATGACGCTCCGGACATCGTTGATGAACGCGTTGCCCCCCGTCGCGATCTGCACACCCAGCGCGTTCCCCGTGGCGGTCACCGTCGCGTTGGACAGCGTGAACGAGCCGGCGTTGACGTTGATGCCGAACACACCGTTGCCTTCCGCGGTCAGCGTAGTGTTCGCTTGCTCTGTGCCGCTAATGGTCGCCGCGGATCCGGACCGCACATCCAGGCCGTGCACGCGGTTTGCGGAAATCGTCACATCCGCGAGCACCGCGCTCGATCCCGTCTGCAGCGTGATTCCAGTCGCGCTGTTCTGATGCACGCTCACGTCGAAGATGGAGAGGTGAGCGCCGTTCACCGCGACAATGCCGTTCACGCCGTTGCGGACGTCGATTCCTGCCAGTGTCACGCGGCTGGCTCCGGCAACGGTCACAGCATCTTGTTGTCCCCCGCCATCGATCACAGCTGTACTAACGCCCTGTAGTGTGACGCCATCCTTCGTGATGACGATGGGACCGCAGACGCCTGAGAAGGTGATGACGGGATTGGTTCCCTGGGCGTGCTCAACAGCGTCGGCGAGAGACCTGACGCCGCAGTTGACGATCGGGTCCGCCGCCACGGGTAGGGTCGTGACAGCCAGAAGACATGAAGACAAGACTAGCGTCGTGGGGTATCGCATGATCGACTTTCTCCTTGCATGGAGCCCGGACGCGTCGGATTGTTCGACGCGTCACGCAGCTCCACGCAGGGAGAACGTCGTCATGAGCCGAGCGGAACATCCACGTCAACAGCGGCCTCATGTCCGACAGCCGCTTCCTTATAGACGCGGTACGCTTCCTCGAACATCTGCTCGCGATTCGCGAACCGGCCCTCTTCCCAGCAGGCGAGCGGTTGTAACAATGCATTGACGAGGCACTTGTTGCAGTACGTGCACGGCTTGGGTGGGGAGTTCTGCCCCGCCGCGAACCGGTGCACCAGATCGGGATTCGCGAGCAGACCGCGCGCGATTGAGACGACATCGCAGTGGCCGGCAAGCAGCGCGTCGCGGATACGGCTGGCCGTCTGCCACCCGCCGACGCAGATCACTGGCAGGCCTGAGGCCGCTTTGATCTTCGCGGCATCATCCTGGTTCATGCCCTCGATCTTCTCGGGCAGAATCCTGCCGTGGCGTTTGAATGCCATCCGTCTTCCCCAGTTCCACTCGGTGAACCGGCGAAACAGCGACAACTGCATCAGAAAAAACCGCATCGGCACGCGCGTTCCCTCGTAGAACATCGCCGCCAGCGAGTATCTCGAGTCATCCATTGGGAGTGACCCGGCCGGAACGAGCGGGTGAGGAAAGGAGTCTCCCTGAGAGACATGGACGGCATCGAGCCCAGCGTCGGCGAGCCAGCGCGCGACCTGCATCGTGTCGTCAATCGTGTTTCCGACTCGTCGATTCAGCGGCGCCGTGTACGCGTTGTGCTCGTCCCTGCCGCTCAGCTTCATCGACACAAAGAAGTCGCGCCCGACGGCGGCGCGCACCGCGCCAAGGACCTCCAGAAGGATCCGCGTGCGCGTGCGCAGATCGCCGTTGTACTCATCGGTGCGATCGTTGATGGCGCTCGACAGGAATTGATGAAGGACGTAACCGTTACACGCGACGATTTCAATGCCATCGGCGCCAGCTTCGCGCGCGCGCCGCGCCGCTTGCCCGTAGTCCTCGACGAGATCGCGAATCTCGGAGATGGTCATGCGGCGGGCGCGTAATCCGTACAGCAAATCTGGTCGATCGGTCGCGCTCGGGGCCAACACGCCCATGAACTCCTTGCGCGGAAGGTCGCGCTGCCGTCCTGAAAAATGAAGCTGAATGATGTAGCGGCAGTCGTGCTCGTGGATTTCCTCGATGAGCCGCCGCCACGAAGGGATCGTGCGATCGTTGTCGATGCTCGCATATCCCGGGACGGCGATCCCATCGGTCCGGATGCCGGCGTTGGACGAAATGATTGCGCCGATGCCGCCGCGTGCGAAACGGCGGTCCCACGCGATCCGCGCATTGGACATCGACCCGTCGTAGTAATCGACTCGCCCTCCCAGGCTCGATCGCACAACTCGGTTCTTGAGCGTGAGCCCGTTGACGGTCAACGGCTGAAAGATCGGATCGGTCATGGGGTTCATAGGCTCCCTTTTGCCGCGCACATTCTAGGGCTGATGTTGCAGCCGGGTTTCACTCAATGTGCGTTTGGACATATGCCCGCTCAACTCAGCCCCGCGACTGCTCATCTATCTCACGATATTCCGTGGGAGCAACGGACGGACGGCCTCTTCAGTTGCAGGCGCCACATGTCGGCACGGGATGTGCCTGCATCGAGTGTGATTCGAGGTCGCATCATGACGAGAACGAGTTGCATCATCGCGGTTTTGCTTGCCGTCGCCGGCGCGTCATGCAGCGACGAGGACAACCCCACCGCGCCGTCCAACACGGTTGTCGTTTACGCGGATACCAACTTCAGGGGGAATAGCCGGGCGATGCTGGGCAACGTGGGCGATCTCGACGATCTGCCTGGCTGCGGCGGCGCCGGCGCTGATTGGGATGACTGCATCTCTTCGATCCGTATCCCCACTGGCTGGGAGGTCACCGTCTTCGAGCACGACAACTACAGTGGCGCGAGCATGACGTTCACCGCAGACGTACCCGACCTCGAACAGGTAACCGGTCCGTGCGGCAACGACTGGGACGATTGCATTTCCTCGATTCAACTTCGCCAGCGATAAGGCCCGTACTGATCTGAACACACGCACGTTAAAGACAGCGACACGAGACACAAGTGCGCACGGATGAGCTTGCGCAGACGTGTGCGCGTACTCGTATCATGACTGCCCCGCAAAAACATTCAGAGGTGGAGCCGCATGGCGAAGGTGGCCACAACTGTGATCTCGACGATTGGTGCGCCGCGCCGGGCGTTCTACGCCTGGCTTGTACCGGGTGTGTTCCTCAACGAACTCGATACGGTGCTGCGCGATGAGGCGGGACTTCCCGGAGTGACCAAGACTACGGGTACGACCGGGCCCTGGGACGTCGCAGGGTCGACCCGCATCGTTCATCTGTCGGATGGCACGACGTGCCGCGAGACAGTGAGGACCGCGACAGCTCCCGACTATTTCGCATACCGTCTCACGGAGTTTTCGAGCCGCGTGATCAGCATGCTCGTCAGGGAGGCCAACGGTCAATGGTGGTTCACCGATGATGGCTCTGGCACGCGGGCGAAATGGACATACACCGCCGAGGGCAGGTCCATTCTGGCAATGCCGATCCTCATTCCGGTCATAAGAATCATGTGGCATCGCTACATGAGCTCAGCCATGAAGAACATCAAAACGCGCGCAGAGAAAGAAGTCTTGAGGGCCTCGCGATGACGCAGTGGGACTTCGATCTCGTCGCCCTCCACGGTTCGCAGGAGATGACGGCCGAGGACCGTGGGTATCGTGGCTCGCGCTTTGCGGACGTCCGCAAAGCGATCTACGCGAATCCCTATCGAGGCGGCACCAGCGGTCAACAGCCAGGGCCGCTGCCGATGTTCAAGTCGACGATTCGCAACGCGTGGAGGGGCACGCTGTTTGGTGAGAACAAATTTCGCCAGGCTTCGGCGCGAGCGATAGATTCACGAGCCGACTTGCGCTGGGGCACTGACGGAAAGGGATGGCGAAGAATCATCGCACCCAACGGCATCTGCGTCCTCGGCAACTGGGAGATCACCGAGGACAATCCTTATACCGGCTACTACAGGAAAGGCTCAAAGGGGCTGACGATTGGCCGGTTCTCGTCGGACGGGAATGAAACCAGGCGCGGGCAGCGGCGATCGATCAGCCTGGGCATGAAGATCTATCCGACGATGGATCCCGAGCATGCGACGCCGTTGATTCCAGCGAGCGTGATCGTGCAGGAAGATCTCGGCGGCATGCGCACCGACTACGTGAACGATGCCGAACTGGTCAACGCGCCGAGCGTCCATGCCTACCGTCGAGGGATCTACTTCCTCATCATGCTGCGCGCTGGCCCGATCTTTCAGCAACTCGACAAGGTTGGAGACAGTCGCCAGCTCCACGAGGTTGCCGAGCTCGGCAAGCCGCCGGGCGATGTAACCAACGCGCCCGAGCACATGCTGCTCAAGATGACGTCCGGTCAACGTCGAATCGAAGGACGCCACCTCGACTTCAGAGACGAGATCTACAGCCACATCTTCAAGCCAGGCGATGCGAATCCCACCGGCGTCATGGAGTTCGATATCTCGGTATCGAGCTATGGCCGCAAGAGGGGCGTCCAGGGCTTGTCGAGCGTGACCGTCACCGATTGGCAGCGCATCGGCAAACTGAGGTTCACCGAAGCCGTTGCCTCCTACAACGCCGACCATGTCGTTCAGTTCCATCATCCTGGCTGGCGCGACGATCGTAACGATCCGTCCACGTACATTCGAGCCAATGAAGAACGCGTGCGCCGCTGAGCCGCAACGAATCGACTGAGCGTCAGCATGCCCTCACCTTTCGACGTCATCGTCATCGGCAGCGGCTTTGGCGGAGCGATCTCGGCGAGGCGGCTCGCCGAAAAGGGCATGCGTGTGCTCGTGCTCGAGCGCGGGAGACGATGGGAGCCGGCGCAGTATCCCAGGAAGCCTGGCGACCCCTGGATCTTCAATGCCGATCACCCCGCCCGCCACAACGGCTGGCTGGATATGCGTTTCTTCAGGCGCATGACCGTTGCGCAGGCCGCCGGCGTTGGCGGCGGCTCGCTCACCTATAGCAGCGTCGCGGTGGAGGCCAATCCTGACGTCTTCACGCAGGGTTGGCCGAAGGAGATCACCTACGCCGAGCTGAAACCCCACTACGACACGGTCGCTCGGGAAATGAGCCTGCAGGTCATTCCTGACGGCCAGCTGACCCGCCGCTTCGAGATCGCCCGTGATGCGGCGCGGAATCTCGGTTACGCCGATCGATTTTCGAAGGCGCCGCTGTCGGTCAGTTTCTCCGAAGACTGGAACTATCAGCTCGAGGATCCATTCAATCCGAAGCACTCCCGTCAGTTCATCAATGCACACGGGCAACGGCAGGGGACGTGCATCCATCTGGGTAACTGCGACATCGGCTGCGACGTCCGCGCGAAGAACGGTCTCGACGTCAACTACATTCCGAGGGCCGAGCAGCGAGGTGCGGAAGTGCGCCCGCTCCACCTTGTGCGCTATATCGAGCCACATGGCGGCAAGTACCGCGTCGTCTTCGATCGTCTCGATAACGGACGGTTGATCCGCGGCGAAGA
This sequence comes from Vicinamibacterales bacterium, assembly GCA_035649635.1. Classification (GTDB taxonomy): domain Bacteria; phylum Acidobacteriota; class Vicinamibacteria; order Vicinamibacterales; family UBA2999; genus Gp6-AA40. Next base: position 12,441 of record DASRJE010000204.1, on the reverse strand, counting down.
CACCGCGGAGCGCGTCGTGCTGGCCGCGGGAAGTCTCGGGACCACCGAGCTCCTGCTCCGCTGCCGCGACCAGTACAAGACCCTGCGCTCGCTCAGCCCAACCCTCGGCACGCGGTGGAGCGCCAACGCCAACTTCATCTCGATGGCGACGTACTCGAAGGAAGAGCGCGTCAGGCAGTCCACTGGACCCACCATTGCCAGCATCCTGGATTTCGCCGACGGCGGTTTCAGGAACGAGCGCTTCGTCGTCGAAGACGACGGCTTCCCGAATCTCCTGCTCAACGCGATCAAGGCGTATCTCGATGGTGGTGTGAAAACTCCTCCGGGCCGGCATCTCCTCAAGGAACTGGAGGATCATCTGCGCGATGACACTCCGTTCCGCAACCTGCTGCTCTGGCTGGGCGCGGGCAAGGATGCGGGCGATGGCCAGCTCCTCCTGAAACGGCGATGGTTCATGCCGTGGAAGCATGACCTGAACTTGAACTGGGAGGTCGAGGGCTCTATGGGAGTTCTCCACGCCATGGAGGCCATGCACCAGAACCTCACTGAGGCAAGCGGTGGCCGACCTCGCGCCCTTCCTACCTGGAGCGTGTTCAAGAGTTTGGTGACGTTGCATCCGCTCGGTGGCTGTCCCATGGGGGTCTCCGCCGACAACGGTGTCGTCGATCACCTGGGCCGAGTGATCGGCTATCGAAATTTGATTGTCGCTGATGGCGCGATCGTGCCGACACCGACGGTTCGCAACCCCTCACACACGATCGCCGCGCTCGCCGAGCGCATCGCTGCTCACGTCTCGTAACCGAGGAGCCACCATGCCCCCATCCCACAAGGGATTGCAAGCGCTGTTCACGTATCCGCTGATGTCCGCCATCTTCGACCGGCGGACGCGCAGGGTGGCCCGTGGCACCTCGATCGTCTCTGGCTCGATCGGCTACACCAGTCCGAACAAACCGGAGCCGCTCACACCGCTCGAAGAAGCCGTGCTGGTGGTCTCGACGGGATTGACCGGCAAGACAACGATGCACGACGTGCCGGCCAAGAATGACGACGGCACCGATCGATTCTCGGCACCGCTCATCAACATCCTTGCCCGGTCGGCGAGCAGCATCGACAACGCGCATGCCGTCTCGTTCTTCCTGATCAACGACGAGGGGACGTGGCTCATCCGGCAGTTCCGCAATCAGGATGCCCTCGCGCTCCTGAGCAAACTGCCGCCGCGCTGGGAAGACTGGAGCGAAGCCGACTGGCTCGCTGCTGCCGCGAGCGTGAAGCATCGTCTTTACAAGGAGCGGCTCGACTTCCCCCGTCACTGGCCGTACTACTTCATCTGGAACCGGCAGATTTCGAACCGTCCGGGCACGACGATCCTGCTGCCGATCGTCGATCTGACCCGGCAGTTCATCAACGTCGTCATCAGCCTGTTGTCCGAGGAAGACGGCCAGCGTCCACTCTTCGTCGACGACTGGCAGCGATTCCGTCCGCGGACGCTGCTCGATTGGGGGGCGTGGTTCGCCAGTCTCGTCGGCATCGTCCCAAACATCTCGTATCAGATCATCGGCGGTGCACGACGCGCCCGCGGTAACTGGCTCAATAGCGAATTCCCGGCACCCATTGGCTTTGCCGGGACGCTGCGCACCGATTACGAAACGTTCTTTCAATTGCAGAACCTGATGCTCATCGCGCAAGGCATGGGCCTGGGGGCGTGGCTCCACGCAGCCGTTGGCTCACCCTATGTGTTCGAACGCGACCCCGCCAAGGGGAAGTTCGGCATCGAGTTCCGGATGCAGAAGCCAAAGAAGTGGCGGCGCTGGCCTCCGCTGCCGACGCCGCTCGATAATCCGATCGGCATAGACGGCCTGCTCGAGTCGCTGACACCGCCCTACGTCCCGTCGATGAATGCGGCGGTGGATAAAGTGATCGAGGAGAAGTACGGGCCAGTCGGCACCTACGGCGACAGCACCATCTTCGATCGGGCATATAAGAAGGACGAGTACGGTGACGCGTTCCTGAAGATGGCGAACAAGCGGCCCACACCGCAGGTCGTGGAGTACACGAAGGAAATCTGCAACTACATCTACGACACCTACGGCCGCTTCCCCGCGCATGTGAATGCTTTCCATCTGCCGGGTATCTGGCTGCAGTTCTCGCACCTGGAGTTGGAGTTCTACGACAAGTACTTCAACGCCGACCTCTATCATCGACAGGCCGCGCACCATGATCTCTGGGGGGACCACTAGAGAGGCGCCGGCTCGGCGCCCGCAGCGCATCCCGTTTCGCGAGCAGCCTGCCGAAGCCGCACGTGAGGCGCATGAGTACCGATCCCTCATCGGTCGATGGTGCGCGCGCGGCGAACCGCTGGAAGACCACAAAGGCGCGACGATAGGGACCCATCCCTGGTCGAAAGTCATCTGGCTGACGGGCGTGGACTACTTCTCCACGCTCGGGTACCAGCCCGGCATCGCGTTGCTGGCCGCCGGCGCCATCGCGCCAATCGCAACCGTCATCCTCGTGCTGGTGACGCTGTTTGGCGCACTGCCCGTCTACGCGCAGGTGGCAAGGCGCAGCTACGCGGGGCAAGGATCGATCGCCCTGCTCGAAAACCTGCTGACCGGTTGGAAGGGAAAGACGCTGGTCCTGGTGCTCCTTGGATTCGCGGCCACTGACTTCGTCATCACCATGACGTTATCCGCGGCCGACGCCGCCAAGCACGCGATCGAGAATCCGTTCCTCCACGACGCCCTCGGCGAACATCAGATTCTCGTCACGCTCGCAATCCTCTTCGTACTCGCGGCCGTCTTCCTCAAGGGTTTCTCTGAAGCCATTGGGCTGGCAACGGCCGCCGCCCTGCCCTACCTGGCGCTCAATGTGATCGTCCTCGCGCGTGGCGCCTTCGAAATACTGACTCACCCCACGGTCATCCCGGACTGGCGAGCGGCGCTCGCTGCGCAAGGCGATCCGGCGTTGATTGCCACTGCCGCCATCCTCGTATTCCCCAAGCTCGCGCTCGGGCTGAGCGGCTTCGAGACCGGCGTCTCCGTGATGCCGCTGATCGATGGTGGACTGGAGGACCAGGATTACAACCCTCGGGGCGGCAAAGCTCCGAAGGGACGCGTCACGAACACGCGGAAGCTGTTGTTGACGGCGGCCGCGATCATGAGCGTGATGCTGATTGCATCCAGCCTGGTTACGACGCTGCTCATCAAGCCAGCCGACTACCAGGAGGGAGGCAAGGCCGCTGGGCGCGCAATCGCGTTCCTGGCACATCAGTACCTCGGATCGGCGTTCGGAACCATCTATGACCTGTCGACGATCTTCATCCTCGGCCTGGCCGGTGCGTCGGCGATGGCCGGGCTGCTGCACCTGATACCGCGCTACCTGCCGCGATATGGAATGGCGCCGCGCTGGGCAACCCTCTCGCGCCCGCTGATCCTGGTGCTGCTGTTCGTGAATGTCGTCATCACGCTGATCTTCCAGGCAGACGTGGAGGCGCAGAGCGGCGCGTATGCCACCGGGGTCCTCGTGTTGATCCTGTCGGCGGCGCTTGCGGCCACGCTCGCGCTCTGGCACGAGCGGCGTTACTTGCTGGCGGTGTACACGGGATTTCTCACGCTCGTGTTCGCCTACACGCTCGCCGACAACTGCATCGAGAGGCCCGACGGCCTGATCATCGGTACCGTGTTCACGCTGCTGTTGATGCTCGCGTGCGGGATCAGCCGATCGCTGCGGTCAATGGAGTTCCGCATCCCCTACGGTTTTTTCCTCGACGCCGAGAGCCGGACTCTCACCACGGAGGTCCGCGGGAAGAAAGTGCACCTCGTACCTATCACGACTTCCGACGCGGCTCATCGGCGCAGGAAACGGGCAGAGATCATTCAACACTTCAAGGTGGGCGGGCCATTCCTGTTTCTGCACGTCAACCTGCTCGACAACCGCAGTGAGTTCTCGGCCCCGCTCGACGTCAAAGTCTGGAAAGAAGATGCCGACTACGTGGCGGAGATCTACGGCGCCGTCGCCATCGCCAACACGATTGCCTTCGTCAGCGAGGCGATCGATCCGATCTCCATCTTCATCAGCCTCACTCGGCGCGGCCTGATGGGCCAGGCGGTCCGTTATCTGCTGTTCGGCGAAGGCGAGACCGGGCTCATGGTCTACGCCATCCTGCTGCGCTACTGGGAGTGGACGCCAGAGGAAGACGTGCGCCCGCTGATCTTCCTGCTGTCCGACTAGTCCGCCAACGGAGTCTTCCGGAGGTAACGGCTCACCACGCGGCCTCCGTCGCCTCCGTTCACGTGAGCCGAGTCAGCGCGGTGCAACGACTTGGACATCAGATTTCATCGCTGCGGCGATCGAATCGGCTTTCGAGCCGACGATCAGATGCAGCACGTTGCCACCAACGTGCATGACGCCGGCAACGGCAGTCTGTCGTAATGCCGCATCGTTGACCAGTGCCGGGTCAACGACCTTCACGCGCACACGCGTGAGGGCGCATGCCTCCGAGGACGCAATGTTGCGAAAACCGCCGAGGGCCACGGCAATCGAGGACGCCGCACGCAACGCGTCCGCATCGGGTGCGCTTGCCCGCATCGGCACGGCCGGAGTCGCCGGAGCGGGAGCCGCGGGTGCGGGCGCTGCCGGCTCCGCGCCGCTGCGAAGGTACTCCTCCATGTCACTCTTCAGGTTCTCGGAGCGCGTGCCGAAAATCGCCTGCAGGTTGGTGCCCACTTCAACCACGCCTGCGGCGCCGAGTGCTTTCAAACGGTCGCGACTCGCTTTTGCCGGATCGACAAGCTCCACCCGCAGCCGGGTGATGCAGGCGTCGAGGCTCCGGATATTGGCGCGACCGCCGAAGGCGGCCACGAGCTCGCCCGCCATTCCTCCCGCAGCCACCACTGGTGCAGCCGCGCCCTCGGCCTCATCCTCCAGTTCGCGGCCAGGAGTCTTCAGGTCGAACTTTTGAATCATCAAGCGGAACAAGCCGTAGTACATGAGCGCCCACGCCGGGCCCAGTACGAGAAACCACAACGCATTCGACGACCGATTGAACAACACGATGAAATCGATCAGGCCATGCGAGAACGTCATGCCGTGCTTGATGCCAAGCTCGATGCAGACGAAATACGCGACCCCCGCGAGAACGGCATGAATCGCGTAGAGCACCGGCGCCACGAACAGGAAGGAAAACTCGATCGGCTCGGTGATCCCGGTCAGGAACGATGTCAGCGCCGCGGAGATCATGAAGGCGCCGACCTTCGTGCGGTTCTCCGCTCGCGCGCTCTGCCAGATGGCAATGGCAGCGGCTGGCAGTCCCCACATCTTGAAAAGATACCCACCCGCCATGTTTCCGGCCGTCGGGTCGCCGGCCGTGAATCGATGGATCTCCCCGCGGATTTCCGCTCCGGTCGTCGGATCGAGATACTGGCCCACCTCGAAGAAGAAGGGCACGTTCCAGATGTGATGGAGGCCAAACGGAATCAGCGAGCGTTCGACGACACCGTAGAGCGCGAACGCGGCAGCGGGATTTCCCGATGCGGCCCAGCGCGAAAAGTTGTCGATCTGAGTTCCGATTGGGGGCCACACGATGCTGAGGATGATGCCTGCGACGATGCTCGCCAGCGCGGTCACGATCGGAACGAATCGCTTGCCCGCGAAGAAACCAAGGTAAGACGGGAGTTGGATTCGGTAGTACTTGTTGAACAGCCACCCGGCGATGGCGCCGACGACGATGCCGCCGAAGACGCCGGTTTCGATCGATGAGATCCCCATGATCGACTTCGACTCGTAGCCGAAGAGCGTCGCCATCACCCCCATCGTTGCCAGCAGCACAGCGTAGCCGACGACTGCGGCAAGCGCCGCCACGCCGTCGTTCTGGGTGACGCCGAGCGCCACGCCGATGGCAAAGATCAACGGCAGGTTGCCGAAGATGGCGCCACCCGCCTGCGCCATCACGTCGGAGAGCGCCGGCGGCAGCCACGTGAAGTGCGCGCTGCCAAGACCGAGGAGCAGACCCGCGACGGGCAGGACCGACACCGGCAGCATCAGCGCCTTGCCGGTCTTTTGCAACAGCGCGAATACGGCGCTCTGACCGCTCATGAGTGCACCTCCAGCGGGACCAGCGCGCGCACCTGCGCGGCCGTCGCGCAGGCGAGCGCTTTCTGCGCGAGCGCGCGGCACTCTTCGAGCCGCAATTGGCGGATTTGCGCCTTGACGACTGGTATGGCCGGGACCGTCACGCTCAATTCATCGATCCCGAGACCCACGAGCAATGGGACAGCTTGTGGATCACCAGCGATCCCGCCGCACACAGCCGTCCGCCGGCCGTGTTGACGTGCGGCGCGAGCCGTCTGGTCGATGAGGCGGAGCACAGCGGGAGACAACCCGTCTACTTGCGCCGCGAGCCGAGGATGACCACGGTCCATGGCCAGCGTGTACTGGGTCAGATCGTTCGTGCCGATCGAAAAGAAATCCACTTCCGCAGCGAACTGATCGGCGATGAGCGCCGCCGAGGGGACCTCGATCATGATGCCGGCCTCGATGCGAGGCGCATCCAGCTTCTGACGTTCGCTCTCCAGAACATCGCGCACGGCGTGCCACTCGTCGATCGAGGCAATCATTGGAAACATGACCGCGACGCGGCCCTCGCGGGCCGCGAGCAGGATGGCGCGCAACTGCGCCCGGAGAAGCTCGGGCCGGTTCAACATCACGCGCACACCGCGTTCGCCGAGAAAGGGATTGTCTTCGCGCGGAAGCGGGAGGTAGGACAGCGGCTTGTCGCCGCCGACGTCGAGCGTGCGGATGACAAGTCGCCGGTCGCCTCCCAGCGCGCGAGCCACATCGGCGTAGGCGGCGCGCTGCTCCTCGTCGGTCGGCGCGGTCGCGCGATGAAGAAACAGGAATTCCGAGCGGAAGAGCCCCACTCCATCGGCGCCGAGGGTCAGCGCCTGTTGCGCATCGGCGAGTCCTCCGATGTTCGCTTCGATGGCAACGCGGTGCCCATCCACAGTGGTGGCCGGCTCGTGTGCCTGTGCGTGCTGGGCCTGCCGTTCGCGCGCGAGTTCCTCCTGCCGCCCACGAATCCGGGCAATTTCAGCCGTCGTGGGATTCACGCGAAGGGTGCCCTGTGTCCCGTCGAGGATGGCTGGCGTGCCGTTTGGCAGATCGAGCACCCGCGGATCGGCGCCCACCACGAGCGGAAGATCGAGTGCGCGCGCGAGGATCGCCACGTGCGACGACGCTCCGCCCAGGGTGGTGCACAAACCGAGCACGCGTGAACGATTCAATGATGCTGTGTCGGACGGCGTGAGTTCTTCGGCCACCAGGATCGTGTCCGCTCCGTAGCTCACGGGTTCGTCCTCGACGCCCGTCAGCTTCTGCAGCACCCGTCGCCCTACGTCTCGCAGATCGTTCGCGCGCGCCGCCAGCAGTTCGTTCTTGAGGCTCGCCAGCCGGTCGGCGTGACGGGTAAAGGCGAGTTGCCAGCCAAAAGCCGCGGTCTTACCGTGCGACACCGCGTCGCCGGCAATCTTCAACAGGTCAGGATCGTCGAGCAGCTCGCGATGCGCGGCGAAAATCGCTGCCTTGCCGCCGGCGCCTTCCTTCTGAAGGCGCCCGTGAAGCGCATCCAACTCCGCCTTCGCACGCTCGAGGGCGGTGTCGAGCGCCTGTCGCTCGGCCCTGACATCGTTGGCATTCTCCACCACACGCAGCTGCTCGTGGCGCACCTGCACGACGTTCCCCACGGCAATGCCGGGCGATGCAGAAACGCCAGCGAGAACATTTGGATCGTCTGATCGGGCGCGACGCGCAACGTCGACGACCGCGACCGCATTGCTCGCCTGCGCGGCGCCCTCTTCGCCGAGCCCTTCGAGCACCAACTGTGACAACGCTCGCACCGCTTCGTCGGCATCCGATCCCGACGCAACAAGCTCGATGCGATCACCGTGCGCGATCTCGAGTCCCATGATCCCGACCACGCTGCGGGCGTTCACCTCGTCCTGTCCGCGGCGCAGCCGGATATCCGACGCGAATTGCTTCGCGCGGCTGGTGAGCACCGCGGCCGGGCGGGCATGCAGCCCGGACGGATTGGACACCGCCAACAGCCCTGACCGGACCTCGCCCGCTGTCGCCTGACTCGCCACCCCGCGGCCGTTGGTCAGCGTCACGTTCAGAATCGTGTCCGTCCCTGCTTTCACCGATCCCGACGCCGGCTGCAGCGCAGCGATGCGGTCGGTGGACGTGATGATGACCTCGGTCATCAGGCTCCGCGCGTGCGTCGCGACGTAGTCGGCGTCGAAGTCGATGAGGACATCGCCGGCGCGGACAACGTCACCAGTCTTGACGCGTGCAGTGAAACCGCGGCCTTTGAGCTGCACCGTGTCGAGGCCAATGTGCATGAGCACTTCGATGCCGTCGTTCGACGCCAGCGTGACGGCGTGCCCCGCCGAATGAATCTGGACGACGCGGCCGTCGCACGGCGCGACGAGTGAGGTCGTGATCGGATCGATCGACACGCCGTCACCGACCATTCGCTGCGCGAAGACCGGATCCGGCACGTTTTCCAGCGGCACGACGATGCCCGACAGCGGCGCCCGCAACACCAGATGCGTCGTTTCGCTCATGTCAGTTCTCCCGGTGTGGGATGAGTTTCTCCACCGCAGCAGACGCGTATGATGCGACCATGCGCACGGGTCTTTCACTCACGCGACGCCGATTCATTGCTGCTGTCTGCGCGGTTGAGCTCGCATGCACCATCGTCGCTGGCTCCTCGCAGGCGCTGCCGGACGCCACGCAACTCGAACGGCTGCGAGCCTACATCAAGATGAGTTGGACGACATTGTCGCGTTCGAACCGCGATCTGTCGCAGGCGCTGCCGGATCCAAAGATACCGCGCAAACCCGGCGAACCCTGGTTGCTGTACGTGTCGCCACAGGAATCGCGCACGCGCGTCCAGCGTGAGCTGACGGGTCTGCTCGACGCCAGTGTGATGAAGGAGATCGAAATCCGGACGCTGCCGCGCAACGTACTGTCGGTCCGTGAGCATGGATTGCTCTACCTGCCACGGCCCTATGTCGTGCCCGGTGGGCGTTTCAACGAGATGTATGGCTGGGACAGCTATTTCATCCAGGCGGGCCTGCTGCGTGATGGCGAACTGGGACGGGGGCGCGACCTGGTCGAAAACTTCCTCTACGAGATCGTGCACTACGGCACTATTCTCAACGCCAACCGCAGCTACTTTCTCTCGCGATCGCAGCCGCCGTTTCTGACGCGGATGGTCTTGGGCGTGTATGAAAAGACCCGCGACAACGCCTGGCTGCGGAGCACGCTGCCCGCAATCGATCGCTACTACCGGTTCTGGACCACGGAGCCGCACGCCGTGCCCGACGTGGGACTGTCGCGCTACTTCGATCGCGGCGAGGGTCCGGCGCCGGAAGTGACGGCTGACGAGAAGGACGAACAGGGGCGCACCCACTATGATCGAGCACGTGAGTACTATCGCACGCACGAAGTCACCGACTACGACGAGTCGCTCTACTACGACGGCCGGCGCGATCGCCTGACCGACCTTTTCTACAAGGGCGACCGGTCGATGCGCGAGTCGGGATTCGATCCCTCGAACCGGTTTGGTGCCTTGAACGTAGACATCATCCACTACGCACCGGTGTGCCTGAACACGCTGCTGTACATCATGGAAGACGACGCCGGCCGAATCATGGAGCTGCTGGGCGACGCCGCTGCGGCTGCACAGTGGCGCACGCGCGCGGCATCGCGGCGCGATCTGATCAACACGCTGATGTGGGACGAGCAGGCGGGGCTCTACTACGACTACAACTTCCGGACCCGCCAGCGCCGTCGCTACGACTTCGCGACGACGTTCTTTCCGTTGTGGGCGGGAATTGCATCGCCCGCCCAGGCCGCTCGGGTTCGCGAGAGCCTGTCGCACTTCGAGGCGCCTGGTGGTCTGCTGACGAGCACCGAGGTGACAGGAAACCAGTGGGATGCGCCTTTCGGCTGGGCGCCGCTGCAGATGATCGCCGTCGATGGCCTGCGGCGTTACGGATTTCACGACGACGCGAACCGGATCGCGGCGAAGTTCGTCTCGCTGGTGGCGAAAGAATTCGACGAGCATGGAACGATTGTCGAGAAGTACGACGTCCGAAGGCGCGAGTCCGACGTTGCCGCCGACATCAAGTTCGGCTATAGCGCCAATCAGGTCGGATTCGGCTGGACCAACGGCGTAGTCCTCGATCTCCTGGCCGGGATGCGGGAGCCATGACGCATCTCGCTCCATGGACTACCACCACGACTCCAGCTGCACGCCGAACGCGCTTCCATGGACGGCATTGGCATACGCCGCCGGCGCGATCTGACCGCGAAAGCTGTCGGACCAGTGCGCCCATGTCGCGAACGCACGCAGCGACGGCCGGCTGAAGAACTTCAGGTTCGGCGTAATCTGCGGCGCCACGGTCAGCTTGAACAGTGACCCGCCGGGCAGATCGGACTGGCTCGTGTGGTCCCAACCGGCTTCGGTCGCCAGCGAGAAGAAGCGGCCGAGCGCATACACAGGCCGGGCGCCCAGGGAGACCCAGCGAACCCGATGGTTCGCGGCCGCGCCGTTATCGAGCTCCTGATAAATCACCGCTCCCTGCAATTGCCATCGCCCTCGCTGTTCGAAAAGCAGATCATTCACAAGACGGAATTGCCAGAGATCATCTGGCTCGACGAATTCGCCGGGCACGAACGTCCGGCCGGCCGGCGGGCCGAGAATCGATCGGAAGTCATACGCGGCCCCAGTGCCGTACAGCAGGGCAAGCTTGTTGCGCCCTCCGGTGAATGGCAACTCGACGATGGCTGCGCCCGAGACGCCGACACTGTCATCCACGACGATGGGTGCGCCACCTGTCGCCACCTCGTCGCCATTGAAGTGAGACAGGTCAAATGCGAAAGAAACGCGAGTCCTGGCGACATCAAGCCCGTAGACCCGCGCTTCGAGCGTGTTCTTGTTGAAGCGGTACAGTTCATCCCGCGGTACCGTGCCGTTTGAATCGAGTTGATCCTGTGAGCCGCCGATCCACGAGAACGCGAACTTGACCTGCTCCCCGAGCGCGATGTCCTCGATGCCGCCACCGAAGCCGCTCGGATCGCGATACCAGAAGTCGAGTATGTGGAGGTCGTGGCGATCGTAGAACCTCGCGCCGGCCCAGAATGTCGCATTCGGCTGGGCCTCCCACAGCCGGCGTCCGAGCGCGTACGCCTCGCGCAGCGAGAACGTCGTCGCAAACGTGTTGCTCTGCGACGTCGGCGCGACATAGGCGAGCGTGATTCGCGTGTCGAAGTAGGCGGGGTCCTTGTCTTCGGAATTCGTGCCGTAGGCAAACGTCGTTTCGAGGTACGTTTCCGCCTCGTTGCCTAACCGGTATTTCGCGCCGGCAAGTGGAGCGATGAACGGCTGCTGCCCCTTGCCAGTGCCATCGACGCCGAATCCCGACCGAAGGTAGCCGTGAAATCGGAGGCCCAGTTCGTCGGGCGCACCGGGTGGCGACGTCTCGGCCACATCCGGTGGAGTTACGGGGCCGGTGGTTTGCGCGAGCAGTGCTCGCGCGCTCACCGCGAGAAGAATCACCGACCAGACTGCGAGACTCAGACGGCCTCGCGCGGGCGGGAGCACTACTTCGCCTGCCCCGGCTTTGCGAACGACTTCCGCACGGTGACGAGCTTGATCGGGTTCTCCGCGTAGTCGTCGATCTGGACGCCGGTCGCACCCCCAGGCCTGACGCGCGCCGCTGCGGCCATCGAACCCGTGCCCAGGCCGATTTGATCGACCTCGAGCTGAATGACGGCCACCTCATATCCTTTGCGTGGCTTGGCATCGACCGCTGCGCCGCCGACGAACGCGAGCGGTGATTCGGTCACGATGGTGATCGTTCGTCCTTTATCCGTGGGCTGCTGCCGAGCCCATCGCACCTTGGTCTTCCGTCCGTTCATCTCGACCCAACCGACCTCGGGAGCACTGCGCAGCGCGGGAAGGAAGCCCGGGAATCCACCCACTCGCAACGCTTCCTGGATAGTCGCGCGATCGCTCTCGCTGGTGTACTGGTCGATTTGGATCGTCACCTCGGCCGATGCGCCTGCGTTCCTGCCGAGCGCCTGGGCGTTGGCGGTGAACGTCTCGGGCGGCTGGATGTCCTTTTGCGCCTGGACAATGAGAGTCGTCGAGATGGTGGCTATCCAAAGGGACAGGCTGAATAGGCGTCGCATGCTGTGGGCTCCTTCGTCTGTTCTCGTTGTCGGCTTATCGCAGTGCCATCCTGAAATTCGCGCGCTCGTATGCAGCCGGATCAGGCAGCCGCTCGAGGCTCATGTTGCCGCGCATCTCGTTGAGCGACTCCCATTCGTGCTCGCGCATCCACGATTCGACCTCGCGCCGAACGGTGCGGAGGTGGTCGG
>DASRJE010000203.1:0-32452 GCA_035649635.1 Vicinamibacterales bacterium | reverse complement strand
CTCTCGCTGCGAGTGCTGCCGATATAGAGCACACCTTTGTGCACCTGCGGCGCCGTGGTGAACCAATAGCCCATGCTGATCGCCGTCTTGGCGTCCGGGTACCTCGTCTTGAGTACATCGAGAATGACGCTGGCCTGACCGTCCTTGCCAAAGCCGGGAAGCGGTTTGCCGGTTTTGGCATCGAGGGCAAACAGGAACGAGCCGCCCGCCACGTAGACGACGCCATCGGCGTAGCAGACGCCGCGATTGCGGAAGATGTAGCCTTCAGACCTCCCGCCTCCGAGGAGACTGGTGACGTCATAGGTCCACAGCAAGTGGCCATCGACCGCGTTCACCGCATAAACGCTTCCCCGGGAATCAGTCACATACATCACCTCGTCCACGATGATGGGCGTCGTCTGATTGCTGACGCCGTCGATGACGCCGTGTTGGAAGAGCCATCGCGGGGTGAGCGTCTTCACGTTGGAGGTATTGATCTGATCCAGGGTCGAGTATCGACTGCCGGCGAGATCGAGATTGTGGAGCGGCCAGCTCACCGAGCGTCCCTGCTGTGCCGATGAGGGCAGCAGAACCGACATGGTGAGCGCGCCAAGGACCGCTGCGAACGTGAAGCGCTTCGTCGTCATGAGTGCTCCAGATTTGATGGTGGCATGATAGCCTGCGAGAGACTTCGCACCACCTGTGTCTCTTTCAACCGGCGATCGCCTCGGCGCTTACGAGATCCTCGCGCGTATCGGCGCAGGAGGTATGGGCGACGTCTACCGCGCCCGCGATACCCGACTAGACCGCATCGTCGCCGTCAAAGTCTCCAAAGAGAATTTTTCCGAACGTGTCGAGCGGGAGGCTCGAGCGGCGGCGGCACTGAATCATCCTCACATCTGCACGCTGCACGACGTCGGTCCGAATTTCCTGGTCATGGAGTATGTCGAGGGTACTCCGCTGACCGTACCGCTGCCGCTCAAATCTGCGTTGAAGTATTGGGACGACTCGTGTGAGGGCGCTTGTCGTGGCCGACGATCCGGACGTGTACGCGTACGAGGTGGCTCGACAATTATCCCGGATGTTTCTCGTTCGTGGCGTCCAATCGAAATAGATCAATTAAGTGGCACTGAATCGTGAAATCGCCGATTCAGTACCGTCGTTTCAACTGCCGCATCAGGTCGAACTTCGCCGTATCAGCGACCGCCATGACTGCCATGACACCGGCCTGCACCGGATCGCTGACCACGAGGTCCGCGGCGTCGGGAACGCTGCCCGCCATGTTCAACGAGATGACGCGCAGGCCATGCGCACGCACTTCTTCGACCGCCCGCGTGATCTCACCGCCCATGATCGAGCCTGCCAGCACCAGCAGCTTGACGCGCGGCAGGCGCATGACGGCGCGGACCGCCGCGGCTAGTTCCTGTTCGCCGACGAGGGGGATTGTGTCGATCGAGATGCGCTCACCGCGGATGTTGTGGCGATCAGCCTCGCTGATGGCGCCCATCGCCACTTGTCCGACCTGCGCGCCTCCGCCCATGACGATGATCCGCTTGCCGTAAATCTTGGCGGATGATGGCGTTTCCTCGACGCGCTCGACGCCGGCCACCGCCTTGAGGCCGTCGATCGCAGGTTGCGCCCGTTCGTCTGGAATCGTGACCTCGAAGTAAATTACGGATGTCGGGTTACCGGGATGGATGTCGACGTGCGTGATGTTGGCGTCGTGGTCTGCGAGGACTTTCGTCAGGGCGGACAGCATGCCCGGGCGATCGAAGGCCGTGACCATGATGGCGTGCTGGCTCATTGAACGTGAATCTAGCACGTGATGCGTATAATTCCTGCCACTATGAAACACATCGTCATCATCGCGTGTGCGTTACTGGCAGTTGCGGCGCTTCGTCCCGGCGAGGCGGCTGCTCAGGGGCAACCGAACATGTATGGACCGACCATCACGGCCGACCAGGCCAAGAGTGTCGCTGCAGCGGCGGTTGCCGAGGCGCGGAAGAACCAGTGGACCATGGCGGTGGCCATCGTCGATCCTGCCGGCGACCTGGTGTACTTCGAGAAGATGGACAACACGCAGGTCGGAAGCGTGGACGTCGCGATCGCGAAGGCGCGCGCCTCCGCGCGCTTCAAGCGGCCGACGAAAGCGTTTCAGGACGCGCTTGCCGCGGGCGGCGAGGGCTGGCGGATTCTCTCGCTTGATGGCGCGGTCGCGGTCGAGGGCGGATTGCCTCTGATCGTCGGCGGCAAGATCATTGGCGCAATCGGCGCGTCGGGTGGCGCCTCGCAGCAGGATGGTGTCACGGCTGCGGCGGGAGCAGGGACGCTCAAGTAACCTACGGTTGTCGGTGCGATCGGTGCTTCGCTTGTCGGTGCAGCCCTCTTCGATAGTTGGTGCGAGTCTGCTTTCGAATGTCGGTGCGATCACCCTCCGCTTGTCCGTGCGAGCGTCTGTCGTCGCTAGGAATCGTCACGATCGTACCGACAAGAGGCGTCGCACCGACCCGCGTCAGGAAGCTCGCACCCACAGACGTCGAGATCGCACCGACAAGGCGTCGAGATCGCACCGACAAACGTCAGTGAGATCGCACCGACTGTAAAACATCGTCTAGCGCGCTGGGCTTTGATTGATGCGCGTGATGCTCCAGGAAGTCGATCACTCGGCGACGACACGCGTGATAACGAGGATGGCCGAGGACAGCGGCGCGTGATCGCGGCCGCGGAAACGGAACGGTCAGTACCTCGCCAACTGACGCCTCGGGGCCGTCGGTCATGAGAATGAGCCGGTCCGCGAGGTAGAGCGCCTCGTCGACGTCGTGCGTCACCATCACCACGGTCTTGCCCGAGCGCTCCCACACTCGCAGCAGGATGTCCTGCAGGTCGAAGCGCGTCAGCGAATCGAGTTGCGAGAACGGTTCATCGAGCAGCAGGAACCGGGGCTCGACCGCGAGTGCGCGTGCGAGCGACACACACTGCTGTGTGCCCAGTGAGATTTGCGTCGGCAATTGATCCGCAGCATCGGCAACGCCAACGAGCTCCAGGTAGTGGTGTGCGGCCGCAGCGATCTCGCGCCGAGTGCGCCTGACCGCGCCCTGTGAGGCGCCGAGCTCGACGTTCTGGCGAGCAGTGAGCCAGGGCATCAGGCAAGGCGACTGAAACACGATCGCGCGCTCCGCTCCCGGCTCATCGACCTGGGTCCCGTCGATGACGACGCCGCCGTACGTCGCCTTGTCGAGGCCCGCGACGATAGAAAGCACGGTCGACTTGCCGCAGCCGGAGTGACCGAGAATCGCCACGAACTCGCCGGTCTCAATCAGCGCGTTGACGTCTTTCACGGCGATGAAGGGACCCGACGGCGTCGGAAATACTTTCGTCAACCCGGTGAGTTCGAGCGGGTAACTCATGGCATCTCCTTCGCCACCGCCTGCAGCACGCGCGAGGCGGTGCCGGGTTCAGTCGCGACCTTGCGCAGCCGTCCTGGCGAGGCCGTGAGTGTGGCGACGACGTGCGAGCGGACGTGGGTTGCCTGCTCATCGTGTGCGAGTTGCGCGACGGTGCGGGGACGTGGCAGCTCCACGGGAATCGACGCGCCGAGCGTCGCAGGCGCCCGTTCGGCGCTGCTCAGGGCGCCCCGAGCATGGTCGAGGGGCGGCCCCGGCAGGATCGGCACGATCCGATCGGACAGCAGGATCGCTTCCTCGACGCTGTTGGTGATCATGACCGTTGTCACTGGGCGGTCTGCCTGCGATCCAACGGCGGCGAGCTCTTGCTGGAGCGTCTCACGCGTCAGCGCGTCGAGCGCGCCGAAGGGGTCGTCCAGGAAGAGGACCTGCGGTTCGGTGGCCATCGCACGCGCGATCGCGACGCGTTGACGCATGCCGCCCGACAGCTGTCGCGGACGCCGATTCACCGCGTTAGCGAGCCCGACCTTCCCCAGCGCGTCGCGAGCCCGAGCGACTTGTTGCTCTCGCGTCAAGGCAGGAAAGGCGGCTTCGACCGCGAGCCTGACGTTCTCGAGCGCGGTGAACCAGGGGAGCAGCGAGTAATTCTGAAACACGAACGCCGCATGACGATGGACGCCTCGAACTGGTTCGCCGCCAATCGCGATCGTGCCGCCATCGGGCATCGTCAAACCCGCGAGCAAGCTGAGCAGTGTCGACTTGCCGCTGCCCATGGCGCCGACGATCGAGACGAACTCGCCCTGTTCCATGTCGAGCGAGACATCGCGCAGCACGTGCCGCATCGGGCCGTTGGTGGCGAATGATTTCTGGATCCCGCGAACCTCGATGAACGCCAATTACCCTCCAAGGTCTTTTAGACTGCCCTCAGCTTTGCCTCCGCCAGTCCCATCAGGCGATCGAGCGCAAAGCCGACCACGCCGATTGTGATGATGGCCAGCAGGATGTGGGCGTAGACGAGGCTGTTGTATTCCTGCCAGAGAAATCCGCCGACTCCAGGTGTCCCCGTCAACATCTCGCTCGCCACGATCACCAGCCACGCGATCCCGAGACTCAGGCGATAGCCGGTGAACATGTACGGCAGCGTCGCCGGCACGATGATCTTCGTGAACGTCGTCATCTTCGACAGCCGCAGCACGCGCGCGACGTTCCAGTAGTCCTGTGGGATCGCCCGCACGCCGAGCATCGTGTTGATGACCGTGGGCCACATCGAGCAGACGGCGATGGCGAAGAGCGCTGCCGGCTCCGACTTCTGGAAGAGCACCAGCCCGAGGGGCAGCCACGCAAGCGGGGAGATCGGACGCAGCACCTGCATGATGGGGTCGAACATCCGGGTGAGCGTGGACGAAACACCCAGCAGGAATCCGATCGGCGTCGCGATGGCGATTCCAAGCAGGAAACCTTGTCCGACGCGCATCAGACTGTAGTAGGCGAGCAGCAGGATTCCCTGATCGGTTTCACCGCGCTTGGTGAGCGGCTCGAGGATGTACAGCTTGCTCTCTTCCCACGTCCGCACCGGCGACGGCAGATCGGACACCAGGCGACTGGCGATCGACCAGACACCAATCGCCAGGGCGATGCCGCAGAACGGTAGAAGAAGATTGACGAGGCGCTTGGTCATTGATCCTTGTCCGCGGGGGCCAAAGCCCCCGCTCTACGTTTCATCTAGTCAGCCTGCGACACTGTTAACCGCAAACGAGCGAGCGTATTTCTCTGGATCCTTCCCGTCGAAGACGCCATCGAACAGCGTGATCGACTGCTCCTCGGTCACCTTCACCGTTACGCCCATTTCCTTCATGGCCTCGAGGTAGATGTCCGATCGCAGCACGCGCTTGGGGATGCCGGCGTAGTCGGGCGCACCCTTCGTCATCCCCCAGCGGCGGAACTGTGTGAGCCACCACTTCGCGTAAATCTGATGCGGGTAGTTGCAGTTTCGGTTCGAGTAGATCATGTAGAACGGATCCTGCTCGACGCGTCCATCGCCGTACTCGTACTTGCCCATCAGGCGCTCGAGGATGATGTCAGGCGGGCAGTTGATGTACGCCGGCCGCGAGATGATCTCCGCGAACTTCGGCCGGTTCTCCATCTTGTCGAGGTCGATACTGGCCAGATGCAGCGCCTTGAGGATCGCCTTCACGGTCTTCGGATTCTTCGTCGCGAACTCCTCGGTGAAGGCGCAGACCTTTTCCGGGTGGTCCTTCCACATCTGCTGCGTCGTGATCACGGTGAAGCCGATACCGTCCTCGATCGCGCGGTTGTTCCACGGTTCACCGACGCAGAAGCCATCCATCTTGTCGACCTTCATGTTGGCGACCATCTGCGGCGGCGGAATGGTGATCAGGCTGACGTCCTTATCAGGGTGGACGCCACCAGCCGCGAGCCAGTAACGGATCCACATTGCGTGCGTCCCCGGCGGGAATGTCATCGCGAACGCCAGCGGCTCGCCGGAGGCCTTGGCTTTATCAGCGAGCGGCTTGACGTCGACCGGCTTGCGCACGCCGGCCTGTTTCAGCTTGTTGTTCAGCGTGATCGCCTGCCCGTTGCGATTGAGCAGCCACGGGATCACCATCGGCTTCACCGGCGACCCGGCCAGCCCCATGGTCGACGCCAGCGGCATGCCGATGAGCATGTGTGTGGCCTGGTTTTCCCCGAGCGAGAGCTTGTCTCGGATGACGGCCCACGAGGCTTCCTTCGAGATCACGGACTCGATGCCGAACTTCTTGAAGTAGCCAAGCTCGTGCGCCATCACGATCGGTGCGCAGTCGGTCAGCGCGATGATGCCGAAGCGAATCGTCTTGGTCTCCGGCCCATCGTCTGCGTAGACTCCGCCGACCCATCCCTTCGGAAGTCCTGACATCAGCATGCCCGCCGTCGTCGCAGCGGATTTGATAAATGCTCGTCGTGTGTTCATCTATCGCTCCGCGAGGAAAACGTACGTGGCCATGACGTATGGGTAGCTGTAAGAGGCGCCGGGTGTCGCTTCTTTCAGAAAAGCGCCGCTGATGATGTAGGCGTAACCCCCGGCGAGTTGTAGTTGCGGCGTAATGGCACGAGTGACCTGCAGATCGATTTCCTGCCCGACGTGCGTGTTCGCTGCGCCGCCAGGAACACGCGGTACCAGTAGCGCGCCGCTCGCCGAGTAGAGGCCATCGGCGGCGCTGGCCAGCCACCAGGAGTGGTAGTTGAAGGAGATCGGAGTTGCCGTGATCGGCGTGATCTCGATTCCCTCGCGCAGGTGATGGATGTTGCGCCAGCCCACCTGGTCCGCGAGTCCAAGCTTGTCGTGTCCCGTCGGGTAGAGCTGATCGAAGGTCTGGCGCTTGCCGTCATTCGCCACGTCGTCGCCGGTTGCGAAGTTGTATTCGGATGTGACCTTCGGCGCCGCCCACCCTGGCAGCGACGCTCGCACCTGCCAGTGTCCCGCCCATGCATTCAGCGAATCCTGCTCGAGTCCACCTCGCTGCAGTGCCATCTCGACACCGTAATCAAGCCGCGCCGGCAACTGACCGGCGACGCGGGTTCCGATGGTGGTTTGCGAAAGCGTGCCCAGTGCGCCAAGCTCGCTGCGAAGATTGACGTCGCGTCTCCAGAAGACGTACGGCTCGACAGTCGCCTTGGGCAGCAGCTTCGTCGATGTCGCATACGCGCCCGCCAGACGATTGCCGTTTCCGCTCTTGTCGAATTCATTCGGCAGGCTACGAACGAGAGAGGCGCCGAAGAGATCCACCTGGAAGAGCGGTGAACGCAGTGTGACTTTCGCGGCGTCCCAACTGCGCCCGGTGTTCACCCATGGCAGTGAACCGAGCAGACGGGACTCGCCGTAGACCAACTCCTGGCGTCCCAATCGAAACGCTATCGTGGCCTTGGCATCGCCCACATCGGCGAACGCAGTACGGAGGTCGAATGGACCTCGGAAGGGCGCGGTTGTCGGCCCCACTTCCTTGTCCGCCACGCGGGCATCCTGAAGGTTGGCTTGAAACGAGAGGTGCTGGTTGGCCGTGACGGCCACATTGAACCGGAATCGGCTGAGCGCATAGGCATCGTCGCGTCCCTCGATGAAGTTGCCGTTCTCGAACCCTTCGAAGCGCTCGCGGAATTCACCGCGCACACGCAACCACGATGGCATCAGCTCGTTCGCTCGATTGAAGACGGGAGGCCGCTGCGGCGCTGGCCGTGGTGTTGTCGGTTGAGTAACGGGTGGCGGCGTCTGCGTCGCCTGTGGGGCTGAAGCGATCTCGGTTGGTACGACGGTTTGCGCCGCGGCTCTCGTCGATGTCGCGAAGACCATCAACGCCAGCGTTGGCACAGTCCGGGCGAAACCGGACACTACTCTCGGAGAACAGATCACACGCACGCTCCCGTTCTGAACCGATTCGGTGAATCACCAGGGAGGCGACGTGGCCGGTCCCGCGAGGGCGTCGAAGCCGTCACTTCGCGTAAGAGCAAGTCGCGTTCCGCACGTGCACTCGTGTGAGACAAGCGATGCATCCCCCGGCTACGCGCGCGCGAATATGAAGTGAAGCCGTTCGAAGCCGGCGAACAACGGCACAACACTTCTGTGGCGCCGTTTGCATTCGCGACAATTCCGTAGCTGCCGCATCTTCGTCTGGAAGCGCCCCGCGAATGCTTCTGTCGTGCGCGCGTTCTGCAGAATCGTCGATCGCGGATCGTGCCCGCCGACGTCATCGAGTTGATTCAAGCTGCGTCGAATCAACGCATTAGGCGGAAGCGCGTCGTTCGTACACAAATGTGATGTTGGCCAGTGCGAGCAACATTCGCGTAGCCTCTCGCCCCCTTGTGGTGAAGGGATGCGGCGTGTATCTTCGAAATGGATGCACGCTCGGTCGCGTGCATCCTGCAGCCAGCATCGCTGGCCCCGTCTCTTGAGGCGCCGCGCTCGTTCCCCGTGAGAGCGAGTGTTCTGCGCGCGCCCTGAATCCTGATCGCTGACTTGTCCACCGTGGCGAGGGTGGAGCTCCACGACGAGTCTCTGGTCTGACACGGCGACGCCTGTCACGCCGTGCCCGCACGAACGTTGCAAAGAGGATCGTGGAGTCGCCTGGATGTCGACGCTGCCACTGTTGACCCGTGTGAAGGAGGACGACGTCACCTTTGCGCTGACCAAGCGCCGAGGGAAGCTGCTGCCCATCGTCACGGGTGCGGACGCGCCCGCTCTCCGCGCGCTGACCAACCCGACGCTCGAGGCGCGCATGCCGCAGCGGGCGCCCGGTCTTGGAGAGCAGTACCGCTTTCACATCGACATGGGCAAGTGCATCGGGTGCAAATGCTGTGTGGTCGCTTGCAACGAGCAGAACGGCAACCCGGCGTCGATCAACTGGCGGCGGGTTCAAGAGATCGAAGGCGGCTGGTTCCCGATCACGTCGCGTTCTTACCTCTCGATGGGGTGCAATCACTGCCTCGAGCCCACGTGTCTCAAAGGATGCCCGGTCGATGCGTACTCGAAGGATCCCGTTACCGGCATCGTGCAGCATAGCGCCGATACCTGCATCGGCTGCCAGTACTGCACGTGGAATTGCTCGTACGGCGTGCCGCAGTACAACCCGGAGCGAGGAGTTGTCGGGAAGTGCGACATGTGTCATGGGCGTCTCTCGCAGGGTGAGACGCCGGCGTGCGTGAACGCCTGTCCCGAAGGCGCCATTGCGATCGAGATCGTCGACGTCGCCGCGTGGCAGTCATCGATCGCGGCGAGCCGGTCGAATGCCGGCCTGCCCAAAGGCGACCAGAGCCTCTCGACCACGCGGGTCACACTGCCGCAGGCGCTCCCGCCCAATGCGACGCCGGTCAACGTTACCAACGTGGTGCCCGAGCACCCGCACTGGCCGCTCGTCGTGATGACGGTGTTGACGCAATTGGCGGTTGGCGCATTCACGACGATCTGGCTTCTGCAGTTACTCAACGCGACCGCACATCTGGGAGTCGCCGCGCTGGCGTCGCTGCTCGTGGGCGGGCTTGCGCTGTCGGCGTCGACGCTTCATCTCGGACGACCCATTCACGCCTATCGCGCGATCCGGATGTGGCGCAGATCGTGGTTGAGCCGGGAAGTGCTGCTCTTTTCGGCCTTCTCGGCGGTCGCGGGTATGTACGCCGCGATGTTGTGGATTGGGCTGCCGGGGAGCACTGCCGTTGGCGCCGCGACCGTGCTGCTCGGTGTTGCCGGCGTTACGTCGAGCGCGTGCATCTACCGTGTTCCGTCGCGACCCGCGTGGAATACCCCCTACACGCTGCTGCAGTTCAACCTGACAGCCGCTGTTCTCGGGCCGTTGTTTGCGGCGGCCGTCGCCGGCGGCAATCTGCGTTGGCTCGCCATTGGCGCGACGACGATGGCCAGTGCGCAGTTCGTCCTGCTCGCGTTGCGTTTCTTCGGTTGCATCTCCTCTGACAGTCTCGAACTGCGAGGCACGGCGCGACTGCTGTCCACAGTGCTCAAGGGGCGCCTGATTCTTCGCGGCGCACTCCTGGCGATCGGCGCCATCGCCATCCCATTGCTTGTAACCGTCGCTGGTCCTGTTGCGGAAGCTGGCAACTCCGTCCTTCTCCTCGCGCTCCTGCTGGCAGTCGCCGGTGAGATCGTCGGCCGCTACCTCTTCTTCGTCAGCGTTGTCCCCAAGCATCTGGCGGCGCCGTATATCGCGTCCGCAAGTGAGGCCACATGACTCTCAAGCGACTCCTCGGGCTTGACACTCGAGCCGACCGCTACTCCTACGAAGTCGACCCTGTGGCCGGGTATGTCTCCTCGCAGCGGGTCCCAGAAAAGTGGGTTGCGACAACGTGTGGGTACTGTTCGGTCGGCTGCGGCATGTTCATCGGCGTCAAGGGAGGTCGTGCCGTCTCGGTGCGCGGTAACCCCGATCACCCAGTCAACCGCGGCATGCTCTGCCCCAAGGGACTCTCCGAGCACCACACGATTGCCGCTGACAACCGCGCACGGTACCCGTTGCTTCGGCGCGACGGCCTGTTTGGCCGTGTGAGCTGGGACGACGCCTTCTCGACGATGGCGAGGCAATTTCGCGAGACGCAGGCACGCTACGGCCCCGGGTCCGTTGGCGTGATTAGCACCGGTCAGTTGGTGACCGAGGAGTTCTACGCGCTCGGCAAGCTCGTGCAACTCGGCATCGGTACGCCAAACATCGACGGCAATACGACGCTCTGCATGGCTACGGCGGTCTCCGGTTACAAGCGATCGTTTGGCAGCGATGGTCCGCCCGGCGCGTACGAGGATCTCGAGCGCGCCGACGTCATCATCCTGATCGGCGCCAACGTTGCGGAGAACCACCCGATCCTGTGCTGGCGTCTGCGGTCGAACCCCAATGCGACGCTCATTGTCGTCGATCCGCGCGTGACCAAGACAGCGATGCTGGCCGATCTACATCTGCCTCTGAAACCGCGTTCCGATCTGGCGCTCATCAACGGCTTCATCCACTTCGTGATCGAGAACGACCTCGTCGATCACGAATACGTGGCCAACTACACCAGCGGCTTCGAGGCCCTCCGCGAGTCCGTGCGTGACTACGCGCCCGAGCGCGTCGCGGAGATTACGGGGATTTCCGCTGAATTGATTTGCCGTACTGCCTGGACCTACGCGCGCGCGCGCGCGGGGTTCATCGGTTGGACGATGGGTGTCAACCACAGCACGAAGGGGACTGAGACCGTCAACGCGATCAACAACCTCGCGCTCATCACCGGCAATATCGGCCGCGCCGGCGCGGCGCCGTTTTCGATTACGGGTCAGTGCAACGCGATGGGTACGCGCGAGGCCGGGTTTGCCTCGAGCATGCCCGGCTACCGCAAGTTTGAAAGCGCAGAGGATCGTCGGGAGCTGGCAGAACTGTGGGGCCTCGGCGAAGAGCGGATCCCGATGGCCCGCGGCCTGGCGTATCCCGACATCATCGAGGCTGCACTCGAGCGGCGTATCCGCGCGCTGTGGATCATCGCAACCAACCCGATCGTCTCGTTTCCCAATTTCGGTTCGCTGCGCCAGGCGCTCGAAGGGCTCGACTTCCTCGTGGTCCAGGACGGCTATCACCCGACGCCTACCTCCGAGTACGCGCACTTGATGCTGCCGGCCGCGATGTGGGGCGAGAAAGAAGGGACTTACACCAACTCCGAGCGGCGGGTGAGCAAGGTCAATCGTGCCGTGCCACCTCCCGGCGAGGCCCGCCCGGATTTCGACATCTTTCTGGGCCTCGGAGAAGCGCTCGGTGTCCGCAACGAGATCTTTCCGGGCTGGTCGAAGCCGGCCGACGCCTTCGAAGAGTGGAAGCGGGTTTCAGCCGGCCGTCTCTGCGACTACTCGGGGATGACGTACAAGGCCATCGAACAGCATGGCGGTCTGCAGTGGCCTCTGCCGGCGGGGATGTCGCACGACGGCGAGGTGCGGCGGCTCTACGTCGACGGCAAGTACCAGACGGACGACGGCCGTGCGCGGCTGATCCCGTGCTCATGGGAACCCTTCCCGGAACAGCCGAACGGGGAATTTCCGTTCGTGTTGAACACCGGCCGCACGGTGGAACACTGGCACACGCGTACGAAAACGGGGAAGGTGCCCATCCTCGAGCGGCTGTCCCCGAGCGCATGGGTCGAGATGAACCCGGCCGACGCGCGCGCGCTGCGCCTCAAGCCGCAGGCACGCGTCGACATCGTGTCGCGGCGCGGGCGAGTCCGCAACGTCGAACTGCGCGTGACTGAGACTGTCGCCACTGGCCAGTTGTTCACGCCTTTCCACTACTTCGAGGCGAACGCCAACCAGGTTACGCAAAGCGCGTTCGATCCGATTTCACGAGAGCCCAATTACAAGCAATCCGCTGTTCGGATCGAGGCGGCCTCTGCGGAAGCCAGTCTCTGGGATACCGGTGTCGTGCGGAACAGCCTGGCGCTGATCCGAACCTGGCGCGGCTCGACGATTCCCCTGCTGCCACGAGACCTGACACTCGGGACTCGGGATTCGGGATTCGGGACTCGAACGAACCCTGAATCCGCCGGATCCCGGATCGCGTCCCTCGACGAAACTCGGGACGCCCTGAGCGCCAGTCGAAGGGCGGATCCCGGATCCCGGCTGAGAGGTGTCCGATGAAGCGCCTCGTCGTCGTCGGCAACGGGATGGCGGGCATGGCCTGCGTCGAACAGATTCTGAAATACGGGCCGTCCCTCGACGACGCTCGGGACGCCCCGGGCGCAAGTCGAGGGGCGATGTTTCGCATCACGGTGTTCGGCGACGAGACGCACGCCAACTACAACCGCATCATGCTCTCGTCGGTGCTCGCTGGCGAGAAAAGCGCTGACGACATTGTCATCAACTCCCTCGACTGGTATCGCCGCAACGAGATCGAATTGCGTGTCGGCGTTCGGATTCTCGATGTCGACCCCGTGCGCAAGACGGTCACCGGCGATGACGGGAGCATTACGCCCTACGACACGCTCCTGCTGGCCACCGGCAGCTCCGCGTGGATGCCGCCCATCAAAGGGCTCGACAAAGACGGCGTATTCACGTTCCGAACGCTCGACGACACGCGCGCTCTCCTGAAACGTGCGGGACCGGACACGCGCGCGATTGTGATCGGAGGCGGCCTGCTCGGACTCGAAGCGGCACGTGGTCTCCAGGTGCACGGATGCCAGGTGACCGTGGTGCATCTGATGGCGACGCTCATGGAACGCCAGCTCGATCCGCCGGGCGGGAAGTTCCTGATGGCCAAGATGAAGGAGCTCGGTATCCGTGTCGTGCTGGGCAAGAGCACGACGGCGATCCGCGGCAACGGCCACGTCGAGGGAGTGGAGTTCTCGGGTGGTGAAACGCTCGATAGCGATCTGGTCATCGTCGCTGCCGGCATTCGTCCGAACGTGGAGCTTGGACGCAAGGCGGGCTTGACGGTCAAGCGCGGCATCGTTGTGAACGACTACATGGAGACGTCGGACCCCGCCATCTTCGCCGTCGGCGAATGCGTCGAGCATCGTGGTGTCTGCTACGGGCTGGTGGCGCCGCTCTTCGATCAAGGCAAGGTGCTGGCGGCGACGATCACAGGGCGACGCGGTCCGACCTACACAGGGACCGTGCAGGCCGCCAAGCTCAAGATCGTCGGTGTCGAGATGTTCTCTGCGGGCAACATCGATGACGACGGCGCGGAGCCCGTGCGATACGAGGACCCCTCGCTCGGGATCTACAAGAAGGTGGCGCTGCGTGATGGGAAGTTGGCCGGGGTGATCCTGGTCGGGGACACGTCGGACAGCCATCGCTACATGGAGTGGCTGCGGACCGATGCCGATCTCAGCGACCGGCGGCGGCATCTCCTGTTTCCTCCACCCGCGGCCGACGCCGGTCTCGACGTCGCGGAGATGTCCGATGGCGCCACCGTGTGCGGATGCGTCGGCGTCACCAAGGGCACGATTATTCACGCGATTCATGAGCGTGGTGTCAGCACGCTTTCACAGCTGAAGGAAGCGACGCGAGCCTGCACCGGGTGCGGAAGCTGCACCAGCCTGTGCCAGGACCTGTTGCGCGCAGTCGCTCCCGATTTCGAGGATGAGAAGAAGAAAACGATCTGCGCCTGCGTGCCGTTTGCCGAAGACCGGCTGCGCGACATCCTGCGGAGCCAGAAACTCAAGTCGGTGCAGGAGGTGCTCGAGATCTACGGCAACGGTGTGGGTTGCGAGATCTGCAAGCCCGCGCTGAGCTACATGCTCGACATGCTCTGGTGCGGCGATCACGACGAGGATCGGTCGGCGCGCTTCATCAACGACCGCGTGCACGCCAACATCCAGAAGGACGGCACCTTCTCGGTGGTGCCGCGTATCCGCGGCGGCGTGACCTCCGCCGACGAGCTCCGCCGCATCGCTGACGTCGCGGACAAGTACCACGTCCCGATGGTGAAGATCACCGGCAGCCAGCGCATCGACTTACTCGGGATCAAGAAGGCGGACCTGCCGAAGGTATGGGCGGACCTCGGCATGCCATCCGGTCAGGCCTACACGAAGGGCGTGCGCATGGTGAAGACCTGCGTGGGCACTGACTTCTGCCGGTTCGGCACGCAGGATTCCACGTCAGCGGGTGTCGAGATGGAGCGGCGCTTCGAGCAGCTCTACACGCCGCACAAAGTGAAGATGGGGGCAGTCGGATGCCCGCGCAATTGCGCGGAAGCGACCGTCAAAGACATCGGGCTGATTGGCGTCGAAGGCGGGTGGCAGGTCGTCGTCGGCGGCGCGGCGGGCAAGAGCGTACGCAAGGCCGACCTGCTGACGACGGTGGAGACGACGGAAGCCGCACTCGAGGCGTCGGAGTTGTTCTTCCAGTACTACCGCGAGAACGCCAATTACCTCGAGCGCACCTACGACTTCGTCGAGCGCCTCGGCATCGAGAAGGTGCGGAAGGACACCGTTTACGCCACTGACGCGGTGAAGGCCGGACTGCTCGATCGCCTCGCCAAGTCGAAGTCGAGGTCGTACGACGCGTGGAAGGAAGGGCAGGCGCCGCGCAACCCGACGCAGTTTGCCCCGATCAAATTGATGGAGAAGGTGCTGGTATGAGGGAGAGCCGATGGATACGTATCACCGCTCTGGAGAACATCCCCGCGCGTGAAGGGCGGGCCGTGCAGATAGGCGACCGCGAGATTGCGATTTTCAATCTCGGCGATCGTCTGCTGGCGACGAGCAATCGCTGCCCGCACAAAGGCGGACCGCTCTGCGACGGCATCATCACCGGTACCTCCGTCGTGTGTCCGTTGCACGCGTGGAAGGTGAGTCTCACAAACGGCTCGGTCGAGCGTCCAGCCAGCGAGAGCGAGCGCTGCGTGGAGACGTATCCGGTGCGCGTCGAAAACGGCGTCGTCGTGGTTGCGGTTCCACAGGGCGCTGTGGAGGAACGGGTCGCATGAAGGGATTCCTGCGCGCGGGACACACGCCGACGCTCGTCGCGGCGTTGCTCTACTTCGATGTCAGCTTCATGGCGTGGGTGCTGCTTGGCCCGTTGGCGCCGTTTCTTCGAGCCGAGCTCGGGCTCAGTGCAACGGAGCAAGGACTCGTCACCGCGTTCCTCTACTGGGTGGATCGTTGTTCCGGCCGCTGCTCGGCATGCTGGGCGAACGCATCGGCGGACGACGCACCGGGCTGCTCGGCCCGGTCCTGACATTGTCGGCGGGATTAGCTCGTCTTCATGCAATTGCGCTTCGGTGGGGCCCACCCTCGCGCATGGCGCTACGGTGGGCACGCAGTTGAGCCAAAAATGTCGTATTTGGCCTTTGATCACACACAAACGTCGTCCACCACCCCCTTGTCCGCGGCCGGTCGCGTGTGTATCTTCAAGAGAACGTGCCCGTCATAACATCCCGAGTTCCCGAGAGCGAGCCCTACGTGAGCGGAAGGTCAGATATCGATCTGCTTCACGAAATCGGCAGCCGGATTGCTGCCGCCGACCCCCTGCACGCGGTGCTGTCCCGCGTGGTCGACTTCGTCTCCACCATCGTCCAGTGTGACTCCTGCTTCGTCTACGTCCTCGAGGACGATGACCTCGTGCTGCGAGCGTCGAAGACGCCGCATCCTGATGTCGTCGATCGCCTGACGTTGAGAGTCGGTCAGGGTATCACCGGGTGGGTTGCCGAACACCGCACGCCAGTTGCCGTGGGGAGTCACGCCTTCGACGATCCGCGTTTCAAGACGTTCAACGAGCTGCCGGAAGACCGCTACGAGGCGTTTCTCTCGGTGCCGGTGCTCTCGCGCGGGAAGCTCGTCGGCGTCATTAATCTCCAGCACCGGCAACCGCACAACCACACGCAGCGCGAGATGCAGCTCATCTCGACGGTCGGCTTTCTCGTCGGCGCCGAGATTGAAACGGCGCGTCTCGAGATGGAGAACTCGCAGCTGTCCGAGCGCCTGGAGACGCGAAAAGTCCTCGACCGCGCGAAGGGCATTCTGCAGCGCGACCTCGGGCTCACCGAGGAAGAGGCCTACCTCACCATCCAGCGGCAGAGCCGTCAGCGGCGGAAGACGAAGAAAGAAATCGCCGAAGCCATCATCCTGACCGACGAATTGCGACGCGGAAGGAGCACAACGTAGATCCTTGTCGGTGCGATCTCACTGACGTTCGTTGGTGCGATGTTCCTGCGTTTGTCGGTGCGATCTCTCTATCGCTTGTCGGTGCGATCTTCCTGAAGTTTGTCGGTGCGATCTCTCTATCGCTTGTCGGCGCGATCTTCCTGAAGGTTGTCGGTGCGATCTCACCTGACGTTCGTTGGTGCAATCTTGTTACGCTCGTCAATTCGAGTTCCGTCGCAGCGACAAGGGTTCGGAATTGGACCGGCCAAGCGCAGGCTCGTGCCGACGGCTATCGGAACTGCACCGACTAGGCGCGGACTCGCACCGACGCGTATCGGACCCGCACCGACAACCATCAGAATCGCACCGACATGTTTCTCGATCGCACCGACAAGAGTCGACGATCGCACCAACAAGGACTCGGAATCGCACCGATATGTTTCGGGATCGCACCGACAAGAGTCGAAAATCGCACCGACATGTATCAGGATTGCACCGACAGGCGTCGAAAATCGCACCGACGAGCATCGGGATCCCCGGCCGCCGATGCAGGTGATAGACTTCGTCGGATTGGAGGGTTCGCGCATGGCCAGGGTTGGATTCGCTGTCTGCGTCGTTGTGGCGGCCGTCGTTGCAGGAACAACTGCGACCGTGGACTCGCAACAAGCCGGTGGCAGGACCTCGACGGCGCGTGCGGCCACGGCCAAGCCCTTCTCACCCCCGAAGACTCCGTGGGGCGATCCCGACCTCCAGGGTGGCTGGACGAATGTCAATGAAAACGGCGTGCCGTTCGAGCGCCCCGATGCGCTGGCGGGCAAACAGCTCGAGGCGGTTGACGATTCGGAGCTGGCTGAACTGGTCAGGGAGCGCGACGAAGCGAGAGTGCGTGGCGCGGCCGCAATCGGTGGACGTGACACGGGAGCAGGGCCGGTCCACTGGTACGAGCACTACGGCGCAAAGAACAGCCGGGCCTGGATGATGATCGATCCGCCTGACGGCCGCATCCCGCCCCAGACGCCCGCCGCGCTGGCCCGCCTTGGTGGCCGCGCGGGTGGACGTGGGGGTCGTGCCGGAGGTGAGGGTGGTCGCGCCGACTCGTGGCTCGATCGCAGCCTTTACGATCGCTGCATCACTCGCGGAATACCCGGATCGATGATGCCGGCGATCTACGGCAACGCCTACGACATCACGCAAGCGCCCGGCATCGTGGCCATTCGCTACGAGATGATCCACGAGACCCGCATCATTCGCCTCGACTCGACGCCGCGGACGGGCCTGCGCTCGCACATGGGCGAGGCGCGCGGCCACTTCGAAGGCGATACGCTCGTCGTCGAAACCACCGGCTTCGACCCGCGATCGGCATACAGGAATGGCTCGCCGAAGATGAAGCTCACTGAACGGTTCAAGCCAGTGGCTGCGGACAAGATCGACTGGTCGATGACGGTCGACGATTCGGAGACCTGGACCAAGCCGTGGACTTTCGGGATGAGCCTGACTGCTGATCCCCACCAGCCGCTTTTCGAGTACGCGTGTCACGAGGGCAACTACGCGATGCGCAACATCCTGAGCGCGGCTCGAGCCGAAGAAGCGGCCTCCTCAGGCGGATCGCAAAAGTAAGCCGGTGTGCCGATCCAGAACACATGGGCGCGGATAACGCCACACCGCGTGAGCGCTGAATCACCCTCAAACTCTTCTGAGGCTGTGACTTGAGCAGAGAGCAGTCGCTTGGTCCTGGTCTTGCTGGGTCACCCCCCGTGACAGCGCGGTCGGAGTCTGTCCCGCGATGGGCGGGTGTACGGGTGCCTGCGCCGTACCCAGGGGTCTATGTCACGACCGCTGTTGCCGCCGCAGCCCCCCTGCTCTTGGGAGGACTCACCGAATGGCCGCCCCCGCTCGCGGCGCTGGAGGTTGCCGGCCTCATGCTGGCGACGATCCTGACCGCGGCGCTGGAGCGTCAGCGCCCGTCCGCCAGGGATGGCGCAACCTCGTTTGTCATCGACTTCACCGCGCTCCTGCTCGGCGGCCGCATGGCCGCGACGCTGGTGGCCACGTTCGGGGCGGTGCTGCGTGGTCTCGCCGAATCGCAGCGCCGTCAGATGTTGGTGAACGTCGCCACGGCCGTGGCCGCCACGCAAGCCGCCGGTTTCGTGCACTCGTGGCTTGGAGGCACGACCGGTCATTTCGAGTGGCCATGGCAGGGAGTGCCAATCGCCTGCGCTGCCATCGTCTACTGCCTCGTCAGACACACATTGATCGAATGGGTGGTGCCACTGCTCACGCGACAGCCCTTCAAAACCCAATGGCTGCAGGGCGTCGCCGGCGATGCGCCGGATTACATTCTTGCCGCCGTCGTCTCGGTCCTCATCGTCGCCGCGATCGATCACCAAATGTGGGGAGTGCTGCTGGTCGCGACCGTGCCAATGGTCTTCGCCTATCGCGTGTACTTCCGTCACCTCGACCGTCTCGCGCGAGAGCAGCGGCATCACGACGTGATCGAATCGCTCGATCAGGGCATGTGCGTTGTCAACAATGAGGGACGCGTAGTGCTCTGGAACGACGCGCTCCAGCGCCTGGTCGAATGCCCTCGTGACCGTGCGGTGGGCCGCTCGCTCGATGCGGCCCTGCCAGTCCTGAGCAATACGGAGTTTCAGCGCACCTTCGATACGGCAGTAGCAGCCGGCACCCCGCGGACGCTGCCGCGTTTCATGTTGCAGACATCAGAAGGCGTGCGGGTGTTCCAGATCAAGATTCTTCCCGAAGCCGACGGTGTCACAGTCCTGTGGCAGGACCTCACCGATCGTTCGCGCGCGGAACAGGCCTTGAAGCGGAGTGAAGAGCGCTTCGCGTTGATGGAGGCTGGTGCCAACGACGGCATGTGGGAGTGGGAGATTCGGAGCGAACAGGTCCATTTCTCCGCCCGCTGGAGGGCGTTGATCGGTCTACCCGCGCACGGCGGCACCGGTCGTCTCGAGGACTGGCTCGAGCGCGTGCACCCCGACGATATCAATGCGCTGTGGGAGGCGATCAAGGCGCATCTCTCAGGGAAGACGAACCAGCTTCAGCACGAGCATCGTATCCGTCACGAGAACGGCACCTACCGGCGATTTCTCTGCCGCGGCGTGGCTGCGCGCAGCGCGCGGGGGCGTTGCGCACGCATTGCCGGATCGTTGACCGACGTCACCGAGCGCGCCAGCGCCCAGGAGCGGCTCCGCAGCCTCGGGTTCCGTGATCCGCTGACCGGACTCTTCAACCGGTCGGTGTTCGTCGAAGGACTCGGGCGCCGGCTCGATGAGTTCAAGCACAATCGCGCCTGCCGATTTGCCGCGCTCTATCTCGACCTCGACCGATTCAAGGTCGTCAACGACAGCCTTGGCCACCTGATTGGCGACGAACTGCTCACCGCCGTCTCACGCCGCCTCGAGTCGTGCCTGCGGGAAGGCGACTCCCTTGCCCGTCTCGGTGGAGATGAGTTTGCGATTCTCCTGAATCGGCTCGAAGACGAGGGACAGGCCAACGCCATCGCCTTGCGCATCCAGGACACACTGAGTGCGCCGTTTTCGATCGGCGGCCGTGAAGTATTTACCTCGGCCAGCATCGGCATCGCGTTCAGCGCAACCGAGTACAACAACCCCGAAGAGATCATGCGCGACGCCGACACGGCGATGTACCACGCGAAGGCGCGCGGCAAAGCGCGCCATGAACTGTTCGACGCCGAGATGCACGCGAAGGCACTGGATCGACTGGGATTGGAGAACGATCTGCGTCACGCGGTGAAGAGCAGCGAGTTCGACCTGCACTACCAGCCGATCGTGTCGCTGGCCTCGGGGATGTGCGTCGGGTTCGAGGCGCTCATCCGCTGGTCGCGCAATGGCCAGGCCACCTCGCCCGAGAAGTTCATTCCGGTCGCCGAGGAGTTGGGACTCATCGAGCCTCTCGGCACCTGGGTGCTCGAAGAGGCGTGCCGGATGTTTGCCAGCTGGCAACAGCGCTTCCCCGGGTACGGTCTCGAATGCATCACGGTGAATGTCTCGACGCGCCAGTTGATGCAGTCGAACTTCCTGCAGATCGTTCAAGAGACCGTCCGCCTGGCTGGATTGCAGCCTTCGAATCTGCGTCTCGAGATCACCGAGACGACGTTGATGGGCAGTCCTTACATGGCCGCGGAGCATCTTCGCGAGCTGCGGGACTTCGGCGTCAAGGTCTATCTCGATGATTTCGGAACCGGCTACTCATCTCTGAGCCACTTGCACAAGCTTCCGGTCGATGCCTTGAAAATCGATCGTTCGTTCGTCAGAAGCCTCTTGCTTCCCGAGCGTCCCGCGATCGTTGAAAGCATCCTGGCGCTGGCCCGGACGCTCAAGACCGGCGTCGTCGCTGAAGGAGTCGAAAGCGCGATGCAGGCGCAGGAACTGAAACGCCTGGGATGCCGCCATGCCCAGGGATATTTCTTCTCACCGCCGCTTTCGAGCCCGCGCGTCGAGCAATTGCTTGCCGACCGCCAGCCTCTCGGTCAGCACGGCGACACCGATCCGACAGTCCGAACCGGGATTGACGTGGATCCCTTGTTTGGTTCGAAACCACTCGAATGGCCAGATGAACGGCCAGGCGGACGTACGACTCAGAAGTCCCCGGCGCGTGTGGGGTCCTCGACGTCAATGTGGGCGCACTAGTCTCGTTGCCACTCTCTCCTTGATGGCGGCGATTTCCTTGGGTCTGAACATCCAGTCCGTGTTTTGACGACGACGGATCTCTGACTGGAGCCAGAGCGGACGCATCAGACCGGTCGCGGCGTGCACGCTCGTGGCCATGAGGAGGTGTCCGAGCTCGTGCGCAATCGCTCGTCCGAGGAGCGCGCGCGGGTCGATGCCGGCCTGTGCCGCCATCCACTCCACGCGATCGAGATAGATCGTGGCGAGCACGCCACCTCCGGTCCGCGTGTTGATCAGCGCATCACCCAGGGGCAGGTCGCGCATCTGCTCGTCGACTGTACCGGATCGAACGATTCGAACCGCCAGTTCTCCCGGCGCCAGTGGCAGGTCGCAGTGACTCGCGTGACCCGGGTCGATCGCCGCTGCACCCGTTTTGTTGGTTGACTCCTTGCAGTGCCGCCAGATCAGCTCGACCGATGCCGCTGACACGATCGAGGACGCGATCTCGAGCGATGCGCGTCGTGCGCTTGTGCTGGCGCCGGTGGCGTCATACACGCGAACGATGACTTCGGTCCAGAGCGTTTCGGCCGCCGAGGCGTTCAGTGGCAGCAGCATCACAACAGCAACTGACAGAGCGAGGCGAGTCATGATCGGCTCCTGTGGGGTGTGAGCCCTGCGCTCACGTGGACCCACTGTGAAGTCGGATGGCTGGTGCCTCAATGCATCAGAAGGTGACCTGAGGTGACATGTTGGTGACTTGTCACTGCGACATGCCGGACAGCACTTCTCAATCGGCCTTGGGTACGGCATCCTCAGGTTCCAGATTCCACGTTCGTGTTCCGTGTTCAGGTCGGACCGTGAACACGAACTCGGAGCCCGGAACCAGGAAGCGGGAAACGTAGTTCCGTGAGCCGACCTATGGACAGCGAGGTTCTTCGGTTCGCATCATTCGAGCTGGACTGTCGTTCGCGCGAGCTGCGCGACGGCACGCGATGCGTACGCCTGCAGGATCAGCCGTTCGAGATTCTCCGGCTCATGCTCGAGCACCCGGGCGAGGTCGTCACGCGCGACGAACTTCGGCAACGGCTCTGGCCCGAGGGCACGTTTGTCGACTTCGAACACAGTCTGAATGCCGCAATCAAGCGTCTGCGCGCGGCGCTGGGCGACAACGCCGATCATCCGCGGTTCGTCGAGACGGTGCCGCGACGCGGCTACCGCTTCATTGCGGCCATTGATCGCGGCCAGGGCACGGCACGGCCGGCCACCGCGGCACTCACGCGACTCGTCGTGTTGCCGTTCAGCAACCTGAGCGAGGACAGTGCGCAGGAGTACTTTGCCGACGGTCTCACCGAGGAGCTGATCGCGCAGCTCGGGCCGCTCTGTCGCGGCAAGGTGGGTGTGATCGCGCGTTGGTCCTCGATGGTGTTCAAGGGCAGCCTGCAGCGCGCCCGCGAGATCGGCGAGGCCCTGCGCGCGGACCATCTGCTCGAAGGAAGTGTGCGGCGGGACGGTCCGCGCGTTCGCATCACCGTGCGACTGGTTGAAACGGCCAGCGAAGCGGAGTTGTGGTCGAAGACGTACGAGCGCACGGCAGACGACTGGCTGGCGGTGCAGGCCGATGTAGCCGGTCTCGTGGCACGTTCGCTGGTCCAGGAATTGGTGCCCGGCGTGCAAACGGGCAGGAGGGCGGACGAACACCCGGCCGCGTATCAAGCCTATCTGCGCGGACGCTATCACTGGGCAAAGCCCGGCGACACCGGGTTGGTGGAGTCGCTCCTCGGGTTCGAGGAGGCGACGCGGTTGGCGCCCGACTTCGCGGCGGCCCACGGCGGACTGGCGCGTGTCAGGCTCGGAAGCGCCGAGTATTACTACGCGCCGCCGCGGCCGGCGCTGCTCGCGGCGCGCGAATCCGCGAACCGTGCGCTCGAGCTCGATCCGTCCGTGTCAGAGGCTGTAGCCGTGCTCGCCGACACCCGGCGCATGCTGGAAATGGATTGGGCGGCCGCCGAGACGGGATTCATCGAGGCCCTGGTCCTCAATTCGAGCAACGAGTACGCGCTGCGCGCATACGGCGTGACGCTCGCGCTGCGTTCGAGATTTGACGAAGCGGCGCGGCACGTCGATCAGGCGTGCGAGATCGATCCGCTGTGCCTCATGGCGAATACCATAGCGGCCTGGACGCGCTATCTGTCCGGTGACGTCGACCGGGCGATCGAACGTTGCCGGCACGCGCTTCATCTGTTTCCAGAGTTCGCGCCCGCGCAGCGGCTGCTTGCCGCCGTCTACCTCAGGGCCGGGGATTGTGCGCGCGCGCGGGCGACGCTGGAGCCGTCTGCGACAGCCGATGCTACCGATCCCATCCGCCTGGCCTGGCTGGCGCACGTCCGGGCGGTCAGCGGTGCGCGGGCGGAGGCGCGGGAGCTGATCGCGCTCGCGCTGTCTCAGCACACGCAACGTTACGTCTCGTCCTTTCACCTCGCGCTCGCCTACGTCGGCCTCGAGGACCACGATTGCGCCTTCGCGGCACTCGACCAGGCCTGGCGCGATCGCGATCCCGCTCTAGCGATGGTGACGGTTGACCCTCGATTTGATTCGCTGCGGGGCGATCGGCGATACCCCGAGCTGCTCGAGCGCTTGAACCTGTCGCAGCCGTTGTATGCAACAGGCTCAGAGCCGAATGCCGAGAACCGCGAACCGAGAGCCTAGCTGGAACACTCGTCAACGTCCAACCTCCAACCCGAAAGCAGCATGATTCCTTGGGAGTTGGCGATTGGAAGTTGGGAGTTGACAAGCCTCGCTCTAGAGAAAGTTTAGAACCGCCCGAAGCCGATGATCTACGCCGATGCCAGCGTGGCGCGACGTGTCAGGTGAAACTCAGCCAGTTTCGCATTGGCGGTCACGATCGTGTCGAGTTCCTCGGCTATGACATCGAGGTCGGATCCCGCGATGACGGTATAGAACTGTTCGTCGGTGATGCCGGTGTAAACACGATTGCCGATGCAGCCAAGGCTCGACGCCACGCCTCCGGAGAGTGCCGCCGGAATCGCCATACACGTCGGACGGCCGAGCAGCGGCAGCACCGTCTTGGCTGCGCGTGTCGCGGCTTCATGGAGCAGCATCAGTTTGGCAGGTGTGCCCGCGATCAGAACCGCATCCGGCGCAACCGGCGTTTGCGACAGCGGGGCATAAACCGTGACAGCCGGCGTCACCGGCAGTCTCGAGATGGCAGGAATATCCTCCATCTTGATGTATCCGATTTCCCACATCATTGCGAGCACGTCCTTCAGCTCGCTCTCGCGTTCGGGAGGGAGCGTGATGTTATGCGTGAAGCTGCCGACCGGGCAGTTGAAGTGATCCGATGGCACCGTGTAGAAGACGTTTCCTGCGGCCGCAAGACGCCAGAAGCTGCAACTGGACGGCTGTGAGCCGGTGAGCGGCAAGACGCCTTCCGGAGGAGTGTCGCGGAAGGCAATCGCCACGGGACGGCGCGACAACCGGAGAACGTCAGTCAATCGCCGCTCGATCTGCGAGTAATCGGTCATAGGGGAACGATATCAAACTCCCAACTCCCAAACTCCAACTCCCAACAAACACGTTGGGAGTCGATATTCGACGACCAGGTCCCCGCAAGACAGCTGAGGCTGGCGCCTGTCATTGGTGATTGGAGATGTTTGATTATTGAAACGTTGTTGATCGGATATTGCCGATTGTTGATTAAGGGCAAGGAAAACGGGGAATCAATCTCCAATCCACAATCACCAACGAATCAACAATCACAGATCGGTAAATCCGTCAATCGATCTACCAGCCGCGCTGGCGATGATCTCTATTTGGCGTCGCCGACAAATTCGGCGTCCACCCATCCTCTGACGCTGTTGATCAACCAGACCCGCGATGCCGATACGACGTCGGACTTCGTCAGGGCATGCTCGTAGATCGTGCCCGCTTCGAGTTGCTCGGCGCGGAACGTACCCGCCAGCAACCCGCACCGAACAGGAGGCGTGTAGCGCAAGCCATCAATCTCGGCGACGACATTGGCGATCGTCGATTCGGTCACTTCGCCTCGTCGATTCCACAACAGCACATCGTCGACCTCACTCTTCGACCGGCGGGCCGCTTCGTACACGATGCGATGCGTCGTCTTGTGCAGGATGAACGGATCCTGCGGATCAACGGGCTCGAGCGCGAAGTCGACTCGCCAGCGGTGCGCATCCTGCACAAGCGGCGTGCATTCGATCGTGGGTGACCCGTTGGCGGAAAGCAGCACGCGCACGCGCCAGCAGCCGCCTGGATGTTCGCCGGCCACCGAGTTCACGACCTCTCGCACGGCGGCTTCATTCCATTGGTACTCGAAGTAGCGAGCGGCCTCGGCCATCCGGGCGACATGCCGCTCCAGCCGCTCGACTCGGCCGTGCTCGAGACGCATGGTTTCGAGCAGGGAAAACGACACCCCGGGCCGCGGGGCTGCGCTATCCATAGGCTTCTATTCTGAACGACAATTCAACGAGGCAATGCGAATCCTGGTCGTCGAGGACGAACAGAAAGTGGCCGATGCCCTGCGCGAGGGGCTCGAAGATGAACGCTACGACGTGGTGGTCGAGCGCACCGGCGAAGGGGCATTTTTTCGGGTCAACACCGAAACCTTCGACGTGGTGCTGCTGGACCTGACCCTGCCCGGCCGTGACGGACTCGAGATCCTCAGGGCGCTCCGCCAGCGCCGCATGGAGACTCCCGTGCTGGTCCTGACCGCGCGCGACTCGCTACAGGACCGCGTCACCGGCCTCGACGCCGGGGCCGACGATTACGTCGTCAAACCCTTTGCGTTCGCCGAGCTGCTCGCGCGCATTCGAGCGCTGGTCCGTCGCGGTCGCGTGGCCGATGCGCCC
Organism: Vicinamibacterales bacterium; assembly: GCA_035649635.1. GTDB lineage: Bacteria > Acidobacteriota > Vicinamibacteria > Vicinamibacterales > UBA2999 > Gp6-AA40. The sequence continues at coordinate 6,439 of DASRJE010000203.1, read as the reverse complement.
CGGCTGTCTGTCGGCGACCTCGAGATGGATCTGGTCACGCGCAAGGTGCTCCGGGGCGGACGTCCCGTCGATCTGACAGTCCGCGAGTTCGAGCTGCTCGAATTCCTGATGCGATACCAGAGCCAGGTCGTGTCGCGTGAGACGCTGGCGCGCGATGTCTGGAAGGAAACGGCGCGGACGACGCCGCTCGACAACGTGATCGATGTCCACATCGCGCGTCTGCGCCGTAAGGTAGATCTGGAGCACAACGTGAAGTTGATCCACACCGTTCGCGGTGTCGGGTTCATGCTGCGCGAGGGCGAGCCATGACCGATGTAACCCCGCGCGTGAACGGCCGTTGGTGGCGAGCGCACAGCGTTCGTATGCGGCTGACCCTGTGGTACGTCGCCGCGATGATGGTCGTCCTCGGCGTGTATGTGTTTGGCGTCTACATCTTCGTCAGCCGGAACGTCTCCGAGTCGCTCGACGAACGGCTTCGCGCCGACTTCTACTGGGCAGCTGCGACCGTCGACGAAGGGCCAGATGGCCTGATCATGCCGTTCCCGCAGATCGATCTGCTTCTCGAAGAGGAATCGCCGTGGGTGCAGGTGTGGAGCGCTGACGGCACGGCGCTTCTCTTGAGCAACGAGGAGGCGAGGCGGCGGCCCATCCCCGAGAGCGAGACGCTTGCCGCGCAGGGCGAGGACATGATCGTGTCGCTCCCGACCAGCGGTGTCCCAATTCGTGTGCTCAGCCGGCGCAGCTACATCGTGGACCGGCCCGTGACCATTCAAGTTGCGCGCTCCGAGGCCGCGATGCGGCAGGAGCTTCGCGAGCTGTCACTCATCCTGATGTTCGGTTTGCCGGTGGGCGTTGTCATCGCCGGACTTGGCGGTTACACGCTCGCGCGCCGTGCGTTGGCTCCAATCGAGGAAATGACCGAGCGCGCCCGCTCGATCACGGCCGAGCGCTTGAGCGATCGGCTTCCGGTGGCGCACCCGGAGGACGAGATGGGCAGGCTCGCGTCGGTCTTCAACGAGACGCTCAGCCGCCTCGAAGGATCGTTCGATCAGATGCGTCACTTCACGACCGACGTGTCGCACGAGTTGAGGACACCACTGACGGCGATACGCAGCGTTGGAGAAGTCGGGTTGCGGGGGCATCGTACCGAGACCTCGTATCGAGGAATCATCGGCAGCATGCTGGAAGAGGTCGATCGCCTCTCGCAGCTGGTCGATCGACTGCTGGCGCTCTCACGCGCCGGCACACACCACGCGGCCTTCTCGCTCGACGTTGTGGATCTGGCCTCGCTCGCCGAGGATGTCGTGTCTCACCTGGGCGTGCTCGCGGAAGAGAAAGGGCAAACGCTGTCGATTGAGAAAACCGGTTCGCCGCGGGCCCGTGCCGATCGCGTCGTTCTGAGGCAGGCGTTGATCAACCTGGTCGACAACGCGATCAAGTTCACACCCTCGGCCGGCAGTGTGCGGCTGCGTCTGTCGGAGACACCCTCGCTGGCCGTGGTTGATGTCATCGACTCGGGGCCGGGCGTGCCTCCCCACGCCCGCGACCATATCTTCGACCGCTTCTATCGCATTGATGGGAACGAAGCCGTCGGCACGGGCTTGGGCCTGTCGCTTGCGCGGGGGGGAGTCGAAGCAATTGGCGGCCGTCTCACCCTCGAAGAATCCGGACCGGACGGCAGCACATTCCGCATCTCCGTTCCGAAAAGCCCCGGATCCGTGACCCGCGATGCAAGCGAACCGCGTATCCTGACAAATCGTTCAGACAGTCTTCAGACGACAGGAAGGGGCCGGACAGCCTAGGATCCTCCGGTGACGGTGATCCTTCTGGCCTTGTGGATGTTGTGCGCCTTGGGCGCTGCAACATTCGCGGCGGCCGCAGCTCCCAGGCGCCGGTGGCTGGTCGCCTTGGCGATCGGATTCGTTTTCGCGGTGGCCTTGTGGGGTCCTGGACCACCAGTCGATCCCGAGATGATTGGCCTCTTCGCTGCCGTCAGCGGGACCCTCTATTTGTTCCGTCCGCGCTACGCCTGGCTCGCCATGATGCTTGGTGGTGCCGTGGCGGGGATGCTGATTCCGGTACTGGGACTACTCGGTGCCCCTGCGCTGCTGACGGCGCCACTGATTGCGCTCGGAATGGCTGGAACGGTCTGGCTCGCCAAGACGCGTCCCGTCTTTGCACCAGAGACGCTGCGTGAGGAAGCGCTGCTGATCGTGTGCACGCTGGGCCTGGCGGTGGCCGTGCTGCCGAGCGTGCTCGATGGCTGGCAGGCCGCGCGCAATTTGAACGTGCCGGTGGAGAACGTCGCGAGAGAAGCCATACCGGCGTGGACCCTCACGGTGGTCGCGACGTCGACGCTGCTCGGAGCGGCGTATGCCTTGTGGAGTCGCCGGTGAATCTGCTTCCGATTTTGGAGAACGGCCTTTTCGCGCTCGGTCAAGTGCTTCGATTTCCTGTGTTCGCGCTGCTCTGGGTCTGTGTGATTGCCGCGGTGTTCATGGCCGGATCATGCGTGGTCGATTTCGTGGCGCGGCGGCGCGAGCGCCGCGCGTTCGACATCACCGCGTGGCTCAAGTCGGGGCCGGCGATTCAGGCGTCGGCCGCCCGTGTCCGCCTCCTGCCAGCAGGTTTGCGACAGATGCTGAGCGATGTCGAGGATGCTCGCGCCCAGGGCGCTCTCGAGGACGGGGGGCTGGAGCACCTCGTCCTGGAGCGCGAGGAGCGCGTGCGCCGTCCGCTCAACCTGGCGCGGATGATGGTAAGGGTCGGGCCGAGCCTCGGCCTGCTTGGCACCCTCATCCCGATGGGGTCATCGCTCGCCTCGATGGCCGCCGGCAACCTCGAGGCGATGGCCGGTCAGATGGTGGTTGCGTTCACGAGTACTATCGTCGGGCTCGCAACCGGAACATTGGCGTACGTGGTCGCGGCGGCGCGCCAGAACTGGGTCACGGAAACGATCAGGGAGCAACGCTATCTCGCAGAGCAAGTGGCTCGCGAGATCCAGACAGCGTAGGCCGGGTCCTGTTCTGTGGACCCGGCGGACAAGGATTGATGTCGAGATTCCTTCATCTACCGTCGCCTGAAGAACTGCCCGAAGAAGATCCACTCTCGGGGATCGCGAACCTCTTCGACGTCTCGGTGGTGTTCATCGTCGGGCTGATGATCACGTTGTTCTCGGTCTACCGCATGGCCGATCTCGTCGACGCGCAGAGCGAGGTGACGATGGTCAAGACCAACGCGCAGGGAGAGCGCGAGATCATCGTCAAGAAGGGAACGAAGATCACGGCCTACAAAGTGAGCGGCAAGACAGCGACCGGTGATGGCGAGCGACTCGGTACTGCGTACCGCCTGGCAAACGGACAGATCATCTACGTACCCGAAGGACCGGATGAGACGAGCCGTTAGCATCGCCGCACTGCTCGCGCTCGCGTTCGTTGTGTCCGCTCGCGCGCAGGATCGTGGTCGTCCGAACCCCGAATCCCGAGTCCCGAGTCCCGAGCCCCGGATTCGTATCGCCTACGTCTTCTCCGACGGCAACCTGCCCGGGACACTGAAAGCATTCAAGTCGCTGCTGCAAGAGAGACCGGACCTGCGGGGTCGCGTAGCGCTGACGTTTCTGACCGAGTCCGTGATGGCGGACGTGAAGGTCGATGAGATCACACGCGCGAACGTGCTGGTGCTGGACACGATGAACCAGCAGATGCTCGAGCGGTTCAACGCATCTCACAACATCGATCTGATTGCCCAGGTTCGCGGCCAGCGCGGTAAGGTGTTCGGCGTCGGCGAAGGGCTTCTGCCGAAGGAGACCTATCTCAAGCAGGGCGTCCTCTGGGACGAGCGTGCGCGCACCTACTGGGCGCACATGGGGTACTCGAACCAGGTGGGCCTCCTCAAGTACGCACTGACGGAAGCCGGTGTGCCGGGCTTGTCGTTGCCTCGCCCTCAACCCAGTCTCGACTTCGGCTATTACTATCCAGCCAACTCGTCGCCCAGGGACGCGCGCGCGTCCATTCCACGGGAACCGGGCCAGGTGTTTGCGACGTGGGACGAGTTCGCCGCCTGGCGGCGGGAGCATGGAACGCTGCGCCCGGGCGCGCCGCGTATCGCCGTCAGCTTCTACAAGGCCACTTATTACAGCGACGAGACCGAGTTGCTCGACGCCGTCATTGCGCAGATCGAGCGCAGCGGTGCCGAGGCGATCCCGATGTTCGGTTATCCCGGCGAGGTCGCCGTCCAACACCTGCTGCTCGACGGCGATGGACAGCCACGCGCGGACGTCGTGCTCGGTTTCAACTTCAATTTCTCCGGACCGGATGCGTCAGCCGCGCTCGCGAAAGTGGATGTTCCTATCCTCAACCTGATCAGCCTTTATGGCCGCAGTGAGAAGGAATGGCGTGAGTCACCGATGGGCCTGTCGATGTTTGAAGGCACTTTCAACATCGCCGTGCCCGAACTGGCCGGCACGATTGCACCGACCGTTGTCGGCAGCCAGGAAAAGGTGACTGATCCGGAAACGGGGCTGACGATCGTTGTGCGCAGGCCGATCCACTCGCAAATCGAAATGGCGGTACAACGTGCGGCGAAGTGGGCGGCACTTCGAAACAAGGCCAATCGCGACAAGCGCGTCGCCCTGGTTTTCTACAACTACCCCGCTGGAAAGGCCAATATCGGCGCCAGCTATCTCAATGTCGCCGAGTCGCTGGCCAGCATCCTGCAGCGGCTGAAGGCCGAGGGATATGACGTTGGCAGCGGCGATCTCTCCGGAGACGCCGTGTTACAGACACTGCTTGCCAAGGCTCGCAACGTCGGTGGTTATGCGCCCGGCGAATTACAGGAGCTCGTCGACGAAGGCACTGCGATCAAGGTGGGAGCGGCGCAATATGTCCGTTGGCTCGACGCCTTGTCGCCATCACTCAAGGCCAAAATCCTGAAGGACTGGGGCAACCCAGGCACGTCGCGTCTCATGACCTTGGACCGCGGCCTCGTGATCCCGGCAGTGCAATTCGGAAAGATCGCTCTTCTGCCACAGCCTTCGCGCGGGTGGGGCGAGGACTCCGAGAAGCTGTATCACGCCAAGGATCTGGCTCCGCATCATCAGTACGTCGCGGCGTACGCGTGGCTGCGAGAGGGATTTCGCGCCGACGCTGTCGTTCACATCGGCACGCACGGAACGCTCGAATGGCTCGATGGAAAGGACATCGGGCTGTCGAATGATGACGCCCCCGACGCCCTCATCGCCGATCTGCCACATCTCTACGTCTACAACGTCGACGTCGTCGGCGAAGGGCTCGTCGCTCGTCGTCGCAGCATGGCGGCCCTCGTCGACCACATGGTTCCTCCTTTCAAGAAAGGCGGGCTGTATCCCGAGCTCGCCGCGCTGGGCGAGGCGATCAATGACTTCGATACGAGCCTCCACAAGAACCCTGAGCTGGCGAAAGCCGTGGGAGAGCGCATCAGACAGCAAGTCATTGCGCTCGGTTTGACCAAGGACCTCGGTCTCGACCTGTCCAAGCCGGAAGGCTTGAGCGATGAAGTGGTGCACCAGATTCAGGATCATCTCCTCGAGCTCAAAGGGGAAAACATTCCCTACGGCCTGCACACCTTTGGCCGTGTTCCGGACAAGGCCCTGCGCGACACGACGGTCGATGCCGTCGTCAGCGTGGACCGGAGCCTCTTGCCAAGCAAGGCCAAGGTCCTCGCCGAGGAGATGGATCGACGCATCGTGGCGTCCGGAACGCGCGAGCTCGAGAGCTTGATGCGGGGTCTGCGTGGCGGATTTATCACGGGCGGCGGTGGGGGCGAGCCGATTCGCAATCCGGACTCATATCCGACCGGCAAGAACTTCTACGGCATCGATCCGGACAAGGTACCCAAGCCTGCGTCGTACGACATGGGAGTGAAGCTTGCCGATCAGATGCTGGCCGACCATCTGAAAAAACACGGCAAGTATCCCGAGAAGGTCTCCTTCGTGATCTGGGGCGACGAGACGATGCGGCATGAAGGCGTGCTCGAGTCGCAGATCTTCCACCTGCTTGGTACGAAACCGGTTTGGGATGTTCGTGGCAAGGTCGTGGACATCGAGGTGATTCCGCGCGCGAAGCTCGGTCGTCCACGCGTCGACATCGTGATCGCCTCGGCCGCCGAAGGCATGTTCAACAACGTCACGGTGCTGATGGACAGGGCCGTGCAGAAAGTGAAGGCGATCGACGAGGCGGAGAACTACGTCCGCAGCCATTACCTCAAGACCAAGGCGATTCTCGTGCAGCGCGGCTACACCGAGGAGGAGGCGGATCGCCGGGCCGGCGTCCGCATCTTCGACGAGCCGCCCGGGACCTTCAATCTCAATACCTCGACGATCACCGCCGCGAGCGGCACCTGGGATTCCGACAAGGGGATGGCGGACGACTATCTCCGCAAGCTCGGACACGGCTACGGCAAC
>DASRJE010000202.1:0-10689 GCA_035649635.1 Vicinamibacterales bacterium | reverse complement strand
GCCGCCGGCACCACGGCCGCGGAAGTTCGACTGCAGCAGATGCGTCAGCGTGTGGACGTAGCGCAGCTTGCCGTTCTCCACTCGGAAGAGATGCGTATCGGGCGCGCCGCTGCCGCCGCCGACGCTCCCCGCGCCGAAGGTGCAGAACACTACGACGGACCCGATGGTCTCGTCGACGATGAAGCGGCGGTTGGCGATGTTGACGCCGCTCGGCACACCGACGTCGCAGCTGTCAGTGGGGGAGCCGTTGCCCGTGTGCATCCCACCTTCGGTGCGATTGCACGGATAGCCCCACGGCACCAGATCCTTTTTCCCTTCGAGAAACGCGTCGAGATACGCGTTCGCTGCGGCGACGAGCGTGTTGCGCGTGTCGCGCTGATTGGCCGGGATGACATCCCATTTCTCCGTGGACGACCACTTCAAGTAGGTATCCGCGTTGAACAGCCAGTAGCCCGTCGTCGTCCAGAGGATTTCGATCTCGGCGATCTTGTCGCGGTTGACGCGCAGCCGGGTGCCAAGGACGTAGGGCTTCTCCTTGTTCGTCACGATCGCTTCGGTGAACGTCTGGCAGGTTGATGGATCCAGCAGGCTCCGATGGTGGTCGATCTTCATCGCCGTCTTGATCAGGCCATCGTCGATCTTGGCGAGCGCGGCGTTCTCCATGTAACCGAGCCCCGTCGCCAGCGGCAGGCCGGACGTGTCGCTTTTGCTCTGCGCGGCGATGTAGAGATCCGTGGCGCGCTGCAACCCGTCGCGCGAGCAGGACACCTGGGCGGCGCTCACACTTGGGGCGAGCAGCGCCGCGGTCAGAACGATTCCGATGAGGACACGGCGTGTCATCGAGCTCCTCCGCGGCAAGACCTACTCCAACTCGATCATCGGGCCCTGGCCCGAATAGTCGCCGCGCTTCATGATCGCATTCTCCGGCTTCGGGATCCGTTTCATCTTCGGCATGTTTTGGATTTCGAAGCGGGAATCGTCGATGAGCTTTTTCGAGACGCGGATAATCGGCTGGATCTTCTTGTTCATCTCCTCGACGGCGTCCATCCAATGGGCGGCGCCCATGTCGTCGAGCATGAAGTTCACCACGTCCGACGTGTCGACGCAGACGACGTAGTAGGCGCCGAGGAGCGGGTACTTGTCGAACACGGTATACGTCACCGGCTGCACGCCGTTCATGATGCCGTTGGCCTGGGACTTCTCCTGGAAGTCGCGGCCAATGACGTAGATCTGGAACGTGAGCTGCGCGATGCTCATCAGGCCGGCCGTCACGGTCTCCGCCGCGGGCCCCCCGACCGTGGTCGCGGCCAGTCTGGCGATCGACTCGAATCCAGACATGGTGCCCTGCGTCGCGTGCCGCGTCTTGTCGCGCGACAGCACACGCTCGATGGCGGTCACGGCCTTGTCCGGGTCACCTTCACGCACGGCCCAGCGGCAGTCGTGCACTTCCATCCATCGCCAGGACGCGATCGCGTACTTGCCCCACTCCTTGATGGCGCTGGCACCGGACGTGAGGATGCCGGCGTAGGGCACCATGTTCTTGAGCAGATCGGGCAAGATGTGCCGGCCGAGGAACTCGGCGACCTCAACCTCGACGCTGACAGGGCCGGCGCCCGCCCCGAAGAAGCTCCGAAACAGCGCGGTGACGGTTTCCATGAACGCCGGGTTCGGCGCGCCCAGGGCCATCGCCCCGCGGCGGACGTTCTCGAGGTTGCTGGCGGCGCTGAAGCCGGGGAGCGCGAACTTCGACTTCCGTGTCACCAGCTTGCGGCCGCGGAACAGCATGTCGATCCGCCGCCGCTGCTCCTGGAGCAGAAAGTCCATCGGGCTCAGGTCGCGCTCCGGCCCCTTCAGCATGGCGTCGAGATCGGTGACCGCGCCCTTCTTGTTACGGTCGCTCTTCTTCCAGTCCTTCTTTTCGAGCTTCCACTGATCGAAGGTGCGCCGGAGCATCTTCAAGTGGCGGGAGCTGGGAAAGGCGCTGTAGTTCTTCAGCGCGGCATCGATGCTCTTGAGCGACGCGCTTCGAACCGACAGCACACCGAGATTGGTCCGCTGCATCCACTGGTCGTAGGTGATGTGCACGGAAGCAGTCCTCCGATCGCTCGGGATGATGCGTGCGACAGATTTTCGGGATCGATGGAGGATTATAACGCCGAGATCGATCGGCGTGGTGTCACCAGATGCGCACGCGGTCCGCTGGGGCGAGGAACAACGTCTGACCGGCCTTGACCTCGAACGCCGGATACCACGCATCGAGATTGCGGACGACACCGTTGACGCGGAACTGTCTCGGCGAGTGGGGATCGCTGGCCACCTGTTTTCGAACCGCATCGTCGCGCAGCTTGCCGCGCCACGCCTGGGCCCACCCGAGCAGCACGCGCTGATCGCCGGTGAGGCCGTCGATGACCGTGGGCGTCTTGCCCTCGAGCGACGCTCGATAGGCGTCGAGCGCGAGCGCCACGCCGCCCAGATCGGCGATGTTCTCGCCGAGCGTCAGGTCGCCATTCACGTGCAGGGACGGCAGCGCCTCGAACTGTGAGTACTGCGCGCTCAATCGAGCCGCGCGGGCGACGAACGCCTTGGCATCGTCGGGAGTCCACCAGTCGCGCAGCGTGCCGTCGGCGTCGATCTTCCGGCCCTGATCGTCGAAGCCATGGGTCAGCTCGTGCCCGATGACGGCGCCGGCCGCGCCGAAGTTGATCGCCGGGTCGGCGTTGGCATCGAAGATCGGCGGCTGGAGAATACCGGCGGGGAACACGATGTCGCGCAGCGAGCCGTTGTAGGCGTTGTTCGTCTGCGGCGTCATCAGCCAGTCGGTGCGATCGACCGGCCCGCGAAACCGTCCGGCGTAGAACGCCCATTCGTGTGTCCCAGCCCGCCGCACGTTTCCAAGCGCATCATCGTCACGGATCGACAACGTCGAGTAGTCGCGCGGGCGATCGGGATACCCGACCTTGATGGTGTAGGTGTCGAGCTTTTTCAGCGCTTCGACTTTCGTCGCGGGCCCCATCCACTCGAGCGTCTCGATGCGGGCGCGATACGCCTTCTTCAGGTGGCCCACGAGCGTTTCGATTCGAGCCTTCGCCTCCGGCGGGAAATGACGCGCGGTGTACGACTCGCCGACGGCAAACCCCATGGTGCCGAATCGGCCGAATCGATTGTCCGACCCGAAGTCACCGCTGATCGCCTTCACACCGCGACGCCATCTCGCCGCCAACTCCTGCTGGCCGCCGAGCCCCTTGTCGTGCAGCTCGAAGAAGGCGTTCACGAACTGACGTGACAAGTACGGCGCGGCATTGTCGGCGGCGTTGGCGGCCATCCACGCCTGCAGCGTCGCAATGGGAGCAGCGGCGAAGATCGCGGCGATCTTCGGCAACGCGCTCTTTTCCATCACGACGACGCGCTCGGGCTCGAGCGTGCCGGCCTTCAAGTACGTCGCCCAGGGGAATCCCGGCGCCAGCCGGCCCAGCTCGGCGACCGACATCGGGTTGTACACGGCGACTGGATCGCGTTGCTGCACCTTCGTCCAACTGGCGTCGGCGATGCGCGTCTCCAAAGCCACGATCTCACCGGCACGTCGGGCTGCGTCGGGCCATGCGATCAGATCGAGCAGTCGAGCGACGTATTGCTGGTATTGCGTCTTCTGCGCGGCGAACGAGGGCTGCAGGTAATAGTCGCGATCGGGCAGGCCGAGGCCGCCCTGCCCGATGTAGAGCGCATAGTGGTTTGGATCCTTCAGATCGACGTCGATGATCGAGCTGAACAGGGATCCATGCAGGTCGGCGTTGCTGCGGCCCATCAACGCGGCCAGCCGATCGCGAGAGGTGGCGGTGCGCACCTCGTCGAGCAGCGGTGCCAACGGCATCGCACCGAGCCTCTCGACTCGCGGCTCGTCCATGAACGACTTGTAGAACGCGCCGATCTTGCCTTCGGTGGTTCGTGGTTCGTGCTCGGCGCCCGCCGAGAGCTGCTCCATGAGATCGTGCAGCCGCTGATCGATCGCATCGCTCATCACGATCCGCAGGCTGTAGACGGTCTTGTCGGGCGGAATGTCCGTTCGCGTGAGCCAGGTGCCGTTGGCGTAGCGGAAGAAATCGTCGCCGGGCGCGGTGGCGGGATCCCCCCCCGCCCGGTCGAAGCCCCAGGCGCCGTATTGCGGTTTCGCGATCGGTTCCGGCGCATCGGCGGCGCCGCACGCCGCACACAGGATGGTGACGATCAGCAGCGCAGTCCGCCGACCGGAGTCGATCGTCATGTCGAGGAGCGCCTGCGGTATGGCACTCAGAACGCGCCTATTTGTTGCCCTCGGCCTTCAGGCGTTCCTGCTCGAGCTCGGCGCGCGATCGTGCGCCGAAACGGGTGCCGCTCGCCGTCAGCGCCGCCGTCACGTAGCCGCCCTCGCTGCCGTCCCGGAGTGGCGCCACGTACACCGTGATCGTGTCGCCGACCTTGATCATGTTGTCGCGATACCCGGCGCGATACATGTTGTTGGTGCTGTGCCCCTCGAACTCGATGTCGCGCTCGCCCTTGGTGTCCTTGACGTGGAGCACGAGCCGCATATGAGGGTTGATGGCGATGAACTTCTTGACCACGCCGGTGATGGCCGTGCTCTTGGTGAAGTCGAACTGGATGGCCGAATGATGGGCCGCGAGCGTCACGCTGGCGACGAGGGCCAAGACTACCGGCAAGGCGATCGATTTCATGACATCCGCTCCATGTGAGTTGAACGCGACACGCTGACGCATGCCCATCACTACCGCCGCGTGGACGGCTTCTCGCCGGCTTTCTTCTCGAGCTCCTCGAGGTGCTTCATCCACGTCTCTTCGGCGCATTCATAAGGCAGCAGGTGGCCATTGGGCACCCGCGCCCACTTCTTGACCGCGGTGACCGGTGCCGTGTAGAAGGCCGGATCCGCCATCGTCATCTCGGCCACGAGCACGTCTTCGCCCTTGGCGCCCTTCTCGAGATGGTAGCGCTCGACGATGCGCGCCTTGTCGCTGTGCGCGTATCGCTGATCGACCTGCTCGACGAGATGCGTGGTCTCGACGATCAGCGTGTTGCCCTCCCAGCGGCCGCTCGAGTGCCCGTTCCGTCCCGGAAGCCGGTCCGCGTCGGGCACGATCCGGTTCCCCAGATACACGCGCCGGACCTCGTTGTGCGCTTCGTACACGATCATGATCTGCTCTGGCCGCTGGTGAATCTCCATCGGATACCCACCCGATCCGAGCATCGAGCCGGGCATCCCGGTTCCGAGGCAGTAGCCGCCCGGCGTGTCGCCGGTCGGCTCGACGAGCGCTCGATACGCGCCCACCTTCTGCTTGGCGACATCGGTGAGCGGCAGTGGAGGTCCTCCACCCCGTCCGCCCGCCGGCGCTTGTCCCGGCTCGTTGTAGGTCGTCCAGACGCCGGTGAAGTCGGGCTGCTGCGCCAGGGCTGGCGTCGCGGCCAGCAGAACGCTCGCGAGCAGAGAGGCGGCGGCCAGAACAGAGGAGGCCGCCCGGGGTCGATGCTCCATCAGTGTCCTCCGCCCAAGAGTCTAGTAGCGATTGCTCGTTTTGTCCTCAGTCGCGTATGCCGAGTTGCGCGAGGGTATCGGTCACCTCTGTCTCGTGCGTCTTGACGAACTCGACGTTGATCGTCGGTGCGCCTGACGGCACGCGCTGCAGGACCCCGGCTTTCATGAAACCGTAGGCGAGGCGAGCCGCGATGAGTGCGATCGTGAACTTGCCGTACTCGCGCGGCGTGATCTTCGCTTCCGCGAGCGCAGCGGTCAGGCCGGCGTGGCTCTCGAGTCGCGCCACGAGCGTCGCGACCTCGGCCACTGCATCGCCCGACAGCGCCGTGTCTTCGGTCACGAGCGGCGCGTCGGCAAACGACGAATCCTCTCGCGTGATCGTGCCGACGCGACCGCTGGCCTGCGCGAACCGCTCGAACACCTCTGACGTGAGCCGGTAGTCGGCGAGCTCGTAGACATCGATCGGCGCTTGCGCGTCGGCAGGAGTCAAGACGAACTCCGCGATTATCCCCAGGACGAACACAGCCGCGATCGGATTCATCTCCACAGCTCCTGGCTCGCAAGACGCGCGCCCTCCGCCAGGCTTTCGAGCTTCGCCCACATGATCGACTCGTGAACGCGGCGGACGAATGGCCCTTGCGCGAACCCGCAGTCGGTGCCGGCGATCACCCGCTCGCGGCCGACAACTTTCGCGAAGCGGACGAGGCGCTCGGCGACGAGCTCCGGATGTTCGACGACGTTGGTCTGGTGGCTCACGACGCCTGGCATCAGCACCCGACCGTCTGGCAGCTTCACGTCTCTCCAGACGTTCCATTCGTGTTCGTGTCTGGGGTTCGCCGCCTCGATTGCGTATCCACCGACGTTGAGCTTCAACAGCAGGGGAGCGATCTTCTTCAGCGGCACGTCGTGTGTGTGTGGACCATTCCAGCTGCCCCAGCAGATGTGATACCGCACACGGCTGGAGTCGAGTCCGCGCAGCGCGTGGTTCAGCGCCTCGATGCGCAGTTCCGCCCAGCGGAAGTACTCGTGGTCGCTCGACGGCGGCACCATGCGGTCGTACATGAACGGCAGGTGTGCATCGTCTATTTGCACAAACAGGCCTGAGTCGAGAATGGTTTCGTATTCGACGCGGAGCGCGTTGGCGACTGCGTAGATGTACTCCTCGTCGCTTTTGTAATACTGGTTCGGCGACAGCGCGGTCGCGCTCGCCGGCGCAACCACGGGCAGGAACCCGGCGTTCGCGTTCGCTCTCTTGACGGCCGCTTTCAAGTTGTCGATGTCGCGTCGAAGCGCGGCGTGGCCCGTGTAGGCGATCGGCTCCGTGCAGGGAAATGGGCGCTCCTGATACTGCTCCTTGGGAAACATCTCCGCGTAGAAGTCCATGAACTCCGCGAAATCTCCCCATGGCGCCACGGCAGTCGCCGGCTGACCGGGTGATGGCGGCGGCGGCTCGGAGAACCCCGACAGCCGCTCGATGACGTACTGCTCCCAGCCGATGCCCTTGCCGAACTCGCCATCGCTCACGATGTCGATGCCAGCGTCGACCTGCCGCTGAACGACCCGTTCGACGGCAGTGCGCAGCGACTCGTCGAAGTGCGGGACGGGTTGCCCCGCTTGCCGTTCCTTCAGAACAGCGACGAAGTCTGGCGGCCGAACCAGGCTGCCGACATGACTCGTGAGGATGCGTCGGTGAGACATGGTGCAGACGGTAGGTGTCCGGCCGACCCGGACACCCATTAGATAAGAGGTCCGGCTAAAGCCGGACACTACGACGAGAGGTCCGGCTGAAGCCGGACCCTACGAGCTAGAAATCGAACTGCGCGCCGATCTTGAAGAACCGCGCCGCCATGATCGACAGCGGATCGAAATAAGTCGACCGGGGTTGCCCGGGCGGCGCCGGCGCCGAGTAGCTCCGCTGGTACACCTCGGTCGTATTCGCGTTGAGCAGGTTGTAGATGTCGAAGTTGATCGCCGTCTTGGTGTGGCCGGTCCTCAGGATCTTCCCGAATCGCAAATCGATCGAACTCAGACGATCACCATACAACGCGCCCGGCTCGACGATGTTCAGGAACTCGATGACATTTCCGCTGCTGAACGGCCGGTTCAGGGACGTCGTGTTGAGGACGCCTGGGATGTTGAACGCAAGCACCTGGCCACCGACGCTCTGGCTTTGCACCGAGGGGAATTCGTTCCCGGGGTACGCCACGCTCTTGAACGTCCCGCTGACCAGCACGTCGATCTTCGGCACCGTGTACGACGCCAGCCCTTTGAGGTTCGTCTTCCATCCCGATTCGCGATGGCAGAACTGCTGCGGCCACTGCCCGAGGCCGCCGAGGAACGTGTCGAGGAACCCGCCCGTGCCACCCCAGGGTCCGAAGATGTAGTACTCGGGATTCTCCGTGACCACGCCGCACGAATCCTCGACGACGTTGCCGGTGCTCGTGCCGCCCTGGATCGTGACGTTGCGCAGACGCGCATTCACGGTCACGTCGACGCCGTTGAATTTGTTGTAGGCTCCTCCCACCTCGTTGGCGAACGTGGTCCGGTTCCGGATCTGCTGGACCTTGTCCGGCTTCACGTCACGGAACGTCAGCGGGTAGCCGCCGCCGCCCGGCAGCCGGGGATCGATCGGCACGTCGTAGACGAACGTGTCGAAATCGCTGGCCGTCCACGCATCGTTGACGACAGCCCCCAGATTTCCCCAGCTCCGTCGGATGTAGTCGACCTGGAGCGACACTCGTGGCGCGATCTCCTGCGTGATACCAGCCGTCAGATCCCAGCTGTACTCGCGCGTGTTCCAGCCGTCCACGAAAGCGGGGTCAATCGAGTTCGCAGGGAGCGGCTTCCCAAAGAATGCACTCCCGAGGCCGCACTCGCCGTTGGTCGCCGGGTCCAGGAAGTTGCAATCGGGGACGTAGTTGCCGCGGCGGGGATCACCGACTGGATAGGTGAAGTCGTTCCAGTTTCTCGTGTCCGTACTCTGGAAAAGCGTGATCCCGGCTGGGCTGAAATTCGCCCACTCGTCGACGGTGTTGAACGTCGTGACGTACCGGCCCATGAAGAACTTGAGCGCCGTCTTGCCGTTCCCGAACACGTCGTATGACGCGCCGAGCCGCGGCATCAGGTCTTTCTGATTGAGCGGGCCATCCTCGGCCGGGAAGATCACGGCCGTGGGCAGGAAGCGGTTTGGACCCATCCGCTGCTCGGGGAAGTAGTCGCCCAGATGCTCGAAGCGGAGCGCGCCCTGCACCGAGAGACGATTGATCGTCCAACGATCCTGCGCATAGAGCGCATACATGGTCTGCTGCTGTTCCTGTTTCGATGCGTGCTCGGCGTACGCCGTCACTTGAGCAGGTACGCCGTCCGTGAAGGTGTACCTGAGCAGAGAGTCGTTATAGAAGTTCGCGGGGAAGGTCGACGTGTTGTGGTGGTAGCGGAAACCGACCTTCATCGAGTGCGACCCGGTAATGTACGAGAGGGCCCCCTGGAAGATGTTCGTCAGTCCCGTATGCTCGGACCACGCTCCCCCGCCGAGACCGACCGGCGCACGGTAGTTGATATTTGGATAGGGACCCCCGGTCTCCTGCACGGGAATCATCGTCGTGTCGTAGGCATTCTTCTGACGGCTGCCCCACCAGAAGTAGGGCCCGAGCTGCGCGTTGGCTTCGAGCAGCAGGCGATTGGTGTACGGCGACGTCCAACTCAATTGCGTCAGCATGCTCGGGTGGTTTTCGTTCGTCGCCGTTGCCTCGGGCGAGGTGATCATCGCCCCGAAGCCAAGCCCGGTACCGTCGCCGCCCCCGTCGCAGTACAAGCAGTGGTACTGGACGCTCGTCCAGGCGCTGAACTTGTTGCGCGGCGTCACCTGCCACGTAATCCGCCCGGAGCCGTTGTTCCAATTGCCGTCGGCGACGGCTTGCTCCGTGAGGACCGGGTCGTAGTTCCACTTCGTCGGATCGCCCGCGTTCCTGTTGACCCACATGCTGGCGACGTTCTGCCGGCTGACTTGGTAGCGGTAGGTCCCGTAGAACCACAGCTTGTCACGGACGATCGGACCGCCGAACGAGGGGTTGACGTCCCATAGCTTTCCGATTGAGTTCACGGCGGTGAGCCCCTTGGCCCTTATCTCCGGCGTGAGGTTGGTGCCCTGGAAGGAGTCACCCGTGCCGCTGATGAAGAAGCTGCCGGAGAAGTTGTTGCCACCCTGCTTGGGGATGATGTTCATCTGCGGGCCGCCAGTGGTGGACTCGCCGAGCCCGCCGCTCAGGCTGAACACCACTTCCTGCGCGTTACCGACCTCGGGCACGTAGCCCGACACGCCCATGCCCTGGTAGCCGCCGTTCATGCCATCGACGAGGACCTGTCCCTCGTTGCGGCGGCCGCCGTGGATCTGGAACACGCTGTACAACGCAGGGTTGGAGCCTGAGAAGTCATTCTGTTGAACGTTGATCGCCGGGATGAGATGCGTGAAGGCGGAATACTGTCTTGACGAGGGAATCTCGGCGACCGTCTGGCCACTGATCACCTGCTGGTTGCGCGTGCTCGTTACGTCGACGACCGGCGCTTCGCCGCTGACCGTAATCGTTTCAGCGACACCGCCAACCTTCAGGTCGCCGTTCACCGTGGCGACGAAACTCCCGGACAGCTGGATCCCCTCGCGCCTGATCGTCGTGAATCCGGACAGCGTAAACGTGACCGTATAGGTACCTGGTCTGAGATCTTCGATCGAGTACTGGCCGACGCCATTGCTGACCACGGAGCGCCGCTTCTCAATCAGCGCCGGGCTCGATGCCTCGACCGTGACGCCGGGGAGTACGGCTCCCGACGCGTCCCGCACGGTGCCCACGATGGATGCCTGCGCAAACGCGGTCGCAGGTGCCAGGACACCCAGCACGATCACAACCCCTTTCAACAACCGGTGCATGCGTCACCTCCAGCAGAGACTGCGTCACCCCAACGTGTGTCGCCGTGTTGGCAGCAGAACGCTCGAATAACGCGGGAACGATGAGAGCACACCAGTATTAAGAAAATTTAAGGAAGAGTCTGATGAGCGAGTCTGGCGCTCGCGTCTCCACATGTCGTGGCTCGAGAGGGTGAAAGTCTACCCGACTCCTCGTACTGGGGCCAGAACGACTTTCGTGATGCGGGATATTTTTCGCTATGCGGAGAAT
>DASRJE010000201.1:0-26886 GCA_035649635.1 Vicinamibacterales bacterium | reverse complement strand
AAAGGCGCAACGTTGCCGGGCATACAGGTCGGCGTTACGGGCACGACGACGCGGAACGGTGAGACCGACGGCAGCGGAAACATCAACTTCACGGGGCTGATGGCGGGAACGTATCGATTGAGATTCGATGGTGACAAGTGGATTTCGTTCGAGCGTGAAGTCTCGGTGCGAGCCGGGCAGGTCCTGGACGTCGATGTATCGTTGAATCCAGCGCCCGAACCGCCGCCCGCACCGGAACCACCGCCGCCCGCGCCTGCACCGGTTGATGCGCCAGCGCACATGGGACCGAAAGGACAGCCGCAGCTCATCTCAGTAGGCGATTGGCTCGAGAAAGAGTTCATCGGGCGGGAACCGCGTCGCGAGAGCATCATCGCATGCAGCGGCAACGAGCGGACGACGCTCCTTCAGCTGAATGATCCGTTGCCCGAACGCTTGTACGAAGAAGCGGACGTCGTTTACTACGTGGTTGCCGGCGAAGGCAACGTCATTCTGGATGGACGAAGCTCGCGATTGCCGGTGAGCAGTTTCATCTCCGTACCACGTGGCACGGCTCACAGCTTCGAGAAGCGGGGCTCGCGTCCGCTGATGTTGCTGGCCGTCCTGGGCGGCGAGCCCTGCGAGCGCGCTAAATAGGAACTAAGGACGACGCTAGCGAGGGCGGCCCTGCGCGTCTGCATCGAACGCGTAGCCGACGAAGTCTGGTTTCTGATCCGATCGCAACAGCAGTGTCGTGAACATGAACGACATGGCGTAGCGTCCGTCGGCAACGCGTGTCACGTTCAGCGGCTGCTGGTACACGACGTGCCAGTCCCAGATGTTGTCCCACACATCGAGCCCGATTTCGATGAAATCGGGATACTTGCGCGTTGCCATCAGCCACGTGCGTTGCTGCTCGCGCACGCGAGAGACCCCCCGCCATCTCGATGAGTAGACCTGATCGAACTGACGCTCGAAGGTTTCGCGGAGGTGATTGATCGCTTGCGTCGATCCCTCATCGTCTGCGACAGCGTCGCCAGCCGCGGTCGCTGCCGCCGGCGCCATCATCGACGCGAACCCCGCCACGAGTCCCCCGCCCACGAGATCCCGGCGTTGCACCATCTCAGGCCTCCTTGTCGGTCGTCAACGTGTGATGGTCATGGTCGCGCGATATTCGCCGGGCGCGATGGTGCGGCTGCTGAACGGATATGGCTGAAGTTCGACAAGCCTAAGCCGGACACTGCCGTACGCTGCACTTGCCTGGCTGGAATCACCGGTGTGCAGGCCGAGGAGCGTCGAGTCGCCTTCACCCGTCGCGCGAATCTGGACGAGGGCATCGCCGCCCTGAATGCAGATCGCATCCGCCGGGCACCGTGAGTCACCTGTGACCCGCACGAACTCGAAACGCACATCAGTCTTGTCGACGGCAGCGACTTCGCCAGGGGCCAGCGTAAATCGCTGATTCAGCGAAACGGTCGGTCCTGTTGGACTGTTTTCGTCACAGGCTGTGACAAACAGGAGACAAATCAACAGGGTCGCGGCACGCATGGCTTGCCAGCTAGCGAAGAACGTACCAGTTGTTTTGGCGCGCGCTGGTATAGCGCCCGGATCACGGTTCGTAGACGAACGAAAACGCCGTCGCCCCGTCCCGAAGTCCCTTGCCTACGTCCAGTCTGAACACCCCATCCAAGCCGGGCAGCCCGAGTCGCAGTCCTCCTCCCATGTCGAAGTCGCCTCGGCTCGATGCCGTCGATGGCGTCGATTCAATCTCGGCCGTGGCCTGCCGATCGACGAGAGCCGCATCGGCAAACACTGCGACGCCAACATGGATGATCGACCTCAGGGTCCACCATTGCCGCGCCTCTCCCGAGAGATACGCAATGCGCCGTCCCAGTCGATCCGATTGGAGCATCCCATCGTCCACGATCGGGTGCGCGCGAAGAAGCGCTGGACGCACCGTGCCGGTGTCGCCGGCGAACCAGAGATCCGGTGGGGTAGCGACCGTGGTCAGCGCGCCCCCACCGCGCGCGATGAACACGCGCCCCTGGTTTTGATCGCTCGAGCGCACGCGGAGGGAAGCGCCAATCGAGCCGAACCGCTCCTTCCCGAGCCAGCTGGAGCCGTCAACGTTGACCGTCAGGCGGTCTCTTGCGGACGCAAGACGAACGCCGGCCGACGCAACACCGTAACTTCCAAAGTCCTCCCAGGCATCCACTGCCAGGCGGCTCGACAGCCGCGCCCAGGGCGTGATCCAGTTGGACATCGTCAGTCCCGCGCCTGCGCGACGGGAAAGCGGAAACGTGTCGTCTGAAAACGGCTGCTGCTCGCCGAAGACGTCGGCGCCCCAGAGGCCACCCCAGGGGGCAGGCGCTATCACCTCGAGATTGACCCGTGGGCGGCCCGGCCAGAATCGCCACCCGACGCTCAGACGCTCACCCCCTCCAGTGAGGGCACCAGTCGACACGCTCACTTCGTTCCGTGCGAGCGCGACCAGACCCATCGCGGCATAGCTCCAGGGGTCGGTCGGCACCAGTGGGCGCTCCTCGATGTGTGCGCGCAGTTCGGCGACACCCGATCGCGGCACGAACTCGAGCCTCGTGCCCATTGCAGACGGGAGTTCCTTCAACCTTCGCGCACTCAAATCGAACAATCCCGGTGTGAGCAGCGCCTGCGACGGCACCGCCAACAGTCGTTCAACCACGCGCTGCCTCGTATGCGTGAGCCCGCCAACAGCGATGAGATCAACACGTGGCTGCTGGATTCGGTTCCACGCTTCGAGCGCACCAGTCGGATCGTTCTGCACAAACCGACTCGTGGCGAGCAGCTGCCAGGCATACGTATCCGCCGAATCCACTGCGAGGGTCGCAGATGCGAGCTCCGTCACCTCGGGCCACCGGCGCTGCAACAAACGCACACCGGCAAGTTCTCGAAGAGCCGCAGATCCTCCACACGACAACGCCGCAGTCAAATTCCGCTCGGCCGCCTCCAACTCGCCGGCCTGGGCGTGCTGAACACCTGCCGATATGAGACTGGCGCAGGTGGAGCCATTTGCCGTGTCGGTTCGAGGCGGTGGCTCTGCCGCACGAGAGGGCTCGCCGGGGACGATGACGGCCATCCATCGATTGGCAGCCGACCATCGCTGTGCGAAGCGCTCGCGCTCCATGACCTGAAACGGCGCACGGGCTGGATCGTGAAACACGAGGGTCTGTGATGTTGACGCCACGACAACCACATAGTGGAATGTTCCCGGCCGATCCTCGATCAACGTGATGACCGGGCGGCCGCGAGCCAGCTCCGTATCGATCAAATCGTCTCGCCCATCGACGGCAAGCGCGTTCCAACCGCGTTGACGCAGATCCGCGACGAGCCGGTTCGTACGAATACCGCCGGAACTGCGATCGACGAGATAGGCAAACGACTCGGCGTCGAGACCGCGCTCCCCCCAGTAACGCAGGACCATCGCCGCGGCGGCGCCACCGCACAGTGCTTCGGATTGTGAAATGAAGGGAACGTCGAGAATCGGGAAGGGCTGGTGTTCTGGTTGTGCGTGCGCCGTCGTTACGAGAGAAGCGCACACGAGGACGACGGCCAGGCACGTCGTCCTCGAATGGGAATTGCCATCACGATCTAGAAAGCGAGACGCGCACACTCAATCCAGCGCAACGATCAACAGGATGATCACGAGCAGGCCAATGATGATCACCGTCGTGGAGATGGTGACCTTCGACTGACCACCAACCAAGGCCTGTTCCGCCTGCCGCGCCTGTGCGGCGACGGCACCGAGCTGCTGACCATTGATGGTCGCCACAGCACTTGCCGCACGGCGCAAATCGATCCCAGTCTGCGAGGCAACCTCCTTCACCGCGGCGTGCTCGAGAACGCGCAATACATCGGCGCGGTCGGCCGCCACGCTCGTTACGTGCTGCTGCAGCGCGGAGTCGATCGCCGACTGCGTGGCGGCGTGCGACTCTTGAGCGTGGACGCGGGGAACCGCAGTGAGTACTGTCAACAGGATCGCGAGAACGGAAACTGGCGTGCGCATGCGTGAGTAGCCTCCTCGGACGACCATTGTAGCGAACCAGCCATGCCGTGGCGCTGATATCTCTGCGCTTTGGCTGCGGCCCCCATTTTCTGGCGAAGACAAACGTTGTGCAAAAAGACGATCAAGAGAAACTAGGCCAGTGGCTGGGCGCGGCTGAAGCTCGGTATCTTGCTGACATGCGCGTGCAGGAGATCACGCGCGCGCTCCGTGCGTTGTCGTCCGCATATGTCGAACGCCGCGAGCGAGGCACCGGCCAGCGCGTCCATGGAGCGCTCGATACCGCTGGAAAACGTGCAGCCTTTGCGCTTTATTACGCTCCGCTCCATTTCATCGCGGTGATTGAAGCAGTCCGGGCCCTGCATGGTCTGGACACTGCGCTGAACCACATCACCGACCTTGGCTGCGGGACGGGCGCGGCCGGGGCGGCTTGGGCAATTGCCGCAGAATCGAGACCGAGTGTCATCGGCATCGACCGCCATCCATGGGCCGTCGCCGAAGCGCGCTGGACGTTCTCGCAGCTCGGGCTGAATGGCCACGCGACGCAGGGCGACGTCGAGCGACTTCCCCCCGCGCGTTCGAGCGAAGGCATCGTCGCGGCCTATACGCTCAACGAGCTGTCAGATACCGCTCGCACCCGCGTCGAACAGCAGTTGCTCGAGCGCGCGCGCAAAGGCGCTCGCCTGCTCATCGTCGAACCACTGGCGCGCGGCGTGGCACCGTGGTGGGACGGCACGGCCAAGCGTCTGATTGAACGTGGCGGGCGCACCGATGAATGGAAAATGACGATCGAAGTTCCATCCGTCGTTCGTCTGCTCGGCACAGCCGCCGGACTCAACTACCGCGCGCTCCGGTTCCAGACCATGTTCTTGTGAAACGATGTTATTCTCGGCTCTTCGGATGAACGCGCACGGCGGCACGAGCCCCGGTCGATACGGTACGCTGTTTCCGCTCACACTCACGGCCCTCGGCGTCGTTTATGGCGACATCGGGACCAGCCCACTCTACGCAATCCGTGAGTGCTTCTTCGGTTCCCACTCGGTCGGCCCGACCCACGAGAACGTCCTCGGCGTGCTGTCACTCGTCCTCTATGCACTGCTGCTCGTCATCTCGGTCAAGTACACGAGCCTTGTCATGCGAGCGGACAACCAGGGTGAAGGCGGCATCCTCTCGCTCACGGCCCTGTTGCCTTCGCGCACCGGGACGCGCAACGGACTGAACTATTCGTTCCTGGTCGCACTCGGGATCATCGGCGCGTCACTGCTCTGCGGCGAAGGCATGATCACGCCGGCGGTCAGCATCATGAGCGCCATCGAAGGGCTTCAGGTCGCCACACCTCTCTTTTCGGCCTGGGTCGTGCCGATTTCGGTGGCGATTCTCGTGGTGCTGTTCCTGATTCAACGACACGGGACGCATCGAGTGGGGGGACTGTTCGGGCCGGTGATGGTGGTGTGGTTCATTACCATTGCCATCCTTGGATTCCGCTGGATCATTCGCGCCCCGGAGGTGCTGCAGGCGTTCGACCCGCGGCACGCAGTGAACTTCTTCGTCGAGCACGGATGGCACGGATTCGCCGTGCTGGGCGCGGTCGTACTGGTCGTCACCGGGGCGGAAGCCCTCTACGCCGACATGGGGCACTTTGGGCGCCGGCCGATTCGCATGGCATGGTTCGGTCTCGTTCTGCCGGCGCTCTTGATCAATTACTTTGGACAGGGCGCGCTGGTCCTGATCAATGGTGACGCGGCGAGGCAACCCTTCTTCATGATGGCGCCATCGTGGGCGCTGCTGCCGCTCGTCGGGCTCTCGACTGTCGCCGCGATCATTGCCTCCCAGGCGTTGATCTCTGGCGCCTTCTCGCTGACGCGCCAAGCCATTCAGCTCGGTTATGCGCCACGTCTCGACATCCAGCACACGTCGTCGATGGCGATGGGCCAGGTGTACGTGCCGCAGGTGAACTGGTTTCTCGCCATCTGCACCGTCCTCATCACAATCGGCTTCCAGTCCTCGAGCGCACTGGCGGCGGCCTATGGCATCGCCGTTACCGGGACGATGGTCATCACCACGATCCTGCTTTCCGTCGTCGCCATCAAACGTTGGAACTGGCCCAAACCGGCCGTCATCGTCGGAGCGCTGATTTTTCTCGCCGTGGACTTCTCGCTTTTCGGCGCCAACCTCGTAAAGATTCTGCAGGGTGGATGGCTTCCGCTCGTGATTGGCGCGCTACTTTTCACGTTGATGACGACGTGGAAGACGGGCAGGAAGCTGGTAGCAGAACGTCTGACGGCCCGCGCATTTCCACTTGAAGACTTCATGGCGGCGGTCGCGTCCGATCCGCCGACTCGCGTATCGGGCACTGCGGTATTCATGACGGCGCAGCCCAGGGGCACGCCTCCTGCGCTTGCGCACAACCTTCGCTACAACAAGATCCTGCACGAGCACGTGATCGTGCTCATGGTGAGGACGGCGCACACTCCATACGTGCCACCAAGTGACCAGGTCGAGGTCCAGTCGCTCGGATATGGCGTTTACAGCGTGCGCGTGCAGTACGGCTTCATGCAGGACCCAGATGTACCGAGCGCGCTGCTCATGGCGCGGGAGTTGGGCGTCGAGCTGGACGTCGAGGATCTGACTTACTTTCTCGGGCGCGAGACCATCATCGTCACTCAGCGTCCCGGCATGGCGGCATGGCGCGAAAAGCTGTTCGTCGTCATGGCACGCAACGCTGTGCGTGCGACGGCGTTCTTCCACCTGCCCCCAGAGCGCGTTGTTGAACTTGGAGTACAGGTAGAGATGTAGGAGGCCCGAACGAGGCGAGTGTCAATTCCCAATTCCCAATCTCCAACTCCCAAACAAACCAAACACCTTGGGAGTTGGGAGCTGGAATTTGGGCGTTGCCCGTTTCAGGTTGCAGCTACAGTTGTGAAGTGCAGTGCGGGCACCGTTTGGCAGCGATCGGGATCGACATTGCGCAGAACGGGCACGCCCTGGTTGTCGCTGCGGCAACGGGGGCGGGACGCTCGTACGCCGCCTTGATCCGATTGACTTGCCTGACCAACAAAAACACGGCGATCGCCACGATCAGGAAGCTCACGATGTCATTGATGAATTGCCCGTAGGCGATGACGGGGATGCCTTTTTCCTTGGCTTCAGCCAGTGACATCGGTATGCCCTTGGCACTGTCGAGCACGAAGAAAAGCCCCGAGAAATCGGTGCGGCCGAGCAGAAGCCCGAGCGGCGGCATGATCACACCTTCGACCAACGTGGTGACAATCCGCCCAAAGGCGGCGCCCATGATGACGCCCACGGCCAGGTCTATCACGTTGCCGCGAGCAACGAATTCCCTGAATTCCTTGAGCATGTAGCCCTCCTGAACGTGGTGGGGAAGCGGGCACAGTGTAACAGCTAGCGAGGCTCCGCCTCAGTCTAAGTGCAGGTTGCCCGCTCGCCTGCCCGGCACCCAGGACGTACAATCGAGCCGCCATGCCTCGCATACCGCTCGTGGCTGCAGCGGTCCTCTGTTGCGTTGTCATCGAGGCGGTCTGGGCGCAGACAGAGTCGGCGCCTCGCCACGTCATCGTCACCGAGATCGACGGCATCATTCAGCCAATAACGGCCGAGTACTTCACGGACGCCATCGACGCCGCGGACACGTCGGGTGCGGAGCTTGTCGTCCTGGTGTTACGAACGCCGGGTGGGCTGCTCGATTCCACGCGCACGATGGTGTCGCGCATGATCACCTCGCGAGCGCCGGTGGTCGTTTTCGTGGGGCCGTCCGGCGCACGTGCTGCATCCGCCGGGTTCATTCTCCTGATGGCAGCCGACGTCGCGGCGATGGCGCCGGCCACACATGCTGGTGCGGCTCATCCCGTCTCGGGCTCAGGCGAGAAGATGGATGATACGACCTCGCAGAAAGCCGCGTCTGACGCAGCGGCTTACGTGCGAACGCTGGCCGAAGCTCGTGGACGCAACGTTCCTCTCGCCGCAGAAGCGGTCCTGCAGAGTCGCGCTTTCACCGATCGAGAAGCACTGGACGCCGGACCGCCACTCATCGATCTGAGCGCCAAGGATGTGGACGATGTCCTGATGCAACTCGACGGGCGCACGATCAAGCGTTTCGACGGACGCTCGACGACGGTGCACACCAGGGATGCCGAAGTCCGCCGGGTCGACCTGACGCGCCGACAGCGCTTCCTGAGTGCGATTGCGCATCCGCAGGTGTCGTACATCCTCATGACGCTCGGCCTCCTTGGCCTCACGGTTGAACTCTGGAATCCGGGACTCATTGCCCCGGGCGTCATTGGCGGGCTGTGTCTGCTGCTGGCTTTCTTCGCGTTTCAAATCCTGCCGGTCAACATGGCGGGATTGCTTCTGGTCGTCTTTGGCATCGCGCTGCTCGTTCTCGAGCTGAAGGTACCCAGTTTCGGGGCGCTTGGCATAGGCGGGGCGGTGAGCCTCATTCTCGGCTCGGTGATGCTGACCGACGTCGTGCCCGGCGTTCGTGTTGGCCTCGGGGTGATCCTTCCCGCGGCAATCGGATTCGCTGCGCTGTTTCTATTCCTTGGCAGGCTTGCGCTGAGAGCGCAGATGCGGCCTCCGGTCACCGGTGCCCAGGCACTCATTGGACAGGTCGGCCGCGTCCGGACGCCGCTGGTGCCGAACGAACCCGGGCTCGTCGACCTACGCGGCGAGATTTGGCGCGCGGTCAGCCAGGGGCCGTTGCCTCCCGGTCATCCCGTTCGCGTGTCGCGCGTGGATGGGCTCACGCTGACCGTTGAACCGGCGGATCTCATCGCACCGAAAGGAGCTGACTGATGGAGGGCTTGGCGATATCCCCGATGCTGGTGTTTCTGGTCCTGCTGGTGCTTTACGTCATCAGCTCGATTCAGATCCTGAACGAGTACGAAAGGGCCGTCGTCTTTCGTCTGGGCAAGCTCCTTCCACAGCCAAAAGGTCCCGGCGTGGTGCTCGTGTTCCGTCCGATCGATCGGTATGTTCGCATCAGCCTGCGGACGGTGGTGCTCGATGTCCCGCCGCAGGACATCATCACGCGCGACAACGTCTCGGTGAAGGTCAACGCCGTCGTCTATTTCCGCGTCCTCGATCCGAGCAGGGCCGTCGTCGAAGTCGAGAATTACATGTATGCGACGTCGCAACTGTCGCAGACGACGCTGCGCAGCGTGCTCGGGCAGGCGGAGCTCGACGATCTGCTGGCTCAGCGCGACCAATTGAATCAGCAGTTGCAGCAGATCCTCGACAGCGAGACCGAGCCGTGGGGGATCAAGGTGTCGTCGGTCGAGGTGAAGCATGTCGACTTGCCGCAGGACATGCAACGTGCGATGGCACGGCAGGCGGAAGCCGAGCGCGAGAAGCGCGCGAAGATCATTCACGCTGAAGGCGAATTGATCGCCTCGGACAAGCTCGCACAGGCCGCCGCCATCATCGACCGCCAGCCCGCCGCGATGACGCTGCGCTATCTACAAACGCTGACCGAAATCGCCGCGGAGCAGAACTCGACCATCGTCTTCCCGCTTCCGATCGAATTGATTCGGATGTTGCGAACTGAGAAATAGATCGGGGTCAGACCCCTTGAGTCGGGCGGCATCAAGGGGTCTGACCCCTTCACAAAACGCCGAACCAACGGCTGCCGAACGCTGCGAGAACTCCAATACTTACGACGACTGCGCCGTCAAAGTAGCCAGCAACTCTTTGTCGTTGTGTGAGCACGAGACTTGCGACTGGTTGATCGCATGGCTCGAGGACGTCGGGTCTGCCCTCCCGGAATGACGCAGCACATAGTGCAACGCGGCAACAATCGCTGCGCGGTATTCGGAAACACGTCCGACTATCAGCTCTTTCTTGGGCTGCTTCAACGTGAATCCCTTCGTTACGCTGTGGCAATTCACGCCTATGCGCTCATGACGACCCACTTTCACTTGATGGCTACGCCGACAGATACCACCGGGTTGTCAGCCATGATGCAGGGGATCGGCCGAACCTATGTACCGGTCTTTAACTTCAAACATCAAAGGACCGGCGGATTGTGGGAGGGTCGCTATCGCAGCTTCATGATCGAAGACGAGACGTACTGGCTCACGTGCTTGCGGTACGTCGAACTGAACCCGGTTCGTGCCGGCATGGCCGCAACATCAGAGACATATCCCTGGTCGAGTGCACGCGCACACGTCTGCGGAGACGAGGACCCCCTGCTAGCTACCCACGACGTCTATCTTCACCTTGGCGCAACCCCGGACGATCGTCAACAGGCATGGCGCGTCATCTGTCAGGCAGGGATGCAGGAGAGTGAACTTGCCGCGATGCGCGAGGCGATCCAGAAGGGACGCTGGGGTCAGACCCCTTGAGTCCCCAAGTATCAAGGGGTCTGACCCCAGCTCAGCACCTCGCGCACTTTGTGGGCGAGGTCCGACGGGGTGAAGGGCTTCGAGAGAAAGTGCTCGGCCGCGGTCACGCCGTGATTCACGACGGCTTCGGCGCTGAAGCCCGACGTGTACAACACGCGCAGACCCGCGCGTCGGGCGCGCAGTCGATCGACCAGTTGATGACCGTTGAGACCAGGCATGACGACATCGGTGATCACGAGATCGGGCTCGAGCCCGTCATCGGCACACTTGGCAAGCGCCTCTTCGCCGCTGCCGGCCGTAACGACATGGTAGCCGCAACCCTCGAGCACGCGGCTGGCGGCGGCTCGCACACCTGCCTCGTCATCGACCAGCAGAACCGACGCCTGACCACGGGGGAGTGGGTGACTGGCACCGGCCGTCGTCACGCCCGTGTGTGTTGGGCTCCCCTCTGGTAGATAGATCTTGAATGTCGTACCTCGACCTCGCTCGCTGTAGACCCAGATGTATCCTCCGCTTTGCTTCACGATGCCGTAGACCGTGGAGAGGCCCAGATCGCTGCCGCTCTGCGCGGGCTTCGTTGTGAAGAAAGGCTCGAAGAGGCGGGTTTGGGTGTCGACGTCCAACCCGGGACCTGTGTCGCTGATCGTCAGCAGGACGTACACCCCTGGCTGCACGTTCACGCGGTCGGCGACATACGCTTCCGTCAATACCACGCGTCGCGTTTCCATGACCAGGACGCCGCCCTGCAGCATCCCGTCGCGCCCGTGCATCGCGAGATCCAGCACAACGCGACGCATCTGGCTGGGATCGACGTATACCGGCGGCAGCCCCGCTTCCGGAACCACTTTCAATTCGATTCGATCGCCCAGTGTTTCCATCAACACCGGCTCCAGCTCCGCGAGCACGGTATTCAGATTCGCCTGCACCGGCCGGAGCATCTGGCGCCGCGAAAATGCCAGCAACTGATTCGTCAGACCGGCCGCGCGGGTGGCGGCCTCGTACGTTTCACGCGCGTGAATCCACTCAGGGCTTCCTTCCTCGAGGTCATTCATCAGCAGCTCGGAGGAAACCAGCACCACGGTCAGCAGATTGTTGAAGTTGTGCGCCACGCCACCCGCGAGTCGACCGATCGCCTCGATCTGATGCGCGTTCTTGTGAACGGCTCGCAGCTCCGCCTCGAGATGCGCCGCGCGATCTTCGAGCGCGTGATACCGTGCCGCCGCCTCGAGATCGCTCGCGCGCCGCGCAACCAAGGCTGCTGTCCGCGCCACCAGGACGTCGGGATCGACAGATGCGTCGAAGCAATCGTCCGCACCTGCGGCAAACGCGCCCAGCACGTCGGCAGAATCGCTCTCTCCCGCCACGAGCACGACGGGGGTCCGAGACAACACCGAGTCTCGCCTGACTTCGGCGCAGAGCCCGACACCATCGAGATCCGGCGACCGCAGCGGTGCCACGATCAAATCCGGGCGGCTGTCCCGTGCGTGCTCGAGCGCTCGTGAACCGTCAATGGTATCGGTGCAAAAGTGCGCAGCCAGGGAGAGCGACAGCCGGTGACCCGGGTCGCCAACGATAAGAATGGTTGCTGAAGTCGACGCAGAAGCCACAACTCACCAACTTCAGGATACAACGACGCGACCGCTCAACTGCATGATAGAGATCAAAACTGGCGCGCTATAGTTCGAAGGTGCGTGAATACAGTGCGTTCGAACTGGCGCCACTGACTTTCATCGTCATTCCCGTGCTGCTCGTGTGCGTGCTGGCATGGGGCACCGCGTCCGCATGGCGTCGGACAAGTGCTTCAACGAACGCGACTCGACGCGCCAGCGTGATAAGTCTGCTTGGGGCATCCGCATGGATGGCGGTCACCTGGTTCGCGGCCGCGTCCGGAGTCCTTCGGCAGTGGGAGCGCACTCCTCCCCCGTTCGCCCTGTTCGTGGTCTCGATCGTCGCCCTTGCGTCAGCGATGACCTACAGCCGTTTCGGCGCGCGCATCGCGACCGGCATTCCGATCTGGGCGCTGGTGTTCGTGCAGGCCTTCAGGTTCCCGCTCGAACTGGCTATGCACGGGATGTATACGCGCGGCATCATGCCGATGCAAATGACTTACACGGGCCTCAACTTCGACATCCTCACCGGCATCACCGCGATCCCGGTCGCTCTCCTCGCGGCGAGAGGAGGTGGCGGCAGCCTCGTAGCAGCGTGGAACATCCTCGGTCTGGCGCTGCTGATCAATGTTGTGACGGTCGCGATTCTCGGAACTCCACGCTTCCGGTATTTCGGCGAGGAACACCTCAACGTATGGGTGACCTACCCGCCATTCGTCTGGCTGCCCGCCGTGATGGTGCTGGCGGCGCTCGCCGGACACCTGCTGATTTTCCGCGCGCTCGCGCATCAGCGCCGAGCCGATTCGCGCGAAAGTTAAGCTTCTCAGCCGCATAACAGACTGATATCGCAGCGAGTATAATTTCCTGCTCTTCGTTGAGCGTGGGAATTCATACCAACCGTAGGCGCAGGTTTCAACCCTCGACGTGCTCGGGTGCCCTGAGCAAAGCCGAAGGGCAGCCCGCGCCCCAATCTAACGGATTCAGGAGTGGCGAGTCGCTATGAGTCAAGAGAGTCTGGATGATGTCCTGCAGCGCGCCGGCAGCGCGGTTCAGTTGTTGCGCAATTCGCAGATCGGTCCGTACGCGTTTCCGGTAGTGCCATTGGAGTTCACGAACTGGCGCGACGAGCAGCGCTCGTGGCGCGAGACGTGCGCACTTTTCGACCAGTCTCATCACATGACGGACCTCTATCTCGAGGGACCGGACGCGTTGAAACTGCTCTCCGATCTGGGCGTGAACAGCTTCAAGAATTTCAAGGTCAACCAGGCCAAACAGTTCGTCGCCTGCAATCACGATGGTTACGTGATTGGAGACGCCATTCTCTTTTTTCTGAGTGACAACCGGCTCAGCCTCGTCGGGCGCCCGTCTGCGCTCAACTGGGTGGAGTACAACCAGAGCGCTGGCGGCTATAAAGTCAACGTCGAGCGCGACGAACGCTCTGCGGTAAATCGCGGCTCGCGCAAACTCTTTCGATTCCAGGTGCAGGGTCCACACGCGCTGAAGGTCATCGAGAAGGTCACCGGTAAGCCGGCCCCCGACATTCGATTCTTCAACATGGGCGCCATGACGATCGGCGGACAGGAAGTCCATGCACTGCGCCACGGCATGGTCGGTCAGCCCGGATGGGAGATCTTCGGGCCCTGGGCGCAAGCCGAAGCCGTGCGCGGCGCCATCCTCGAAGCCGGACGTGAGTACGGGATTCGGCAGGTCGGCGCGCGGACCTATCCAACGAGTTGCCTCGAGTCAGGGTGGATTCCTTCACCGCTTCCCGCGGTATACACCGGCGACAAACTCAAGCCGTACCGACAGTGGTTGACGTCGAAGAGCTATGAAGCCATGGCCTCGCTCGGAGGCAGCTTCTATTCTGAAGACATCAGGGATTACTACCTCACGCCGTTCGATCTGGGCTACGGTCCGTTCGTAAAATTCGATCACGAGTTCGTCGGTCGCGAGGCGCTCGAAAGGATGGCGGTGGCCGCGCCTCGGCAAAAGGTCACGCTCGTCTGGAATGGCGATGATGTCGCGCGCGCGTTCCGGTCGCTCTTCAGCGACGGCGACATCACGAAGTACATCGATTTGCCGCTTGCGAATTACGCGACGCTGCCGTACGACCGAGTGGCGCGGAACGGCAAGACCATTGGGTTGTCCACCTATACCGGCTACATCTACAACGAACGCGCCATCATCTCGCTCGCGATTCTCGACAACGCTCACGCCACACCAGGCACGGAGGTCACGCTCGTCTGGGGAGAGCAAGGACGTGGGTCGACGAAACCAACGGTCGAGCGGCATGGCCAGGCCGAGATTCGGGCGACCGTCGCGCCGGTGCCGATCTCCGAGGTCGCTCGCCTCGCGTATCGTCCGAAATAACGCTCTCGTGTAGAGAGGCGGGTCATTTAGACGCGCCTACCGATGCCGTACAGGTCTAACGGCGGGTGATGCGGAACAACTCGTCGGCGGCGGTCAGAATCGTCCACCGAAGCCGCTGAGGATATTGAAGTTCCCTGGCCAGAAAGTCCTCGACGATGCCGGCCACTTCCGAGGAGTTATGGCCGCCGAGCGTCGCCTCCGTCCAGCGAGTCGGAAAGAAGATGTCGCCGGTTCGCTGAATCTCGCGCACCATCCCGAGCGCGGGCAGGACAAAGCGCCTGGCGTGCGCCTCTCGAAGTGGGTGATTGAGATACTGAAGCGACTCGAGCACCCACGGCTCCCGCCGTCGATTCTCGACAAAGGACAGGCGCGCGAACGCGCGCTCTCGAACCGTCGGATCGGCGGACAGCGCTGGCATCACGAACTCGAAACGAGCCTTGCGATCGGGATTCTGCGTGCGGCTTGCCTGCATGCGCAAGACGTCCTCCCAGCGAGGCACTTGACGCACCGCTAATTCGAGGGCCAACGTGATCTCGTCCGGTTCGGCCAGCGTCAGTCCCGGGATCGATTCTTCACGCCGCCATACTCGCTCGAGCCATGCGAGCCCATCCTCGGACAGAACCGTGTCGCGATAGGCGTTGAACCAGGCGGCCTTCTCGCTTTGCGTCTGCCGACGATCGATGCCCGCACGAAGAACGGCCTCGAGTTTGGGACTTTCGGTTCGGCGCTGATCGGGCGAGAGATAGCGCCAGAAGATTCGCGTCGCGTAGGCGAGAACGCGCTGCGCGTTCTGTTCGTCGAGTTCGTGTGGCACGGCCCGCATCGCTGCCGCCAGCAGGCGACTTGCGTCGACGCGTCGCTCGAGAAGGTTGTCCCACAACGTGACCCAGGCCGTTCCGCGCACCAGCGCATCGGGAATGTCCTCGATGTGCGCGAGCAGATAGTCACGACTCGCCTCATCGAGAAGAAACAGCCCATAGCCTAGACCGTCGCCGCTCGGCAACACGTAAAGCGGTCGCCCAAGGCCGCGTGGAATGGGCGCTGACGTGGCGCTTCCGGTGACATCAACCGCGACGCGTCTGGCCGTCGCTCCATAGCCCAGCACGACATGAAGGCGTTCAGGCCAGACGAGACCACGGTCGAACGGATCCTCGAGCGTCAACTCGAGTCCCTCCAACTGATTTCGTGCGTTCACGCGAGTACGGGTCGTGAAGGTTGGGCGACCCCGTTCCTCCACCCAGGCGTGGCTCCACTGAACGAGATCCTGTTTCGTTCGCCCGTCGAGGATGCGAACGAGATCGGCCCACGTGGCGTTGCCGAACGAATACCGCTTCAAGTATTCGCGCAGACCGTCGCGGAATGCCTTTTCCCCGACGATCAGCTCCAGCTGCCGCATCACGACCGGTGCCTTCTGGTAAATGATCGACCCGTAGAGTTGACCCGCATCGTCCAGGTTGGCCAGCGGCTGGCGAATGGGATTGGTGCCGGCCGTTCGATCGACCTGGTAGGCGCCCGGATGATGGGCGTAGAGAAACCGCAGCTCGTGGTTGACCAGCGGAAACGATGGGTTGACGATCTTCGCCGCCATGAAGTTGGCGAACACTTCCTTCATCCACACATCGTCGAACCAGCGCATCGTCACCAGGTCACCGAACCACATGTGAGATGTTTCGTGCGCGATGACGCTCGCACGTTCCAGCAACTGGTTCTGGGTGGCCGACTCGTCGAGCATCAGGCCCGACGCGTTGTAGAGGATGGCGCCGGCGTGCTCCATGCCGCCGAACTGAAATGACGGGATCAGCACGAAATCAAACTTGCCCCATGGATATGGAATCGACGTGTACGCCTCGAGCCAGCTGAGGGCCTTGGCGTGCAGATCGAAGATCGCGTCACGGTTGCGGGCAACCTTGGCGGCGTCGGTCTCGCGGTGAAACATGCGATAGAGGCGACCGTCGCGTGTCGCCGTTTCCATCGAGAACTTCCCCGCCGCGAACGCAAACAGATAGGTCGGGAGCGGTGATGTGTCCTCGAACTCGACCTGGGTTGCGCCCGACTCACTCGGACGAGACGTATCGGCTGCCCGCTGCGCGCCATTGGCCACTGCCTGCCACCCCTCCGGAACGGCAAGCGTCAACCGGTAGCGGGCCTTCAGATCTGGCTGATCGAAGCACGGGAACGTGAGTCGCGCGCGCGAGGGAACGAACAACGTATAGAGAAACTCGTCGTTCCGATTGAGCGCATCATCGCCGGCAACGAAATCCAGTTCGATGCGATTCGCGCCGGCACGCGTGGCCCGCGCAGGGATGATGATGTGGCCGCTGACGAAGTCGGCCGCGGTGTCGGCGCCGCCCACGGTCACGCGCCGAACATTCTGGCGTGGCTGCACGAAGTCGAGCACGATGCGCGAGGGCGCGGTCAGCGTGAGGCTCACCACGACGCGACCCTGAACGGGTTCGCTCTTCGAGGCTGGAATCGAGAAGGACAGGTCGTAGCGCAGATCGCGAATCGTCGATGCGCGCTCCCGAGCCAACGCCTGCGAAACACCTGGATCGATCGGACGCTCACCCGACGACTGTGTTTGCATCGCCGCAATGAGCATCATCGCGATGAACCAGCCAGCCATGACGTTCAGGCGCCGACGGGAAAGAAAACGCGCTGGACGAACCAGTACGTGCCCGCGACGATCACCACGATCGAGCCAGCAAACGCGACGCGCGAACCCAGGAGCTGGTTGCGCCGGCGAATTGCCGCGAGCAGGCTCGATACGAGCAACACGACCATCAGTTGACCGATTTCGACCCCGAAATTGAACGAGAAGAGCGACCACCCCAGCGCTTCGCGCGGCAGGCCGAATTCACGAAGCACGTTGGCAAAGCCAAAGCCGTGCACGAGCCCGAAGACGAGCGCGACCCACGCGCGGAGATCGCGGCCGTCACCCCTGACGAGG
Source organism: Vicinamibacterales bacterium (assembly GCA_035649635.1). Classification (GTDB taxonomy): domain Bacteria; phylum Acidobacteriota; class Vicinamibacteria; order Vicinamibacterales; family UBA2999; genus Gp6-AA40. Next base: position 9,588 of record DASRJE010000201.1, on the reverse strand, counting down.
TTGTCGGCGCCCACAAAGACGATGCTGAGTGCGATGGCGGGTTCGATGATGCTGGGGGGCGGCGTGACGATATCGAGAGCGGCCAGCGACAACGTGATGCTGTGCCCGATGGTGAACGCGGTGACGATGCGCACGAGCGCGCCCCAGGTGCCGCCAAGCAGCAACAGGCCGATGAGGAAGAGAATGTGATCGGGGCCGATCAAAATGTGGTGCGTGCCCGAGGGAATGAATACTTTCATCACCTCGAGCGCACCTTGCGTCGTGCCGCGGTAGTAGACGTGCGCGCTCGACTCGTTGTTGAAGATCATCTGCTGCCGGAGCTCGCCCTCTTCGTAGACGTTGATGAACGTCTGATGCATCGGATCGTAGGGAAAGAGGTTCGTATCGATGCTCAGGGCGCCGGCATCGACGTTCGGGATCCGATAACGCAGGCGTATCGCCTGCTCTTCCTTCATCACCTCCAGATCCAGCCATTCGATCGACAGTCGCGGACCGGCCTGGAGCTCGAGCCGTGGCGCGAGGATTTGGCCGATGCGCTGCTGTTGCGAAGCCGTATAGCCAGCGTCCATCACCTGCTCCGGCGGGACGCCCAACTCGTGAGCCACGTCGATGACGTGCACGACGAGCGTGCCTTCGATGCCGCCGTTTCTGAACACGACATCGAGGTAGCTGAACGGAGCAGGGTGAGCCCAGGCTACGCTCACGCTGGTCACGGCGAGGGTCAAGGCAAGGAGAACTCTGCGAAACACGGCAACATTCTACTGGTTCGAGGCGCCCCTTAACCTTTGAACCCCTTAACCAGCCAAGGGACTCAAAAACTCAATCCCTCCCTGAAAGGATCGTCGTCGTCGAGCAGAAACGTGTGTTCGCCGATGATCCAAGCGGACCCTTCGATCTCGGTGACGATCGCCGGCGTGTCCCGCACCTGAGATCGGCCGACGATACGCCCACGCAGGAGTGAGCCACCCAGTCCTTCGTGTACAAACGGCTGCCCTTCCGGCAGCAGACCCATGGCATCGAGTACGGCCATCACCGCAGACGTGCCTGTCCCGCCCGGCGAGAGATCGATCGAGCCGCCGCTGCTGACTGTGACGTTGCGAAGATGAGCTTCTGGATCCTGGGGAGGTCCCGTGAAAATCACCCCGCTGATTCCTTTGAGGTTTGCGTCGGCGGGATGCACAGGCTCGATAGAGGCAGCAAGTGAAGAACAGATGTCGATACCGAGTCGGCGCAACTCGGACAGACGCGAAGGCATGAGAGGAATGCCCGTCGCTTCAGTGTCGACGATGGCGTAGAACGCGCCGCCGAACGCGATGTCGACGCGCAGGTGTCGCGTTCCAACTCTGACGCCTTCCGATGCCGCGTGCACGAATGCCGGAACATTGGTCATCGTGACGGCGTCGACGCGCTGGGTGCGGCCGTGTGCGATCAACCGGGCGCGAGCCCGGACCGTACCTGCCGGCGTGTCGAGGACGACGATCGCCTCAGCCTGATCGAACTCGCGAGAGAAAATCAGGCCGCGTTCGATCGCAATGGTGGTGGCGGCCATCACGCCATGGCCGCTCATCGATGGATAGCCGGTCGCATCCATCAGCAGCAAACCCGCGTGCGCGTGCGGCGATGCCGGTTCGGTCAGCAGCGCCGCCACGAGGTCGGCGTGACCGCGAGGTGGAAGCACGACCGCGCGACGCAGCGCGTCAGCGTTCCGCTTGACCGAGTCGCGTTGGTGCCACAGCGTCCGTCCGTGCGGCCGCGGAAAGCCTTCGACGACGAGTCGAAGTGCCTGGCCACCCACGTGCGCGTCAATTGCCTTGATGAGTCTGACCATGGAATGACACCGGGTGTGATTTCCACTTGTATCAGAAGGAAATCACACCCGGTGTCTTTTCACGCAGCCTGAAGAGGACGATCGCCGCACGTTTTCCGGGCCGAGCGTGTGACAAATGGCGTCGCGGCTATGGCGTGTCGTTTGCACTTTACCTGCACAGCCAGCACTGGGGAGAAACGGCCATGGGGTATCGGTACAGGAGACCGTTCCTGATCGGCGTGTTGTGTTTCGCGCTCTTGAGTTCCACGCTTGCGTCGGCGCAAGGCATCGGCAACGCCTATGACCGCGGCTACCGCGAAGGCATCCAGCAGGGAGAGGAGGATGGCCGGGATGGACGAGCGCCGCAGGCCGAGCGCAACTCGATTTACCGTGACGGCGACCGCGGCTATCAGGGCCGCTACGGAAATCGTGACGTCTACCGAGACGAATTCAGGCGTGGCTTCACGTCTGGGTATCGTGAAGGGTACGACAGATATCGCGTGAACATCTACGAGCAGGGACGACGAGACAATCGCCGCGATCCGCGCGTGCTTCGCGGATATCAGGATCCGGCGTTCGCTCGGGGCTATAGCGACGGCTGGGACCACGGCGCCGAGGATCAGCGTGATCGCGATCGTTACGACCCCGTGCGCCACGGCGACTATCGCGACGGCGATGACGGGTACTCGCGCTCTTACGGGTCACGTGACGCCTACAAGAACAACTATCGCGCCGGATTCCGGCAGGGTTACGAGGAAGGCTACCGGAACGGTACTCGCTACCGCCGGTAGGGCGTGCTCAGGCTGGCCTCGAGCAGGAGGATCGGAGTAACATACGAAGTTCCTGCTCGGGGCCGGTATCGTCTAGGGGTTAGGACGGGTGGTTCTCAGCCATCAAACCGGGGTTCGAATCCCCGTACCGGTACCAGTTCAGCAATTTCATTCAGATCATCGCGCTCCTATACCGTTGCATCTGTCCGCAAGCAGTGCGCGGCACACGCAGAATTGCGATGGAGCCCAGTTGGTGGAAGATCCGTTAACGCCTCGCTACTCTTCACGCGACGCTTCCATCGCGGCGACGAACGCAATGTGGGCCGCCGGCACCGTCAGCGCGACGGCCGATACTGTCAGCACGATCACGACGACGGCGGAGAGTGTCGTCGGGGCCGACGGCGAGACTCCATAGAGCATTCCCGAATACGACGCGCGCGAACACGAGGTCGCGGCTTGACGCTCTAATGTCTGTCTGCATACTATCTGTGCATGTCAGATATCGACGCAGGCGCTCGACCGCGAGCTGAAGCGCGGGTCGGCGGAACTGCTGATCCTGTCGCTGCTTGACGCGCGCCCCCGGCACGGGTACGACCTGAGCAAATTGATCGAGACACGATCGGGCGGCCAGTTGAAGTTTCACATCGATTCCCTCTACCCCCTGCTCTATCGCCTCGAGGAGCGCGGCTGGATCAAGGGCACCTGGGTCGAGAAGGCCGACGAACGCCGCCGCCGGCTCTACAAAGTGACGCCCGAAGGGCGGCGCGTTCTCGCCCAGCAGCGGAAGACCGGGGAGGCCTTCGTGGAGGCCGTGCGGCGCGTGACAGGAAATGAACATGCGTGATTGGGAATCACACGTTCGCCCGCGCTTGTCGTCGCTGCGCCTCTCGCCAACTCGCGAGCACGAGATCGTCGAAGAGCTCGCGCAACATCTCGAGGACCGCTGGCGAGAGCTGGTAGCCGGCGGGACGCCGGAGGACGATGCCGCGCGCCTGGCGCTCGCCGAGTTCAAGGAAGGGAACCTGCTCGCGCGGTACATGCCGCCGCTGCAGCAGGCGCAGACACCGACGCCCATCACCCCCGCAGCGCCGACCGGACACGTTCTGCGCGATTTCTGGCAGGACCTGCGGTATGCGCTGCGAATGCTGCGCCTCAATCGGGCCTTCCGGGCTGTTGCATTCCTCGCCGCAGCTGCCTTTGCAGTAGGCATCGGAGCGGCCACCTCGATATACACCGTCGTCAATGCGGTCATGCTGAAGCCGTTGCCATATGGCGATGGCGAGCGGTTCGTCGCCATCTTCAGCGCAGCCGTCAACGACCCCGAGCATTACGGGTCGCTTTCCTTGAGGGACGCGCAGACCTATCAGGAGCGAACTCGCGTCTTCGATGCGTTCGGGTGGTTCCGATATGCCGGCCAGACCCTGACCTTCGCCGGTGAACCCCACCGCGTCGAGGGTGTCGCCGTCACGCCGCCTCTGGCCCGCCAGCTCGGTGTCGATCCGATTCTGGGCCAATGGTTCCAGGACGAGACTGGTATCGTGATTTCCGCAGCCCTGTGGCGGCGGCTGGGATCGGACCCCGCCATCGTCGGCAAGCCGCTCGCCCTTGATCGGCGCAGTTATACAGTCACCGGCGTGATGCCGGACTATTTCCAACTCCCGGTCGACGGCATACTCTCGGCTGGAGCGCGGGCCGATGTGTGGATCCCTCTCGATCCATCAGGACGAGGGGAACCCGAAGGGGGCGGGGTCTATTTCGCGTACGCACGGCGGCGGGCAGACGTGACATTTGCAGTCGCCGAGGTCGACGTCAAACGCGTGGCTGCAGAGATCGCCGCGGCAGATGCCGCCAATCATGCGGCGTATACCGCTCGCGTCTTCGATCTTCGGACAACCGTCATTAAGGACATCCAACCCACGCTGCTGCTCCTGTTGGCAGCGGCAGCACTCCTCTTTCTGATTAGTTGTGCCAATGCCGCCGGACTCCTGTTGGCGCGGTCGGTTGCCGGCGCGAGAGAAACGGCGATGCGCGTGGCGCTTGGAGCCAATCGCTCGCGGCTCGCCGCACACTACCTCGCCGAAAGCCTGCTGATCGCTCTCCTTGGTGCAGCCGCGGGGATCGTCATGAGCCTGGCGCTGACACCTGGAGCGGTGTCGATGGTCGCGGGCTACGTCCCCCGTGCGGATGAAATTGCCGTCGATTGGACGGTCGTGTCGTTCGCAGCAGGATCTGCGATCCTCGCAAGCCTCCTATCCAGCCTGGCTCCGCTCTGGCAGGCGCTGCGGACTGCGCCCGCGGAGACACTCGGCAGGGGGGCCCGCACGTCGGCAGGCGCGCGCAGCCGTCGACTGTCGCAGGGGCTAGTCGTCGGCGAAATCGCGCTCGCTTGTGCCCTGCTCGTGGTCAGCGCGACCCTCATCAGCCACCTCAGGAATCTGTCACGTACGTCCGCCGGGCTCAATGCTGATAACGTCTTGACGTTCGTGACTAACCCTCCGGGGCTCCCCGCCGTCCCGCCGCCCACCGCTGACGCGCAGGCGAGGCCAATCCCGCTCCAGCGACGGCTGGTCGAGTCGTTGCAAGCGATCGCCGGCGTCGACGCCGTGGCCGTCGCGAACCAGTTGCCGCTCGACGGGTGCTGTCTCGGCGCGGACATCTATCCCGAGGGCACTGCCGCCGATCTCATCGCGGGACAACGGACCAGCGTGATGGCCGTCAGTCCCGACTACTTTCGGGCGATGGGGATTCCAATGCGCCGCGGGCGACTGCTGAACGAGATCGACGTGCGCAGTGACCCCACGGTCGCCGTCATCAGTGAGTCCGCGGCGATTCGCTATTGGGGTGACCGTGACCCCATCGGAACGTATGGGAGGTTTGGCAATCCGGGCGGCGCGCGCTTCCAGGTGGTCGGAGTCGTCGGCGATGTGCGGAACGACGGCCTGGGCAATCCGCCCGTGCCGGATGTCTACGTTCTGAGCGCCCTGCGAAGACTCGAGACAATGAACTTCGTCGTGCGCTCAGCGAGACCGGTCGCAGCGCTCCTACCCGAGATTCGTCGTGCCGTCCAGAGCGTCGATCCCGAGCTGGCGATTCATGACGTCGCGAGCATGCGCGACATCATTCAGCGATCGATGACGCTCGAGCGCGCGGCGTCTGTCCTGACGACGTTCTTTGCCTTCGCCGCACTGCTGCTCACCACGTTGGGGGTCTATGGAATCGTTTCCTATTTCGTGCGGCATCGAAGGGCCGAAATCGGGACGCGGATGGCACTGGGTGCCACCAGCCGTAGCGTGCTCTCGCTGATCGTCGGCGGTGGCGTAACGATGGCCGCCCTTGGAGTAATGGTTGGGAGTGTGCTGGGACTCGTCGCGGCGCTGTTACTGGCGCGTGTCTTTGAGATCGGGAACATCGCGCCTGTTCCGTTCGTCTCGGCAGCCGCGATCGTCGGTGTTGTGGTGTTGGCGGCGTCGGCGGTTCCGGCGTGGCGAGCGTCGCGACTCTCGCCAGCGGTTGCGATCCGGGACTAGACTAGCCGGAATCGGTGCGAAGGCTGCACGGCAGAAGGTTGAGCGTGGGTCGGACTACGTTCGATAGACCCTAGGACGTCGCTGGTTCGACCGCATGCTCTCCCGTCGAGATCCTTTCCAAAACGGCTGAACGCGCTGCACGCCAGTTTGCCGTGTTCAGCGTCGACTGGTACGAGCTCGATGCCTGCTCGACCCGATGAAGTGATCCAGGTGGCGCAGTCCTTCGGCGCCGTGTCGCGCCTCGATCACGATGGATTGATCAGACGGCGACCCCTTTGAATTCCACGTTCCAACGCTCGTCATAACCCCGTACCGGTACCAGAAATCTCAAGCCGTCGCAGTCGCTTACAACCACTTACTGTAGGTATCGAATCCTTCGCGTCGGCAGACGCCATCAATCGTGACCCGTTCGGCGTGCGAGGGTGCCGACGCAGCGACCTGCATAACCAGTCCGATGAGCACCATGAACGGCTCCTGTTGACATTCTAAATGAGATAGTGGCACATTCATTTAGAATGTCAACAGAAGTACTACAAGGCACACTCGATCTCATGGTGTTGCGGACGCTCGACGCGATGGGACCGCAACACGGGTTTGGATTGGCCAAGCGCATCCTCCAGGTCTCGGAGGGCCTCCTCGACCTCAATCAGGGAACGCTCTATCCCGCGCTCCTGCGGCTCGAACAGCGACGATGGATTAAATCTCGTTGGGGCGTCTCGGAAAACAATCGGAAGGCGAAGTTCTACGAGCTCACGGCGCGTGGACGCAGGCAGATTCGCGAGGAAACAGCGAGCTGGGAGCTGACCGTGGCCTTGATGGCCAAGTTTCTCGCCAAACAGACAGGCGAACCATGATCTGGGGACGCATCATCGATCTGTTTCGTCGCCGACGGCTCGACGCGGATTTGGACGCGCAGCTGGCCTACCATCTCGACGCGCTCGAGGCCGAATTCCGCGCGCAAGGGCTGGCGCCTGACGAAGCCCGCGCCGCAGCTCGCCGCGCGATCGGAGGCCTGACTCAGGTCAAGGACGCGTACCACGATCAACTCCGCATACCAGGGGTGGACACGATCCGGCAGGACGTCCGGTACGCCGTTCGCGCGATGCGCCACAACATCACGTTCAACCTGGTGGCCGTGGCGACGCTGGCGATCGGCATCGGCGCGAACACCGCGGTGTTCAGCGTCGTCAACAGCGTCCTGCTCAAACCACTGTCGTATCCGCGCGCCGACGACCTGGTGGCGCTGCGGCTCGGCGCGCCCGGCGCGCCAGGGTTGACGGACGGGTTGCGTCTCTCCCCGTCGATGTATCGCACGTTCGCCGACCAGAACCGCGTCTTTCAGTCGCTCGGCGTGTGGATCGCGACCCGAGGGACGATCACGGAAGTGGGCGAACCGGAAGACGTTCGCGCCATCGGCGTCAGCGAGGGCCTCCTCGAGACCTTCAACGTTCCGCCCGCGGCGGGCCGCTGGTTTCCCACGGAAGACTTCTTCGGCGCCACCCGGCCGCCGCCGACCGTCCTCAGGGTGTACACCACCATGATGCTCAGCTACGGGTATTGGCAGCGGCGTTTCGGCGGAGATCCGTCGGTCGTCGGACGCACGCTGACCGTCGACGGGCTCCCGAAGAAGGTGGTCGGCGTGATGCCGGCAGGATTCCGCATCGTCAACGCCGAGGCCGACATGATCTTTCCGTTGGCGTTCGACGTGAGTCGGTTCACGCTGGGAGGCTTCAACTATCAGGGCATCGCCCGGCTGCGGCCCGGCGTCGCGATCGCCCAGGCCAACGCCGACCTGGCACGCCTGATCCCGATCTGGATGCAGTCGTGGTCGGACGGACCGGGCACCAGCCCACAATCCTACGAGAGCTGGAACATTGCCCCGGCCCTTCGCCCGCTGAAAGACGACGTGATCGGCGGCGTGACGGACGTACTGTGGGTCGTCATGGCCACGATCGGCCTGGTGATGCTCATCGCCTGCGCGAACGTCACCAACCTGCTGCTGGTCCGAGGCGAGGTACGCCAGAAAGAGCTATCGGTGCGTGCGGCGCTTGGCGCCAGCCGCGGGCGGATCGTCGGGAGCCTCCTCGTCGAAAGCGTGCTGCTCGGTCTGCTCGGAGGCGCGCTCGGAGCGGGCCTCGCCTACGCCGGCGTGCGCGTGCTGCTGGCGATCGGGCCGCCGAATCTGCCGCGCCTCAGCGAAATCGCGATAGATGCGCGCACGTTGGGGTTCGCGGCCAGCCTGTCGCTGCTGTCGAGCGTGTTGTTCGGATTGATCCCGGCGGTGAAATACACGGCGCCGCGGATCGCCGCCGCGCTGGGAAGCCTGGGCCGCACGACGAGCGTGAGCCGCGAGCGGCACCGGATCCGCAGCGCGATGGTCATCGTGCAGGTAGCGATCGCGCTCGTGCTCCTGGTGAGCGCGGGCTTGATGATTCGAACGTTCCAATCCATACGGACCGTGGATCCCGGGTTCACGCAACCCGACAATCTGCAGATCCTGCGGATCTTCGTCTCATCGGTTGCGCCAACCGCCGAACAGGCGACGCGCATCGAGAACGCCATTCAGGACAAGCTGGCGTCGATACCGGGTGTGACCTCGGCGGCGTTCGGGAGCGCGATGCCGATGGAAGGGTTCGGCCCAAACCTGGGCGTCGTGAACTTCGGCGGCATCCGCGCGCAGGACCAGACCACCCCACCGTCCGACAGCCCACCCGTTCGCCTGTTCAAGTACGCGTCGCCCGGGTTCTTTCGCACCGCCGGCACCAGGCTGATTGCTGGCCGTGAGATCACGTGGGCCGAAGTCTACGACCTCCGACCCGTGGCCGTCGTGTCGGAGAACCTGGCGCGTGAGCTGTGGGGTACGCCGACCGCCGCACTGGAGAAGCGGATCCGCTATCTGCCCGAGATGCCCTGGCACGAGGTCATTGGCGTCGTGCAGGACGTTCGCGAAAACGGCGTGTACGAACCGGCGCCGCCCACCGTGTACTGGCCGACGATGTCTGCGTCGTTGAACGCGAGGCCCGGTCGGCCGAATGCCATCCGCGGCGTGAGCTTCATCGTCCGCAGCGACCGGCCCCTCACGACAGGTCTTCTGAACCAGATCCAGCAGGCGGTCTGGTCGGTAAACCCCCAGCTGCCGGCCTCGCCGCGCTCCATGCGCGAGTTCTATGACCAGTCGCTCGCGCGCACATCGTTCACGCTGGTCATGCTGGCGATCGCCGCGTCGATGGCGCTGCTCCTGGGCATCGTCGGCATCTACGGCGTGATCGCCTACGTGGTCTCGCAGCGGCGGCGCGAGATCGGCATCCGCGCCGCGCTCGGCGCTCAGCGCGGCGAGCTGCAGCGGATGTTCGTGCGCCACGGCCTCGCGCTGGCAGGCATCGGCATCGTGGTCGGTCTCGCCGCGGCAGCGGCACTGACGCGGCTGATGTCGACGCTGTTGTTCGGGATCACGCCGCTCGATCCCGTCACCTACGTCGCGGTG
>DASRJE010000200.1:0-14033 GCA_035649635.1 Vicinamibacterales bacterium | reverse complement strand
ACCTCAGTGCGGCGGCGCCTGGCGCGTTGCATCACCAAACCCGCAATCAGCAGGCTCTGCACGAGCGTAAGGCTCACCGCGCCGACCAGGTACCACCCATACCGATCCCACAGGGTCAGCTCGCGAAAACGGATATCGCTGCCAGGCGGCAAGAGACGCTCGTCGATGCCCCAACGCCGGAGTTGACGCCAGTCGAATACCGGCACCAGGCTGGCCTCGGTCGGGGGAAGGGGCAGCGATCCCGGCTCGGAGATCCTGAGCGCCAGCTTCGCCAACTGTGTTCCGAGTCCCTCTGCCGGGATGACCACTCCTCCGAGGGCGCCGACTCCGACCATAGCATCGGTGCTGACATAGAGCGGTGTCGGAGCGACCCGCGCCACCTGACGCACGGCGTTGAGGTGATCGATCGGTTCGCCACGCGGGCCGATGAATTGTCGGGCGAGAAAGATAATCCCGTCCTTTGGCATCGCCTGTACGCGGGGCAGCAGCTCGTCGAGTGGCAGGTTGTGGAGAACAACGACGGGCAGGCGTCGCTCGAGGGTCTTGATCTGGTCCTGGACTTCGTCGTTCAACGCATCGCCTCCGCTGGCGCCGGGGACGGAACCATCGATCACGGCGATCTGCCGCGCCTGTGGGTGGAGCCTCAGTGCGAGGGCGACAGTCTCGCCGACTACGTTGCCGACAAACATGGCGGCGACGCGGTCGGGAAGCGGTTGCGGACGCCCGAGCAGCGCAGCGGCAATGGGCACCGTGGGGAACAACGGCTCGCGCTCATCGAGCAGAAACGCCAGGGCCTCGTCCCAGACTACGGCCACAACCGAAATTGTCTTGCCCGCGTACTTCTCTCGCAGGAACTCGCGCGTCCGCCGCGCATGCGCTTCGCCCGCGAAGCGGTTGAGATCGAGCGTCTCGATGTAGAGGTCCACCTTGACATCAGGGAGCTCGCGCAGGGTGCGCGCGAAGGCCGTGTCAAGGGGGAATCGGCCCGGTCCCTCATGGCCCGTCGAGTGGAGTAACAGGATTGCCTTCGAGTGGTCGCCGGCAACGGGCACGACCACGCCAACCATGATCATCGTGATGAACAGAATGACGGCCGATCGCCGGCAGGCCTGTCGCATCATGAGCGTGACACCTTACCATTCCAATCGGGTGCCCACTCGCAGAATGCGAGGTCCCGTGATCGCCGTCGGCCTCAGCCACGACGCGCCAGAGCTGGTCGTCAGCGTCTGATCGGCGTTGGTGTTGAAGACGTTGTACACGTCGAAGAATCCCATGAGGCGCGCCCGGCCAATCCGGAACCCATTCTCGGTTCGCAGATCGACCAGCGTGACGTTGGGCGTCCGGTTGGCCGCGATCGGTTCCGTCTTGATGACCGCGTTGCCGTAGTTCAGCGTGCGCACGAACGTGCGCGCGAATGGCGTTCCCGATTGTGAGCGGACGACGGGGATCAATCGGAACTCGAGAGGCAGGTTCACTGTCGCATGGAGCTTCGCCTGCCACGTCGTGAAGCGATCCTGGCTGCCCGTCGCGTTGATCAGCGCGTTCGGGGTGAAGTCGTTTCCCGGCCCGACCGCGGCCTCGCGATTCCACGTCTTCGCGAAGCTCGCCAGCAGCGACCACGTCTCGCTCGGACGCTTCGTTGCGCTGATCTCCCAGGTGTAATAGTCGCTGTCGCTGTCCGGAAGGTTCGTTGTCAGGTTCACCGGAGCCGCGGCGAGAGCCTCGGCCGTCAGGCCGTACGCTGTCAGCGTCTTGCCGTCGTCGGAGGAACCGAGCCGGCCATCGGGTCCCGGATCGACGACCGGGATCGAAACCGAATAGGCGCTGAGCGGCCGGCTGGCGTTGATGGTGCCGTACGGGCTGCGCTTCGCGTTCACGACAAAACCGGTGCGCACGCCAACGCCGGCCGCCACTTCGCGCTCGAGATACGCCGTCGTCTGATGCACGTGCGTGTTCTCGATGCTGGAATCGAGCCTGGTGGACGCGACGCCGCCGGCCACCGAGATTACTGAACCCTCCTCGCCGGGGTCCCACCAACCGTTCCCGTTCGCGTCGTTGGTCCAGAGATAGGTTCGCGACCAACCGGAAGGATTCGGGTTGAAGGCCGCGGCGAAAACGGCGCCGGGATAGAGCCAGAATTTTCCGTACTGAAGCTTCAACACCGTCTTCCCGTCGCCTGCGAGATCGGCGCTCATGCCGGCGCGTGGACCCCAGTTGTTGAACGTGAGGACGGGAGCATGCGCAGTGAAAACCTGCCCGGCCGGTCCCTCCTGCTGTGGGAGGCCAGGCTGATATCGATCGAGGCGTAGCCCGAGCGAGAGCGTGAGCCAGCTCTTGATGCGCCAGGTGTCGTCAACAAAACCGGCAGCAGTTACCAGGTCGGTCTTCGACACGTTCGGGCCCAGCAGGATCTGCACCTGCGTGGGGATGCCGTTGTTGAGCGTCGAGACGCAGTTGCAGGCGTTCCCGTACGAACTCACCGGCGCCTCGGCGTGGTCGACCATGTACTCGCCGCCGATCCGGAATGTGTGGCTGCCGCTCCAGCCGTTCTTTGTGACGCTCAAGGAACCATTGACCTGCGGGCGAGAGACGAGCCGTCCAAACGCCAAGGCTCCGCCACGGACCGTGTTCGCACCCACGTCCGAGATGCGCGGCGCCGTGCTCTTGAACGCCACCGTCCCGTCGGAGAAATACGTTCCGGCGCGCGCTTCGACGTACACGGCATCCATCAGCGCCAGGTTGTACTCGCCCTTACCAACGGTCACCGGGAACACGAGGCTCGGCAGCGCGTCGGCGGTCTGGAGGGGCTGGCTCGTACCAGTGACGAAGAAACTCGACTGCTCGAAACGTTCGTGCTGCAGATAGCCGACAAGCTTCTGACGCGGCGACAGGCTATAGGTGACCTTGGCGGTGGCAACATTTGCCGTCAGCCTGGCAGATGTGTCGAGCAGCCACGCGTAGCGCTGGCCGACCTCTGAATCGCGGTACCCGGCGTACCACCACGCCTTGCCCCTCTTCAGGTACCCACCCGCGTCGATGGTGAAGTCCCGGAACCGCTCGAGCCGGTTCACGTCCCGTGCGTCGAGACTGGGGCCACCAGCGACACCGCGCGCGATCTGGTCGTCGTCGATGTTGCTGGCTTGGAACGCATCAGTCTGGACATCTGCGTACACGCTGCCACGATATGTATTGCCACCGGACTTGCTGACGTATCGGGTCATCGTGCCCGGAACCGGCATCTCTGCCGAGTGGCCGACGGCATTGACGGCTATTTCCGCGAAGGACGCGATGTCAGCGAAAAAGTTGTCGGCCGCTGCGTTGGCGCCGCCAACCCGAATCCCCTCCACCTCGTTGCGGTTCATGCCGGTGGTCGCCCGCAAGCCGTAGGTCGTGTACTCCTGAAGAGTGAGCGCGCTGCTCCCTCCCACATCCATTTTCGCCATCGCCACGCCAGGCGTCAGTGACAGCACGGCGAAGATGTCGCGTGCACCTGGCAACGATGCGAGCTTCTCGCTGTCGAAGCGCACCGTGACGCCGGTCGATGCCTGGTCGATGAGGGGTGCGCCCGAGACGGTGACCTTGTCGCTGACGCTGCCCGGCTGGAGCTCGATGTTGACGGAAGCGGTGAAGCCGAGACCGACGTCGATGCCCTCGCGGACGACGGTCGCGAAACCTTTCAGCGCGAATGTGAGCGAATAGTCACCGGGCGGCACGGCTGAAAAGCGGTACACGCCGGTCGCGTCGGTCGTCGCCCGCTCGACGGTCATCAGTGACGGCCCCGACAGGCTGACCGTGACGCCCGGCACGAGCGCCTTCGTGCTGTCGGTGACGATGCCATTGACCGCTCCCGTCGTTGCGGTGATCGTCTGTGCCGCGGCAGGCGAGATGCCGGCTACGACCGCGCACAGGGCCAGACCGGCGCGCCCGATGGCCAACCGACTCCGCCGCGCGCGAATCGCTGGCCGGAAGTCCATGGAAGCGCTCTGTCTTGAAGGCCCGCGCGTCGTTTCAGCGGCGCCGCCCGCCGCCACCGCGGCTTGCACCGCCGCTCGGACGATAGCTGCCTGACCTCGATGATCCGCCGCTGCTAACACTACCGGCGTCGCGGGTTCGTTGCGCGCCCTCGGCGCGCGCGGCGGAATCGCGGTTCACCTGGCTTTGGGTCGTCGAGTCCCAGCCAGATGTCGTCCCTCGATCGCGCGTCTGTGCACCGCCTTGCGTTGCGCGGTCCTGCCCCTGCTGCGGTGTCGGCCGATCCGCACTGCTCCAGCCGCCACTGTCGTACTTCTGCCAGCTGTCGCCGTCCTTCCTGTACACGTTGCCGTCGCGGCCGGCGTAGACGTCGCCGCCTTCGGTGCGCGCGACGCCGCTTCGGCCGCCAGCGCCAGGGGCGTTCCTGGTGACCGCGCCGCCGCCTTCGCTGCCCTGGGTCACGCGGGTCGTGTTGCCCGTCACATTGCTCGTATAGCGCGAGGAAGTCGCCCATTGATCACCGCGGGCGACGCCGGTCTGCCCCCAACTGCCATAGACATTCGAACCCTGGCGGGTCGCCCCATAGGCGCCCGTGCGCGGGTTGTAGGCGCTGGCAGCGCCGCGCGCGCCGTACGGACCATAGGCGACGGCGCCTCGCGAGTAGGTGCCGGTTCTCGGGTTGTAGCGCTGGGCGACCCCGGCCCCGCCGTATGGACCGTAGGCCACCGCACCGCGCGTGTATGCGCCGGTCCAGGGGTTATAGGACGCACCGAACCCGTAGGTTGGATAGTACGGCCGGTAGTACGGATACCCGCCGCCGTACCACACATACGGCGGGTAATAGTAGCCCGTGCCCCACACGGCGCAGCCCCACCCAATCATCACGCCCGTGAAAGCCGCTGCCGTCGCATACACGACCGCGTCGTTGTCCGAGTCCTCCACCGTGACGTAGGTGACCGCATGCGACGGCGAGCTCACCGGAATCTCGTAGATGGTTTTGGGCACCTCGCCGGTGATCTGCCAGGGCCCGGTCGGCGTCTTCGACATGAACCAGACGCCCTGGAAGCACATGTAGTAGAGATCGCCGACCTTGAGGATGTCCTTGTCGGTGTTGACCGCCCGCTGCGCCGATGTCTTCTCGATCGGCTCGAACTGCGGCGCTCCGCCCTGATACTCGACCTCGGGCGCCATCACGGTCCGACTGACGCGCGCCGTCTGCGGAATCCCCGCGAGCAGGACGGCTTCGATGGCCTGCGCAGTGCCAGGCACCGACGCACGGACGCGCGACCGCTCGTGCTCGAGAGGAATCTGCTTGAAATCATCGGGCAGGTTCGGCGTGGCGAAGGTCCAGGGGCCGGTGAAATCAGGCGCCGAAAACCACCGGCCCGCGACCAGGAAGTAGACCGCGCCGGTCGCGCCCATTCGAAAGACGTCGCTGTCGGTGTTGCTGACCCACAGCAGTTGCTTGGCACCTTGTACGGCCTCGTACTTGGGTTTGCCTTTCAGCAGGATCAACTCGGCCGGTTCGAGGGAGACGAACACTCTCGGCACCTGGCTCTCCTTGATCGTCTGACCGGGAAGCGTCGCCTTCACATCCTTCCAGTTCTCATCGGCTGGGAGCTTGTCGAAACTCGCTGGCAGTTTGCCGGCCGGAATCCACGGGCCCTTCACGTCACTCGACTTCAGCCACGCCCGTTCGTTGCGGAGAAAGTAGGTCTTGGATGGCCCGTGCTCGAAGAGATCCCAGTTGGTATTTACCGCCGACCGCAGATCGTTCTGCGGAATCGGCGACCACACTGGCTCGCCGTCGATGTTGACGAGCACCGCCGGCGTCTGGCTGAAGAAGACTGTCGGCGGATCCGCCTTCAGGCCTTCCACGTTCTTCGGGATGATCTGGCTCGTGTCGATATTCGCCAGCACGCGGTCGAGCGCGATCACGCGCTCGTCGAGCGGGACCGCTGTCGTGATCTCAGAGACGACGGCCTTGACCCCGTCCCGCTGGAGTGTAGGGAAGTTGGACTCCCCGATCGTGAAGTCCGAGAAGCTCACGAGCCGCTGCTCGACGGCCACCTTCGTGTCGGATTCAACCTTGATCGTACCAAGGGCGGGCTCCTTGGCGCCCTTCGCCGTGTAGGAGACGGCGGCGTACAGCGTGGCATGTTTCTGGTCGGCCCAGCTCGCCACCTGTGGCTGATGGATGACGAGGGCGGCGCCACTTGCCGTCGTGTATGCGCGCGGCCACCCGCCATCCGGCGCAGCCGGATCCGCGGCGGACGCACCGGACGCTGCCGGCTTCTGCGCCGCCGGCGCCTTTGCTGCCGGTGCCGTTGCTGCTGGCGCCTTCGATGCCGGTGCCTGCGCTGCGACGAGCGGGCCGACCGACGGCGCCAGCAAACTGATGATCGCGAGCGCCGCGACGCGGGCTCTGATGCGAGCGTAGACAAAGCAGTGTGTAGACATGATCGCAGGCGCTCGGGAAGTTCCCGCTATGAGGGTTTCCGGGTGAGTTTTGTCAGCATGATCGGCTCCTCTGCGTAGTCGTCGAGGAGTACGCCGCCGTCGCCATCGGGGCGCACGCGCGCGGCAGCGGCCATCGTCCCGCGGCCTTGTCCCTTTTCATCCAGCTGAATCTGCAGCACCGCCACTTCATAACCGGCTCGCGGCTTGGTGCCGGCGTTGCGCCCGCCGCCTATGAAGAACACGGGCTTGTCGGTCACGACGATGATCGTCCGGCCACCGCCTTCGACTTTTTCACGCGCATACCGGATCGCGAACGGCTCGCCGCCGCCGAGCACGAGCTGCCCGACTTGGGGCGCATTCCGAAGCGCGAGGAGAAACTTCGGGTAGCCGCCGGTTTTGAGCGCCGCTTCCACGGTGTTGCGATCGAAGTCCGGCGTGTAGCGATTGAGGCGAACTTCGAGCGCGCCCGACACGGCGCTGGTGTTGTTCTTCGCCTGCGCCGTGGCGTTGAAAATTTCCGGAGCATTTGCAGGGGCTGCCTGCGCCGCGACCCGGATGGGGACGCCAAACAGCAGGACAGCGATCAGCACTGTGGCAGTACGCACGCCTTCTCCGAGTCGGTCTACTGGCTTTTCTTCCACTTGCTGATCGACACTGGAGCGCCGTTGTCGTCTTGAGTCGTCAGCGTCAGCACGTCGCCGGCGACCTCCCAGTGCCGCGGCTTGTTCGTGGCGAGCGGTCCTCCACCCGTCTGCAGCGAGGACGGCTGGCCCTCGATGAAGTAGGTGAGGGTTTTGTTCTGCAGATCGATCACCGTCCGCCCGTTGCTCGAGATGACGCCGTCACGGATGTTGATCCCGGCGGCGCGAAGCAGATCCGATGAGGCCTCGTCGGCACGGATCTCCATGCGCATGTTGCCGAAGTCGTCGAAGTTCATGACCCCGGAGCCCTTCGGGAAGATGGGCGCCTTCCCGGGTGGACGCACTTCGAACGACTCGAGGGCCCAGCGCCCCTCCAGAAATTTGCGCGCGTCGGCGAGCGTCCCGGCGCCCGTATCAATTTTTCCAAGTGGAAGCGGCTTCTGACGCGGTGCTCCCGCACAGGCGGCGGTCGCCGTCAGCAGCGCCGCAATGCCGGCCGTTCTCCATACACGCGGCCGCACGAGCCGCATCGATAGCGCAGACAGTAGAGCCATAGGTCTCCAGCAGTGGCAAGGAGCAGACCATCGGCCGACTGAAGGTGAGGGGTGACAAAGGCTGGAAGTCCGAAGGAATCAACGACTCGTGCGCCCCGGGCTCCGGGACGCCACGCGAGGAGGTCACAACATGCTGTGAGCAGTTACCGGCCAGGCACCACAGTAGGCGTCCGCGCCGGCAGGGCTAGGTTTGCTGATCTGAAAGATCGCCGAAGAGTGGCAGGTCATGGGGCTCGGTCGTCGCGCGTGCCTTGATCGGGACCTGGACGCGCACCCGCGTGCCCTCATTCAAGGCTGTCACGACGGTAAGGTCGCCCCCCGCCAGCCTCGCGCGCTCGGCGATGCTGGTCAACCCCAGGCCCGCACTGCTCTTGCGCATCTGGAGGTCGAAGCCTTTGCCGTTGTCGGCGATCGTGATCTCGGCGCGGTCGCCGGTGCGATGCAGGCGGACCTCGGCCTTCGTGGCGTGCGCATGTTTGACGACGTTGTGCAGCGCCTCCTGTGCGATCCGGTACAAACAGAGCGCGGCCTCCGCGTCAATGGATTCGAAGTCCCCCTCAGCGCTGCACGTCACCGTCAGCGCGCGTGACAGCGAGAGTTCGCGGCAATACGTGGTCAGCGAGCCGGCCAGTCCAACATGCCGGAGCACGTCGGGGTGCAGCTCGCGCGAGAGGTCGCGGACGCTCTCTGCGAGTGTGCGCGTGCGCTGCTCGAGCGACGAGAGGTCCGTCTGCACGTCCGTGAAGGGCCACATCGCGGCCACGCGTCGCTTGAGGCCGCTGAGCGCGATGGACAAGGCCGCAAGCTGCTGGCTCACGTCGTCGTGGAGATCGCGGGCGATCCGCGCCCGCTCCACTTCCTGGGCAGCGATCAGCCGTCCCGCCAGGTCCTGCAGATGCCTGGTCAAGTCCTCTCGCTCGCGTTCTGCCTGCCGTTGCTCAGTGATGTCGGCAATGGAACACAGGACGAAATCGCCTTCAGATGTGCGAAGCGGACTGAACCCAATCCGAATGGGGATCTCAGTGCCGTCCTTGTGCAGACCGTAGATCTCGCGACTCTCGGGCATCGGCACGGCGGTGTCATCCGCCGGGACATCGCCGTGAATTCCCGGCAGTATGCCGCGCAAGCGCTCCGGAACCAGCATCTCTGCGGTCTCGTTGATCAGCTCCTCGCGTTGATAACCGAACAGCCGCTCGACATGGGCGTTGACCAGCACGATCCGGCCCGTGCGATCGATCATCAGCATTCCCGTCGTCACGGTCTCGAGCGCGAGACGGAACAGCTCCGCCGAACGCTTGCGTTCCGTAATGTCCAACGACGTCCCGATCATGCGGTACGGCGTGCCATCTTTGCGTCTCATCACCGATCCGCGCGAGAGGAACCACCGCAGGCTGCCGTCCTTGTGCATCATCCGGTGCACTGCTTCGTACATGTCGGTGTCGTCGGAGATGGACGCCAGGGCCCGTGTCATGACCGCCGCGTCGTCGGGATGCGCTCGCGCTTTCCAATCGTCCACGCGGTCCGGGATCTCCGTCTCCTCAAAGCCCAATATGGATTTGAGCGTGGCGTCCACATAGAGGTCGTTGGTATCGAGGTTCCGGTCCCAGGCGCCCACCGCGCCGGCCGTCGTCGCCAACGCGTATCGCTGCGCGCTCTCGCGAACCGCGGCCTCGGCTTGCGTGCGCTCGGTGATGTCACGCACCAGGGTGAGTATCTGGTCATTGTTGCGCACCATCCGAGCCTCGAACCGCCGCGGCCCGTGTGCGAGGTCCAGCGGGTACTCGACGACCACAGGCCCCGACGCGTCGGCTGCCTGAGCGAACGCGGGCTCGAGCTCGCGAAGCACGACGGGCGGCAGCACATCGTGCATGCGTCTCCCCAGGAACTGCCCGGGAGGCAGGAGGAGCAGGTTTGGATCGGGTGCGTGATAGTCGAGATAGACCCCGTCCCTGGTTTGCAGGAACATGAGATCTGGCAGGGCGCGGAGGATCGCGCTGTTTCGTCGCTCTGTCTGGCGTCGCCGCGAGCGCTGGAGGATCAGCGCAGCTATCAGCGCGGACTGGGTGCCAACCAGCGCGATGGCACCAAGGATTTGCCACCGGTAGCGTTCCCACACCGACAGCTCTTCGGAGAGAATCTGACCGCCCTGCGGGTCCTGCTCACGGATCCGCCGGAGCTCGAAGTGCACGGAGTCCGGCGATGGAGAGCTGATGGCGGCGAGGAGGTCGCCTGCGGCCGACCGCGCGGGCAGCCGGACGGAGCGCGCGGGCAGCCGCACGGAGAATGAGAAGACGAGAGCGGCCGTCAGTATCGAGAAGCGTGCCGCGCTCACCGCCGCGAGACGAAGAGATTGACCGCGATACACGGCGCGTTCAGGCGTTACCCCTTGGGTGTGTGACTAAAGGAAAGAGTATAAGCCTCGCCGTGCGTTCAGGTGTCTAGTTTTGCACATGCGTCGCGAGGCGGCCCTACTCGACGAGCGGAATCCCAGCAGCCAGCTCGTAGCGCACAACCGCCCGGATCTTGTTTTCGATCTGGATGTAGCGTGCCGCTTTCGTCGCGGGGAGTGCGGCAAGAATCTTTGGCGCCATCGTGCTCTTCAGCTTCGCCTCGGCCTCATCAATCGCGAGAGCCTCGTCGAGAAGCTTCCGTGCCGCGTCGTTGGTGACCGGCCCCTTGTTGTAGGCGTCGGCATACGCCAGGATCGCCGCGGTCATACGCTGATTGATCAGCTGAAGGTCCTTCTGGTACGCGTCGTACACGGGCCAGAATGCGGTCCCTTCCGCGTCCGTGAGCTTCAGGTTCTGGGCGACCACAAGCTTCTTGTCCGCCTTGATCTTCTGGCTGAGGATGTCCATGTCGGTCTTCGCCGTGCTCTGGGGCATCGCAGGCGCCGCCAGACCGACCACAATCGCACACGCCGTCGCGAGTCGAATCATCATGAGTCCTCCGTGTGTCCGTCGTTGAGCTTTCAGCATGGGAACAGGACCTCATCGCTTCGCAGGCGTGGGGTACTTCGCGAACATCGCCGCCACTGCCGCGTCGATCGTGGCCCCGATCGTCGCCGGATCTCTCTCGATCGGCGTGTCCATCCGCACGCGAAACAGCACCTGACGATTCGCCGCGTCGGTGAGATCCAAAACGAGCGAGCCGACGGCGTAGTCACGAAGCTCGCCGCTCTTCGACGGCTTCGATTTCACGTCCGTGTCGGTTCTGCTTTGCGAGGCATACCTGACGACCACGTCGCCTGACCCAGAGGGCAGCTTTGCGAGGGAATGGGCGGCCAGTTCGCGGTCCACCGCGGCGACGATGCGAGCGTCGACGTCCTTGTCGAAAGACGGGCGTCCCTTGTCCCATATGTATGTCTTGACCTTGGCCAGCGCCTCTGGTTTGACCGTCTGTACTGTGACGCCATACTTCGGCTGGCCGGCCACCACGACGCTGGCACCGAGCAATACACAAAACAGGACCAACCGGGAGTGTGCGATTCGCATGCGCATATCGCGTATGAGGGCAAGGAGCGGGCCAGGCCGCCGACCACGAGGGCCTGTTACCATCGGTGGAAACACACGGGAATCGTCGAGCCGCGGTGGCGGACGCTTCGGCGACGACCGACCTCACCACATGCTGTGAGCGATGGCTCACGCGTCGGTAGTCCGATCGTCTACTTGCGCGTCTCGACTTGCGCCTTTGCGGCGTTCCGCCGCTCGGCCTGCTCGGCGATCAGGCGGTAGCTGATGTAGTACTTGAAGATGTTGCTCACGTAGGTGACCGTCTCGCGGCCGATCCGCTCCGACGCGATGCGTTCGACGTTGCCGAACCAGACGTTGGGATTGAGGCCGCGCTTTTCCGTCTCGCGGCGGAGCTGTCTGATGCGTCCAGGCCCAGCGTTGTAGGACGCGAAGGTGATGAGCGCCTTGTTCAGATCGTCCATGGGCTCGTCCGCGTAGAACTCGTCCATCATGAACCGCATGTACTTCACGCCGCCGTGGATGTTGGCCTCGATTTGTCGGATGTCCCCGACGTTCAGCTCCTTGCCCGTTGGCGGCATGATCTGCATCACGCCAATCGCACCGACGGGACTCCTGGCGTTCTGATCCAGCGTGGACTCCTGGTAGCCCTGCGCGGCCATCAGCAGATAGTCGAGCTTGTATCGCGCTCCGTACTTTTTGAATAGATCGAGCACCGCCGCCAGCTTCTGGCGCTCGGTCGCGGCCATGGCGTTCCTCGCGTATTTCACGTTCTCGAGATAACGACGTTCAATCACGTTTCGAAATGCGTCGCTCTTGTCCTGCTTCCGGATCCACGCGTTGATGACTTCTCGAAGCTTGGGATTCTCTTTGCGAAACGCGACGGCCAGTGTGCCGCCAGATCGCACCGGGATGTCCGAGTGCACCGTGATCTTCGTGAACACTCTGCTCCAGAATTCGGCCAGATAGTCGTCCACGAGGGTGATCGGGGCCAGGCCGGCGTTGACCATCTCGAGCACGTCGTCGTCTTCGAGAACCTCTGGGACCGGTGTGATCGCCACTGGCGGTTTGCCGCGCGTCTTCAGCTGCGCATTCAGGCTGACGAGGCTTTCGGCATAGATGCTCCCCTTGCGAACGAACACCTGCTGGCCTGACAGATCGTCCACCGCGGCAATCGGCGGCGCTCCTGGTCCGGTGACTACCACTTCGCTCACGTTGCGGCGCGTCGGCTCCGAGAACGAGACGAGTTTTTCGCGCTCGGGCGTGACGGTCACCATCGCCGCAACCATGTCGGCCTTACCGCTCGTGAGAGCGGGGTAGAGCTGATCGCGCGACATCGGCAGGATCACCACATTGACTTTGAGGTTGCCGGTCTTCAGGTCTGCGTTCAGATCGTTCTCGAACTGCTTCAATGACTCGAACGTCAGGCCGCGCTCCTGCCCTTTGTCGATGAAGTAGTGCGTGCGGTTGAAGGTGACGGCCACACGAATCGCCCGACGCTTGACCATGTCGTCCAAGTCGCCAATGAACGGCTTGTCCATCACGAGCCGCACGTTTTCCGGGAGCGCGTCGTATGGCGAGGCCGTGTCGGGGATTGACGCCTCGTCCGCGGCCCGTGGCGACGCGGCGGCCGATGTCGCCGAACCTGCGGCCTCTTTCTGACGGGAGCATGCCGCGGCAGTAGCCAAGACGAATAGTACGGCGGCACTGCGCATCGTCACGGATGTCGCGTTCATCTGCTGCGTGGGCAGCAATGAGTGTGCCGCGTTCCGATCGACCCGCGGTGCTATTTGAACGTGATTGAAAGTCCGGCGAGGTCCACGCTGGAGTTGATGAAGCTCTCAGAGCCTCCCAGCAGCCAGGCCTTGGCCACGTTCAAGTGCAACGTGCCCTGACGACGACTGCCTGGAAGTCTGATGTCGGCGAGCCGGTAGCTGAGACCCAGATCGGTCGCGGGCCGCCAGGCGCGCCTGCCGTCGGGCGCTGGGACGTTCAAGAGCATTGCCCCAGGGGCAGCAAACATCTGCCACCGGCCTACGAGGTTGAGGGTGACGTGGACCCCGACGACGCCGTAACTCACCGACGCGTTCGGCGTCAGCCACAACGCGTCGATATGCACGTGGCGCCACCACGTCCTCTTGCTGGAGGCTTCACCTTGAGTCCGTGCGGCCTGCATTTTTGCCCTGACTTCTGCGACGGTGTAGCTCTCCTGCCATTCGGCCAGCAGGCGGCACGCGTCCGTACGTGCGGCCTCGGCATCGGCGAGAGCACGGCACTCGTCAAACAGCCAGGCCGGCGGGTCCGGCTTTATCCGCCGCTCTCGAGGCCCGAACCAGCCGGGCTCCAGCTTTCCCCGCCACTGGTCCTCCCACTCCTTCCATTCGCTGTACTCACGCACCCATTGCTGCGACTCAGCCATGCGCTTGGGCAGTTCCGATGGATCTCCGGTGAGCGCGGATGCCGGAGGGATGATCGTCTGGCCGGCGAGTGGAATCGATGTGCCCGGCAACGCCGCGTCCCCGTCGCTGGTCTGCGCCGGACTCGGTTTCGCGGTGCCGGTCAGGATCACCAGGGCGGCGAACAGGATCGAGAGCACACGTCTGTGCCCGGTCATTCTTCTGAAGTGGATCTGAGTCATCCTCGAGCCCCCAAGGACGAGCTGGTCGGGTCGAGCGAGATTGTCAACCGACGTGGCCCACTTCCGCAAGGCCATACTTTTCAGCCGGAGGCATGAACGTCAATTCGGATGCAAAGCCATGCAAAGCCAACCGTTATGTGGGCGATGCAAAGCCAACCGTTATGTGGGCGGTACACACAAGAGGCCTAGGTAGTTGCTCTGGCAGGGGCAGCCACCTACGCCCTCGTTTTGCCGCCCGGCCAGCCGCTGGTGACAGCCCACCGGGCGCTCGCAATGATGCTCGAAGGCGCTAGCCTTC
>DASRJE010000199.1:0-27540 GCA_035649635.1 Vicinamibacterales bacterium | reverse complement strand
CCGGGCAGCAACGAGCGCACGGGCTATAGCGGCATCAGCGACGCGTTGAAGCGCGACAACTATCAATTCGACAAGCTGGTGCTCGCACAAACGAACGAGATTCCTGCCGACGCGACGATGCTCGTGGTCGCCGGGCCGAGTACTGATCTTCTCGAGCAGGAGGTTCCCATTCTCGAGGAGTACTTGTCGAAGAAGGCCGGCAAGCTGCTCGTCATGCTCGACCCGCCGGAGAACTTCAAGCAGCCGTCGCCAATGCCGCGGTTGACAGGACTCCTCAAGGAATGGGGCATCGACGCTCCGGAATCCGTCGTTGTCGATCTGAGCGGACGGACACAGGTGGCGACTGTGCCGGTGAGCGCGCCGCCGTATCCTTCGCACGCCATCACGCAGGATTTCAACCTGATCACGATGTTCCCAGTCGCGCGGGCCATCACACCGGCGAAAGACGCGCCGGCGGGCCGCAGCGGACAGTCATTCGTGCAGACTGCGCAACGCAGTTGGGGAGAGACGAACTTCGCTTCTCTCGAGGATCCAGCCAAGCTCACTCCGGAGCCGGAAAAGGGCGACGTCAGCGGGCCAGTGTCGATCGCAGTGGCCACGGCGGTGGCGGCGCCGTCGCCCGACAAGCCGGATGCGACTCCTGCCTCAAATCAGCCCGACAAGCCCGAGGAGCAGGCACCGAAGCCGGAGAGTCGCGTCGCTGCAATTGGTGACTCGGATTTTGCGGCCAACGCCTACCTCGGGATCGAAGGGAATCGCGACTTGTTCATGAACACCGTGAACTGGCTTTCGCAACAGGAGAACCTGATCTCCATCAGGCCGCGCGACGCAGCCGATCGACGGATCACGCTGACCGCCACTTCGTCGAGCGCGATGTTCTGGCTGACGCTTTTCGTCATCCCAGCGATCGTGCTAGGCGCGGGCGTCTTCACCTGGTGGCGGAGGCGCTAACATGCGCGGCGTCTGGTCCCCCCTGATCCTAGCTGTCGCCCTTGTCGGGCTCGTCGGTTACATCTACTTCGTCGATTCCAAGCGGGATCCAAGTGGCACTACCGCCAGGGAGAAGCCATTCACGTCGGTGCAGGCCGACGATATAGAGGAAATCCAGGTCAAGAGCGCCGAAGGCGAAACGACTCGGCTGCAAAAAGCGGACGGCAAATGGCAGCTCGTCGAACCGGTTCAGGCGGCCGCTGATACAGGCGAGCTGACGACAATCGCCAGCAGTCTGTCGTCTCTCGAAATTCAGCGCGTCGTCGACGAGAACGCTGGCGATCTCAAACAGTACGGGCTCGAGCCCGCGCGCATCGAGATCGGCTTCCGTTCGAAAGGGCAGAAAGATCTTCGGCGCCTCCAGATTGGCGAGAAGACGCCGACCGGCAGCGATCTCTACGCGCGTTTTCCCGACCAGAAGCGCGTGTTCCTGGTGTCGTCGTACCTCGACAGCACGTTCAACAAAAACACCTTTGCCCTTCGCGACCGCCGCATTCTCGTCTTCGACCGCAACACAGTTGATGGACTGGATCTGACGAGCGGCACGTCAAAGACAAGCCTGGCCAAGAGCGGATCCGAGTGGAGACTCACATCGCCAGTCTCGGTACGAGCTGACTTCGCGGCCGTCGAAGGAGCGCTCGAGCGGCTCTCCTCCACGCAGATGCAGGGTATCGTCGATGCGGAGGGAAAAGAGCTCGCCAAGTACGGACTGACGAAACCGACCGGCACGATCGCGGTCAAGACGGGGAGTTCGAGCGCCGCGCTGACGCTCGGATCGACAGAGAACGCACTGCTCTTCGCGAAGGACTCGTCGCGACCGATGGTCTTCACGATCGCGCCGGTCCTCAAAGACGATGTGATCAGGACGGTCGCTGATTTCAGGCGTAAAGATCTGTTCGACGGCCGCGCGTTCACGGCAACGCGAGCCGAACTCAAGCGCGGCGCGGAGACCATCGTGCTGGAGAAGAGCAAGGGCAAGGACAACATGGACGTCTGGAAGTCGTCCGGTAAGGACGTCGACGCGACAAAGGTCGACGACCTGCTCACGAAGCTCACGGGGCTGCGTGCCGCCTCGTTCGAAGACAAGCCAGATCCTTCGCTCAAGACGCCCGCGCTCGTCGTCATCGTCGCCTTTGGCGAGAACAAGCAGGAAACGGTGACTTTCGGGCGATCGGGAGCAAACGTGGTCGCGAGCCGTTCGGATGAACCGGGCACAGCGAAGGTCGAGGGTTCAGGACTCGATGACGTGATGAAAGCGATCGACGCAGTGAAATGACACCGGGTGTGATTTCCGCGCGTACGCTCAGGAAATCACACCCGGTGTCTTTGGTCGCGTCTGGGTTCTGCATCTTGCACATCGCCTTCGCCGGTTGCGCAGCAAGGCGCACCGGTCCGGGCGGCGATGCGACCGCCCGGCTTCGCGCAGACATCATTGCGGAAACACAAAAGCCCGGTGTCAGCCGCGCGTCGTGGGGCATCGTGGTGGACTCGCTCGATCGCCACGATCGCCTAGTCGATCTGAACGCCGGCGTACTCTTCGTTCCCGCCTCAATCGCGAAACTCGTGAGTGTGGCGACGGCGGCCGAGGCCGTCGGCTGGGACTATCGCTTCGAGACCAGTCTTCTCACGACTGGTTCGGTTTCTCAAGGACGACTCTTCGGCGACCTGGTCATCGTCGGCTCCGGTGATCCCTCGATCGGAGGCCGCGGAGGTGGTGAGCTCTCCGCATTCGTGGCGGGCGTGAAGGCAGCCGGCTTTGAGCGCATCGAGGGGCGAATCGTTGGCGACGATGATGCGCTCGAGGAGCCGCGGCCTCAACTGTCGTGGGCCTGGGACGACCTCGGGTACACGACCGGCGCGATCTTTGGCGCGCTGAATCTGGCCGAGAACCGCACGATTGCAACGGTCGCGCCAGGACCCGCGTCGGGAGCACCGGCTGGCGTAAGCCTCGATTCGCGCGCCGATGCGCGTCCGATCGTCAACCGGGCGGTGACGGGTCCATCCGGCAGTCCCTCGCTCGTATGGCCCGAACAGCGCCCCGGCGAGTCCGCCCTGACCATCGCCGGTTCGATTCCGCTGGGCACTCAGCCAATCCAGCTGGGGATATCGACCGGGAATCCGACCCTGTGGTTCGCGAGCGTCTTGCGAAAGTGGTTGATCGAGGAAGGCATCGTCGTGACCGGCGATGCCGTCGATATCGACGATCTCACGCCTCCGCCGGATCGCACCGACGCCATGACGCTCTTCACGTATCGGTCGCCCACGCTCGCCGAAATCGCGCGGCCGCTCCTGAAGGACAGTATCAATCTGTATGGCGAGGCATTCATGCGCCTCAACGCTGACAAGGGCGCTTTTCCGACCAATGATGCTGCGCTGGAGGGATTGCAAAAGCGATTGAGGGCATGGGGCATTCCGGACGGCAGCTATCAACTCGTGGATGGATCAGGGTTGTCGAGGCGAGACGCGATTTCGCCCGAGGCCATCATGACCGTGCTTCAGAGGATGTCTGTATCCTCGGGCACCTCGCCTTTTGTTGCTGCGTTGCCGATCGCCGGCGTCGACGGCTCGCTTGCGGGCCGGATGAAGGGAACGGCGGCCGAAGGCAACGTGCGGGCAAAGACCGGAACGATGTCGAATATTCGATCGCTGGCTGGCTACGTGACCACGCGCAGCCGCGAACATCTCGCGTTCGTGGTCGTGATCAACAACTTCGAAGGTAGCGGCGCTGAAGCGAATCAGGCGATTGACGCGATCGCGGTGAGGCTCGCCGAGTTCTCTCGCACACCATGATCACGCGCAGGCTGAAGCCTGCGCTCTACGACATCCGCACTCCACGCCCCGTAGAGCCGGGGGCTTCAGCCCCCGCGGATGAGAACCGCGCGCGCGGCCGCAAGAATGTCATCGATCTTGCCGTTCAGGCCCGCACCTTGCGCGAGATCGGGCCTTCCGCCGCCGCGGCCGCCGAAGCGCTCAAGCAGCGTGCGAAGAGTTTTGTTGGCGTCGATCGCGACGTCCTGTGATCGTGCGACGACGACGGCCTTTGGATTGCCCGTCGAGATGAGCGTCGCCCCCACACCACTCTGCGTCGTGAGCGCGCTGGCTATGGCCTTGATCCCGGCGGCGTCCCAGCCGTCGAGAGCCGCAACGATGACGCCACGCTCACTGACCGGCGTTTCCGCGAGAATGCGCGCAGCCTCATGACCAGCCAGCATTCCCTGGAGCCGAGTGACGGTCTTGCGCAGTTCCTTGGATTCGAGCTGCGCCCGCTCGATAGCGCTGGGAAGCTCGTGCGGCAGCACAGACATCACGCGAACGGCGCCGCTTACAGCATCCCGGTAATCTCGAAACGCGCGCAGCGCGCGGCCGCCGCACACGAACGTGAGCCGCGAGCCGCCGCGAAACCGTTCGGCACTCGTCACCGCGATCATCCCGATCGCTCCGGTCCGCTGGACGTGCGTCCCTCCGCACGCCGACAGATCGAAATCCTTGATCTCGACGAGCCTCAGGGTTCCCTCCCGCACAGGCTCCTTGCGGAGTGGAAGGCGCGCCGCTTCGTCTGCGGAAACAAACCGCACGGAGACCTCGCGGTCCTCCCAGACAACTCGATTGGCCTCCTCCACGGCACGGTCGATGTCTGAAGCAGCGGCCTCGCGCGCCAGATCGATCGTCGACACCTCGGTGCCCATGTGAAAGCTGGTCGTCCGGTTTTCGAAAAGACGATCGAAGGCGGCTGAAAGCACGTGCTGACCAGTGTGCTGCTGCATGTGGTCGAACCGGCGGGTCCATTCGATCTCCCCATGAACGGACGCGCCAGCGGTCATCGGGCCGCTCAACACGTGGATGACCTCGTCACCCTCGTCGATCGTGTCGACGACGGCAACTGATCCGAGCTGCCCGGTATCGAAGGGCTGTCCTCCT
Source organism: Vicinamibacterales bacterium (assembly GCA_035649635.1). GTDB lineage: Bacteria > Acidobacteriota > Vicinamibacteria > Vicinamibacterales > UBA2999 > Gp6-AA40. The sequence continues at coordinate 22,632 of DASRJE010000199.1, read as the reverse complement.
GATGTCGGATAGAACGCGGTACGGTCGAGCACAACGATGGATCGACCGTCGCGCTCGCCTATTCTGATGACAGTGGCCTCGAACGAGCGGCAGGACGGCTCTGTGTAATAGATTCGATCGGTCATCGGCGGAGTGCGGGATCCTCGAGGCCGGCTTCGGCGAACCCATTCGCACGAAGGACGCAGCTGTCACAGCGTCCGCAAGGACGACCGGCCGGATCGGGATCGTAGCAACTGTGAGTCAGGCCGTAGTCCAGGCCCAAAGCAGAGCCGCGCGTGATGATGTCACGCTTGGTCATCGTCTGCAGCGGTGCATGAATTCGAAACTGCTCGCCGTGAACGCCGCGGGCTGTTGCGAGCGATGCCAGTTGCTCGAAGGCAGCGATGTATTCAGGGCGGCAATCGGGATATCCGGAGTAGTCGAGTGCGTTCACGCCGATAAAGATGTCGTGGGAGCCGAGTACTTCGGCCCATCCGAGCGCCAGCGCCAGGAACACCGTATTGCGGGCAGGAACGTAGGTCGAGGGAATCTCTGTGGGATCGATCGGGCGGTCCTTGGGCACCGGCGCATCGGTCGTGAGCGATGAGCCGCCAAAAACACCGAGATCAACGTTGACCTCGACGTGACGATCGACGCCAAGCCATTTCGCGACGGCTCGAGCCGCTTCTACTTCTTGCGCGTGGCGCTGGCCGTACAGGATCGTGAGCGCGTTGAGGCGAAATCCTTCAGCTCGCGCGATTGCCGCCGCCGTGTAGGAATCCAGCCCACCGCTGAGAAGCACTACTGCGTCGGACATAAGACACCGGGTGTGATTTTCGTACACTTTCGAAGAGAAAATCACACCCGGTGTCTTTTTACACGCCGCGCGTGTCGGGGCTCCAAATGTATTTATGCAGTTGAAGCTGAACGCGAACAGGCAGGCGATCAGCGAGCACCCACTCGGACAGAGTCTTCGGATCGAGCACGCCGTGCACGGGCGACAGGTGAATAGCCGCCACTCGTCCGGCCAGCGATCGCTCAGAGATCACATCGCGGGCGAATTCGTAGTCGGTTCGATCTTTGACGACGAACTTGACTTCGTCGTGTCGTCGCACGTTCGCGAGATTCTCCCAGCAGTTGCGATGCGACTCGCCGCTGCCCGGGCACTTCACGTCGAGAACAGCCACGACTTCGGCCGGCACGCGAGCAATGCTGCGATGACCGCCCGTCTCGAGCAGCACGGTCTTGCCCATCGCCACGAGCGACTCCATCAAGGGATAGACCTCTTCCTGCAGGAGCGGCTCGCCGCCAGTGACCTCGACCAGCGGACACTCGTAGCTTTCGACTTCCTGCAGGACATCATCCAGGTTGCGTTTCTTCCCCTCGTGGAAGGCATATGGTGTGTCACACCACGAGCATCGCAGGTCACAGGCCGTGAGTCGCACGAATACACAGGGCCGACCTGCATAGGTCGATTCACCCTGAACAGAGTGAAAAATCTCGTTGATGGTCAGCATCGTAAATGGGGGTCGGGAGTCATTTGATCAGGACAGCAACTCGCCGAGCTTCGCCGCGAGTGTCCTCAACAAATGACTCCCGACGCCATTACGGTATTGTACCGGGATGGGTCTCCGCATCGGCACCTCTGGCTGGAGCTACCCGACCGGCAACGGAAAGTGGAACGGTCTCTTCTACCCGGCCACCAAGTCCAAGCGTGAGGGAACAGCCGGCTTCGACGAGCTGCGTTTTTACGCCGAGCACTTCGACACCGTCGAAGTGAACTCGACCTTCTATGGGCAGCCACGACCTGAGGTCGCGCAAACGTGGGTGGAACGTACTCCTCCGGGCTTCGAGTTTTCGCTGAAGCTGTATCAGAAGTTCACGCACCCTCGAATGTTCCGCAATGCCGCGCTCGCTCGGGCGCCGGGTTCCGAGGGCCCGCTGCTCGACTTGCTGTCACAGGTCACCCGGAGTGACCTCGACGAGTTCCGCGCCGGCATCGAACCGCTCGCCGCTGCCGGCCGCCTCGGTGCGTTGCTCGCGCAATTTCCCGCAAGCTTCAAGAATGATAGGAAGTCACAGGACTATCTCGCGAGCCTGCTGCGCGCGTTTGGCGACTACCCGATTGCCGTCGAGCTCCGTCACAAGAGCTGGAGCGATGCCATTGGCGAGACGTTAACGCTGCTCGACGGGTTCGGCGCCGCGTGGGTCCAGATCGACGAGCCGAAGTTCAGATTCTCGATTCGACAGAACTATCTGCCAAACGTGACGAGCTTTTACTACATGCGCCTGCACGGACGAAACGCCGCGCAGTGGTGGCGCCACGAGAAAAGCGAGGATCGATACAACTACCTGTACTCGGCGAACGAGCTGAAGGAATTCTCGGCGATTGCAGGCGCGGCCAAGACGCTGGTGAAAAAGTCGTATCTCTACACGAACAACCACTTCTCATCCAAGTCGGTGGTCAATGCGGTGATGTTGAAGGCGCAGCTTGGCGAGCCGATCGAAGGCGAGTACCCTCCGGAGCTGGTCGAGCGCTATCCAGAACTGGAGAATCTGGTGACTACTTCGCGGCACCCTTCACGGTTGCCCGTTTGATCACGTCGTTCACCCTCAACTGATTGACGACGGGCATGCCGGAGATCACCTGGCCGAAGACGGTGTATCCCTTGTTCAACTGTGGTTGCGGTGAGAGCACGACGTAGATCTGACTATCGGCCATTCGAGGATCGCCAGCGTAGGCGGCTGCGACGGCTCCGGTCTGATGCGTCCGCTTCGGGCTGACTTCAGAGACACCGATCGCTTTTCCGCTGCCTCCCGTGCCCCACCGATCCCGCTTGGTCATGTCGCGCGTCTGCGGGTCTCCCCACTGCACCACGAAACCTGGTTCATAGCGATGTATCCGGAGCCCGTTATAGAAGTTGCGTTTCACCAGTTCGAGGATGTGTTCGACCGTCTTCGGTGCCTCGTTTGGATACGTCTCGACCTCGAAGCTGCCTTTCACCGTGTCGAACACGATGATCGGACCAGCGCCCGGTGAACGCTTCGCCGCAGCCTCTGGCGCGGGAGCCCCCTGGGCGGGAGGCTTTGCCGTGGTCCCCTGTGCAGGAGGTTTCGCGGTGCTTCCCTGAGCTGAGACGATTTCGGTGCACGCACCAAGTACAGCCACAGCAGCGACGATGGCGATGACGCTTCTCATACGCACCTTATAGTCCAAATTTTTGACAATCTCTAGAGATCGCGCAATCCGCGCACCGAGGACGCACGGGGCGGCAGACGTTTTGTCCCCACGTCACGAGATACAGGTTGATCAGCGGCCACCAGCGCGCGGGAATCGCACGATACAGCGCTTGCTCGGTGTCCTCGGGGTGCGTCGTGCTAACCCAACCCAGTCGATTCGAGATGCGGTGGACGTGGATGTCCACGCAGATGTTGCGGAGGCTCTTGAAGCCAAGAATCAGCACCAGGTTTGCCGTCTTCCGGCCGACGCCGGGCAGCGTCACGAGCTCCTCCATCGTCGACGGCACCTGGCCCTTGAAGTCGGTTACGAGCCTCTCGCAACACGCTTTAACGTGCTTCGCCTTGTTCCGATAGAAGCCCACGGGGTAGATGAGGCGCTCGATCTCCTTCACCGGGAGCGTGGCCAGCGTTCGTGGTGTCCGGGCGCGCTTGAAGAGTCGGGTCGACGCCGCGTGGGTGGTGGCGTCCTGGGTGCGTGCAGATAGCAGGGTTGCTATCAATATCTGAAAGGGATCCTCGGCCTGAGCCTCAGAGATCTTCTCGACCGCGGGGAGCTCCATCCCCGTGATCCCGCGAGCCATCGTCCGCATGATCCGATCCACCATCCGAGGGTGGGGTCTGGATTCTCGATTCCCATTCATGGTCGAATCGTGCCTGGTTATGACGCCTTTCTATTCTCTGGCATTCAGCGTGTCCGACCAATTCGAACGCAGGCGAATATGAGATTGCACCGCACACTTCCGGCGACACTCGCGGCTCTCGCGCTCGCGGGCGCCGTCCCCGCGACCTTCTCTCAGCTCGCCTCCGGTCAGTCTACGGCGACGCGCGACCTTGACTCGCGACTCCAACAGTTGGTTTCTGCCGTGTCGGAATCGAGACTGGGCGAACTGGTCAACACACTCGCTGCGTTCGGGACAAGGAATACCCTTTCCAGCACGACTTCGCCGGAGCGGGGCATCGGAGCCGCGCGCCAATGGATTTTCGAGGAGCTCCAGCGCTCCAGTCCCAGACTCCAAGTCTCGTTCGATACCTACAAAGTCGCCAAGGGTGCCCGGATCACACGTGACGTGGAGCTTCGAAACGTCCTCGCGGTGCTGCCTGGGAGGAGTCCGCGACGAATCTACCTGACAGCGCACTACGACACGGTGAACATCGGCGGCACCGGGCAAATTGGCTCCAACACACGTCCCAGCGGCCAAACTGCTGCTGCTGATCCGCAGCTTCGCGCGGATCAGGACTACAACGTCGACGCTCCCGGCGCCAACGACAACGGCAGCGGCACCGCACTGACGATGGAGCTCGCGCGCGTGCTTGCCACGAGTGATGTGGAGTTCGACGCCACCATCGTATTCGCATTGTGGGCGGGCGAAGAACAGGGACTGGTCGGCTCGCGCATCCACGCACAGCGGCTCGCACGAAACAAGACCGTCGTCGAGGCCAACATCAACAACGACATCGTCGGCAATTCCCATGGCGGTGGAGGTGAAACGGACGCCGGGTCCGTACGTGTGTACTCCGAGGGCCCGGAGGACTCGCCGTCGCGGGCGCTCGCGCGCTACATCAGTCGAGTCGCGTCGCTCTATGTGCCGTCACACCGAATTCGACTGATGGCGCGCCCCGATCGCTTCAGCCGCGGCAGCGATCACTCCTCGTTCAACGACTACGGGTTCCCGGCAATCGCCTTTCGCGAATCGCGCGAGAACTTCGCCAAACAGCATTCCGCGCTGGATACCGTCGATGGCGTCGACGTCGCGTATCTTGCGCAGAACGCCCGCGTGAACATCGTCAGCCTGGCGTCACTTGCATTAGCGCCACCGGCACCCGTCGTCACGAACGAGCGTGGTCAGGCGCGGATCGGACGCCAGCCTTCCGGTTACGACGCAAACCTTCAATGGCAGGCCTCCCCGGGCGCGAGCGCGTATCGAATCTACTGGCGCGACGCGTGGACGAATGACTGGGCCGAATCACGCCTCGTCGGGGATCAGGCCCAGGTGAGCTTGCCAGGACTTTCGATTGACGATCACGTGTTTGGAGTCGCAGCAGTCGGCGCCGACGGTAATGAAAGCCTCGTGAGCGCCTACGTCGAGCGACGCGCGCGGCGGCCGGAGGTGAAGTTGCGGTGACAGCGTAGCGGCGGGTCTTCAAGACCCGGCTCTACACCGCAGTCAGCGGCGGCTTCCCTGACAGCACTGCGATGATGTTGTCGACCGCCAGTTGAATCATCGTCGTTCGTGTCTCGATGGTGGAGCTACCGAGATGCGGCGACAGCACGACGTTTTCCAGTGACAGCAGGCCGCGGTGAAGCTCGGGCTCACGCTCGTAGACATCGAGCGCGGCGCCAGAGATCAGGTGATTCTCCAGCGCCCACACCAGCGCCGCTTCATCCACGACGGGTCCACGCGAGGCGTTGACCAGATACGCACTCCGCTTCATCCGCGCCAGCGTCGTTTGGTTGATCAGGTGCCGAGTCTCCGCCGTCAACGGGCAGTGCAGCGTGACTACGTCCGACGTCGAGAGCAGGCGATCGAGCGGCATCGCTTCACCGAGATGTGACGTGCTCGCGGTGCGCGAGGTATACGCGACCCGCATCCCGAACACCGATGCCCGCGCGGCAACGGCTTTGCCAATGCGACCTAAGCCGACGATGCCGAGCTGCTTGTCGCGAAGGTCCGTACCCAGCATGAAGTCGAGGGCAAATCCTTTCCACGCTCCTCGCCTTGTCAGGCGATCGCCTTCGACGATGCGCCGAGTCATGCTGAGAATGAGCGACCACGTCAAGTCAGCGGCGGCTTCGGTCAATACGTCCGGCGTATTGGTGACCACCACGTTGTGCTCGCGTGCAGCAGCGACATCGATGTTGTTGTAGCCGACGGCAATCGTCGACAGAACCTTGAGGTTGCGGCCGGCCTCGAACACGGCGCGGTCGATCGTGTCCGTGACGACAGACAGCAGTCCCTCCTTTTCTGATATCCGGGACAGGAGCTCCTCATGCGGGAGGTCGCCCTGTCGATACATTTCGACCTCGCACGCTTCTTCGAGCTTCGCGAGGACAGCGGATGGGATTCGTCTGGTAACGAGAACGGATGGTTTCGACAAGGATTAATGGCCGTACGACTTGCAATAACCGCAGTGATTGCACATGACGGCCGGTTCGATCAGGCAAGGGCCGTCGCTGTCGGAACCGACCGGCAGGACGAACATGGCATGACTCGAATGCTGACGCATGAGCCGCGACGCCTCGACCGCGCGCGGATCGGAGGTCGACTCCTGACGTGCATGACGAGCAATGACATCGCGGACCAACGCGCGCAGTTCGGGCTCAGTCATTCGCGCACGTCCACGTGATCGACAATACCGACGATCGCGGCATCTACCGGCGCTCCCTTTCGGCCCAGCGCCTCGCCGGCGGCACGACCTTCCATCACAATCAAGACTTTTTCGTTCACGCCTGCCCCGACTGAATCGACGGCGAGCAGCGCCGGGCCACGAGCCGTGTCATCGAGCGCGATCGGCTGCACCAGTAACAGCTTGGCGCCAACAAACGCCGCATGTTTCTGGGTTGCCACGACTGTGCCTACCACACGCGCCAGTTGCAATTCAGTCCCTCGACAGCGTAGGGCGGGTCCTGCTCTACGGACCCGCCGATCATCGCTCGACGTCCCAGTGATCGACGATCCCGACAATACCCGCGTCGGCGGGAACTTCAACCGGGTGGAACGGAAAGCTGGCTTCTTTGCCTCTCACGAAAAACACAGTTTCACCAACGCCGGCGCCGACCGCGTCGACCGCAACCAGCGTACGCCCCGTCGCGTTGCCTTCAGGGTCCAGCGGCTGAAGCACCAGCAGCTTGATGCCGCTCAGGTTGCTGTCCTTGACGGTTGTCACGACATCGCCGATCACTCTGGCGATCTGCATAGGACCGCTAAGCGGCTCCTTCCGTAACCTTTGTCCTCGTTGTGACCAGCATTGCGGTCCTACGCGCGCGAAGCGCGCCAAACATACTGAAAACAGCCCAAGGCACTATCGGGTTGCGCAAGGTGCCCTTGGCTGGTTATTGACCTTGTGTCACTTCCACGTGGTCCACGATGCCGACGATCGCGGCGTCGACGGGGCAGTCCTTCATCCCAGCGGCCATCCGGGCCGAGCTCCCGCTGACGATGAGCACCGTCTCGCCCACGCCGGCGTCGACGGTATCAACGGCGACGAGATAGTTGCCTTCCGCTTTTCCGTGGGGATCCATGGGCCGGGCCACCAGCAGCTTGTTGCTGACCAGTCGCGGATCCTTCCGCGTGGCGACGACCGTCCCGACTACGCGGGCCAGAATCATTTACGTTACGGGGCCACGCGCTACTTCGTAGCTGTGGACTTACCGATCGGGAGTGTGTCCTCGAGGTTGGCGTGCGGGCGCGGAATGACGTGTACCGACACGAGCTCACCAACGCGCCGGGCCGCCGCGGCTCCTGCATCGGTGGCCGCCTTGACGGCAGCGACGTCACCGCGAACGATTGCGGTCACGTAGCCGGCGCCGATCTTCTCCCAGCCAACCAGCGTGACTTTGGCGGCCTTGACCATGGCGTCGGCCGCCTCAATCATGGCGACCAACCCTTTGGTCTCGACCATTCCTAACGCCTCACCCATGCTGCCTCTCCGTCAACTCCCAACTCCCAACGTTCCAACTCCCAAGAGATTTGGGAGATGGAGTTGGGGGTTCGAAATTCAGTCCCGAAGGTTCTTGACGGCGTCCGTGATGAGCGCCGTGAGTTCGCCGTATGTTAGCCGAATTTCCCCGTCTCTGCTTGCCCGCTGGAGCGCTGCGGAAACATCGGGAACAAGCCGTTCCGTCGACGATTCCGGCGCTTCGAGCACCTGACACAACACCTGATCGATCGCGCCATCGCTCGATCCATCGGCGCACAACGGTGCCGGCGCCGCGATCCCGTACATGCCGCGGAGGCCCTGCAGTCGTTCGACTTCTTCTCGCGAGATCAAATGCTCGCGACCAAGGAGCCTGGCGACGAGACTGATCTTGGCGAAATGCTCGATCGTCTCCATCTTGTAGTAGGCCGTCATCACCGTGCGGCAGCACGTGACGGCGCCATGGTTCGCGAGCAGCAAACCGTCATGCGCCTTGATGTACTTGCGCACGGCTGCCGGGAGTTCAGCCGTGGAGGGTGTGCCGTACTCTGCGATCGGGATGCTGCCGAGAGTCGTAACGACCTCGGCCAGCACGGCGCGCGTCAGCGGGATTCCGGCGACGGCGAACCCGGTCGCGAGCGGCGGATGGGCGTGCACGACGGCGTTGACGTCCGGCCGATTGCGATAAATCTCCAGATGCATCGGGAGCTCTGACGAGGGGTCGCGATCGCCTGAGAGCTTCTTCCCGTCGTAGTCGATGACGACCATCATGTCGGGCGTCATGAAGCCCTTCGACACGCTCTTCGGCGTTGTGATCAGACGCGATTCGTCGATTCGGGCGCTGATGTTGCCATCATTGCTGGCGACGTATCCGCGCGCGTACATGCGGCGCCCAGCCTCCACGATCTCGGCGCGAAGCTGCTCTTCAACGCGGGTGCTCATCGGCGCTGAAATTTCTTACGGCACTCATCGGAGCAGAAGTAATGCGTCGCCGACCCGTCCTGCAGGAACCTCGCATTGCTCGGCGACACCCATGTCCCGCATACTGGATCGCGCACGAGCTTGACGGCCGGGACGCGACGCTTCCGCTGCGATCGGTCCGTTGTGCCCCCGAAGGTTTCGATCACACCATCCACCAACCGCCAGAAAGCCCAGGCGAGCATCAACAGGAGAACCGCGAGCAGGACGACCCGGGTCACGGATTGCTCGGCGTCGAACCCGGGTTAGCGTGCGCTGATGCAATCCCATCGAGAGCACGGCGTGCGGCCTGTCCCTCGGGGCTCTCGGGCGCCAACTCGACGACCTTCTGCCATTCGGTCGCCGCAGCCTTCAAATCCTGTTTGCCGAACGCGAGCACGATTCCCTTGTTGAGCAACGTCTTGGTGTGGGTTGGACTGATCTTCAGCGAGCGCTCGAACTGCGCCAGCGCCTCATCGGGCTTGTTGCTGTAGTAGTAGCTCACGCCGAGATCCGTGCTTGCGTCGGCGTTCTTTGGATCGAGTTCGAGTGCCTTCTCGTACCACCTAATCGCATCGTCCCACCGCTCGGCATCGAAGTACACATTGCCGAGCTGTATGGTTGCGTTGACGTTCTTGGGGTCGCTCTTGAGAATCGTGTTGAGCGACTGCACACGACCTTCGTCGAGTCGCGGGGCCTGTTGCTGCGCCGTGCTGCCGGCCGCGGGCTGGGTGGCAGCGGTTGGCGCCGGCGCGGGACCTGCCCGCCGAGCCTGCTGCGTCCCGATCACCCAGCCCAGGATGATGCCAAAGCAGATGCCGGCAATCACGTATGCAATCGATTCGGATTTCATGGCCTCAATAAAGACCCCGGGGTAATTTTCGCCCGCCGGGTGTAAGAGAATTACCCCTGGGTCATTTTAATAGGTCCAGATACTCGCGGACGCTCCGGTCGAGCCCCACAAATAACGCGTGACTCACAAGAGCATGCCCGATTGACACCTCCGCGAGGTGAGGCAAGCGCCGGAAGGTCGGAAGATTGTCGAGGTCCAGATCGTGACCGGCATTGACTCCGAGGCCAAGAGAGTTGGCCAATACCGCGGCGTTTGCGTAAATGGCGTAGGACTTTTCAGCGGCGGCTCCGCCCCGCTCGAACGCCCGCGCGAATGGCTCGGTGTAGAGCTCCACGCGATCGGCCTGCATTGCGGCCGCCCATCGAATTGGGCTCTCCTCGGGATCCACGAACAGGCTGACGCGAATGCCGCGCGCGCGCAGCTCACGAACGATCGGCCCAAGCGTGTCTCGAGGCGTATCGGATGGCCAGCCAGCCTGACTGGTGATCTCACCGGGGCGAACGGGAACGAGCGTGCACTGGGTCGGTTTCACCTCGTGCACGAGCGCGAGCAGGTCTTGCCGCGGGTCACCCTCGATGTTGAACTCGACGTGACGATTGAACGTGCGCAACAACGCGGCCACTTCGCGGACGTCGGTCGATGTGATGTGACGAGCATCGGCCCGCGGGTGCACCGTAATCCCTGGAACCCCGGCATCGACACAGACGCGAACGGCATCGAGAACCGAGGGTATCGCCCCTCCTCGCGAATTGCGAAGCGTCGCGACTTTGTTGACGTTGACTGAAAGGCGAATCACATCAATGGGAGTTCATGCGAGGTGTCGTTTAACAACGTCGATAATTTCCTGGCCCCATTGCCGGATCTCGATTTGATCCTGTCCCTCGAGCATCACTCTCAAGAGCGGCTCGGTTCCCGAATAGCGCACAAGAAGCCGGCCGTTCCCCGCGAGCCTCTCGTCGACCGCGGAAATGGCCGCGGCGATCTCGGGAATCGTCTTCAGATCGACCTTCTGTCGCACTCTCAGATTCATCAAGACCTGTGGGTAGGTCGTCAAGTCTGAAGCCAGATCACCCAGCGCGCGGCCGGACGCGCTCATCGTGCGCAGGACGTTGAGGCAAGTCGCCAGTCCATCACCCGTGAATAGATAGTCAGAGAAGATGATGTGGCCGGACTGCTCGCCGCCGAGCGAAAGATCACGACGCAGCATCTCCTCCATCACGTACTTGTCACCGACCGCGCAACGAATCATCCCGATGTCCGCGTCGCGAAGCGTAAGCTCGAGGCCGATGTTGCTCATGACCGTGGCCACGATGGCGTTCCCCTTGAGCCGGCTCTCGCGCTTCATCTGCTTCGCGCACATCAGCATCACGGCATCGCCGTCGACAACCCGCCCGGAGTGGTCGACGAAGATCGCGCGATCGCCGTCGCCATCAAAGGCGACGCCCATGGCGTGCTGACCTTCGACGACCAGACGTACCAGCGCATCTGGGGCAGTCGATCCGCAAGCAAGGTTGATGTTGCGCCCGTCAGGCGTCACGCCGATGCAACTCACCTCAAAGCCCATCTCGCGAAACAGGCGCGGCGCCACCGTCGTCGTGGCACCGTTTGCGCAGTCGATGGCGATGCGCATCCCGGGCGTGCGGTGTGTCGTGGGCAGGATGTCTCGCAGGTGGTCGAGATAGTCCGATCGAAGATCGATCTCCGCCACCGGCTTGGCCGCGTCGCCAGGCACGGACCACGACGAGTCAGCGATGATCGACTCGACCTGGCGCTCGAGGGTCTCGGTGAATTTCTCGCCCTCACCTGAGAACACCTTGATGCCGTTGTCCTCGAAGGGATTGTGCGAGGCGGAGATGACGACGCCAGCCGAATACCCCAGCCGCGGTGTCAGATAGGCAATCGCAGGCGTGGGCACCACACCAGCGCTCGTGTAGGTGCCGCCCTGACTCTGAATCCCGAATGCGAGTTCCTGCCCGATCCAGGCGCCCGATTCACGGGTATCACGTCCGGCCAGGAACTTGATCGTGCCGGCACTTCCCCCATCGTGATGCAGGGCGCGAACCAGCGCCGCACCCAGCCGCCGAATCGTGCCGACGTCGAGCGGAAATTCTCCAGCCTTCCCGCGAACACCATCTGTACCGAACAGTTGTGCCATCGTCTAGCCCGTTGAGCGGCCTCGAATGAGAATTTTGTACTCGTTGCTTCAACCGCACAACGGGCTCGTCGCGCGGAGCGCGACAAAGAGACGCTGTGAACTAGGCAAGGGGCACTCCCCTTGGCTAGTTACGAATCGTGACCGCTACTTCGGCAGGGTCGACGCGAAGCAGCCCAATGCCGGTGGGGGCCTCTACCCTCACCGGGAGTGTGTGCCGGCCGGCGGAGAGGCCGGTGACATCGACGGCGGCACTGTAATGTGTCGGATCGGTATCCTTCGAATCGCGAGGACCTCGCGCCCACACAGTTACTTCGCCAGGCAACACCATCGCCTTGCTGCCACTGTTCTGCACCTGCACGGAGACTCCGTGCACAACCCACTCGTCGGGCGCGGCCGCGATCGCGATAGTGACGTTCGCGTTCTGAGCTTGCTGAAGCCTCACTACGGGATCGGCCACACCGATGGTAACGGTCTCCTTGACGGGACGCGATGCCCCCGACACTGAGATCGGTTCAGTGATGGCCTCAGTCAAACCATTGAGCGCACTGGCCGGCCCGACGATGGCAACGGTCGCGGGTTCAATGATTACGCCGCCAACCGCATAGCCAGGAGCGGGCTCGCCCTCGATCCGGACGGTCACACCGACCGTCTTTGAAAGCGACTCTTCGAACGTCAAGGACACGCTCGCAGGCGTGACCTGAACCACCTCGACACCGAACGGCGCACGCACGTCTTCGGGTGTCAGGTGGAACAACCGATCGCCCGATCGAGCCGCCCGGACATCGAGCACCGCCGACAGCTCTCCTGCAGCGACTCGACTCAGCGTGCCCGACGAGCCTCTCACTCGAACATCCACAACCGCCGGGGGCGTACCCACCAGCTCGAGCTGCGGCGGCAGGTTGGTGAATTCGAGCGGTATACGTAAAGCGCGTTCGACCGTTTGCTCACCTGATACCAACAGCCAGAGCAACGCGGCGAGAACGACAGAAACGACCTTGAGCCCGATGTTGCGGATTCTGAACCACGCCATCAGGCCACCGAACCCCGGATCTGAGTCTCGACAATGCGTTCACCGGTCAGCAGAACCTTTAACCGATCACGCAGTCGTTCCGGCGAGAGACTGCGCTCCAGAGAGCCCGCCAGAGCGACTGAGATGATCCCGGTCTCCTCCGAGACCACGATAGCCACGGCATCATTTTCCTCGGTGATGCCCAGGGCAGCGCGATGTCTGGTACCGAGTTCGCGACTGACACGAGGATTGATCGAGAGCGGCAGGAAACATGCGGCGGCGGCCACGCGATCGCCCTGCACGATGACGGCGCCATCATGCAGCGGCGACCCTGGTTGGAAGATCGTTGCCAGCAGGTCGAAGGTGATGGTGGCATCCAGTGGAATGCCGCCTTCGATGTAGTTGCGCAGCCCGATCTGTCGCTCGATGACGATGATGGCGCCGATTCGACGCGTCGCCAGCGATGATGCGGCGACGACCAGATCCTCAATCGTTTCGTCTGCGCTCGTCACGCGGTCGAAGTATTTGAAGAACGGTGCGCGGCCAAAGTGCGCGAGCGCTCGCCGGATGTCGGCCTGGAAGAGGACGATGATGGCGAAGCCAACGTAGGTCGCCAGATTGCGAATGACCCAGTTCACTGTCTCCAGATCGAACCAGCGCGACACGAAGAACAACCCGATCAAAAAACCAGCGCTCAGCGCCATCTGCACCGCGCGCGTGCCGCGGATGAGGAGCAGGAGCTCGTAGATCAGGAAGGACACTAATACGATGTCGACCACGTCCCACCAGGACACGGCGGGGCGGCGGAGCAGGAGAGACAGCTGGGAAAGCCACTCCATCAGTGCTCGCGATGATACTTCCGAATCTCGTCAGCTACCCGAACGACCGGGATCATCTCCCGGACTGCATGGACGCGAACGATGTGTGCACCGGCCAGCACAACCGCCGTCACGGCAGCCGCGGTCGGCCAGTCACGCTCGGACGCGGGTAACTCCTTTGCCAATGGTTTCGTCAAAAACCCTTTACGAGACGGGCCGACGACGAGAGGTCGCCCGAGGTCGCCGAACTCCCCCATCCGGCCAAGCAACTCGTAGTTGTGCGTCGGCTCTTTGGCGAACCCAAGACCGGGGTCGACGAGCACCGAGTCTTTGCCGATCCCGGCGTTACCGGCGAACGCGATGCTTTCGCGCAACTCGTCGAGGACCTCGTCAACGACTTCGCTGTAAACCGCCTGTTTGTACATGTCCTTCGACCGACCGCGGGTGTGCATCAGGATGATCGGGGCTCGATGCTTTGCCACGATCCCGGCCAGGTCAGGTTCATATCTGAGGCCGCTGATGTCGTTCACGAGCGACGCCCCTGCATCGAGTGCTGCTCGAGCGATCGCGGCCTTGTAGGTGTCGACGGAGATCGGGACGCTTACTTCTCGGGCAAGTCCTTCGATGACGGGCAGCACGCGCCGGCGCTCTTCTGCGGTGTCGAGCGCCTGGGCACCGGGACGAGTCGATTCCCCGCCAACGTCCAGCAGGTCTGCGCCGTCGGCCACCATTTGCACACCGGCACCAATGGCACGGGCGGGATCGGCGAGAACGCCGCCGTCTGAGAAGGAGTCCGGCGTGACATTGATAACCCCCATCACCAGGGTGCGGGAACCAAGCTCGAGGGCGCGGCCACCGGGGAGGGCTATGGTGAATCGACGCCTCGGATACACGTGGAGGAATGTCCGTCAGGCGGGTCTATAAAGCAAGACCCGCCCTACGCTGAAGAGAGACGCCGTAGGCCGGGTCCTGTTCTTCGGACCCGGCATTCAATCTATTCCTGCGTTACAGGCCGCGGAGGAAGCGCTGGAACGATTCCCGGGGCAGGACGTTCCTTCGGCTTGGCGTCGCGAACGGGAGGCGGCGTCGGACCTGCTGCTGCGGTGGGCTCGTCGAGCGGCAAGCCAGCGGATAGACGCCTCACCTGCTCCGCATCGAGCGTCTCACGAGCGAGCAGCGCGTCTGCCATATCGAGCAGATGCTGCTTGTTTTCGATGAGGATCGTCTGCGCCCGCGCGTAGTTGTCGGTGACGAAACGCTTCACTTCCTGGTCGATACGAAGAGCGGTGTCCTCGCTGTAGTCCTGGTGCTGGGCAATTTCACGGCCGAGGAAGATCTGCTCCTCCTTCTTACCGAATGTCAGCGGACCCATCGAGCCGCTCATGCCCCACTCACACACCATGCGGCGGGCAAGATCGGTGGCGCGTTCCAGGTCGTTGCCGGCGCCGGTCGTGATGCTGCCCATCGTGATCTCCTCGGCGATGCGGCCGCCGAGCAGGATCGCAATCTGATCTTCCAGATACTCACGCGAGTAGTTGTGCTTCTCGTCGATCGGCAACTGCATCGTCAAGCCCAGGGCCATGCCACGCGGGATGATGGTGACCTTGTGGATTGGATCGGCGTGCGGCAGCTTCACCGTCAGCAAGGCGTGACCGGCTTCGTGGATCGCCGTGACGCGCTTCTCGCTCTCGCTGATGATCATCGAGCGGCGCTCGGCGCCCATCAAGACCTTGTCCTTCGCAAACTCGAAGTCGAGCATGCGAACGACCTTTTGGTTGTAGCGTGCCGCGTTGAGAGCAGCTTCGTTGACCAGGTTTGCCAGGTCAGCGCCCGAGAAGCCCGAGGTCCCGCGCGCCAGCACCGCCACGTCCACATCGTCGGACAGCGGGATCTTCTTCGTGTGAACTGAGAGGATCCCCTCGCGTCCCTTCACGTCGGGGCGATTGACGACAATTCGGCGATCGAAACGGCCAGGTCGCAACAGCGCGGGATCAAGGACGTCGGGGCGGTTGGTCGCTGCGACGAGAATGACGCCCTCGTTCGACTCGAATCCATCCATCTCGACGAGCAACTGGTTCAGCGTCTGCTCGCGTTCGTCGTGCCCGCCGCCGAGGCCGGCGCCACGATGACGGCCCACTGCGTCGATTTCGTCGATGAAGACGATGCAGGGCGCGTTCTTCTTGCCTTGCTCGAACAGGTCGCGGACGCGCGAGGCGCCCACGCCAACGAACATCTCGACGAAGTCGGAGCCGCTGATCGAGAAGAAGGGGACGTTGGCTTCGCCCGCCACGGCGCGCGCGAGCAGGGTCTTACCGGTTCCCGGAGGGCCCATGAGCAGGACGCCCTTGGGAATCCGGCCACCCAACTTCTGGAACTTCTGGGGTTCGCGCAGGAAGTCGATAATTTCCTGCAACTCTTCCTTCGCCTCATCGACGCCGGCGACGTCCTTGAACGTCACCTTCTTCTGAGCACTCGAAGATAGCTTCGCCTTGCTCTTGCCAAACGAGAGCGCCTTGTTTCCGCCGCTCTGCATCTGACGCATGATGAAGACCCAGAACCCGATCATCAGCAAAATCGGCACCCAGGTGGAGAGAAGCGCGGTCCACGGGCTTGCGGTGGGTTCGCGCGCGGTCACCACGACGTTCCGTTCGAGCAATCGGTTCACGAGCCCCTCATACTGCGGGGGCGCGACGGTACGGAAGGTGTCGTTGGCTTTCGTGGTCCCGGAGATTTCGTTGCCGGTGATGGTGACCTGGGCGATCTGGCTGGTGTCGACCGCCATCATGAACTCGGTGAAAGTCAGCGATTTGGCGGCCGCCTGGAACTTGGTGGAGAAATTCCAGACCATGACCGCAATGACGGCCATAGCCATCCAAAACACCAAGCTCCGCATAGTCGAGTTCAAGAGCACCCTCCCGTCCGATTTTCCGACGGCGTGATTTCTGGGAACTAGCTTATAAGAGTATCACTTCGAAGCCTGTGCCCGTTGACTGATTACCGTGTCTCTCTTAGTAAGACCATCTTTCCGCGCCGAAGTTCCACCCGAGTCCCCGGAACATCCACTCCGGCCATCTCACCCGCCGCTACCTCGAGCGCAGCTTCGACATGGTCGAACCCAATTTCACGGTTCGGCGCTGCCAGACGCAATGCCGCCAGAACCACGCGTCGCCTCAGAGGGGGTGGTTCAGCCAATAATCCTGATACGTCAATTTCCAGACCGGTGTTGCCCTGTGCAATCAAGGCGTCGAACCGCCGGCTGCCGAGCTCATCGAGCCACTGACCATCTTCTCGGCCAATCGCGGCTGCCCGTGCAATGGCCGGGCCGGCGGCCGCCCCGGCCACGAGGTCCAGCTCAGGCAAAACTCTGTGCCGAATGCGGTTGCGCGGATTGGCAAGATCCTCGTTCGTCTCGTCATCCACCCAGGACTGGCTCTTTGATTCGAGATAACGCCGAAGATCCGTTCGGCCCACATCCAGTAAGGGGCGGACCACGATTCCGCGCCGCGGATAAATCCCGCCCAGGCCGGTCAAACCAGCCCCCCGAATGAGCTTCAGGAGGAACGTTTCGGCCTGGTCGTCCCGGGTATGACCCACGACGAGGCGATCGGCAGATGACGATTTGGCAACTCTGTGAAGAAAGTCGTATCGCAGCCGTCGGGCGGCGTCTTCAACCGAGAGTCGTTGGGTCTGGGCGTACGAGCCGACGTCAATCGACTCCACGACCATCGGAAGGCCGACGCGAGCGGCGAAATCGCGGCAGAACTGCTCGTCGCGTGCTGCCGTACAACGGAGACGATGATTCAGGTGTGCGAGAGACACGACCGTGAAGGCATCGTGCTGCGCGAGCTCCTGGAGCAGGAGCACCAAGGCAACGGAGTCCGATCCGCCAGAGAGTCCAACGAGCAGCCGGCTACCGGCCGGGCAGAGCCCGTGCTTCTGGATCGTTCGGCGAATCTGGTGATGAAGAGCGCTCACGTGAATTCTGACCCGCCCTTCGACTCGCTGCGCTCGTTGCGTGGCGCGCCTGCCAACCGTAGCTCTCGAGGGCAATCGACGCAGGCCCACCTTCGCGCTCCGCGCTACGGTGGGCAACCTCGCCTGCATCCGAGAGCGAAGGTTGGTGCCGGAGGGCGGACTCGAACCGCCGACCCCGCGCTTATGAGACGCGTGCTCTAACCGACTGAGCTACTCCGGCACGAACTTTCTATTATGACGCCCGCGATTAGGAAAATCACACCCGGTGTCATTTCCCGGTCTCGATGACGGCCGCAGCGATCAGCGGAATCAGGATCTCGTGGTGGCCAACGAGCGAAATGCCTCGCCCTTTGGTGCCGGCGACGGGCCGGCTCACCACGTTGGTATGCGGACGATACTGCCGTATGAAGTCGATGTTCACCGTCGTGAGACCGCCAAGCGGGATCCCCTGGTTCCGCGCCAGGGCAACGGCCTTGAGGAACACCTCCGGCAGAACGACGGCGGAGCCACAGTTCAAATACACGCCGTCCGACAGGCGGGCGACACACGACGTGAAGTACCGGAAATCCCGGAGACTGGCGGCCCCAATCGCCGCACCGGACGCGTCCCGGTGCATGTGGATGATGTCAGTGCCGATCGCCACGTGAACCGTGACGGGGATGCCCAGGCGATGCGCGGTGGCCATCAGACTGCGGTCGGTCCAGCGTGGGTTGGCTTCGGCCAGGTAGGCTGAAACCGTTTGACCCAGTCCCTGCTGCTTGATTTCTGCGTTGCGAATCACCTCGTTGAGAATTCGCCCGGTCTCCTCCGCCATCCCGAAGCGACCGGGACCGAGCGCCTCATCGACATCCTCAGACGTAGCACCCGACAGCGCGATCTCGAAGTCGTGGATGACGCCTGCGCCATTCATCGCCAGCGCAGAAACGTAGCCACGCTGCATCAAGTCGATCAGTACTGGCGATACGCCGGTCTTGATCACATGAGCGCCGATGCCCCAGATGATGCCGGCCTGCCGTTCACGCGCATCGACGATTGCGCGAACGACTCGGCGAATGTCCTCGCCTGCGAGGATGCCGGGCAACTTGTCGAACCACGCCTTGAACGATCCGCCTGGCTCGATTGGGCTGGCGAAATCTTCGGCGCGCGCCTTGCTTCGTCTGGATGACAGCGGGTACGTGCGCACGCCGGAGAGATCGAATTCTTCGTAGCTGAATGCCATAGGAATAACTTAGCCTCAATTCCCCAACTCCCAACTGGCCAACTCCCAAACCGCCCCCATAAACGGTACTTGGGAACTGGAATTGAGAATTAGGTTGGGAATTGGAATTTGGGAGTTGGGAGTTGACCCCGATCGTTCACGGCACAACCTGGGCGCCGACGAAAAGCTGAAACGGTGCCCAGTAGTACGGCTTACCGGTTGCGGTACCGCTGCGGATCATCTCGAGTTTCGCCGTGCGCAGCGCCTGGCTGGGCGAGGCCCCTGAAGCGAGGCCTGAGTACACACGTCCCATCAGCGCCGCGGTCGAACGATCATCGACGTCCCAGAGTCCCGCGATCACCCGGCGTGCGCCCGCCCTGAGGAACGCCCAAGCAAAACCAACCAGCCCCTCGCCGGCATAGGTGCGTTCCCCTGCGCTCCGGCAGGCAGAGATCGTCACCAGATCGGCCGACAGCGGGCGTTCGGCAACGTCACGGGCGTAGAGTTTGTAGCCGCCCGCGGGCGCGTTGTCGTCACGCGACAGGATCACGGCTGAATCGAGCGGGCTCTCCGCATTCGCTTCCGCGTGCGCCGTGAAGTGCACGATGCCGAACTTGCCTGGCTGCGATGCGAGGTATTGAGCCGGCGTGGCCTGGGTAGCCCGGTAAACCGAGGCACGGTCGCCGAACGCATCTGAAACAAACCTCATCTCCGCCGAGGCATATCGCAGGGACGGATACTTCGAATCGGCAGGCACGGGATCCCCGATGAGCAGCACGGATCGTTCGCTGGCGCTCGCCTTGAGCGGTTTCACCGTCAAGGCACCGAGTGACGGCGCAACCACGATCTCGACGTCCTCGATCCAGTAGTGCCGGCGCTCGCCGGGCGCCGGCAACGTCTCGAAGTTGAGCATGTTCAGCGCGCCATCGGGAACGATCACAACGCGCGCACCCTGAGGTATCGAGGTCGCCATCGGCTGCACCAGGCGTTGGAACAACATGTCGCCAGCCCCGCCTTGCGCAGCGAGGGGATCGGCCAGTGACGTCACGATCGTGTTTCGATACCGATCAACCAGCGACTTGATATCTCCTGCATTCGTCTCGAGTGGGATCAATCGAATGCCATCGCCAGTCACGAGCCAGCCGTAGGATCGCGAGGATCCGATCCAATAGAAAAGGACGACGCTTCGCAACTCCTGCGCGACATGACGGAACACGGTCGCAGTCGGCCGCGGCGGCGCCTCCACACCATGGCGCTCGGCCAGCACGCGCGCGCGGATCGAGTCCGCTACCGTCAACGCTTCGTCGATCTCGCCGCGCTCAACGAGCACGTCGATGTAGCGCTCGTAGAAGCGAATGAGACGAGTCAGAAAAGACAGCCGGTAGTCGGTGTTCAGGAGCTCAGAGCGCGTGTGCTCGATCACATCGAGGGCGTTCCGGTAGTGTCGGGAGGCGGCGTTGAGATCGCCGGCGCTCACGTTCAGGTCGCCGAGCTCGGCGTGAGCCTCCCATGCAAGCGCGGGCGGTGTCGCGCTGTCAGCGAGCACCTCTTCGTAGAGCTTTCTCGCTTCGACTGTCTGCCCGCGCCCGGTCGCAATCTCGGCTCGGTGAAACGTGTTGTAGATGAAGGTTCGCGTCCCGGCGCGTTGGTTGAAATGCGTGGCCTCCCGATTCATGCGCTCGGCCTCGTCCCACTGGCCAAGCGAGGCATGAGCCGTCGTAAGATTGTCGGCCCAGCGCGCGGCATCCTCGACGAGACCTGCCGCAGTCGCCACGTCGAACGCCCGCTGCAGGTACGGGATCGCATCTGCATACGATCCATTCAGCAGGTACGTCGCACCGAGCACGCCCAGCGACTGTTCCAGGTAGACCCGTGGACCACGTTGCTCGTTGACCTCGACACTCCGGCGTTGGGCCGTTACCGCACGATCGAAGTCGCCGAGCCGCGCGTAGCACACTCCCGCGTTTCGCAGCGCGATCGCGTAGACCATGAGCCCGGACAGATCGGTCATGGACAACACGGCTTCGAAGAACGGCAGCGCGGCGTCATAACGGTCGCTGAGGAGGTACCCGTAACCGCGGTTCTGCAACGCGGTCGCCTCGCGAAATCGGTCGCCCCGACTCTTTGCGGCTGCCGCTGCAGCGGCCAAGGTCGTATCAGCCTCAGTCGTGCGGCCGCTGCGCAACAAGACCACTCCCTTGAGAATTTCTGCGTCGATCAACACGTCGTGCGCTGAGGAGTCCCTGGCCAGACGGGCAGACTCCTCGAACGCCGGGACCGCTTGCGAGAACTCACCTCGCACGTAATGTTGTTGACCCTTCAGATACCGCTGGCGGGCCCGGACCCATCCGTACTCGTTCGACTCCGGTACGTGATCATCGAGCGCTGGAAATGGGTCTGACAGTTGGCGATTGATGAGGCGAATCTCGTCTTGCAGGAGGCGGAACTTCCACATCCAGGGAGATCCGGCCTGTCGACTTGAAACACGCAGTCCCTGGTCCGCGCGCTGGCGCGCCCGGTCCAACTCACCCTGCAGAAGTTCCTTCGACCCGTTGTCGTAAAGCTCTTCGAGGTGTCGTTCTGTGCCCGAGCTGCAGGCGGCGAAGACCACGAGCAGCGAGGCGAGTCCCGCGAGCTTTCTACGGATAGGCGCTTCCATTCGTGTCAACGCCGCCGCCATCCGCCCAGCCACCTATTGGCGAGCCCATATCGAATCGCACCATGGTCAGGCGCCGCTCGGAACTTCCGACGAGCAGCTCCCCGAAAAAGATCTGACCGAAGTCAGGGACGGTAACGACGTGGCCGTCGATCTTCGAGCCCGGGTAGGGCTTACCTGTCCAGGCCATTTTCTCGACGATGGTCGTGTAGACGATGCCGTTTCGAACAATGAGACCGGCCCGGCGAGTCTGGCCCTTGACGGCGGCGTCCGTGAGGAAATGCTGGCCGAACTTCTCGATCACTTTCGGATCGTCGGCAGCTGCGGCCACCTTGGAGCGCGTGTCGTACTTCTGGAACAGGCTCACGTTCAGGGCAACGTCGAGCGCGAAGCCGCCGATCTCGACACCCTGAACCACAGATCCCTTGGCCGGAGCGATAGACGGTTCTCCGCTGCCTTTCGGACTCCGGCTCACCAGGGCGCCACGGATTCGCCTGGCAGAGAAGAGCGGTTTCTGACCGACCGCAAGCTCGCGGATTTCAGCCGCAACGTTGGTGGTGGCGTTCAGCTCTTCCGGCAGGCCCTTGTGATCACTGACCTCTCTCGCCTTTTTCTCGTCGTCGTACAGGCCCTCGGCAAAGGTCATCGCAGACCCGAAGCGAATGACCTCGCCGAACGAGCGGCCCTGGATCTGCGCCTGCGAGCGACCTCCTGACACGCCCAGCGAACTGGCGCCGGGCATATCCACGATGACCGTGTTGGGGCGATAGAAGAGACCACTCAGAGCGGATGCGTTGCCGCGAAACAGAAAACGCCTCGTGAGCTCCATATGTGACTCGAACGCCGTAGCGCGTCAGGTATCAGTTAGTGATGTCGAAGGTGTACTCGCCGAGCGGCGCGCCCGAGGATTCGGAGTCGCGCACGATCAGCGTGTGCCGTCCTTGTCCAAGCTCATCTGCAGGGATCAGCAGAAGCAGCGGAGCGCCCGAAGGGGGGAGCGGCGTCCGCCCAGATAGTATCGTGTCGCCCGCCGCACCGAGAAGCTCATACCTCACATCCTTCGTCGATTGCGACATCACGTCAACGCCGAGCGTGACGAAACGCTGTCCCCGGACGTTGATCACCGGGAGCGCTCCTCGCGTCGCTTCACGCAACAT
>DASRJE010000198.1:0-258723 GCA_035649635.1 Vicinamibacterales bacterium | reverse complement strand
ACTGCGAGAGTCGCGCATCGGTCAGAACGACATCTGTGGTGATCCAGACCAGATTCGCGAGGAGCACACCAAACAGCGCAAAGCCGCGAACAACATCAATGAGGTCGATGCGTTCGTGGACGGAGACTGGATGCGGACTCGTACCGATCGGCCGCCCTGTGTCCATTCAGGCTCCCCCGGGAAGGGCATCCATTGCCGATCCCGCATAGCGGCCCGCTATCATAACGCTGGGGAGTCCCTGGGGCAGTTCGGAACAGGAGGTTCTCCGATATCAGCCTCTTCTGCGAGGCGCCACACAGGGCGGTTACGACTAGCGGCTGCGACTGCCACGGAGCCTCGTCATCACCTCCGATCGTGTTGCGAGCACCTGCATCGACGTCTTTCCTCGCGAGTAACGGCGATCTGGCTTCCTAACCAAGGCTGCCGATGGAAATGCCCTTGGCGACTACACCGGATAATCCCTCTCGAAGGCTTGAACGAAGTACCCGCTGCGCGACGATTTTTACTTGGCGTATTTCCGCAGATTGTTGGAGTTCGCTTCTGCGCCGTACACGTTTCCCCTCGCGTCGGCTGCCACGCCTTCGGTGGTGACGGTGGGTTTGTCCTGCGGTCCAGGAACGGGGATGAACATCTTGACCTTGCCGTCCCTGGCGCTGCCGATCCGAATGCCCTTTTGAAAGCCGCGGTTGACCTTCTCGTCCGATTGCGAGTCGGCGACATAGATGGTGTCGTTTGCATCGATGAACATGCCGCTCGGGCGGCCAAATTGTTTCCACTCTTCCAGGAATTTCCCCTCCTGGTCGAAAACCTGAATGCGACTGTTGCCGCGGTCACCGACGAACAGCCGCCCTTTGGAATCCATGGCAATGGCATGGAGGCCGCCGAACTCGCCCGGACCGGATCCCTTCCGTCCCCAGGACTTGATGAGTTTGCCGTCCCGTGAGAATTTCAGGATCCGCCCGTTTGTATCTGCGTTATGGCCATCGGCGACGAAAATATCGCCGTTCGGGGCGACTACGACGGCCGAGGGGTAGATGAACGTGTCCGGAGCATCCGCGCTGATGCCCGCTTTACCGAGCGTCAGCAAGACCCTTCCCTCTGAACTGAACTTGAAAACCTGGTAGCCTTTTCCGCCCTGGCCTTCCCCGTCGGTCGCCCATACGTTTCCGTCGCCGTCCACATGGAAACCATGGGGATACACGAACATGCCCGCACCAAGACTTTTCACCAGCTTCCCTGAAGAATCAAATTGGAGGATCGGCGCCACGGTCGATCCGGCACAGGTATCCCCGCCGCATCTCTCAAAGGCCCACACGTTGCCGTTGCGATCCACCGCCGCCGCAATCACCGCTCCGAACGTTCTTCCGTCGGAGAGCTTGGCCCAGCCCTCAACCAGGCGATAGGGATTGGACTGGGCGGAGGCCTTCCCACCCAACAATGCCAGCACCGCGACAATCGCCACCACCAGGGTGAGTGTTATCCGCCCTATCCGGACAGCCCAGGACTTCATATGCTCTCCTTCGCACAGCAAGACCGTTACCTCGGGTTGCGATTGAGTAGGTCGTGTACTTCGAGCTGGATCTGGCAGCCCTCCCGTCTCACCTGCCCGAGTGCAATTCTTGAGCGGCCTATTTGAGCACAGTCGACTGCCAGTCGTCTGCGTTCCGCTGTGTTCGGGAGACATTTCGGAGGCGTAATCTGCACCTGCGATCCATAGGAAAGCGATGCACGCCGCGCTCGACAAGGCGCGCATGTTCCATTTCTGCAACGGGGACAGACGCTTCAATGCGTACATCCTACGGATCGCCTTCTGGGTGGCCGTACTGGGAGGGCTGGCGCTCGTGCTGACGTTGTCGGGCCTGTTCAGCGTCCTGTCGTACATCGTCGAGCAGCGCGCGATGCCGCCGCGGAATTTGTTCTGGACAACCAGCCGAACGACGATAGGTATCGAGTGCGCCGCAGCGTCGACCGATAGAACGCCCCACGGTCCGAGGGGCTCGGAGTCAGTTCGCGCCGCAGGTACACTCGGTGTCATGCGCGGAATCGTCGACTCCGTCGAGCATGGCTAGTCGGGACATCGCGCCAGCGCGCCGGCGCGCAGCGATCCGCATCACCGACGAGATCGCTATCTACCAGACGGAGATCGAGGAACGGTTCGTGCGTGCCTCCGGTCCGGGCGGCCAGCACGTGAACAAGGTGTCGACCGCAGTCGAACTGCGCGTCGACATCGTCGGATCCTCCCTGCCCGCTTACGTCAAGCAGCGACTTGCGACGCTGGCCGGCGGCCGGATGACTGCCGATGGCGTGCTGGTGATCGATAGCCGCGAGCACAGGACGCAGTCGGCCAACCGAGACACCGCGCGCGAGCGGCTGCGCCGGCTGCTCGCACAGGCCTCTGTGCGTCCGAAGAGGCGGCGCAAGACAAAGCCGACGACTGGGTCGAACGAGCGGCGGATTACCGCAAAGGTAAAGCGCGGCGAGACAAAGCGAGGACGCCGCGACCAGGGAGATGCGTAGTCTCGATCCATCGCTGGCGCTGCGATCGGAGTAACGCGACCCCGCAGGTCGCTCTTATGTACGCGGCGCAAGGTAGAGTCCGACGCCGCTCCCGGGCCTCACTGGCAAAGGGACATCCGAGGCGGTTGGTGTATTCTCCACGAGCACGACACATACACAACACCCGCCACCGGACCACACGCGAGGCTGACTCGCGGCCATGTCGGAGAGTAATCGCTTGGGGAAAATTCGACCACCGGTGACGGACGCTGCCGCACCCGCCCTCATGGGCCATCCGAAGGGCCTCTTCTATCTGGCCTTCACCGAAGCGTGGGAGCGTTTCTCGTACTACGGGATGACGGCGCTTCTCGTGCTGTACATGGTGACCCAGCTGCTGCTGCCCGGGCACGTGGAGCACATCGCCGGGTTCGCTGGATTCCGAGCGGCCCTCGAAGCGGTCGTGGGCCCGCTTTCGCCGCAGGCGCTGGCGTCTCAGATCTTCGGCTTGTACAGCGGCTTCGTCTACTTCACGCCGCTGCTCGGCGGCCTGATCGCCGACCGCTGGATCGGGCAACGTAACGCCGTGGTGATCGGCGCGCTCTCGATGAGCGGCGGGCATCTCGCCATGGCCTTCGAGCAGACGTTCCTGGTGGCCCTGCTGCTGCTCGTCGTGGGCTCAGGGCTGCTCAAAGGCAACATCGCCGCCCAAGTGGGCGCCCTCTATCCACGCAAGGAGGAGGCATCGCGCACGCGCGGCTACGCGATCTTCAGTACGGCGATTAATTTCGGAGCCGTCGTCGGGCCGCTATTCTGCGGACTGCTCGCACAGGTCTATGGCTGGCACTACGGCTTCGGCGTCGCGGCAATCTTCATGCTTGCCGGGTTGGCCACGTATCTTTCCGGCTACCGTCTTCTGCCCGCGCGCGTGCCGAGGCGCACACACGAGGGCGGCACGCTCGGCTCCGCCGACCGGCGCGTCATCCTGGCGCTCGTCGCTGTGATGATCATCACGATCTTTCAGTCGGTCGCTTACTACCAACTCGCCAACGTCCTTCCGGTGTGGATTCAGCAGCATGTGGCACTGGACGTGGGGAGCCTCCGGATTCCGATCCCGTGGTACCAATCGATCGACCCGCTGTTCAGCATCCTCAGCGTGCCGGTGTTGTTCTGGATCTGGCGGCAGCAGGCGTCGCGCCGTCGCGAGCCCGGAG
Organism: Vicinamibacterales bacterium; assembly: GCA_035649635.1. Classification (GTDB taxonomy): domain Bacteria; phylum Acidobacteriota; class Vicinamibacteria; order Vicinamibacterales; family UBA2999; genus Gp6-AA40. Next base: position 255,016 of record DASRJE010000198.1, on the reverse strand, counting down.
ACCTCGCGAAGATCGGCGTTGGCGCGTGGCTCGCGGCAGCCAGCAACCTGATCCTTGTGGTGGCGATCCTCGCCGCGGGCTCCACGCGCGTCCATCCGTTCTGGCCGTTCCTCTCCTGCGCGGGGCAGGGGATTGCCTTCATTTACTACTGGCCCACGCTGCTGGCGCTCGTTTCACGGGCGGCGCCCGCGAAGGTCAACGCAACGATGATGGGGCTCGCTTATATGAGCTTGTTCGTTGCGAACAACCTCATTGGCTGGATCGGTGGCTTCTACGAAAGCATGACACCCGTGAACTTCTGGGCCATGCACGTCGCGATCGGTGCGACCGGGGGGATGCTGGTCATGCTCTTCGGCCGCCGACTGAGTCGGGCGCTCGAGGGTGAAGAGGAACAGCCGTTGCGACCGTCGGCACTCGCGCTCGAGGCGGAGCGGTGAGCGTTCGGTGAAGTGCGGCCGCCATCGACGCTTACCAAGCCCTACGAGTCGAGGGCTGCCACGACCGACCTCCTTCAAACTCCAGCTTATGGGATATCGGTCCGGCCGTCATCTGAGATCAGGCGACGCGCGGATGCACTCACCTGGCGCAGCCAGCCGACCCTGCGGTTCCAACTCGTGAAAGTTTGGCTCACCATTCGATCTACAGCAAACGAGCAAAGTGAAGAAGTTCGCCGATCGTCAGCGTCGGCGGGTCGAGCGCGTCTGCTTTCACGGCACAGGCGATGACCATGCTGCGTCGCAGGATCGGCTGCTGCTGCTGGACGAGGACGTGAAGCTGCTCGGGGCCAGGCCGCGTGAAGCCGGTGACACGCGGCGCACGACTGCCATCGACCGTCCGTTCGTCTTCCGCGCCTCCGAGCTTGCGCAGCAGCTGAATCGCCTCCGCCTGCGTTGCGGCGAACGATGACTTGCGGCGTCGCGTTGCCATCGATGCCGCGGCCGAGATCGATCCGGACCTCCCATCGGCCGTCGGTGCGTTGCCGGATCGATCCTTCACCTTTTCCGCGTCTTCGCGTCATTGCCCGTTACTCCTTTCGATACTCGCGCATGTACGCCCGCGATTGACAACGCGTCGAACAGAACCTCTTCTTGGTCACTTTGACGAACAGGCGTTTGCACTCCGGACACGCTTTCAGCTTTTCGAAGCCGACGGCCTCCAGCACGCGCGCCACTTCGTAAACCACGAGATAGACTGGATTTCCCAACGGGAACACACGGACGCGGCCGCGCTGCCGGACGCACCAGAACGAGAGCACGTCGCCACTGACGGTCATCAGATGATTTGAGTCGGTCACCCCTCGCAATACTTCTTGGGCGCGCTGCTGAAGTGCGTGAAGCGATGTGTCATCAACAACGTTCGCGGTGGATCTGGGACGTCCCTATAAACAAACGACCGGATGCCGCGCTGCCACGCCAGGTATTAGCGTGGCCCTCGAACTTGGGGAACGTGGGATTGACCTCGCGGACGTATCGGCAGTGCTCGGGCACAAGGACATCGTCACAACGAGGAAGCACTACGCGCCGGTGCTCAGTTCAAGGTTGAAAGACGCCAGCGAGAGACTGGCTGGTCGTTTCGCAGGATGGACTGAAAACGTTGAAGACAATTCCGAGACATTAACCGCAACGACGCACTGACACCGGTGCGGGCGCACATCGCTCGTCCTCTTCCGTACTGGGAGCTTACAGGAGTCGCAGCAGCCCGAAGGTCTTAGCCCGACCGACAAAAGGCGTGAGCTGGAGGTCCTTTGAGTTCGCTTCCACTGACACCGCCAAATAGCTGAGCTCGCACGAAAATTGCTGAGCTCCTTTCATTCAGAGATCTGGCTACTCCACGGCACCGGCGCTCGCGGAGCGTCTTTCCGAAAAAAAAGGACGACGACCTATGTACAGTATCCGCAAAGCTTCACTGTGTCTCGTTGTTGCATTAGCCATCGCGCCGCTTGCCGCCCATGCACAAGGCCCACCAAGTGGCGGTGGTGGCAGCCTTAACCTCGTTGAGCTCGCCAACCGCGTGACGGCTTTGGAAGCGAATCTCGCGGCAGAGAGAGCGGCCCGCATGGCGGCCGATACGACGCTGCAGACCAACATCAACAATGAGGTGAACAACCGCGTGGGCGCAGTCGCAGCGGAGATCAGCGCTCGCGCGGCCGCCGATACGACGTTGCAGAACAACATTACCGCTGAGTTCAACGACCGCGTGGGCGCAGTCGCACAAGAGATCAGTGATCGCGTGGGCGCAGTCGCCAAGGAGATCAGTGATCGCCAGGCCGGCGATACCATGCTGCAGGGGCAGATCGACAAGCTGAAGGGAAATATCGTCCCCGGCGACCTCGTTGGCACGTATGCCGTCCACTTCGTGGCGACGGCCATGGACGGCGGGCCCAATCAGCTCACGTCGTATGCGATCACGGGGACTGCCACGCTGGCAGCAGACAACACGGGTTTCGCGACCTTGACCGCAGGTGGAATCGCATGGACCGAGGGCACGCCCTTGCAGAACTGGGCGCGCGACGAAGTGAGTGGAGTCATCGAATTCGACTTCACATGGTCGTACAGCAACGGCACGTTCAGCACGTTGTCCGAGTCCGACTTCGGCAACGGCAGTCTCAACGTCGTCGCGGGCGGCCAGGTCATGGTGAATGCGAGGGGCGGCGCACCGAGCAACAACCAAGTGATAATCGTCTGGACGCGGAAGTGAGCTAGCTTCCCCCAGTTTGGGCCACGACTGGGCGACTGCGCTGGAGCGTGTAAGAGCGCAGTCGCCCGTCCGCGCGTGTAACGCGCAAAGGAATCATGTCGGGCTGGCACACTGGGCTGGCACAGGCCGAAACCCTTGACGAAATTCGCTGATCCGCAAAGCTCATAACCCAAAGGTCGGGGTCGAATCTTTGTGCAATCGGGGCCTGGGATTGACACCCTATTTGACACCCTAGCCGTTGGACGCGAGGCGAAAGTCACGTTCTTGTCGCGCCAATGGTCTTCTGCGCCGTCGCCCACACCGTGTCACGACCCCTGGAATACATATCGAAAGCGTTCACCTGCTCGACATCTTCCGTGAGGGTGGCCTCGACAGATTCCGGGAGGGAGCTTGACCTCTAGGGGTCAGCCGATTCGAAAGATCGAGCGCGATCTGCGCGGGATCGATCGCGGGCTGATCGTGAGGGGCACTCATCTTCGACGTGCTTTCTTCATATCTTTCCGGTTCGAGGGTCCGCGGCGTGAGAATCTATCATCAGCCCTTATGATTGGGAGCTTCAATGCGGACAGACTTCTTCGTCGCAAGTTTCCTTACACTTGAAGGCGAGCGGTTCGCGATTCTCAGACCGGACGAGATTCCTGCCAGTTTCTTCTTTGCATCGTCGCTCGAGGAGAAGCTGAGAAGTCTCACGCTGCTCACCGAGGACGTCTTTCGGTGTCGACTGGGCGAAATGGGATTATCTGCGGACGAAGTGGATTACCAATTGGAGCGCGCCCGGGGCCTGCACCTGACCGTACGGTAGTCGCGCTCGAAGGTCGCCGGCCTTTGACTCGCGCGCTCATCAGCGTCGGACGTGAAACGAGCCTCAGAGAGCCTGACAGTCCGAATCGACTATTTACCGCATGAACCCGTCCACGAGCGCAACGATGATCCCGAGCACGACCATCGTCCTCCATATCCACTTGAGCCCATGCGTCCACTTCTTCTGCGGCAGTAGCAGGACTGTCATGGCCGGAAGGCTATCACACGCCACGCCGGGGTGTGCGCTGAACCAGGAAACCACTCAGTGCTAAAACGATGAGGAAAGTAGCTGCGCAAGGCGGCGTAGAACTCGACGCGGGGCGGTTTCTCGTGAGAGGCATCGCCGGTATCTTCGCGAGGTTTACGATGGAAATGAGACTCGCCGCGGGACACACGCTCGGCGTCTTCGTGGGTTCGTCACTGCCCCGGGGATCGATGTCTTCGGCGTGCCAATCACAAACGGCGTCAATGACTGATTCACATCTCGTGACAGCTCCCACACGGTGCGGCAGCCGTCGCATCGGAAGTACTCGACATCCGCTGAATACAGCAGCTCATCGATGGGGGCCACGAAGGCGGAAAAGCAGATCGGGCATTGTGTGCGTGCGGACGACGTGCTGCTCACCATCGATGTAGTTATCAGCTTCTGTTTCTGGCGACCCCTCACTCAAGCCAGAAGCCGATACGCCTTTACGTCGCGGTGATACTACTGGACCCCGCATCTCCCCGTCTGTCGGAAACCGACACTCTGTACGCCTTGCGACGTGAGCGCCACCGAACGTCGGTGACCGCCAGACGCTGCTCTCTCGCCGGCTACTTTGCTGCGGCTTGAGCCGCGCCGACCTCGATCGTCTTCGCGGTCATGCTCTTGTCCTTGTTCTCGACGGCGGTCACCACGATTCGCGTGCCCGGCTTGATCTCTTCGACCTTCAATGCCGGCTTAGCCTTCACCCTCGTATCCTTCGTAACCTTGACCATGACGTCCTTGCCATCTCGATCCTTGAGCATGACGTGATCGACAGCCGCCATCGTCACGGTCCCCATGACCTTGTGGTCGTGACCCTCGTGCGCCAACAGACCAGTGCTCGTGCCGAGCGCCAGTACCACCAGCGCGAGAAGCGTCGCAAACAGTCGTTTCATCGTCTTGTTCTCCCAGCGCGAGCCTCGCGCCGTGTCAACCCTAGCGAGATCATAACCTTCAGCCTCAATGTACCTTCTTGTGCGGTTGTGGCGACGATTCCGTCGGATCACCCTGCAGAAAACGTCGTGCCTCCTCTTCTTCCTGCCATTGCGCCGCCGTTTTCGGATTGAGCGCCTCCATACGCTCGATGTCCTCCGCTGTCAGCCGTGGCAAGCGCCGGATGAAATGCACTAACCCCCAGCTATCACGTTCGCTTTCTGCCGTCCCATTCCCCCAGCCGGGCATTCCCGTCAGCCGGATCCCGTGCTCGATGATCGCGAACAGCTCGCCGTCGGTCAGCGACTGTGTTGCAGCCCCGCGCATGTCCGGAGCTCTTGGATAGAGCCCGCGACCAACTGTCGTTTCACCGCTGCCGTCGTTGGCGTGACATGTCGCACAGTGGTCCGCGTAGTGGGCCAATGCATCTGCCTGCACTGCCTCGGTCGCTTCCACTGGATTGACTCGAGCGCGCGTCGACTGCGGTGTCGCCCACCGCCGCATTGCCCGCGCCAGGATCTCTTCAGCACGGCTCGGCTCGTCGCGCGCGCTGAGCCCCCGGGTCACGATGGAATAGGCAACGAAGGTTCCGATTGCCGACAAGACGACAAGCAGCACAACCAGAGCGCGAATCATGGCTGTAAGATTCCCGGATCTGTTTCCCTTCATCAAGGTCCCTTCCCCGCGACTCTTAGGTTAACTGGGTTGCTGGGTTGCTGGGTTGCCGGGTTACCTGGGTTGCCATGTTACCGGGCTACTGCGCCACCCAGTCGTTAACCAACCGCCCAGGTACCGGGGTATCGAGCTACTCAGCTAAGCAGGCTAACATCACGCCGACACAGCGGCTCAGGAGGTGCCAATGCGACTGGTCCGATATGGCGGCGCCATGAGTCTCGACGGATACATCGCCGGCCCAAACGGTGAGTACGACTGGATCGTCATGGATCCCGACATCGATTTCGCCGGAATCATGAAGCAGTTCGACACCTTTCTCATCGGCCGCAAGACGTTCGAAGCCATGGTGCGAATGGGAGAGGCCACGAAATCGACTGCCGGCATTCAGAACATCGTGTTCTCACGCACGATGAAGCCGGCTGACTATCCGCACTGTCGTCGAGTCCGACGCCGAGCGCGTGGTGTCCGAACTACGTGCGAAACCGGGCCAAGATATCGCGCTGTTCGGAGGCGGTGAACTGTTTCGCAGTCTGCTCGCGGCTGGCCTCGTGGATCGCGTGAGGTATCCCTGATTCCATTGCTGCTGGGCGGCGGTGTTCAGCTGCTGCCATCGCCGGCGGACGAGCGAAACTCAGGCTGCGAAAGCAGCGTATCTACGAGAAGACTGGTACCGTGGGGCTCGAGTACGACATTCTGCGCGACTAGCGAGCAGGTCACCCGCTCAGTCTACTTCTCGACCCATTGGGGCTCGAAAGGGCCGCCCTCGTCCGCATCCGTTCTGAGCATTCCAGTGTTGATCCTGAGGATCTGCGCCGTCCGGGGACTACGCCCGGACGAAGGCAGACCCGCCGTCGGGGGGTCACCGAACACCTTGACCACGACGTAAGTCACTGCCCCGCAGAGAGCAAAATTGAGAAGCACGCCCGCTATCATCAAAAGCGCGTACATGAACACCGGGTCCCCCACCTCAATCCTCCTTCCTGCCTTCGTCACTACAATTAACGCGCTCGCTCATGCTGACGAACATCAGGGACCAACCACGTGAACCTGATCCTTGTCGACGAACGCGACGTCATCGGCGCTGACACGGTGTCGCTCTCTGACGCTCGCGCGACTCATCTGTTGAACGTGCTGCGCGTGACACCGGGCCAGGCTGTTCGCGTGGGGTTTCTCGATGGAGCGCTCGGTGTTGGAACCGTAGAGATGGCCCGCGATAGTCAGGTGACAATGCGCTGCATGTTCGAGCCGGAAATACCTCCGCGACCTCGAGTCGATGTGCTCCTCGCCTTGCCGCGGCCCAAGGTGATGCGACGGCTGTGGGCACAGTTCGCCGCGCTCGGTGTCGGCCGCATCATCCTGACGAATGCCGAGCGAGTGGAACGACACTACTTCGATACGCACGTTCTCACGGAAGCGTGCTATCGCCCGCTCCTCATCGAAGGATTGCAACAGGCACGCGACACGCGGCTGCCAATCGTCTCGATACATCGGCAGTTCAGGATCCTGGTGGAAGATCACCTCGACGGATTCTTCAGCGACGGCATTCGCCTCGTCGCGGATCCGAGCGGCGCCACCTCCATTAGCGCTGCGCTGTCCGACCATCGCGACCGGCGCGTGCTCCTGGCAATCGGCCCTGAGGGCGGCTGGAATGACTTCGAACTCTCACTTCTCGAGGCGCACGGCTTCCATCGCGTGGGGCTTGGGGCGCGCACGCTGCGGGTAGACACGGCGTGCACGGCGCTCCTCGCGATTACGCACGCGGCCTTACCAGTTCACTGCGGGTCCTGAGGAAGATAGATCGTCTCTCGCTTGCGAATAAGCGCGTCGGTGATCCATCCGCCGATGGCACCCCAGAATGCACCACCGGCCGTACCCATCATCGCGCCTTGGCCGCACTCGGTGCCGGAACGCGGGCAGGTCGGTGAATCGAGCGACCTCCCGAAGCCAAATCCGGCAAGCGCGCCCGCTCCCGCGCCAATGAGCACGCCGTTCCACACAGGGTCTCGACGACGGCGCTCGATTCGTTTCACCGATGGCGTGCACGACGCCCCAGGAGTCACCACGATGGTGACGTCCTTGTCGTCGAGAATGTCCTCGAGCTTGAGGTCACGAAACAGACTGGCCGACTGCTGCTGTCCCAGCCGTTCGCTCGCGGACTGTGCCGCTGCCATCGTCGAGAAACAGAGCATCGCCGCAATTCCAACCGGGATAGTTCGAACCATTGATGCCACCTCTTGCCCTTCTCCTGCTGGCCACGGTAGCCGACGAGGCGAGCGCGCGTCTTGAGGCGATCGCTGAAAAAGGCTGAAATGAGCCGTTGAAAAGCGGCGCGTCCGCTGAAAGCGGACGCCGTCGTCCCAAGGACGAACAGCTCTCGGGCCGGGTGAAATTTTTGCCGCCCATAAAACGTCAATGAGGACGGACCTCTTACGGCACGGTCCTTGATTTGGTCCGGCGCCAGACCTGTCACGAGGTAGGAACTTGATGCTCGAAACCATTTGGCAAGACCTGCGGCACGGCGCGCGGATGCTGGCGAAGAACCCAGGGTTCTCCCTCACGGCAATCCTCTCGATTGCCATCGGCGTCGGCGCGAATGCCGCGATGTTCAGCGTCGCCGATGGCCTGATCTTTCGCCCGTTGGCCATCCCGGATGCGGGCGGGCTGGTGACGATCACCGGTACGACACCCACGGGCGACGACCGCAATATCGAGCTCTCGTATCCCGACTATGCCGATCTCCGCGCCCGCGCGCAAAGCTTCGAGGGGCTCGCGGCCATCGACGGCATGGTTGCCAGCCTTACTCGGACGCGCGACGAACCTGCACAAGGTACCTTCGGGCAGGCGGTCAGCGCGAACTTCTTCGATCTCCTTCACGTTCGGCCGGCGCAGGGGCGTTGGTTCCTGCCCGATGAAGATCGCGTCGCCGGTCGCGACGCCGTCGTCGTGCTCGCATACGAGACGTGGAGCGAGTTCGGCGGCGATCCCGGCATTGTTGGCAGCGAAATCCGCATCAGTGGCAGGGCTTTCACCGTCGTTGGCGTGGCGCCAGAGGGCTTCACCGGTGCCGACCACTTCGTAATGGCGGCCTTCTATGTGCCGCTCGCCATGTTGCAGACGCTCAATACGGACGCATCACCTCGAATCCTGGAGCAGCGCGATCGTCGGACGATCCGAGTGATCGGCAGACTGAAACCTGAGGCGTCGCTCGAACAGGCGCGCCTCGAGGTTGAACGCATCGCCGGCGTGTTACAGCAGGAATACCCGGCGACGAACGAGCGCCACGGCTTCCTGATGCGGCGCGAGATGGACGCGCGATTCTCCGAGTACGCTCCTGTCGCGGCGCTCGGCGTCATCCTCATCGGCCTGGCCATCGCAGTCCTGCTGGTTGCGTGCGCCAACGTCGCTGGGCTGCTCACGAGCCGCGCGCCGGTGCGGGCACGCGAGATCGCGTTGCGGCTCGCCATCGGCGGCAGCCGCGGGCGGTTGATGCGTCAGATGATCACGGAGAGCACCTTAATCGCGGGCATGGGCGCATTGGCCGGTCTCGCCCTTGGCTACGGCGGAATCCTTTCATTCCAGCAGTTCCAGATCGTCAGCGATGCCCGCGTGAGATTGGTATACGAGCTGGATCAGCGGGCGCTCGTTGTCGGGCTCGTGGTCGCCGCCATCAGCGCCCTGCTTTCGAGCGTGATCCCGGCATGGCGCAGCACGCGATCGCGCGATCTGACCACTGCGCTTCGAAACACGACGTCGCCCGCGTCTCGAACCGCGCGTCTCTGGGGCCGCCACGGGCTCGTGGCTTCGCAGATTGCGCTCACACTCGTACTGCTGACAGTGGCGTCGTCCTTTTATCGCGCCTTCGAGGCCGAATACGGACGTGGGCCCGGATTCCGGACCGATCACATCCTGCTCACGAATCTCGATCCCAGCTTCGCGCAGTACGACCAACGCCAAAGCGACATGTTCTATCAACTCCTGAAGGATCGCGCGGCAGCGATTCCAGGCGTGACATCGGTCGCGCTGACATCGTTTGTGCCCCTCAATCAGGACGGAGGCGGATCAGTGGGGATCGTGCCGGAAGGCGTCGTTCTGCCGCCGGGCGTCGAGAGCCTTAACGTCACGGCTGCGCGTGTTGACGATGCCTATTTCGACACCATCGGCATCGCGATCATCAGCGGTCGAGCATTCCGGGTGAACGACACGCCGGACGCACCGCGAGTCGCGATCGTCAGCCGAGGCATGGCACGGCGGTACTGGCCGGGCGACGATCCGATCGGCAAGCGGATTCGCGTCACGAGTCAGGATGGAGCCTTCGCCGAGGTTGTCGGCGTGGCTGAAGACACGAAGTTTCGCCTGTTCACCGCGACTTCGACACCCTTTCTGTACCTGCCCCGGCTGCAGAACCCGTCGACCCGAAGCACCCTCGTCGTGAGAACAGAAACTGAATCGGCCGCGATCGCCGGCGAGATGCGCGCCGCCATATCGGAAACCGATCGCGACGTGCCGATCCTCTCGATGAGGACGATGGAAGCGTTCTATTACGCGAATGCCAAGAACCTGAATACCGTAGTCGTCCGGACAATTGCCCTGATGGGCATCATGGGGCTCGCGCTGGCGCTCGTTGGCTTGTACGCCCTGATGGCGTACGCCGTCAGCCGCAGAACGCGCGAGATCGGAATTCGGATGGCAATGGGCGCGCTGCCAACATCGGTCCTTCAGATGATCCTGCGTCAGGGTTCGCTGCCGTCTTTCATCGGTATCGCTGCCGGGGTCGCTGCCAGCGCCGGAGTGGGAGGTCTCATTCAGGGGGCGTTTCCAGGGACTGGCGGAGATGCGGTCACCTATCTGACGATTGTTCCTGTCGTATTGATGGTCGTGGCACTCGCCGCGTACATCCCCGCGCGGCGCGCGGCCCGTATCGATCCGCTAGTCGCCCTGCGTCAAGACTAGAATCTGTGGCGACGGTTCGCTGAAAGGAATCGATATGTTGAGGAAACTGCTGTTCGCGATCTGCCTGATTGGCGTGTCCGCGCCTGCCGTGGCACAAACGAGTGACGGTGGCTTTGGCGAAGTGGCCTCGCCGTCGCTGGCCGCCGTGGCGAAGGGCATGCATGCGACGATTCGGCGCAACCTCGCCGAGGCGGCCGAGAGCATGCCGGCCGACGAGTATTCATTCAAACCGACGCCAGAGGTCCGCACCTTCGCACAACTCATCGGCCACGTCATCTTCGGCAACTTCTACTTCTGCGCCCAGGCGAAAGGCGAACAACCACAATTCGGCGGGCAGAACTACGAGAAGGTGACGGAAAAGGCCGCGCTCGTGAAAGCGTTGAATGAGTCGTTGGCGTATTGCGACGAGGTGTATGGGTCGACGACGGACGCCAACTTCAACCAACTGGTGAAGGCCGCCTCACCGACTGGTGGAACGCAGACGGGACGCGGCTCACTTCTGGTGTTCAACACGGCTCACAACAACGAGCACTACGGCAACATCATCGTTTATATGCGACTCAAGGGACACGTCCCGCCGTCGACAGCTCGAGTGCAGAAATCGCGTAAATAGACCAAAAGCTCCGTAATTGGGCGACGGCTCGGCGAGTCGCGCAGAATCCGCATTCATCGGCACGCGACTCGGCGGTTGCAAAAACGACAGGCGTTGATTGGTGTGTCTCGCCTGTCGTGCGACCGCGGCGGGTCCGGAAATCAGGACCTGCCTTCCGACCCTCTTACCTGACTGGCTTGACTCATGCACTCAGCGCGTCGTGGCAACCCGCAAACGCGGCACGTCTCAGGCTCAGCTCTCGGGTGAAAGCGAAGGAGAACCTCGGGCGCTCGACGAGAACATCAAAACGATCAAGACCTGGGAGCGGGCCTCGGTCCACCACCGCTCGCGTGCCGAGCGGATCAGTGACGAAATCACACGCATCTCCGCGAGTGGCCGGATGCTGGTCCTCCATGTCGTGTGGTTCACCTTATGGGTGCTTGCCAATCTGTCGTTGATCCCCGGCATCAAGCCATTCGATCCGTTCCCGTTTCAGTTCCTGACGATGACCGTGTCGCTCGAAGCGATCTTCCTTTCGCTCTTCGTGCTCGCAAGCCAGAACAGATTGACGGCGCAAGCCGACAAGCGTTCCAACCTCGACCTTCAGATCGATCTGCTCGCCGAGCGTGAGATGACGGCGGTCCTGCAATTGCTCCAGGACATCGCGCGTCACCTCGACATCCCCGTATCGCTGACGTCCGCCCAGATCCGCGACCTCGTCAAGAAAACTGACGTGCAAACACTGGCCGACAGGATGGAGGAATTTGCAGAGGAGCCAACACAGGCAAAGGAGCCAGACAAGCCGATCAAGAAGACACGTCGCGCCAGCGCATAGCACGAAGGACCGGAGCCGTTTCGGCTCCGGTCATCGGACTCTAAACCGGTCGGAAGGCTTTGCGGTAAATGAACAGCAACAGGATCGCCCCCAGCGTCGCGACAAAGAACCCGGCAGGCTCGCCCGGCTGATACCACCCGAGGGCGCGTCCGAGGAATCCGCCCAGCACGGCGCCGACGATCCCGATCAACATCGTGACGAAGATACCGCCCGGATCACGTCCAGGCATGACCAACTTCGCGATGACGCCGACGATGAGCCCGAAAAGCATCCAGCCCAGCACCCAAATCATGTGAATGCCTCCTTACCTCTGAACGCGATGGTTGAGGTGTAGTGCGACTGCCTCCGTTCGCGCGTGCACGATTGGTGCCTAGGAATTCAAACGTCGGGCTTGCTCCGCGCGAAGCGACACGCGCATTTCCGTGTATTGGGCCGCGTCAGGATGCAGGTCAAACCACGAGTGGTGCTGATGAGGTTCAGATTCCCGTGATCTGCACGTTGGCGCCGTCAGGGTCTTTCACATGGAACCCGAACTCCAGGTTTTCACGGGGCGTGAGCCCCATGCTCTGCAGTTCCTTCGTTACTGCCTCGCGATTGAAACCCTCGACCCCGATCGCGAAGTGATCGATGAGCCCAGCCGGCGGCTCCACTCGCAGCGAAACCAGTATCTTTCCGCCAGTGCCAAGACGGGAAATCTTGTTCGCCTTGTCCTCGTTCATGACCGAGAGGCCGAAGACGCGATTGTAGAAATCAATCGAGCGCGCCATGTCGCTCACGAGCACCGAGGTGTGATTGATGCTTCCGGCTTTGAGCGAAGCGGCTGACGCCGACGTTCCCGCTGCCACTGCCATGGCCGTCAGCGTCTGAATCAGTTCCCGTCGCGAGAGCCGGCCATGCTCGAAACGGCTCACCAGGTCCGATATAACATGCTGCACGGTGCCTCCTTGGAGGCGGGCAGTGTAGCCCCCGCCCGGGGCCCGGTCAACGCGAACGCTTTTCTATTCGATACGGATCCGCTTCTTCGTTCACTAATCTAGCGAGGCGCCGCCTCAGATCGACGAGCATGTGGCTCCGCCTCGCTAGATGGCAGTATCTTTTGCCCGCCCTCCGGGCGGGCGTAGACGTCTTGAACGTATCGCAGAAGCTTGATTCGTTCGTAAGGATTCTGACCGTTCAAGACGTCTAGGGGGGGCAGTAAGAGGGGGTTACCTTGCGGACCCGCATCGTTTCATGACCGCAATTCGACGGCTGGCGCTCTGCCTGGACGGCACGTGGAACAATCGCGACGACTCCACGAACGTCCTGCATCATTTCGGGCTTGCGACGGAGTGTCGTGACCACCCGCTCGGCACCGACACGGTCACACAAATCAAGTTTTATCTCGAGGGCGTCGGGACAGGCCCCCTGGACAAGATCACGGGCGGTGGTTTCGGCTTCGGGCTCGAAACCAACGTTCGTGCGGCGTACAACTGGCTGGTTCAGAACTTCGAGGACGCCAACCCGCTCAAGCCTGCCGACGAGATCTACATATTCGGCTTCAGCCGCGGCGCGTTCACGGCGCGATCGCTCGTCGGCTTCATCAGCACGTGCGGCTTGCTCCGCCGTGGTGCGCCACTGACCGTCAACCAACTCTGGCAGAACTACTGCCTGCTCGGACGCCAACACGAACACCATACCGGGCCGCTGACTGCCCTCTTCGGTGAACCGGCCCCGGAATTCAGGCGTCTCCCGGACCTCGTGTGGGATCCATGGTCGATCCGCAAGGACGAAATCCAGACAGCGAAGCGCACCAATCGGGTGCCGGGTCTGCGTGTCAATGATTTGAACGACACCGAAGAACTGCTCGTTCGCTGGTCTCGGCGCGTGCAGATCACTTATCTCGGTGTGTACGACACAGTCGGCGCCGTGGGATGGGACGCACTCGCGATTCCTGGAGTCCAAAGCCGGCTCGCGCTGCATCACAACATGCGTCCGACGACCCTCATCCTGCATTGCCGGCATGCGCTGGCGATCGACGAGCATCGAAGCAATTTCAGTCACACGCCGTTTGTGGCCTATATCGGACCCAACCCCTCCGACGAACTCGGTCGGCTCGCGCAGTCGGGACGGACGCGCGAACAGAGTGGCGCACATAACCTGGTGACGTCAGTGGCCACCGCGTGGACCGGCAGAATCGAACAACGCTGGTTCGTCGGCGCGCACTCGAACGTCGGCGGCGGCTATCAAAGCAATCCGCTTGCGCAGGCACCACTCAAATGGCTGCTCGATGGTGCGCGTCGCGCCGGCCTGATCTGCGACCATGTCACCGAGGTCGTCCCGTCGCCGATTGGGCGGCTGGGGCCGCGCGATTCCTACGCCGAGTTCGCGACTCCATTCTGGACGACGGTGCTGCGCGCGAAGCGCAGCTATCGCACGATCGATCCAATCCCAGAGGTGCGCGCCAACCGCAGTGCGAGCGAAAACCAACCCGGTTTCATCCTCGCGAACATCAACGAACACGTCGACGAGAGCGTGTTGGGCTACTGGGAGCGCCGATCGAATCCGCCGCCAAACCTGGTCGAGTACGCGAAGCGGCACGCAGCCAGGCACGCAGACAGCGTGATGGCATCGCTCGCGTGGATGAGGACGAACCACTTATGGATGGGCGATGGCTTCAAGCCATATCTGGGGCTCCTGCTTTGGGCAACTGTTGCCGCCGCCGGCTTCCTCGTGGTGGATAAGGTCTTCAACGTCTGGACGTCCGCGCCGCCGGCGTGGCTACTGGCGATTGCGGCGGGGTTGTTCGCGTTGATCGATTGGACCGAGAGCACCCAGAGTTTCAAGATCGCACTGAGGGGCGAATCACCGCCACGGCGCGCCTTCCTCGACTCGATCTACTTTACGCGCGCGCTCGGCGTCGTGCTGTTCATCTTTGGCGCCGCCGGCGTCGTGGTGTATCTGGCAACCATCGGTGCGGGCACGCCTTCGCTCGCGGACGCTTTGCGCGATTCGACCAACCCGGTCCGGTACTGGGTCGTCATCTCGTTCGGGGCCGGCCTCGGCGTTGGCCTTGGTGTCGTGCTCAATCACTGGTACGCGCGCTCGCCCTCGCCACCGGCGCGCATCGTGATCCAGTCCGCCGTGATCGGACCCGTGATCTCGAGTGCCGTGATCATGCTGGCGACCGTGATCGCGTACGAGGTGTGGCGATTCGCTCGTCCGGCGTTCCACATCGAGGTCCCTCTCTTCTCTCCTGCCGAGAACGGTGAGCGTTTCGCGGGGCTGTTGCTGCTGCTGCAACTGGCCCTGATCTATTTCGTGAATGCGCTGTCGTGGGCAGGGCGGCCGATGACACGCGCCCACCTGGGATCGATCGTCCGGCTCCAGGTCCGCACGTCACCTCGTCAGGTCACCAACTGCCTCGATCGCTGGTGCTCGATGCTCACTGGCCGGCGGCCGCACAAATCGACGGATTGCCGGATGCGAGCCATCGTGCGCGAGACGTTGTATCGCGACATCATCGGATTCATTCCGGTCTATTCGCTCGTCTTCGCGTTCGGGCTGTGGTTCGGCGCCTTCCAGCTTGGGTGGACGTGGTTGCGAAATCTCTGGCTGACGGTTCCGCTGACGGCGGCGACCGCCGACTACATCGAGGACATCTGCCACCTGCGATTCCTCAGGCTCCACGAGCGGGACGAACATCCGTCGCTCTTGATCACATGGCTCTGCGCGGCGATGACCTCGATTAAGCTGGTCGCGTTCATTGGCGAGGCGCTGCTGACGATCGTTATCGTGATGGCGGCGACGTTGAACATCCACGAGGCGCCGGAGCTGTATGGATGGCGAGGCCTGCTCGCCCTCGCTGTCACGACGACGACGGCGATGATCGTCCTGGTTCTGGGCGTCTGGTCTGTGCTGTATCGATGGTCGAAAAAGGCGCAGCGCGATCGCGGTGCCGTGGCCCCCGTTGAGCCACGGCCGTTGCCGCACAAGGTCGAGGCGGGTCTTTAGACCCGCCTACCCCGCGAACGCGAACGCCGGATCGAGCGGTGGCAGCGGCACCCCGAAGAACAGCCGGCGCTGAACGCGTGGCAGGAGCGGCGAATTCAGCATGATGGGCAGCAGCCTCGGGAGCAGCCGCCTTACGAGTTCTCCTTCCTTCGCGACCAGCACGCGTTGCGCGCCCAGCTGAAGCCGATGAAGGGTTCGGACGTCATCTTCGCGCAAGCGCTGGATGACTCGTAGATCGGCATGCGGGATCGGCCCGCGACCGAAGAGCGGGTACAACTCCTGTGCGGCAACCGCGGCAGTCGCGATCGCGACGTTGACCCCGATCGCACCGGCCGGGCTCATCGTGTGCGCCGCATCGCCGATGAGCAGCAGGCCATCACGTGCCCAGTCGTCGACCATCCGAATGAGACCCTCGAGCGGGAAGAACGGCGTGAAGTCCTTCAAGCTGCTCGCGAACTCCTCGAAGATGGGATCGAGCTGACGCACGCGGTCCGCCACAAACGCCAGTCCCTGCTGTCGCCATCGTCGCCACTCACCCGTCGGTAGCGCGATCCCGGCCTGGATGTGATGCGGGTACTTCGGCAGCATGAGGCCGCGAACCTTGTTGCCGAGCGAGACACAGAAGGTGCTGGACCAACCTGGCGGCTGCTCGATCGTGAACCAGATCAGATCGAAATCATGATGCTCGTACTCGGCCTTGAAACCGCCCATCTTCGCGATCGCGGAATGGCGGCCATCGGCGCCCACGACGACGTCGGCGCGCACCTCGAAGTGTTCCCTGCCATGGCGAAGCCCCTGCACGCCAACCGTGCGGCCGTCTTCCTGAATGAGCTTCGTCACCTTGGCGCCCATCCAGCACTGGAACGACGGAAACGGCTCCGCCTTGCGAAGAAGGGCTGCGAGGAAGATCGGCTGCGGCATCCAGATCGCGTAGGGATACTCGGGCGCGATCCTCTTGAACGACAGCTCACCGACCTGGCGACCGCCCAGGCGCACCTTGCCAGCTTCAAGTATCGAGTGCGGCTGCGCGAGGATGTATTCGAGCAGTCCGAGCTCGTCGAGCAGGTGCGCGGTGCTCGGTTGCAACACCTCGCCACGGAACTCGCGCTCGAACGTCTCGTGTCCTTCGAGCACGAGGACCTGCGCACCGCGCTTGGCCAGCAGCAGCCCCAACATCATTCCCGCAGGTCCGCCGCCCACTATGCATGCGTTGACGTGAACAGTAGTCATGGCTCTCCTCTAGCTTCCTTCCGCCACCCTGCTCCGAGGGCCCGCGTAGCGCGAGCGGCGCCTGACCAGTCAGGGTCAAGCGCCGTCACCAGGCGGGCTGATGCGCGCGCACGCGCGCGGGTGGGATTCATGGCGCAAACACTCGGCAAGGCTTGCCGCAGGTCGCCGCCACGGCAGGATTTGTTGGCGGGGCTGAATGGTTCGTTCATCACGCCGGCGACAGTGGCAAGCGGTGAGCCATGAGGCGCCAACCGCCCTGTTTTAGAGGTAAATCCTTGTGTTTGAGCGGCTTGTCCATGGGTGGCCGCCGGCGTCCTCGGCGCGCGCAGAATGCGCATTGTGCCTATTGGAACAGTCTGTCCCGCGCCGGGCATTTGGAGCGCGGAGGAGGCGGAGGCCGCGGAGTTTCAACGCGGAGATCGCGGAGGAGCCGAGGTACCAGAGGCACGGGTCGCCCGCACTACGTGCGGCTTGGATTACGCGGCAACGCGCCCGCAAACGCCATGACCAGCGAACGGCGCTTGCGAGCGCTTGCCGCGTAAACCATGGCCGGCCCCAAGGGCCGCGCGACCCGTGCTCCGAATGGCGCATCGGGTCGGCTCAACCCGTCGCCGCCCCTGCGCTTCTCCGCTCCTCCGCGGTCCCTGCGCTAAAAACTCAGCGTGCTCTCCTGCCCCTGCACGCCCATTCATCAGGGCTTCGGCGGATAGTTCTTGAAAATCTTCTCCGCCGCCTTCGTGATGTTCTTGTCGCGCTTCTCCGGCTTGGCGCCCGGATTCAGATCGCGCTCGGCAACGCCGCGCCACACGATCGCTCTGGTCCTGGCGTCCATCATGTCGACAACCAGTGTTCCCGTCACGATCCGCTGCGTGGTTGCGGTGCCGGAGAGATTGCCGAGGCGAGGTCCGCCGAAACCCGACGAGTAGCCATTGATCTGCAGGTTCTCATCGAAATTGGCGTGGTAGGCAACGAGCACGTCCGCCGGCTGGCCCTCCACCTGCGAAAGGCCTTTGGACGCCAACTGCGCGTCGATCGCGCTCACGATGCGCTTGTGATTCAGCTCGTCCTTCAACTCGGTGCCGCGAACCCACGCATACGTCTTGAACCGCGAAAAGTCGGCCGACTTGTCGTAGTCATAGTTGACGCTCTGCGCCACGGCAATCGTTCCGAGCATCGCGATTCCGAGGGCAGTCGCACAAAGTCCGATACGCATTGCTTCCTCCTCATTCAGCGGGACGTTTCGTCGCGCCATCCGCCGCAGGAGAAGGCAACTTCCACGCCGTGAGCGCCGCTCGAAATCTTCAGATTCATGGCATTTTTTCGACGAGTCTTTCGGTGTCACTGTGGCGCGCCGCGCGGGCATGTATGTGAACGTACACCGTGGGCGTATCCGTACAGGTTGTACGGCGTTCCTCGACGGCGGGTCTCAAAGACCGGCCGCTGCTAGTACCCCTGGGTGTCTTGCGAGGGGCGCACCTTGCCGGCGTAGATGCGCATGATGACGAAGAAATAAGTAAGGGCGAGGACGACGGCAACCGGCCACCAGATTAAGGCGACTCTGAGACCACGTTCAGCGGTTGCGCCCGCGTAAGCCGTCAAGGAATGCTCCGGACTGAGCGTCGAGTGCAGCACCACGGGAAAGAGACTTGCGGCAGCACCAGCCAGCAGACCCACGATGATGGCACAGGAACCGGCGAGCGCTCGCCTCTCATCACTCCCACGCACGCCGGTCCACAGTGCCCAGGCGCCAGCGCCCAGGATGACCAGTGCTATCCAGGCCAGTGGCCGCTGAAGCATCGCCTGATACAACTCAGGGCGGACGATCCCGGTTTCAAACGAGACGACAAGAAAGAGCGCGGCGCCGGCCAGCCACAGGCGCCGTGCCAGACGCTCGCTACGCTCGTGAACGGCGCCGACGGTCTTGAGCCTCAAGTAGGTCGCGCCGTGCGCGGCCAGGAGTACCGTCGCGAACACGGCCACCGACAACGTGTACCAGTCAAGAATTCCAACACGTCCGCTCGCCCTGAAGTCGGTGAAGAGCGACATGCTGAACCTGCCGGTCTCGTCGAGCGGCACACCGCGAATCACGTTGCCCAGCGCAGTGCCAAACAGGATTGCGAGCAGCAGATTCGAAGCGGTGAACACGAAATCCCAGGCCGAGCGCCAGAGCGCGTCGTTGAGATGGCCGCCGACTTCGATCGAGATCCCGCGAAGGATGAACGACCAGAGTACCATCCACAGCGCCAGGTAAAAGCCGGCAAACGCGACCGCCATCAACTCCGGAAAGGCGAGGAGAAACGTGCCGCCTGCGGCGACGAGCCATACCTCGTGCCAGCTCCACAACGGCCCGATCGCAGCAATGACCTGTCGCCGCTCCGCATCGCTCTTCGCCACGACAAGGTGCAAGGCTCCCGCTCCGATGTCCCACCCATCGAGAACGACGAACATCGTGAGCATGAAGCACAGGAGCGCGAACCAGAGTTCAGCCAATGGCAGTCTCCACTGACTCGCCGTAGGGTGACGTGGACTCCGCTTCACCTGGGCCGTGCGCGACTTCTCTTCCGATCAAATAGAGATAGAGGAGACCCAGGACGAAATAGAGGCCGGCCATTCCGATGAGCGTGAATAGCACGTCACCAGAGCTGACGACGGCGCTGAACCCTTGATTGGTACGAAACAGGCCGTAGATCAACCACGGCTGGCGCCCCAACTCCGTCGTCATCCACCCGGCGGTGTTGGCGATGAAGGGAAATGGAAATGCCAGCATGAGGATCCACAGCAGCGGACGGGCCGACTCGAGTTGTCCACGGAGCCGCTGCAGATTTGCCAGCAGCATCAGGCCAATGAAGATGGTGCCAAGGCCGGCCATCACGTGGAATGCGTAATAGAGCAACTCGATGTTCGTGGGCCAGGTGTCTTCGGGAAATGCATCCAGGCCACGGACATCGGCGTGAAACGTCCCGTAGGCAAGAAAGCTGAGCAGCCCGGGCAGTCTGATCGGGTTGTCGAGACGACGTTCGCGCACATTCGGCTGTCCGATCAGCGTGATGTCCGCGCGCGGACCGGTCTCGAATCGTCCCTCCATCGCGGCGAGCGCGGGTTCCTGATACCGCGCGACGATCTTGGCCTGGGAATCTCCGGTAGGAAACGCAACGAGGATCGTGGCGACAAGACCGACGGCCGTGCCGTGCCGCAGGTACATGCGCGACTGCTCGATGTGCTCACCGCGAAGGGCGTAGAACGCGCCTACCGCCGTGACGACGAAGGTCCCCGTTACGAGCGCTGCCGCCTGGTTGTGCGCGAACTGAATCAGCGCCCACTCATTCAGTAAGTACGCCGGTAGATCGGCGATTATGAGCGCCCCACTCGCGTCGGTAGTGTGTCCAACCGGATGCTGCATGAAGGCATTGGTCACAAGGATGAAATAACCAGACAGCCAGCTTCCGGTTGCCACGCCAAGCGCCGCGAGAAAGTGGAGCCGCGGACCGAGCCGCCGTTCTCCCCACACGAGCGCGCCGACGAACCCGCTCTCGAGGAGAAACGCGAACATCCCCTCCATTGCGAGCGTCTGGCCGATGACGCCGCCTGCATAGGTGGAAAAGCCGGCCCAGTTGGTGCCGAACTGGAACTCCATCGGGATGCCAGTGACAACACCAACGGCGAAGTTCAGACCGAAGATCCTCGCCCAGAACCGCGCCGCGGCGGCGTATCGCTCGTCTCCGGTGCGCAGGGCACGCCACTTCCAGTACACGAGGAACCACGCCAGCCCCATCGTGAGCTGCGGAAATAGATAGTGATACGTGACGGTGAAGGCGAACTGAAGGCGATGCCAGATTGCCGCATCATCCATGGTGGACCGGCACTGCCCGTGGCTCCAGCGCGTAGTGGGATATATCGTTGAGCAGCGTCAGACGCCCTAGGCCGTTGGGGCCCATCTCGACGATGTTGAGACACGCGGGCATCTGCTCGAGGCGATCGCGATACCCGCGAGGATCGAATCCGAGCACGTGCGCGATGACGAGCCTGATGGTGGCCTTGTGCGAGGCCACGAGAACGCTCTCACCCGGATGCTTGTCGACGATCTGCTGAAAAGCGCGAACCGCCCTTTCCAGGACAGCCTTCCCAGCTTCCCCGCCGGTGGGCGCACAGTCGAAGGGATCGTGCTGCCAGGCGGCGTATTCATCGGGATACCTCGCTTCCGCTTCATCGTGACGAAGCCCTTCCCATCGGCCATGATCGATTTCGCGCAGGCCATCGAGAACCGTGACCGGCAATCCGTGCGGCCGTGCCACGATGGTGGCTGTCTCGATCGCGCGCTGCAGGGGGCTTCCGTACACGGCCGCGAACGACTCACTCGCCAGCCGCTGCGCGAGCAGTTCAACCTGCAGCCGCCCCTCGACACCCAGCGGCACATCGGTCGATCCGGCAAAACGATCCTCGGCACTCAATTCCGTCGCGCCGTGTCTCACGAGCAGGATTCGAGTCGTCACAAGTGACTCCACAGTCGAAACCCGCCCAGAAACGCGTGGCCGTTGCTGCCACTGCGCACGCCGGGCGGCAGGCGCTTGATTAACTTCGCGTTCCCGCCCCCAAGGACCACGTCATCCGCTTCCAGCGCGGCGCTCAGGCGAGCGATCACGTCGACGACGTGCTTGCGCCACTTCCTCTTGCCGAATTGCCTGAGACCGGCCTTGCCCACGTACTCCTCGTAGGTCCGCCCTTTCTTGTAAGGCAGATGAGCGAGCTCCAACGGCGCCAGTACGCCATCGAGGATCAGCGTCGATCCGAGCCCGGTGCCGAGCCCAAGGAACAGCATCGTTCCCTTCTCGTAGCTGCCGAGCGCCTGCATCGCTGCGTCATTGACGACCTTCACGGGCCGACCAAAGGCGCGCTCGAAGTTGAAGCCCACCCAGCCGCGACCAAGATTTTTCGGTTCCTTTGTGGGCTTGCCGTCCTTGACCGGGCCCGGATAGCCAATCGAGACGACGTCGTACTCCCAGCCAGCGGCGGCCTCCTGCACCTGGCGGACCATCTCCTCCGGTGTGAGGGTCGGGCCCGACGGAATCCGAACGCGCGTGCGATGTCCCGTCGCAATGGCCTTGATGGCAGTACCGCCAACGTCGATGACGAGGACCTTCATGACTGGCTGCGGGCCAATTCCGCCGCTGCGTGGTGCTCGCGATGACCGCCGAACTGGTAGCGCATCGCGGACAGCAGACGATTCGCGAAATCGGCTTCACCTCGAGAAGTGAAGCGTTCATAAAGTGCCGCGCTCAGAACCGGCGCCGGCGCCGAGGACTCGATGGCCGCCTGAATCGTCCATCGCCCTTCACCGGAATCCGAAACGTGTCCGGCGAACGTGCCGAGATCGGGTTCGTCGGCGAGCGCCGCGGCCGTCAGATCCAGCAGCCACGATGCGACGACGCTTCCGCGTCGCCACACTTCGGCGATGTCCGGCAGGTTGAAGTCGTACTGGTAGTGCTCGGGATGGCGCAACGGGGTCGTCTCGGCGTCGAGGCGGCGCTGCTGGGTGCCCGCGTTGGCATGTCGAAGGATGTTGAACCCCTCCGCGTACGCGGCCATCAGCCCGTACTCGATGCCGTTGTGCACCATCTTCACGAAGTGACCGGCGCCGACGGGGCCGCAATGCAGGTATCCCTGATCGGCGGTGTTGCCGTTCTCGGATCGACCCGGCGTCGGCGGTGTCGCCCCACGTCCCGGCGCGAGGGAACGAAAGATCGGATCGAGTCGCGTCACGGCCTCCGGCGTGCCGCCGATCATCAGACAGTACCCGCGCTCGAGACCCCATACGCCGCCGCTCGTCCCGACGTCGACGTACTGCAAGCGCTTGGGCTCGAACTGCTTCGCGCGGCGGATATCGTCGATGTAGTACGAGTTCCCGCCGTCGATGAGGATGTCACCCGAATCGAGCTTCGGCGCAAGGTCACCGAGCACGGCATCCACCGCACCGGCTGGAACCATGATCCAGATCGCTCGCGGCTTGTCGAGCATCGCGACGAACTCGTCCAGCGATTTCGAGCCGCGCGCGCCCTCTTGCACCAGCGCCTCGACATTGGCGGCACTCGAGTCAAACACGACGCACTCATGGCCAGTGCGCAGCAGCCGACGCACCATGTTCGCGCCCATTCGTCCAAGTCCGATCATTCCGAGTTGCATGGCTCTGTCTCCCGTCTTCGGTCTTGTCTCGACAGCGGGCCTCGAGACCCGCCGCTACACTTACTGCCTTCCGTCCAGCGCCTGTTCGATCTTTTCATACAACTCGGTCAACCCCTGCCGGATGTCCGGTCCGAGATGTACATGTAGCGCGCGTCGACCTCGCTCCTTCAACACCGCGAAATCACCGAGGGCCTGCGCCGCCTTCACCACGCCGAAGGTGTAGCGGCGTCCCGGCACCGGTAGATCCTCTGCATCTTCACACGTCACCTGCACGAACACCCCGGTGTTCGGTCCGCCTTTGTAGGCCTGACCGGTGGAGTGCAGGAAGCGAGGTCCGAACCCGAGGCAGGTGGCGACGTGTTTGCGGCCTCTCACCAGGTGCCGGATTCGCTGGAGCATGTCCCGGTGCTCGTCGCTCATCTCGATGTAAGCGAGCAGGGCAAAGTAATCGCCGGGGCGGAGGCTGTCGAGATGCGTGCGCAGGTCGTCGACGCTCGGCATCGCAGACGAATCGCCAGGCAGATGCCCGGTCTGTTCGTATTCGCTGGTCAGTTTGCGCGTCGCAACCTTGCTCGCCTCGACGTCCGGCTGATCGAAGGGGTTGATGCCGATGATGGCGCCGGCAACCGCCGTCGCCATCTCCCATCGGAAGAACTCCTGTCCGAGCGCCATTCGGTCGCTGACAACGATTCGGACGACTGGATGGCCAGCGCGTTCGAGCGCCTCCAGCCTGGCATCAGCCGCCTCGTCGCCCTGATCGGCGAGAGCGACGTGAACGAACACTCGATCAGTGCCATAAAGCGAAGGGTCGCCCAGCTGCTCGCCATCGACGGGAATGATGCCCTTGCCCTGCTTGCCGGTTGATTCCGCCACCAGCTGCTCGAGCCAGGCGGCAAGCTCGGACAGCTCGGGCGAGACCACGAAGGTCAGTTTGTCGCGACCCTGCTGCGCACTGAGGCCAAGCACTGTTCCAAGCACCACGCTCGGATTCTGGTCCGGTGGAACACTCGGGCCACAACTCCGCACCATCAGCTCCCCGCTCATCAGCAACTGCCTCACGTCGAGCCCCATCACCGCGGACGGGACCGTTCCAAACGCGGACAAGGCCGAGTAACGGCCTCCGATATTCGGCATGCCGTGATAGATGTGGCGGACTCGATCGCGCGTCGCAACCTGTTCGAGCGCCGAGCCCGGATCGGTGATCGCGACGAACCGGCTGCCCGTGGCATCGCCAAGCCCCGCGATGCGGACCCGTTCAAAGAAGTACTCCTTGAGGATGTTGGGTTCGAGCGTGCTTCCTGACTTGCTCGAGACGATGAAGATCGTGTTCAGGAGGTCGACTTGCTCCTCGCACGACTGAATCTGCGCCGGGTCGGTCGAATCGAGGACGTGAAGCCGGGGGAATCCAGGGACAGTTCCAAAGGTGGCGCGCATCACAGCGGGACAGAGGCTCGACCCTCCCATCCCGAGCAACACTGCATCGGCAAACCCTGCATCCTTGATCTCCTGAGCCAGCGCGACCAACTGATCCACCTGTGCCAGTTGCTGACGAGTGATGTCCAACCATCCGAGCCACTTGTTTTCGTCGGCGCCAGTCCACAGTGACGAGTCGCCGGCCCAAAGCCTTCTGACGTTGCCAGCAGCCCGCCACTGGTCAAGCGACTTCGGCAGCGCTGAAGCCAACGGCTCCGGCAAGGACACACGTTGTTGGTTCAGCGCAGCGCCGAGTAGCGAGACGCGCTTCTGTTCGACAGCGCCCAGCAGACGATCGAACGCGTCGGCGAACAGCCGCACGCCATCGACGAGAAGACGGTCGGTGACTTCCGTGAGGGAGATACCGATGTTCTCGAGCGTCTCCATGATGTGGCGCGCTTCGTCCACGTTCTCAGTCAACGTGGGATGCGCGCTGCCGTGATCGCGGAATGCGGCAAGTGTCGCGGGCGGCACGGTGTTGACCGTGTCCGGTCCGATCAGCTCGGCGACGTACTTCACGTCCGGGTACGACGGATCCTTGGTCCCCGTGCTGGCCCACAGCAGACGCTGCGTCTGCGCCCCCTTTTCGGCCAGAGCCTTCCAGCGCGGGCTGGCGAGCATTCGCTGGTAGGACTGGTAAGCGAGCTTGGCGTTGGCGACTGCAACGGTCCCCCGCAGTGCTTCCAGGACGCGTCGCTGATACCGATCGATTGCGGGGTTCTCGAGGCGGCGCCGAAGCAGATCGTCGATGAGGGTATCGATCCTGCTGACAAAGAAGCTCGCCACGCTGGCGATACTCCCGATCCGATCGCGTCCCGCCCCGGTCCTCAGAAAGGTTTCTAGTCCGGACAGATACGCATCGGAAACAGCTTCATACGCGTCGATCGCAAACAGCAGCGTCACGTTGACGTTGATTCCTTCGCCGATGAGTTGCCGGATTGCCGGTATCCCTTCGGCCGTTGCCGGAACCTTGATCATGAGGTTGGGCCGATCAACGGCCCCCCAGAGTCTCCTCGCCTCGAGCACGGTCTCTTCTGTCCTGTGCGCGAGGTACGGGGAGACCTCGAGGCTGACATAGCCGTCGCGCTTCGCTGTCGCCTCGTACACCGGGCGCATGGCATCCGTGGCGTCCCGCACGTCCTGGATCGCCAACTGTTCGTAGAGCGTTTTCGCGTCCTGGTCGCCACGCGACTCCAACGCCTCCAGCGTGGCGGCGTAGTCAGCGCTTCCTCGAATGGCGTGCTCGAAGATCGCCGGATTACTCGTGACGCCCCGCAGCCCGTCGTTGGCGATGAGCTGTTTCAGCTCGCCGCTGTGGAGGAGATGCCGGCTGATCGAATCGAGCCAGATTGACTGACCCAGAACGTTGAGCGCTCGTAGCGGGTTGCTGGTTTGAACATCGACGAGTTCCATGACAATCACTCCCCCGTCGGCAGCGCGTCAGTGGGCGGCACGACCTTGCTGGGATCACCCCCCAGCACCTGACGTGCGGCCGCAGCCACGCGTTCCGCGGTAAATCCAAACTTCTGCTGCAGTTGCTGCAATGGCGCCGAAGCGCCAAACGTTTTCATGCCCAGGCAAATACCGTTGGGGCCGACGTAGCGGCTCCACCCGAGCGTGCCTGCCTGCTCGACGGACACACGTGCCGTGACGTTGGGAGGCAGCACTTCCGCACGATAGTCCTGTGGCTGCTTTTCAAAGAGTTCCCATGATGGCATGCTGACGACGCGCGCCCGAACACCATCGCGTGCGAGTAAATCCATCGCGCCCAGGCAGAGCGACACTTCGCTACCGGTGGCGAGAAGCAGGACCTGTGGAACGCCACCGGGGGAATCGGCCAGCACATAGGCGCCGCGGGCCACACCGGCGGCCGGGGCCACCTTCGATCGGTCGAAGGTCGGCAGCGGTTGACGGGTCAGCACCAGTGCGACCGGCTCGTGTCGAAGCTGCATGATCACGCGCCACGCTTCCACCACCTCGTTCGCATCGGCCGGGCGAAGCGTCATCAACCCTGGAATCGCGCGCAACGATGCGAGCTGCTCGATCGGCTGATGGGTCGGACCGTCTTCGCCGACCCCAATCGAGTCGTGCGTGAAGATGTAGATCGCCGGCACCTCCATCAGCGCGCTCAGTCGAATCGACGGTCGCACGTAGTCGCTGAAAATCAGGAAGGTCGAGCCGAAGGGGCGCATCTTCGACAACGAGAGCCCGTTGACGACTGCGCCCATGGCGTGCTCCCGAATACCAAAGTGCATGTTGCGCGCGCCTCGATTCTCGGCGTTGAGATCACCAGCCCCGTCGAACGTCAGGCGAGTCTTTGTCGAGGGCGCGAGGTCGGCGGCTCCTCCGAGCAACCACGGTGTCCGTTGCGCCAGGACATTGAGAACTTTGCTCGAGGAATCACGGCTGGCGACACCTTTCTCGTCGGCCGGAAACACCGGTAACCCGTCGTCCCATCCCTTCGGAAGCTCGCGATGCTGCATCAGGAACAACTGTTCGGCCAGGTCGGGGTGCGCCGATCGATAGCGTACGAATCGCTCCGTCCACTCGGCGCGGGTGGTGCGTCCACGCGCGCCGACACCCTCTTCGAAGTGTTCCCGCACACCGTCGGGCACGAGGAACTTGGCGTTCTCCGGCCATCCGTACGATCGCTTCGTGAGCCGCACTTCTTCGTCGCCGAGCGGCTCGCCGTGCGCGGCGCTCGTGTCCTGCTTGTTGGGCGACCCGTATGCGATGTGACTGTCGACAATGATGAGCGTGGGACGGTCCGTCGTGTTCTTGAACGTCGCGAACGCGCGCTCGAGGCGTTCGAGATCGTTGGCATCTCCGACGCGCGTCACGTTCCATCCATACGCGATGAACCGCCCGGCCACATCCTCGCTGAACGCCAGCTCGGTGTGCCCCTCGATCGAGATGTGATTGTTGTCGTAGATCCAGCACAAGTTCGAGAGCGCCAGGTGTCCTGCCAACGACGCCGCCTCGCCCGAGACACCCTCCATCATGTCGCCATCGCCGCAGAGCGCGTAGACGTCGTAGTCGAACATCTCGAAACTGGGGCGATTGAAATACGAGGCCATCCAGTTCCTGGCGATGGCCATGCCGACGCTGGTGGCAACCCCTTGCCCAAGCGGGCCCGTAGTCGTCTCAACGCCGGAAGTCAGACGATATTCGGGATGTCCCGGGCATTTGCTATCGAGCTGTCTGAAACGCTTGATGTCGTCGAGCGTGACTGCCGGCGTGCCCAGCACCTCGTACTTCGGGTTCACCGACTTCACGCCCGTCAGGTGGAGCATCGAATACAGCAACATCGAGGCATGACCGATCGACAGCACGAAGCGATCGCGATTCGGCCAGATCGGATCCTCGGGATCGAAGCGGAGAAAGTGCTGCCACAGCGTGTAGACGACCGGCGCCATCGCCATCGGGGTACCGGGATGCCCGGACTTTGCCTGCTGCACCGCGTCCATCGACAACGTTCGAATGGTGTTGATCGAAAGCTGATCGAGGTCGAGTTGTGTGAGTGTCGCCATTCCCGTCTCCCGTTACTCTGACGCGCCGCGCGACTCAGCCTGACCTACCGCGCACGCTACAGCGCGCGCTCGACGGGTAATCGTAACGCGGAGGCCTCCGCGCCTTTATGTATCGTCAGCGCAGCGCCGAGGTTCAACGCGAAAAAAGTCCAGTGCAGCGCCGTCGTCACATATCCCATCACGAGAGCGTCCATGGCGATGAAGGCCTGCCAGAAAGCCAGGTTGGCAGTGCCGAGCAACGCGACGACGGCAGCTGCGGTGAAGTGTGCGGACCGCTCGGGCTTCGCTCGCCACAACAGGACGGCGAGAATCACCGCAAGTCCGTGTGCCTCGACAAAACCAATCCCCGCGTACGGGGCGTTGGCGAGCACGCGACCTTGTGGTCCGACGCCGTACAGGACCCCGCGGATGTCGAAGATCATCCCTGCGAACCCGGCAATGCCGATATAGAGCGCGTTAGCGCGAAGAATCAGATTGCGGATGGTGGTATTCATTACGACCTCAAGGTGACGACTTCGCGGGCCGCGGGTTTCTCGGCCGCCAACACATCTACCCACCCTCCGGCAGGAGCGACCCGACTGACTTCTGATGGCCCCCAGCTTCCAGGCTCGTACTCGAACACCGGGGTGACGTCATCCAGGACGGGGTCGACGATGCGCCACGCTTCTTCCACGTAGTCCTGCCGGGCGAAGCGTGTAGCGACACCCTTGAGAGCGTCGGTCAGCAGCTCTTCATACGCTCCCACCTCGTTGGGATCGTAATGCTCGCTCACTGTGAGGTTGACGACTTCACCGCGAAGCGTGTCTCCTGGTAGCTTGACGAACGACGTAATAGCAATGGTCTGCGTTGGCGAGACCTGGAAGCGGAAGTAGTTCGCTGGCGGCGGTGCTGGCGTGAAGACGGCGGGTGCCTGCCGCAACCTGACGATGACCTCGGTCGCTGTCGTCGCCAGGCGCTTTCCGGCGCGGATATAGAAAGGCACGCCTTTCCATCTCCATGAATTGATGGACAGCCGCATTGCCGCATAGGTCTCGACCGTAGACGAGGGACTGACGCCACCCTCGTTGCGATACCCGCGAAATTGCCCGCGCACGACATCGCCCGGTTGTATGGTCGCGATCCCTTTGAGCACTTTGACGCGTTCGTCTCGTGCCAGCTCAGGATCGACGCCAGGCGGCGGTTCCATCGCGACGTTGGTGAGCAGTTGCAGCAGATGATTCTGAACGACGTCCCGGATGGCGCCGGTCGCGTCGTAAAACTGCCCTCGGCCATCGACGCCGAACTCTTCCGCCATCGTGATCTGCACGTCCTCGACGAACTGCCGGTTCCAGATCGGCTCCACGAACGCATTCCCGAATCGGAAGAACAAGAGGTTCTGAACGGCATTTTTCCCCAGGTAGTGATCGATGCGGTAGACGTCGCGCTCTGCGAACGTCTCGTGCATGACATGGTTCAGCTCGCGCGCGGTCGCAAGCTCGTGACCAAACGGCTTTTCGACGATGACGCGGCCACTCCGCGACGCGCCGCTCAGAGCGAGTTGCCTGAACACGAGGCCGAAGAGCCGCGGCGGAATCGCGAGGTAATGCGCCGGATAGTTGCTCCCGCCCAGGGCATCGGCGAGCTGCTGAAATGTCGAGATGTCGCTGTAGTCACCGTCGATATATGAGAGCACCGCGACGAATCTGTTGAAGGCATCGCGGTTGAGCCCGCCGCTCCGTTCGATGCTCTCCTGTGCCCGAGCGCGGAGCTGGTCGAGCGTCCATCCCGACTTGGCGACCGCGATGACCCGAGGGGGCAGATGTCCACGAAGGGCCATGCCATGCAGCGCGGGAAATATCTTCTTGTAAGCAAGATCGCCGGTTGCCCCGTAAAAGACCAGCGCATCCGCGGGAACTGAAGCCATCACGCCACCTTTCCTTCTTGAACCGCCGAAGGACCGTCGTCGTCGCGACGAACCTTCTCGAAGTGCAATTGACCACCGTATTGGAGTAGCAGCGCGACGAGGGCGGTCCAGCCCGTCTGATGACCGGCGCCAAGTCCGGCGCCCGTATCGCCGTGGAAGTACTCATGAAACGGCACGTAGTCGCGCCAGTGCGGGTCGTGCTGGAAGTACTCGTTGTCGCCGAAGACGGCTCGGCGACCTCCGTATCGCTCATCCCGCACAAAGAGACGCGTCAGGCGCGCGGCAAGCTCGTCCGCGACGTCTCGAAGCGGCAGGAAACGACCCGACCCTGTCGGACACTCAACGGTGAACGAATCGCCGTAGTACTGCGCGGACGTGGCGAGCGCCTGAATCAGCAGGAAGTTCATCGGAAACCAGATCGGGCCGCGCCAGTTCGAGTTGCCGCCCAACATGCGGTTGTCCGAGACCCCGGGCCGGTACGCCACTTCATGGCGCTGCCCCCCGACCTCGAATGAATAAGGGCGCTCAGCATGTTCGCGCGACAGCGATCGCACCCCGTACTCCGACAGGAACTGCGTCTCGTCAAGGACACGCTGCAGGATTGCGGCCAGCCGAGCCTGGCTGACCACAGACAGGAGCCGCGTGCCGTTTTCTCCGGGCTCGATGAAGGTGGGCAGGATCGACCTGAGAAACTCCCTGCTGTTCAGCACGTTGCCGACCGTCTGCATCACAACGGGCAGCTTCGCCAGGGCCGAAGGCTCGATAACGGTCGCCGCAAACAGTGGGACCAGGCCGACCATTGAGTAGATCTTCAGCGGTACCCGTTCAGTGTCGTGGCGAATCACATCGAAGTAAAAGCCGTGCTCTTCGTTCCAGAGTCCGAAGCCGCCCCCGCCCGTGCGCTGCATGACACTGGCGACGATGACGAAGTCCTGGCCAAACCGGTGGACCATCGGCTCGTAGTGAGGGTCGTGTAACGCCAACTCAAAGGCGATCGCCACCATGTTCAACTGGAACATCGCCATCCACCCGGTGGCATCTCCCTGCTCGAGCGAGCCACCGGTCGGCAGCGGCTGATCGCGGTCGAATACGCCAATATTGTCGAGCCCGAGGAAGCCGCCGCTGAAGATGCCCTTGCCCTCCCGGTCCTTGCGGTTCAGCCACCACGTCAGCATCATCAGCAGGGGATCGAACATCGACTTCAGGAAACCGACGTCCGGAGTACCCCGCTGCTGCCACTCGAGGTGGTAGATCTGCCACACCGCCCATGCAATCACGGGCGGATTGACGGCGTTGAAATCCCACTCATACCCAGGAATCGTTCCGTAGGGATGCTGCGACCGTGGCGCCGCGAGCAGCGTCATCTGCGACTTCGCGAACACCGGATCGATCGTCGCCATCACGACCGCCTGGAACGCCAGATCCCACGAGGCGTACCACGGATACTCCCACTTGTCTGGCATCAAAACGATGTCGGCATTGTGAAAATGAAGGGCCCAGTCGCGATTGCGCCCTTGCCAGCGCTCACGTGGCGGCGCCGGCTGCGCGGCATCGCCGGCGAGCCAGTGATGAACGTCGTAGTGGTAGAACTGTTTCGACCACAACAACCCGGCGTAGGCCTGGCGCTGGACGCGACGTTCGTCGTCAGTGAGATGCGGCGCCTGCACGCCCGCGTAGAATTCATCCGCCTCGGCAAGGCGCCGGCTCATGACCGCATCGAATTGCACGAAGGGCCTGGCCTTCGCCCCCGGCGTGAGGCGGATCTGAATGGTGAACGACTCCCCCGGATCGACCAGGGCGTGCACGTGCGCCGCGACCTTGGTGCCGCGTTCCTCATTCACACGATCGCGGAGGCCATGCACGATGGCGTCGTCGATGCCATCTTTCACGTAGCGTCCGCTGTTGGCGACGCCGAACAGCCGCTCCGTGTTCGTCTCGTTCTCCGTGAAGAGCAACACCGGCGTGATGCCATCCTCGGCGCGCACGTACCACCATCGTGTTCCCAGGTTCGGGTCCTCAGTCCACGCGCTCCCGGGTGTGCCCGCGTGAATGGCAGGCCGCTGCGCAGCTGGCGTCCATGACCAGGTGTTGCGATACCAGAGATGAGGGAGCACGTGGATGGGCGCGGGATCGGGTCCGCGGTTCACCACGCGCACACGGCACAAGATGTCTTCCACTCCCGCCTTCGCGTATTCGACGAAGACGTCGAAGTAGCGCCCTTCCCGAAACGCATCGCCGACTGCATCGACGAGCTCGTACTCAGGCTGTTGCGGTCCGCGTCGTCGATTCTCTTCGACCAGGTCACCATACGGGAATGCGACCTGTGGATACTTGTAGAGCATGCGCGCGTAGGAATGCGTGGGCGTGTTGTCGAGATAGAAGAAGTACTCCTTGACGTCTTCTCCGTGGTTGCCCTCCCGGTTCGACAGACCGAACATCCGTTCCTTGAGAATCGGATCGCGCCCGTTCCAGAGCGCCAGCCCAAGGCACAGATACTGATCGCGGTCACAAAAGCCGGCGAGTCCGTCTTCGTTCCAACGGTAGGCGCGGCTCCTGGCGTGGTCATGTGGGAAGTAGTCCCACGCGTTTCCATCGGCGCTGTAGTCTTCCCGCACCGTGGCCCACGCGCGATCGCTCACGTAGGTTCCCCAGCGCTGCCAGTCGCCGCGGCCTGCGGCGATGTCCGCCAGTCGTCGCTGTTCGCTCCTCATACAGCCTCGGCCGGCGTGACGTGGGTGATCTCGTTGGTCGGCGACGTCTCTGGCTCACCCCACTTCACGAGCTTGAGGTCGAGGACAAACGTCGCGTAGAGAACGGGAACGAGCAGCAAGGTCACGAAGGTCGCAATCGTGAGGCCGCCGATTTGTGCGTAACAGAGCGGTTCCCACAGCGGACCACCGTGCGCGGCCAGCGGGAACAGCGCGATGACCGTCGCCGCCACCGTGATGAGCACCGGGCGGAGGCGCATGATGCCGGCATCGAGCAGTGCCTCGATCAGCGGTTCACCAGCCTTGTGCCGTTCCTCGATGAAGTCGAACAGCACGATGATGTGGCTGACGATGACGCCGATCAGGCTCGCGACACCGAGGAAGGCCATGAACCCGAACGGCGCTCCCATGGCGTAGAGGGCGGCAAGCGATCCGACGACGCCGTACGGAATCGCAGCGAACACCACGGCGGGCTTGATCGCGTGCTTGAACTGGAACACAAGCGCCACATAAATCATCGCGATGGAGATGAGCATCACGATCGCCAGGTTACGAAAGCCCTTGACCTGTTCTTCGCGCTCGCCTCCGATTTCCATCTTGTAGCCCGGGGGCAAACGGCGCTCGAACTCCTGGAGCTTCGGCATCGCCGCGTCCAGAACCTCCGACGGTAGCGAACCGGCCTCCGGAAATGCCGACACGGTGATCGTCCTGAACTGGTTGCGGCGCTGCAGCCGCTCGGTGCGCATGCCGTAGACGATCTCGGAGATCGACTGCAGCGGCACCTTCTGCTCTCCCTGCGTCGCGTAGACATAGAGGCTGCGGATGTCTGCGAGTTGCGACCGCTCTTCCATCCGCAGCCGCGCAACCACTGGGATCTGATCCTCCCCGTCACGGAGGGTGCCCACCGAGTGACCGGCCATTGCCGCCGAGGACGAAGCCGCGACGTCGAGGTTGGTCAATCCCGAGAGATTCGCCTTGTCAGGGTCGGTCTGCAGCCGGACCGCGAACCCTTCGGGTCCCCAGTTGTCGCGCACGCCGATCGCGATTGGAACCTCCCTGAAAATCGCGGTCATTTCCGCCGCCAACTGTCGCAGCGTTGGAATGTCTTCGCCGGAGACGCGGATCGAGACCGGGATTCCCACCGGAGGCCCGACCTCGAGGCGCCTGACATCGAGCCGGACGCCGGGGATGGTGGCACTCAGTTCCTTCTGAAGCTCGTCGACGAGATGATTGGTGTCGTGCTTGTCGAATACTTCGATGAGCACTTGCGCGTAGTTCCGCTGCGACTGCTCGGGCGCGGCGGAGAACCAAAACCGCGGTCCGCCTCCTCCGACGAAGGTCGTCAACGACTTCAGCACGCGATGCTCTTCGCCATCCTTCGAGTGCTCTTTCTCGTAGTTCGCTGCCAGACGCGCGACAGTCTGCTCAACTTGTCGCGCGACGCGGTCGGTCGCCGCCACCGGCGCATCTTCCGGGAGCCACACGTCGACGTATGAGAGGTACTGGAGGTCCTGCGGGAAGAACTGCACCTTGAGCTGCTTTCCAAAGACACCGCCGAGCGCGATGACGACCAGCGACGCCGCGAGAAATGCCCAGCGGTGCTGGATCGCCAGGGTGCCGACCTTGTAATAGAAAGCGGCGAACCCGCTCTTGCGCCGCTCATGAACCGACGGCTCGGCCTTCGGACGCAGCAAGTAGTACCCAAGGAGCGGGATGAACGTCATCGAGACGATTCGCGACGCCACCAGCGAGCAGGTGATCACGACCGGCATGCTGTAGAGAAACACCCCTGGATCGCCGGGCAGAAGCAAGAACGGGAGATACGCGACGATGTTGGTGATCGTGGCGTAGAGAATTGCCGTCGCCAGCTTGGTGGGTCCCAGCCACGGCGCAACAAGTCGCGGGTGCCCCGCAGCCAGGTCGCGCTTGATCGCATCGCCCGCGACGACGGGATCGTCGACCAGCAACCCGAGGGCGAGAATCAACGAAGCGATCGAGATCTGCTGAAGATCGATCCCGAGCACATACATCATCCCGAACGTCATCGCCAACGTGATCGGGATGGACAATGCCATCAGGAGGGCCGAGCGCCATTCCCAGAAGCCGATCAGCGAGACGAGCACGACCAGCGCAATCGCCTCGTAAAGGCTGCCCATGAACAACTCGATGTTTTCCTCGACCTGCCGAGGCTGGTCTGATGTGCGCGCGAACATCAAATCCTCAGGAAGCTGGGTGCGGATCTCCGCGAGCTTCGCGTCGACGGCTTCACCGAACTCGCCGATCTTCTGACCGGCTCGCATCTGGATCGCGAGCGTTACCGCTCGCGAGCGTCGCCAGGTGCCGTCCTCGGCACGCTGGCTGAAGAAGTTGTAGAACCGTGCGGGGCTCTCGTAGCCGCGGCCAATCGTCACGAGGTCACGCAGGTAAACGTGTCGTCCGTTCGCGGTGGGCACGAGCACGTCGCCAATTTCAGCTTCGCTCTTGAACTCGCCAGACGGATCGACGGTGAGGTTCTTGTCGCCGACCTCGAGCAGGCCGCCGGGCAGCGTGATGTTGCGCGCCCCGATGACGTCGTCGAGCGTGCCCACCTTGACACCGTACGAGGCGAGCCGTTCCTGCGAGTACTCCAGGTAGACCCGTTCATCCAGCAGCCCGGTGCGCGTCACCTTCGACACCATGGGCAGCGTCTTTATCGCGCGCACCAGCAGGTCGGTGTAGTCGTCGAGCTCTTTGTAGGTGTACTTGTCGCCAGCCG
The DNA here is from genome assembly GCA_035649635.1 of Vicinamibacterales bacterium. Classification (GTDB taxonomy): domain Bacteria; phylum Acidobacteriota; class Vicinamibacteria; order Vicinamibacterales; family UBA2999; genus Gp6-AA40. The sequence continues at coordinate 219,523 of DASRJE010000198.1, read as the reverse complement.
ACGTCGAGAGTTGTGCACGCGTGTCGGCGGGATTCCTGACGACAACAACCGGCCATGAATCGGGATGGAACTCCGACGCACGCAGGCGCTCGTGGATGTATTGATCGACGTAAGCCTTAATCGTCGCGTCGTCGGCCTCCGATGCGGCATCAACCGCCGCATAGCCGACGCCAATCAACACATGCGCGTCACGAAGGACACCCTCAGCCATGGCTGCATCCGCGAACAGGCGGAGCGGCCGTCGAACGAGCTCGAGCGGCACCGCCGCCGGCAGGCCCTGAACCAACGTGATGCGAGTCGGTCCGGCAGCCGGGTCAGCGCTGGCGCGTGTTTCTTCGATCGCCCGCTGCACGGATCGCGCACGAATCGCAACTCCAGTCTCGGTGACCCTCGGGCTGGCAACTGTGAGCATCAACGCGGCGGTGTCGCCGAAGTCCTTGATGAAGTTGATGGGGCCGGCTCCCTGGGGGAGATCGGTGATGGTGTCCAGCTTCAACTTGATATCGTCGAACTCCTTGCCGGTGTCGGCCACACCCTCGACGAGCGTGATGTAGACGGCAGTCACGCCCGTCCGCGTGTTGGACTCGACCTTATCGACCTTGACGTTCTCGGCCACCTTCTCTTCGATCCGGCGAGTGACCAGTTCCTCGATCTTCTCCGCCGTTGCCCCCGGCCACGGGCAGAGGACGAGCGCCTGTCGAATCGGGATGTCGGGATCCTTGCGCTGCGGCATGTTGAAGTAGCCGTAAACGCCCCACAGGACCGTGGCGAAGAGCAGGACCCACGAGACGTGACGCGTTTCGGTGAAGAAGCGCGCGGTGTTGTGGGTGTGCTTGATGATCTCGGCGTCGCTTTTGTGCTCAGACATGGCCGGTCCTCTGCAAATGTGTGAAGGGGTCAGACCCCTTGAGTCAGGTCGTGTCAAGGGGTCTGACCCCGTTACGGAATGACACGCACGGGATCGCCGTCGACCAGGAGGCTCGCGCCGGTGACCACAACGCGATCGCCAGCCGCAATACCGTGAGTTACGGCGACGCCGTTGCCCAACACGTCACCGAGCTCGACGCGCCGGAGGTGCGCGATCTCGACGTCACCTTTCCGTTCCACGACCATCAGCGCGTAGCTGTCCGAGTCGGTCGCCCTGATGACGGCGCTCAATGGGACGGTCAGCGGCTGTTGTACGGGTGTGGGCGGCAGACCAAGTGCGACGGTGCCGATCATGCCCGGACGCAGTCTTCCGTCCGTGTTTGGAATCGTGACTTCGACATCGAAGACACGGCTCTGGGGATCGGCTGTTGGCGCGACTGCCGTGATCCGTCCGGTGAACATTTTTTCGGCGACCGCTTCGACCGTCACGCCGATGTTTTCACCGAGCTTCACAGTGGCGATGGCAGCGTCCGGAATCCCGAAGCGCGCCTTGACGGCGCTCACGTCACCGAGCACGAAGCCGACGGTACCGGCGCCGACGAGCGTTCCGACTTCAATCTTTCGCTCGAGGAGGATGCCGGACGCCGGCGAAATCAGGGTGGTATCGCGGAACGCGCTGAGCGCTAACTCGATGTCGGCTTGGGCCGAGGTCACACGCGCCTGGGCCGAATCGAAGTTGGCCTGGGCGGAATCGAGATCGGGCTTGATCAGGCTATCCGCCGCGAAGAGCGTTTTCGCGCGCTCGAGGTCGAGGCTCGCCTTGCGCAGCGAGGCCTCGCCTTCAGCCAGCTTCGCGCGGCCCTGATTGACCTTCTCCTGGTAGTCCGCCTGGTGCACTCGCGCCAGCACGGTGCCTCGGCTGACCTGATCGCCGGCCTGAGCTGCGCGCTGCCGTCCGTCCGCACCTTTTCGTTGAATGAGTTCGTCGACGTAACCGGACGCCTTGAACGCGAGGGGCACTTCCTGAAACGCCTCGATGGTGGCCGAGTACCGTATCCCCGTCGCCGCCGGCGCCATCGTCACGGCCTGCGTCTTCACCGGCCGGGCGGGCTTGGCTTCGACACCTTCAACCTTGGTGCACCCGCTCGCAAGCGTCGCGGCGAGGAGCGCAACAAACGAGATCGACTTCGTCATGGGATCACTTCCTCTCCGATGGCGTTCTCGAAATCCGCCTTGGCGGTCCAGAACGCCAGCAAGGCTTGCTGGTATTGGTCGTCTGAATTGGCTTGCTCGGCCCGCAACTGGAGGACATCGGGCAGCAGCGCGGCCTGCACCTGGTACTGGTTCGTTTTCACGCGCAGCTTCTCGAGCGAGGTTGCCTGCGCCATCCGCGCCACGTTCAGGAGCGCCCGCTTCTCCGACAGCGTGCGGAACCGGTTATTGACGTCGACGATGATGCGGTCCTCGGTGTCACGGAGCGCGAGTCGTGCCTGTGAAACGGTGTGGGTCTTGGCGGCGAGCTGACGTCCCTTGCGCCCCCAGTCGAACGGCTCCCACTTCAATTGCAGCCCCGCTGTCGCCAGGTTGGTCGGCATCACGTCGATGTTGAAGTACGAGTTGTAGGAGACGGCGACGCTCAAATCCGGGATTCGATCGGCTTTCGTCAGCCGTCGATCCAGGTCTGCCTGTTCCACCTTGAGCCGTGCTTCGCGAAGATCGGGCCGGTTGTCGAGCGCGCGCGTGCGCGCGGCGTCCAGGTCGATTTCAGCAATGGACAGCTGGGTGACCGGTTCGACGACGAAGTCAGTTCGTACGTCGCGACCGAGCAGCTGATTCATCTGTTCTTTCTGCGACGCCAGCGTGTTCTGATAGGTCGTCCGCGTCAGTTCCTCCCTGGCCAGTCGAAACTGGACGTCGAGAGAGTCAGCGCGAAGCGCCACCTTCTGGGCAACCCGCACCTCGAGCGTGCGATCAAGCTCGCGATACAGCGCGATCGCCTCTTCAGTCGAGTCGAGCGCGCTCTCGGTCTGCAGGATCGCGAAATACAGCCGCTTGACTGAGTTGGTCACCGACAGCCGCTGCGCGTTCAGATGCTCCTGCTCGATGGCCGATGTCGCGCGGGCGCTGTCGATTCCCAGGCCGATTCGAAACAGCTGCGTAATCGGCTGCGACATCTGGGAGGACACGTAGTACGTCAGTTGCCTGGGCACGCTGACGTTGGTGTCCGTGGCCGGGATCGGTCCGACGCCTGGAAAATCGCCAAACGCGCCCTGGGGGAACGCGAAGTCGACGGGCGTCAGCAACTGCGCGGCCTGCCCTTGGATGTCGAAGACAGGCAGGCGGTGCGTGCGGGCGACTTCGACATCTTCATTGGCCTTCTGGAGCTGCAGAGTCGCGCTCTGCACCTGGCGATTGTTCTCGAGCGCCAGCCGGATGGCCTTGTCGAGCGAGAGACGTTCGGTGATCGTCACCGGCATCGACTGGGCTGCGGCAAGGGCCGGCAGCAGCATCGCAACGAGGCACCACGTTTCAACATGCTTCTTCATGGAATCCTCACGGCGTTCTTGAAGCTGGCCTTCTGAAGTCGCGGATCGATGGCGTCCGCGGTTCGGCCCCACAGGCTGGGATCGGTGCTGACGAGGGCTGCCACCTCGGTCCGGCTCAGTTCCAGACCGCGGTCGCTGCACTCCGCCAGGATCTTTTCGGGGTCCCTGAGGAACTCACTGCGAAACTCCTCGTCGGTGATCAGCCGTCCGATGAGCATCTCGATAATGCGTTGCGCCACGTTGATGGCCTCCGAGCGGACCCATGGGCAAGTTCCAGACCGCGTGCCTGAATCGGGGTGGGTGGCGGCGATCAGGCCGTTTTCCGAGCTTTGTTCACCGGTCCGCGGGTGTGGGTGGCGGGCGGGACAACTTGTGCGCGTGCGCAGGATGCGCCGATCGGGACACTCTGTGCGGGCCTGTCCAACCCACTCTCGGCTGTCAACTTCCAACTCCCAACCTCTCCGCCTTCGCGCTCACACGCTTCCCGCGCGCTTCGGCGAAACCTCGCCAAAGCTTGTCGCTCACAGAACGAGGCCGACAAGCGACGGCGGGCCATTCCCAACCTTCGAATTAATTGGAAGGTTAGAACTGAGGTTCGGGGTCGGTTTGGGAGTTGAGAGTTGGATTTTTGAAGTTCGCGGTTCCGGCACGTCCTTCGCATGGCCGCGCGGCGAGAGGGGGTGCCGTGGACGCAAGTCGCTTCATTGAGCCAGGCGGACGCCAGATCAGGCCTCGTTCACGCAGCGGAACAGGGTCGACGACCCTCCCCGAAGATCTGCTCAGGGAGCAATCGATCCGAATGCAACTGTTCTACGCCATTGGCGTAGCACTGTGGCTCTCCAACCTGATGCTGGATCTCTATATGTCGCCTCATGGCGACCGTGGCCCCCATAAGCTCCTGATCGAAGGCCTGGGCGTGGCGCTTGCCGCCGGTGTGGCGCTATTCGCGCGATGCACTCGATGCAGCCACAGGCTCAAGGCCGACGTCGGAGTGGCGTTCATCGTGCCGCATGCATTCCTGCTCGCCCTCCTCAACAGTTGGGCTATTCAGCCGACGACCGTAAGGCCGATCTCGGGGATTACGGTCCTCATCCTGCTCTTCGGAATGCTGGCACCCGCCCGCCCGCGGTCGATGCTGCTGGCCGGACTGGTCGCGGCGTCCATGGATCCACTTGGTGTCTGGATCGCCCATCTGCGCGGCTTGCCGACTCCTTCGATCGTCAACACGCTGCTGATGTTTTATCCGAACTTACGCCTGCGCGCTGTTGACCGTCGTGCCAGCCCGCCTCTTGTACCGGCTGGGACGACAGATACGCGAAGCGCGAGCCCTGGGCGGATATCAGCTCGTCGAGCGCCTTGGCGAGGGCGGCATGGGCGAGGTCTGGCTGGCGCGCCATCGTTTGCTCGCGAGAAGCGCCGCCGTCAAGCTGATTCGACCAGAAATGCTCAGCGACGGCAGTCTCGACAAGGCAGCCGTAACACTGGGCCGCTTCGAACGCGAGGCACAGGCCACGGCCGCTCTGACGTCGCCGCACACCATTCGCCTCTTCGACTTCGGCCAGACGCACGATGGAACGTTTTACTACGTGATGGAACTGCTCGACGGTCGAGACCTCGAATCGCTGGTCCGCGACTTTGGCCCGTTGCCGCCGGCGCGCGCGATGCACTTGATTCGGCAGGTGTGCCGCTCACTGGCCGAGGCGCACGCGCGAGGGTTGATTCACCGCGACATCAAACCCGCAAATATCTACGTGTGTCGCATGGGCCTCGAGTACGACTTCGTGAAGGTGCTCGATTTCGGCCTGGTGAAGAACGCCGATCGAAATACCGTGATCACGCAGCTGACGTGTGAGCCAATTGCGATGGGCACGCCCGCATATATGGCTCCCGAAGTCATCCTCGGCGAACAAGTCGATCGTCCCGCCGATGTATACGCGTTAGGGTGCCTTCTCTATTTCCTGCTCACCGGCAAGATGGTCTTCGAGGCCGATACCTCGATGAGGCTGCTGCTGCAGCATGTGCAGCAGCCTCCCACTCCACCATCGATGCGAACCGAACAGCATATCGCGCGCGCGATCGACGACCTCGTCATGGCTTGCCTGCACAAGGACCCGAATCGCCGCCCGCGCGATGCCGGCGAGCTTCTGCAGTTGGCTTCTGCCCCGTCAATCGCGAGCGATTGGGACCATCGGGACGCGCAGCGTTGGTGGGCCAATCACCTTCCTCAATTGATCGCGAGTCGCGACTGGATACCCGGAACGCCCGAACTCACGGTCTCGCTCTAGAAGGTCCCGGCAACACCCAAATTCCAACGTCGTTGACGCGCGCATTCAGCCACGAAGGTCACGAAGAATTTTGAGAGTTGGACCTTGGGGGTCGGGAGTTCACAACGTCGCCCTCTCTCTAGACGGTCACACACAGTGTGCGTTTCGGCGCAACATGCGCGCACACAACGAGCACCTCGGTGTTGGCGCAATTTGCCGGTGCGACTCTGAACGAGAAACTCGCGGATATCCGGCCACACGCGCAAGCAGCACGTGCTATGAGGAGTCGGCATTCCTATTGCCTAAGGGGCAGGCGTGAACGGAGAGATCGCCATGATGCCCCAAACCGAACGAATCTCCCGCAGTAGAACGAGAGCGGCGAACGCGTATCAGCCGGCCTCTCGGCTTCGAACAGTCGCCGTCGTCAGCCGCAATCCCGACCAGCAGGTGGTCGGGCGGTCATGTGCGCCGTCGACCACGACGTGGTCCTGGTTGAACCGACCGACCACGCGTACTCGCATATCAAACAGATCCAGCCTGACCTTGTGATCGTGTGTCTGTCGGGCGATGACGTCGACGGCTGCCGGGTCCTCTCAATGCTGGCGCTCGATCGGGAAACGTCGACGATCCCTGTCCTCACGCACCTGACCTCACTCGCGGATGGCTTTACGGAATCGTCGGATTCGAACGGCGATGACATCGGCTCAATGGCCACCGTCGTACTCAACTGACCGAATTCGATCCCATACATGGAGAGAAAAAAGATGACTGGCCTGACGTTGTTAGTCGTTCTCATGACCGCGGCAGCTGCGGCAACAAAGGCTCCGATGCCGTCCCTGAGGTAACGACCATGTTGCTCTTCGAATTCTTCCCGGCGTTTGTAGCCCTGGTGAGCATCGTGGCCGGTATCTGGCTGTTTCTGCAGAATCTCGAGGCCGACGACGACCCGGATCAGCCGGAGCGTGACACCGCGGCCACACGTCCGGTCACGCGGGGCGGCCGAAACAAGGCGGCCGCCATCGGGTTCATCGCTGTCCTGCTGTCTGCGTCGACGGCGCTCGCTCAAACGCGCACGTCCGCCGCGATGCGTGCCACTGATCTCAGTGAGACGTTCGAGACAACGGCGCGCGTGGCCGGGCCAGCCGTTGTGCAGATCTTTGCGACCTCCTATCGCGTCGGTAACGGATTGGTCCCGAGCACCGCCGAACTGATCACCACGGAGCGCGCATCTGGCTCCGGTGTCATCGTCGACGCGGCCGGCTACATCGTCACGAACGCTCACGTCGTGGCCAGTGCACAGCGGGTACGAGTCGAGCTTCAGGGACCTGTCGACGGACAGTCCATCCTCGCGTCGCGCAACCGGACGATGACGGGTGAGATCGTTGGGATGGATCGCGAAACAGACCTTGCCGTGATCAAGGTCGACGGGCAGAACCTGCCCGTACTCGCCTTCGCTGACTCGGATCAATTGCGAGCCGGCCAACTGGTGATGGCATTCGGCAGCCCGCTTGGCCTCAACAACTCCGTCTCACTCGGGATCGTCAGCGCCGTGGCGCGTCAGCTCGAGCCCGAGTCGCCGATGGTTTACGTGCAGACAGATGCATCTATCAACCACGGCAGCAGCGGCGGCCCGCTCGTCGATCTCCACGGTCGCATCGTAGGCATCAACACTCTCATCGTCTCGCAGGCGGGTGGTGATGACGGGCTCGGGTTCGCGGCGCCGAGCAACATCGTGCGCACGGTCTACGAACACATTCGCAAGCACGGTCGGGTACGGCGCGGTGACACCGGCATCCGCGCACAGACCGTGACACCGGGGCTTGCGCGTGGCTTGAGCCTGCCGATCGACCACGGAGTGGTGCTCGCGGATGTCGCGCCCCGTAGTTCGGCGGCGCGAGCAGGACTTCAGCCCGGCGACCTCGTGCTGGCGCTCGATGGTAAGCCGATGGAGAACGGCCGGCAGCTGCACGTCGGTCTTTATCGTCGATTCGTCGGCGATGTGGTTTCTTTTCGAGATCCTCAGAGATGGCCAGCGGATGACGCTGCCGGTCACGATGCTGGAACGGCGCGACGTCTTCAGCAACCTCCCGCAGCCGCTCGATCCCCGCGGAAACCTGGTGGCGCGGCTTGGAATCCTTGGTATGACACTCGATCCGCGAGTGGCCGAAGCATTGCCGTCTTTGCGGGCTGCGGCGGGCGTGGTGGTGATATCGACGGTCGATGGCGCCCTCGACTCGCGCGAGGGCGGGTTGGATCAGGGGGATGTCGTGTTTGCGGTGAACCGGACGGCGGTCAAGAGCCTCGCCGATCTCCGGACGGCGGTCGATGCTCTCTCCAGCGGTGACCCCGTCGTCCTTCAGCTCGAGCGCCAGGGCGTGCTGATGTATCTGACGTTCACGATTGAGTGATCTTCGTGGCTTATGGTGGTCGGTCCGGCTAAAGCCGGACACTACGGGCTCAAACTCTATTCGAAGCCGTACTTGCGCATGCGAATGTAGAGCTGATGGCGTGTGAGGCCAAGCGCCTTCGCGGCTCTTGATTTATTGAACCGGGCGGTCTGGAGCGCCTGCTCGATCATCGTGCGCTCCATCGATTGCAGATCCCCGGCCGACGATGGCAGCGCCGCCCCGGCACTCGAGCCGGCGACTGCCGCCGTCGCCACAACCTCCTTGAATTGCACGGACGTCGTGGCCGGTATTGGTGCGCTGATGGCGAGGTGCTCGGACGTGATGAGGCCGCCGTCGCACAGGATCGCGGCGCGTTCCAGAATGTTGCGCAGCTCGCGCACATTCCCGGGCCAGTGATAGTCGATCAGTTGCTGACGCGCCTCGCGTGAGATGCCCCCCGGCGGTCGCCCCAGCCCGCGACCGATCTCCTTCAGGAATGCCTCGCTGAGCGGCAGGATGTCATCGCGCCGGTTGCGCAAGGCGGGAAGCCGGATCGCAAAGACGTTCAATCGGTAATACAGGTCCTCACGAAATTGACCAGTCGAGATCGCCTTCTGCAGGTCGCGATTGGTCGCAGCGACGATGCGCGCATCGGTGCGAAGGACGCGCGTACCGCCCAGCCGCTGGAACTCGCGTTCCTGCAGCACGCGCAGGAACTTGGCCTGTGCAGACGGGCTCATCTCCCCCACTTCGTCGAGGAACAACGTGCCCCCGGCCGCCTGTTCGAGTTGCCCCGGCTTGCTTTGCGTCGCGCCTGTGTATGCACCGCGCTCGTAGCCGAACAACTCGGCCTCGAGCAACTGTTCGGGAAGCGCGGCGCAGTTCAGCGCGATGAAGGGGCCGTTGTTGCGCGACGATGCGCGATGGATGAACCGCGCGGCAACCTCCTTTCCGGTCCCGGATTCGCCGAGCAGGAGCACGGTGGTCTCGGTCGCTGCCACCTGCGTCGCTTGCGTCAGCACCTGCCGCCACTCGACCGACTCCCCCACGACGCGACGATAGCCAGTGCGCGCATCGAGTTCATCGGTGAGTACGCGAACCCGAGCCTCGAGCTTACTGGCGCGCTCCGTGGCGGCGTCAGCGCGACGTGAGGCTTCCACTCCCCGCTCGCGCGAAAGGCAGAGCGCAACTCTGTCGGCGATGCGGCGGCCGATCGGAACGTGGTCCTGCGTAAAGTTCGCGAGCGTCGAAGACATGAACGCGAGCGCCGCAACCGTGCGTCCTTCGAGACGGACTGGAATCCTCAATGCCGAGCGGAACCCGAGCTTGAGCAGTACGCGCGCGCCATCATTGGGGTTGATGGAGATGTCATCCCCAATGTGGTATTCCCAGTCGGATCCTCGAAGATGCTCGGGGATCTCGATCACCTCCGGAATCAACTTCGGATCCACCCCCGCACTCACGTATCGGCGCGCGTGTATGCCGTCCGGCAGGAACACCGGGAGGAACAGCGCGTCGTGCGGAAGCACCTTTCGCGCAATCACGGAGATGCGCTCGAACACCTCCGCCAGCTCTCCGGAATCAGTCAGCGTAGCCAGCAGCTCATCGAGCAGTTCATTGCGTTCGGTCTTGGCGCGCAATTCCTCGTTGAATCTCTCCTGCTCAGCAAGCCGGCGATGCGAGAGCGCAAGCGCGACGTGGTCGGTGATTCGTCGAGCGACGAGCACGTCGTCCTGGACGTAATGTCCGGGTGTCCTGGTATAGAAGTTGAGCCCGCCGAACAGTCTTCCTTCGAAGCGAATCGAGACGTACAGGGCGCACCGCATCCCGGCTCTCGCCCCTGCGGTCTGGGCGTACTCGGGCCGAGCCTGCAGATCCTCAATCAGCTCGTAGTCCCAGTAATCGGTCATGAGTCTCCGAGTGGGAACGCGCAGGTCGTACGGATACGGCAAATCACCGAGTCCATGACTGGCGTGGATTCTGATGTGCTCTTCATCGGGCAGCACCTCGGCAATCGAGAGCGCGTCGTGAGGCAGGACCTTCTGCGCGATCTCGGACACGCGGGCAAACACTTCACGGATGTCCAGCACGCCGATCAGTGTCTTCAGCAGCCCGTCGAGCATTTCGAGATTTGCCGCACGCTCGCGCAGAGCGGCCGCCTGGCGCCCTTCTTCCGCGAGCCTGTGGTGCGAGAGCCCGACCGCCACGTAATCAGCTAGCCGACGGCCGATGGCGACGTCAGTGGTTCTGTATTTGGCAGGCTCGAACGAAAGAAAACCTGCGCCACCAATGACCCGGTCGCCGAACCAGATCGGGATGCGGAGCGCCGATCGCGCGCCATTTGCCACCGCCGCTTGATGCCGTTCGATCGGATGAACCGACAGGTCATCGACGATGTCGAATTGCCATGACCGGGTGAGGGCGATGGGATAGTGCTGCGGCATGGGGACGCCGACGGTGGAACCACCTCCCGAGCTCGCGTAGGTCGTGAGGCTCGTCAGGTCGTCACTGAAGACGCGCAGAATCAACAAGTCGTGAGGCAATGCCCCGCGCGCGATCACCGACAGGTGATCGAAGACCTCGCGGACGTCGAGAACGTGCAGCAAGGCTGGTAGCAGGTGTGCCGTTTCCTCCAATCGGCGTAACTGCTCGCTCGCTTCCTCCGAGGACACGGACGGCCACAACAGATCGATCTGCTTGTGCACCACGGCCTCGATGGCCTGCATCTGGTCGTAGGTCAGCGGGTCGGGTGATGTGAATCCCATCCATGCCCGCATGACGGGCTCGCGGCCGGCGACACAGAACGACGCCACCCGCCTCACGTTCCCAAGCGCCAGCAGAAACTCGACAACGCCCTCCGGGTTCGCACCGATGAATCGCGTCTCCTCCTGACGCGCCTGCTCGATTAAGGGCCGCAGCAAGGCAGGAACTTCCGATCTCTGCAGGCTGTGTTCGCTCACACCGTTCGGATGGGCGATGAGCATCGATACGCGAGCATCATTCAGGCTGCGAACGAACCCGACACTGTGAAGCGGAGCAACTTCATGCACCGCCTGCATGAAGGCGCCGAGCGCCTCGCGAGATGGGAGACCTAGCATGGGAAGGTGTCAGTCTCTCACAACAGGAGGGCCCCGGCTACCATGGGATCCGATGCGAATCGGCGCGCACATGTCGGTGGCTGGCGGAGTGTCGAAAGCGGTCGACCGCGCCGTCGTCCATGGGTGTGAAGCGCTCCAGATCTTCTGCAAGAACGCGAATCAATGGCTCGGCAAGCCTCTCGATCGAGATGAAATTGTCCGGTTTCGGCAGCGCATCGATGAGACTGGATTGACACCGGTCGTGTCCCACGCCAGCTACTTGATCAATCTTGCCACTGCGCTGCCTCAGCTTCGTGAGCAGTCGATTGCGGCGTTCGTCGACGAACTGGATCGAGCGGAGTCACTTGGCCTGCGCGGCGTCGTCATTCATCCGGGGACTTGCACGTCGGGTAGCGAAGAGGATGCATTACGGCTGATTGCGAAGGCGATCGCCGCCGCGTTCAACGCACGGCCACGTCACAAGGTCAAGGTGGTGCTGGAGCACACCGCTGGTCAGGGGCGAACTGTCGGACATCGCTTCGAGCACCTTGCCGCGATCCTGACCCACCTCGATGGATCGCCCCGAGTCGGCGTGTGCCTCGACACCTGCCACCTGATCGCCTCGGGCTACAACATCACCGACCCGTCCGGATACGACGAGACCTTTGAAGCGTTCGAACGATTGGTTGGTCTCGATCGGCTGGAGGTGTTTCACGGCAACGACTCGAAGAAGCCGTGCGGGAGCCGTGTCGATCGGCACGAGCACATCGGCAAGGGGTTCGTCGGTCTCGAGCCGTTTCGACGACTGCTCCACGATCCACGGTTCGCCGATCGCGCGATCTTGATCGAGACCGAGAAAGCCAGGACTGCCGAGCGCGCAGGGACGCTCGTCGTTGATCCCTATGACAAGAAGAATCTGGCGACGCTGCGACGATTGCGACGGTCCGGCCGACAACCGGGAGTGCAGCGTGTGGGCTCCTAACCTCCTTCACTCTATTTTGTCGGCACCAGTCGCTTCAGCTCCTCCAACCAGTTCTGAACGACGATGAACTGCGTTCGGGCAGCAGCCTCTGTGGTTGCGCCTCCTTTGATCATCAGGAACCGCTGACCGTCGCGTGACACATCGTAGGTCCGGCCACTGAGCGCAGCTGCGCCCGAGGATAGCGATCCTGCGTAAGGTCCGTCGATGATCATCTGCGGATTGCCGGCCGAGAACGTCGGACCCGGTTCGATTGGTACAGCCATGATCCGTCCCGCGCTGGCGATACTGACATAAAAGAGCTCGCGGCCGCTGCGTGCCCACAGCGGCTGCCTGCCGCCACCCGTAGATATCTGCCAACGACCGGACGCCACGTCGGGAAAAGGACGAACATACACCTCGAACTGACCGGACTCATTCGATTCAAACGCGAGCCAACGGCCGTTGGGCGAGACTTCCGGGTTGTATTCGGTGAACGTACTCTGCACGAGCGGCGTCGTACCGCGCGGCGTTTCCAGAGCTATAACCGCTATGTCGTAACCGGTCTTGGGTGCTATCTCACGGAATACGAGGCGCCGCCCATCCGGCGAGAAGGACCCGGGCGCCTGTGACGTAGAAGCAAAACCAGTTTGTTGATTTCGCGAAGATTCCGTCAGGAGCTCCACGGCCCCGGTGCCATCTGCTGCCTGCCAGGAGACGCTTCCTCGTCCCGCCCGGTTCGTCGAAAAAGCGATCCGCTTACCATCGGGCGTCCACGCAGGAAAGCTGTCCAGTTCAGGATCAAAGGTCAAACGCGTCATCGTCTTCCGATCGAAGTCCCACACCCAGATATCGTTTTCCTGATCGCGAACGTCGAGTGCGACTCGCGTTCCATCGGGGGAAATTCTGGGGTAGAGATAGGCGCGAGGCGGCGCCGAGATCGTTTCCTCATGTCCTTTTCGATCGACCCAAACGAGCGTGCGTTCAGACTCGTTACTCTGAGCTGCGCCCTGCACGTATATGAGCGAGCCGTTTTGAGCGACAGCGAAGCTCGCGCCGCCGGTGACCGTTGTATCCACACCTTCGAGCACCGGGAAGGGATCACTTCGCACCTCCAGGCGCGCGACATCGAAAGCGACCGCTCGCAAAGTACCACTTACTCCATACACGACGTGCCCGCTCGTCATGTAACGTGGGTAGCTGCCGCCTTGAATAACGACCCTCTGCTCTCCTGTCCGCAGGTCCAATACAGCAATCTGCGCATCCTCGAGCACACGCCCGGTATTGAACGGTGAACCGCCCGCCCTGACGATCGTGAAGAGAACGGCGTGGCCACCCGGTAGCACTTCTGGCCAGAAGTGATCTGCCTCTCCTTTTTGGGGATCCGGCCTCGTCAGGATCTGAGGCTCACCGCCTCCGGCCGGAACGCGGAGCAGGCCGGTGGTCGGGTCATTCGTCGCGAAGATAATCGTGTTGTCAGAACCCCAGCTTCCTCCGCGGGGACCGCCACCCGTCGCACCAGGTGCACCCTGCAGCGTAGCGATTGTGACCGGAGGACCACCGTTCACGGACACTTTCTTCAACAGGGCAGGGAGGTCGAAAAACGCGATCCAATTACCGTCCGGCGACATGAAGGGCGCGCGGGGAGACTCCGCGCCCGTGAGCCGATGCGAGTCGAGCTGGTCTATCGCACGCACATAGAGGTGAGCCGAACTCTCGCCGGCAACGAACACGATACGCCTGCCGTCTGGTGAAATCGCGAGATCGGGATCCCCGCCGGCCATCACAGTCTCCCCCGGTGGGAGTGCGACTGTCATTCGGATCAGTGAGGCCGGAGTGGGGCGCGTCAGCTTCCAGACGAGGAGACCCGTTGACGCCATCAAACTCAGCGCGACGACAGCGGCAGCAGCGGGACGCTGCCAGAATCGAAGCGTGGGGACGACCATCGCAGGAGTCTCGGTCGCAGCTGGCTCGAATGCGCCCTCTAGCGCCAGCCGGACATCGCGGATGTCCCCTAGCCGCTGCTTCGAGTCCTTGTGGAGACAACGACGGAGAAACACCTGCAGGCTCGGCGAGATCGCGGTGGGAAGAGTTTCCCATCGCGGTTCACTGCGTAGCACCGCGGCTAGCGTGTCAGTGACGTCCTCACCGCCAAACGCTCGATGCCCCGTAAACATCTCGAAGAGCACGCAGCCGAAGGCCCATATGTCTGCGCGTCTATCCACCGTTCTGCCTCGGGCCTGCTCGGGCGACATGTAAGCGGCCGTACCCACGATGAGACCCATTTGCGTCATCGCGGGAGTAGTGATAGTCGGTGACTCCGTCGCTTCGATACTGCTCGCCGACTTTTGCTCCAGCGCTTTGGCCAAACCAAAATCGAGCACCTTCACCATCCCGTCGGGTCTGACCTTGATGTTCTCGGGTTTCAGATCGCGATGGACGATCCCGCGCTCGTGAGCCGCTTCCAAAGCCTCGGCGATCTGTCGTGCAATGGGAATCACCTCGTCGGGAGGAATCGGACCGCGGGCGATGCGCGCAGCAAGCGTGGGTCCTTCGACCAGCTCCATGACCAAGGCTGTGATGCCGTCGGCCTCCTCTAGCCCAAAGACGTGAGCGATATTTGGATGATTTAGTGACGCGAGGACCTGTGCTTCGCGCTGGAATCGGGCAACACGCTCGGGGTCGGTCGCAACGGCATCAGGGAGCACTTTCAGCGCATCATCTCGCTTGAGGCCGGTGTGGTAAGCCCGCCAGACCTTGCCCATGCCACCTTCGCCAATCAGGGCGGTGACTTCATATGGGCCGAGGCGACTGCCAGGTGCCAGGACCATTGCGCGTCATTTTATGCGATAGGTCCTGAGGCAACGCCGAAGTGGCAACCACCCGCATCGCCCGGAGTGCTGGCACAGGCGCGCATCTTTCTGATTCATCGCTCTTAGCGAAAGGTTGGAAACTACCCCGTTGCCGGTAAGGTGAAGCCGCCGCCAATCACAAAAGGTCGCGAAGACCACGAATAAGAAAACTGACTGTTTCTTCGTGATCTTCGTACTCTTCGTGGCCTTCGTGGTTAACCCCCTACTTTCTACCCAGGGAGGCCTTGATATCTGCCACCGACGTCAGCCGATCGGGAACCAGGTTGTGGACGGACATGATCCGATCGACATCGAGCTTGAGCCGATCGATGTTGTCCGCGAACACGATCGTCCCTGTAACCGGCGGATTGGGCACTGGAGTATCGGCCGGCGGCAGGTTGAACATGTCGGCGTAAACCAGAATCTTCTCCTTCGGCAGGTAACCGACGACGAGACCGTCGGCGTGCGGCAGCCCCTTGATGACATGCACTTCGAGCGTCCGCGTCGCGTCCTGGAACACGCGCCTGTCGCCCGTGAACCCTTCGATGACGGGCTTCTTGCCTGACTTCGACAGGGAGTCCGGTGCCAGCGTCCGCGGCGCCGAGAGCGCGTTCATCAGGAACGCCTTGTTCACTTCGGGTGTCACGATGGTGATGCCCTCGGCGACCACGGCCGGCAACCCGCTCGTGTGATCGAAGTGATGATGCGAGATCACGCCGTAGCGGATTGGCTTGTTCGGGATCACCTTCTTGGCCTCGGCGATGATCGCCTGCGCCCGCGCCTCGTTCTGCGGTCCGGGCTCGAAGAGGACGACGTGATCCGCGAATTCGATGGCCAGCGCGTTATAGGCGCCGTTCAGCCGGAAGACCCCCTCGGCGAGCTTCTCAGATGTAGGCCCAGCGGACGCCGCACCAGGACCACCCGGTCCACCTGGACCACCGCCACGGCCGGCGGGCGGAGGCGTCGGCGTCATCAGCGCCTGAAGATTCGACGGATTAGTGTGCGCACCGAGCACGTAGGCCTCGAACACCGGCCATCCACCACGCTTCTGTACGATCTGCGCGGGAAACTTCAGGCCGTTGTTGTCGCGATACTGGGAGTACTCGGCCTCGACGAGCATGTCACCGAAGATCGGGTTCTCCACCCACGTCTGCACGCGCTCGACCAGGTTCTGGTTGTTGATGTAGCCGACGAGCCGATACGCCTGACCACCGGGCGACTTCACAGGTGAGTTCCAGGTGACGACCTGGTATCGCCTTCCACCGACCGTCTGCGCTTTCGCCGTCGCGTTGTTCGCGGCCGCACCCTTCAGGAAACCCCAGGGCGTCACCCAGATCTCGAGCTGTTGACCCCAGGCCGTCGTCTCCGGCGTGATGAGTTGCTGGGTCTGCGGCGTTCCCTGGGCGAGCGTGGCGCGACCCCCCGTGACCGGCACGGCGTAGGTAGCCCAGGTAGCGCGAGAAGTCGGCTTGGTGAAGTCGATCGCCCGCACATAGTCGTTCATCGCCGCCATGGGCCACGGCTGATTCGCGTTGTTGTTCTGTCCCAGATTGCCGTTCTGCGCCGTGCCGTAGAAGTAAATCGAGTTCAAACCGTCAACGCCCATCGCTTTCGAGGCGTTCGCAATCACCGCCTTCGCGTCCTGGGCACTCGCGGTCGACACTGCCAGGCCGGCAACAGCCATGGCAACGAGACACTCCCTCACCATTTGGATCCTCCCCACGCGGGTGATTATTGATCTGAAGATCTATTGATTTCTGATTCGTTGTCGATTGATGACTGTTGATCGTTGATGTGTTCGCTGGCTCAAATCAACCATAAATCCCAATCACCATTCAACAGTCAACAGCGAATCCACAATCAAAAAGCCATCAAATCGACAATGGAACATCAGGGCTGGGATAATTGATGACTGCATGAGCACGAGTCCCGCGTATCAAACAGAAGCCCCCGGCCAGCCCGATGTCGTCGTCTCCGCCCGAGAGCTATTCAAGATAGACACAGATCTCCAGGTACCGGCGTTCTCCGCGCCCGAGGATCACGTCCCTCCATTCGATCCTGACTACGTATTCGACCGGGATACGACATTGGCGCTGCTCGCGGGATTCGTGCACAACCGCCGCGTGATGGTCCAGGGTCGCCATGGCACCGGCAAGTCGAGTCACGTCGAGCAGGTCGCCTCCCGTCTCAACTGGCCGTGCGTCCGCGTCAACCTCGATGGCCACGTCAGTCGTATGGACCTCATTGGCAAGGACGCCATCGTCGTCCGCGACGGCAAGCAGGTAACCGAGTTCCAGCCGGGCATCCTGACATGGGCATTGCAACGGCCCTGCGCCCTGGTGTTCGACGAGTACGACGCCGGCCGGGCCGACGTGATGTTCGTGATTCAGCGCGTACTCGAAGTCGAGGGACGGCTCACGCTGCTCGATCAGAGCCGCGTCATCGAGCCGCATCCCTCGTTCCGGCTGTTCGCGACAGCGAACACCGTGGGGCTGGGCGATGCGAGCGGGCTCTACCACGGCACGCAGCCGCTCAATCAGGGGCAGATGGATCGCTGGAACATCGTGGTCACGCTGAACTACCTGGAACACGATCGCGAGATCGATGTCGTGCTGGCGCGATGCCCGGAGTATCGCAACGCGGAGGGACGAGCGCAGGTCAGCGCCATGGTGGCGCTGGCCAACCTCACGCGACGCGGATTCGCAGACGGCGATCTGTCCACGCTGATGTCGCCGCGCACGGTGGTCACGTGGGCGCAGAACACGACGCTCTTCCACGACCCCGCGCTGGCCTTCAAGCTCACGTTCCTCAATCGATGCGATGAAGACGAGCGCGCCCTCGTCGCGGAGTACTACCAGCGGTGCATCGGTCACGATCTTCCAGACGATCGCCGCTCGCCGGGCACGCAATGAGCGTCGTCACATGTGTCAACTCCCAACTCCCACAATCCAACTCCCAACGCCTTGGGAATTGGGAATTGAAGTTGGGAGCTGATCTGTCTTTGATCGCTAGACAGGTGGGATGAGCAGCCCGTTCCCGGATCGCACTATCGAAGCCGTGGGCGCATGCACGCGCGCGCTTTCCGGCCTCGCCTACACCGACGCCGCGATCGCGCAGGCGGACGCGGCCACGCTGTCCGGGCTGCGTGCGTTCGGCGATCGCCTGGCACTGCGGGCGCGACACCACGATACCGACATTCACGGTCGTCATCGCCCGCACGCCGCCCTCGAGGCCGATCTGTTTGACGGCCTGGAGCATGCCCGCCTCGATGCAATCGGGGCGCGGTGGCTGCCCGGTATCGCCATCAATCTTCTGGCGCATCCCGGAACAGAGCCGGGCGGTCCGCGCTGGCTGGCCTTCGAAGCGCTCAGCGGTCTTCCCGCACCGAAGGAAAAAAGGGAGATGGTCGATCTCGTGCGCCGGGCTCTCCCTGCCAACCTTCTCCAACAATTGGCGGACCTCTCGATGGTCAGGAACGATCAGGCGCGATTTGCGGCGGCGGCGGCGGCGTGGATTCACGCCGCCGTAGCCAGAATCCCGCGCCCCGATCGCGCTTCCGTCAGCAGCCTGCCATTCGAGCTCCGCAAGAAACTCACAGTCCGCACGCTGCCGCGACGTGGTGATCCCGGCGCGACGTCGGCGCCCCTGAAGAAGCGTCATCACGCCTCTCAGGATTCTGAAGGATCGGCAGGCTCAGGAGCGATCACGCAGGGCGGCGGGACGGCGAGCGGCTATCGTCCGTACACCACGGCCCATGACCGTATCGTCAACGCCGCGTCATTGGCCGATCGGGCTGAACTCGCGGAACTCCACCGCAAGCTCGAAGCGGAACTGGGATCGATTCGGCCCGTTGTCGCGCGTCTGGCAAAACGGTTACTGCGCGTGCTGATGGCACGCCAGACGCGGCATTGGCGCTTCGACCTCGACGAAGGCGTGATCGACGGCTCGCGGCTCGCGGCGCTCGTCGCCAGTGGTGGTACTGCGCGGCCTTTCAAAGCGGAGAGTGAATCGCCTTTTCCCAGCACGGTGGTGACGCTTCTCATCGATCACTCGGGGTCGATGCGCGGCCGGCCGATGCTCATCGCCGCACTGACGGTCGAGATCTTCGCCCGCGTGCTCGAACGATGTGGCGTGCATTGCGAGGTGCTCGGGTTCACCACACGCGAATGGGACGGCGGTGAGCCCGCCCGCGAGTGGGCGGCGAACGGCTACCCTCCGAATCCCGGGCGCCTGAATGCCCTTCAACACATCGTCATCAAGAGTGCCGACATGCCATGGCGTCGCGCGCGGGTGGCGCTGGGCCTCTTCCTGCACGACGAGATGCTGAAAGAGAACATCGATGGTGAGGCATTGGCGTGGGCACATCAGCGCCTGATGGCTCGTTCCGAGCGAAGACGGATACTGGTGGTCGTCTCCGACGGGACGCCGATGGACGAAGCGACGTTAGCCGCCAACGGTCACGAATATCTCGAAGGCCATCTCCAGCACGTCGTCACCGACATCGAGATGAGGTCATCGGTACAGTTAGCGGCGATCGGCATCGGTCATGACGTCTCGCTTTTCTACAGCAACGCCACGACCATCGCGCGGATCGACCACCTTGGTCCGGCACTCAGCACGAAGCTCACATCACTGCTCGGTGAAAACACCGGGAAAACACGGCGCCGCCCGGTCAAATCCGCGTAAACCTGCGGCCGGGTGAGCAAGACGGCACAGGACTGCCCGCTCGTTCATAAGAGAAATTCCCTTCGGATTGCACGGTTTAACTCTCCTGTATCTCCTGCATCCAGTCGATATCACTCGTATGTCCCGGCAAAGCGCGCGGGTTCCGCTTCATATCGACAAGAGTCCCCGCACTCCTCCGCCCGCCGACGAGACGCTGGCTGGCCTGGTACGACCGACGCCACCGCTTCGGCCGAGCGCGTCGGCCATGAGTGCGCACGAAGCATTCTTCGCCGACTCCACTCTCTATGCCATCGCCGTTGTCGATGAACACGGCACGCCGATCGGTCTGATCAACCGCTTTCGTTTCCGGGAGACTCTGTGGCAACAGTTCGGCGATGAGATCCTGAAGAATCGGCCGGTCGCGATGATCATGGACCGGACCCCGCTCATCCTCGACGAACATACCCCGCTCGAGCAACTGAGCGAGATCCTGAGCGACGACACCACGAAATACATCTTCGACGGCTTCATCGTGACCCGGCGCGCCAAGTATCTCGGCATCGGCACCGGCTTCAGCCTGATGCGTCGAATCACCGAGCGCCGGCAGGCAGCGCTCGCGCACCTCGCGTATCACGACACGTTAACCGGCCTTCCCAACCGACAGTTGTTCCTCGATCGCCTTGGCCAGGCGATTGCCAGCGCCGCGCGCAACCGTCGACGACTCTCGGTGTTCTACATCGATCTCGATCGGTTCAAGGTCGTCAACGACAGCCTCGGCCACACGATTGGCGATCTCCTCCTGCAGCAGATTGCCGATCGATTCCGGTCCGTCATCCGTGCGCAGGACACCGTGGCGCGCCTCAGTGGTGACGAGTTCGCCGTCGTGTTGACGGAGCTCTCCTCCAACGAGCACGCGGCGTTCGTCGCGCAGAAATTGATCGAGACCGTCCGTCAGCCACTCACGCTGGACGGGCACGAGGTCCAGATCTCGTGCAGCATCGGCACCGTCACGTATCCCGATCACAGCGACAGACAGGACGTGCTGCTTCGCATGGCCGATGACGCGCTGTCGGCCGCCAAGAGGTCGCGGAATACCGTGCGTCGCTATACCGAGGACATGGCACGTCCGGCAGCCACGGCACCGCTCGTGTTCAGCACCGTCCGTCGCGCGATCGATCTCGGCGAACTCGAGGTGTTCTACCAGCCTCAGGCCGACCTGGGCAGCGGCGCGCTTCATGGGCTCGAGGCCCTCGTCCGCTGGAACGACCCGCATCGCGGCTTCGTTCCGACCGACGAGCTCATCCAGATCGCCGAGGACGCTGGTCTGATATCAGAGATCACGGACTTCGTCTGTGGAACGGCGATGAAGCAGTTCCGGGCATGGCAGCAGTCTCGATTCGGCCAACATCTGCGCCTGGCGATCAACATTTCCGGAGTCGAGATGCGCGACGGGGCCCTCCCGGCAATGTTGCACGCTCACGTCCGGAACGCCGGCTTGTCGATGTCGATGATCGAGCTGGAGTTGACGGAAAGCGGCTTGATGTTCTCGGACTCGGTTGCGACGCAACTGCTGTCGGATCTGCGTGAAGAAGGCGTGCGCGTGTCCGTGGACGACTTCGGGACTGGGTACTCATCGCTCGGACGACTACAGCGTCTCCCGGTCGATGTTCTGAAGATCGACAAGGCGTTCGTCGAAGACATCGGCACCGGCGCGAAGCAGGGAGCGCTCGTGCGCGCGATCGTCATGATGGCGCACTCGCTCGATCTCACGGTCGTAGCCGAAGGCGTTGAGAACGAGGGCCAGCGGGCATTCCTGGAAAGTTGCGGATGCGATCTCTATCAAGGCCACCTGCTCAGCCCACCGCTGCCCGCGGCGGAGATGGCCCAGTACCTGAAAGCTCGTCACGACGTCGTGCCTGCGAGGCGCCGCAGTTCGCCGCCACGTACCACTCCCCACCGCCGCGCGACTGCATCCGCGCACCCGTCAATTCAAGACTGATTCTGAGACTCGCTCGCAAGCTTTGAGCACGGACGACTGCTGATGCAGCATCGGTCTGCCATGGACCGGGCCGTATCACTGAGTCTCTGCGCGTTCTTGTGCTTGTGGTTCGCCGCCACCGTGTCGGTGCGCGCCGCACAAGACCGATCGCCGGTCGAACACCTGTTGCCAGCAGGCGCCTCCGGCGAAGAGATCTACCAGCAGGCGTGCGCGGCCTGCCACAGCTTCGACGGCGCCGGACAATCACAGAGTGTCGTGGGATTCGCGCTCCCGCTTTCCAACGGCCACGAACTGCCCGATTTCACAGACTGCGCTACCAACACCGTGGAACCACTGGCTGACTGGGTCGCGGTCGCACACAAAGGTGGACCCGTGCGGGCGCTCGATCGGCATATGCCCGCATTCGGCGACGCGTTGACACCAGATCAGATCGAACGCGCGGTGAAGTACATCTGGACGTTCTGCGACGACCCCTCGTGGCCGCGCGGGGACTTGAACCTGCCGCGAGCGTTCTTTACCGAGAAGGCTTTTCCCGAGAACGAAACCGTCTGGACCACCGCCGTCATCGGTTCTGGCGCGAAGGCTGTGGGCAACGAACTGCTCTACGAACACCGCATCGGATCCAGGGCGCAATACGAAATCAAGGTGCCCTTCGTCGCCCAGCAGTCCGAGCCGGGAAGCAGCTGGAACAGCGGCATCGGTGATGTCGAGCTCGCGTTACGGCGGACCTTCTACGCCAACCTGGCGCGAGGCAGCATCTTTGCCGCCGGCGCCGCGGTCGTCGTACCGACCGGGGATGAGAGCACGGGTCTCGGAAACGGTTTCTGGACGTACGAGCCGTTCGCGATGTGGGGGCAGGTCATCGGCGCGAATGGCTTCCTCCAGCTGCACACGGGCCTCGAGATTCCCTCGAACAAGACGCTCGGCACGAACGAAGGCTTCGTGCGCGCCGCGCTCGGGTACACAGTGGCGCAAAACGAGGGGTTCGGGCGCGCCTGGACGCCGATGCTCGAAGTTCTCGCCGCAAAGCCCGGCGATGGCGATACGGAATGGGACGTCGTGCCTCAGATGCAGGTCTCGCTGAGCAAGCTGCAGCACGTGTTGCTGAACGTCGGCGTTCGAATCCCGCTGAACGAGCGCGACACGCGAAAGCCCGAGGTCCTGACCTACTTCCTTTGGGATTGGTTCGACGGTGGCCTGTTCCGCTTCTGGAGGTAGGCTGATGACGCCCTCACCGCGCCGGCTGCTTCCGCTCGCCTGCACCCTCTGGGTGGTCGCTCTGTTCGCAGCATCGCCGAGCGCGCGTGGCGGTGAAAAGTCCCAACAGCGCCGGCCACACGATGCCATGTCGCTCTTCACGCACTCCGAGAATTGCGTGGCCTGCCACAACACGCTGATGACCCCGACCGGCGAGGACGTGTCAATCGGCGCCACGTGGCGATCGACCATGATGGCGAACTCGGCGCGTGATCCGTACTGGCAGGCTGGCGTGCGGCGCGAAATCATGGACCACCCGAGACGTTCGGCGGACATTCAAAACGAGTGCGCGGCCTGTCATATGCCAATGGCGCAAAAGATCGCGCACGCCACCGGCGGTAAGGGAGAAGTATTCGCGCACCTTCCGATCGCACAACGGAAGGGCTCGCCGCTTCAGCGGCTCGCGTCCGATGGCATCTCCTGCACCGTCTGCCATCAGATCGCGCCAGACAAGCTGGGGACTCGCGAGAGCTTCAATGCCAACTTCATACTGCGCCCCACCCAGGCCGATGGCACGCGGCTCATTTTTGGACCGTACCGAATCGATGCCGGGCGGCAATCGATCATGCGCTCAGTGACGGGATTCGTGCAGGCTGAAGCTCCCCACATCAAGCAATCGGAGCTGTGCGCCTCGTGCCACACACTCATCACCGAGGCGTTCGGTGCCAATGGCGAAGTGATTGGCTCGCTTCCCGAGCAGATGAACTATCAAGAATGGCAGCACAGCGCGTTCAGCCGGGAAGAGCGGAGTTGCCAGTCGTGTCACATGCCGCCGGCTCAGGGACCTGTGCGCGCATCATCCGTGCTCGGCGATACGCGAGATCGGCTGGCGCAGCACGTGTTCGTCGGCGGAAACGCGTTCATGGTTCGGATGTTGAGCCGCTATCGAAACGAGCTCGGCGTCGAAGCGCTCCCCTCCGAACTCGACAGCACGGCGCGCGCGACGATCCGTCAATTGCAGGGTGAGACGGCGACCATCGCGGTGAGTGCTCCCATCGTTCGCGACCGGACGCTCTCTTTTGAGGTGGACGTTCGCAACCTGACCGGGCACAAATTCCCGACCGGCTATCCGTCGCGGCGCGCCTGGCTTCATGTCACCGTTCGGAATCGCGATAACGGACTCGTGTTCGAGTCTGGCGCCATTGACGACTCCGGGGCGATTCGTGGGAACGACAACGATGTCGATGCAACCAGGTACGAGCCTCACTACGAATTCATCACTCAGTCCGACCAGGTGCAGATCTATGAGCCGGTTCTTGGCAGTTCCTCCGGCAGACCGACCACGGGCCTGCTGACCGCGACGCAGTACTTGAAAGATAATCGCCTGCTGCCGCGCGGCTTCGAGAAATCCACGGCAGCACCGGAGATCGCCGTCTACGGGCAGGCTGCAGACGATGGCGACTTTGCAGATGGTGGCGATCGCGTCCGCTATGAAGTCGGCGTCGACGGGTCAGGCCCATACCTCGTCGAGGTGGAGATGAGGTATCAGACGATTGGGTACCGATGGGCTCACAATCTGTCCGACTACAACGCCTCGGAGCCGAAACGGTTCCTTTCCTACTACAGGTCGATGTCGGCGGGCTCGTCGGTCGTCGTGGCGACCCGAGCGAGCGCGCCGACGATGCGAGAGGACGCGGCGTCGAAGTAACCCAAGTCGAAGTAACCCAATAACAGTGTGAAGGTCCGGCATCGTCGGGCCGGGGTGGGCTTTGAGGGCGGTGTTAGGATCGTCGTTCCCCCGGACCTCAACTTGATGCCAATCGCTCAGATTTCACAGCACAATCTTGCCGCAAGCGGGCGCGCGTGCCCGGGGCCTTCGTGAAAGTCCGGCCCGGATCCCCGTATCCCCTCGGTGCAACCTGGGATGGCTCTGGCGCCAATTTCGCCATTTTTTCCGAACACGCGCGAAAGGTGGAGCTATGCCTGTTCGATTCCGTCGATAGCGCGCGAGAATCGACCCGAATCACGCTGCCGGAGCAGACCGACCTCATCTGGCACGGCTACATTCCCGGCATCCTCCCCGGTCAGTTATATGGCTACCGCATTCACGGGCCATACGACCCCGAACGTGGCCATCGTTTCAACCCGAACAAGGTGGTGCTCGAACCCTACGCGAAAGCCATTGGCCGGAATATCCGCTGGAGCAATGAAGTGCACGGATATCGCTTCGGCGATCAGAGAGAGGACCTCGCGATCGACACGCGTGACAACGCGCCGTTTGCGATGCTCGCCGCCGTCATCGACCCGGCCTTTACGTGGGGAGAAGACCGCCGGCCGCGCACCCCGTGGCACGAGACGGTGATCTACGAGCTGCATGTCAAAGGCTTCACCCGCCGGCATCCCCGACTTCCCGAAGCGATGCGCGGGACCTATGCCGGCCTGGGATCCGATGAAGCCATGCGGCACTTGCAGGATCTGGGGATCACGGCCGTTGAGCTGATGCCGGTGCACCATCACGCGTACGATCGCCACCTGGTTCAGCGACACCTGAGCAACTACTGGGGCTACAACACCAGCGCCTTTTTAGCACCCGACACCCGGTACGCAATGAGCAAGAGCTCCTCGGGGAGCGTGCGTGAATTCAAGACGATGGTCCGTAATCTGCACGCGGCAGGAATCGAAGTGATCCTGGACGTCGTGTACAACCACACAGCCGAGGGCGATCACCTCGGGCCGACGCTCTCCCTGCGTGGCGTCGACAATGTCGCGTACTACCGGCTCGATCCCAAGAACCCGCGGTTTTACCAGGACTATACGGGCTGTGGAAATACGTTGAACATGCGCCATCCCCGCGTGCTGCAGCTCATCATGGACAGCCTGCGTTACTGGATCCTCGAGATGCACGTCGATGGATTCCGGTTCGACCTGGCAAGCGCCCTCGCCCGCGAATTACACGCCGTGGATCGACTGGGTGCCTTCTTCGACATCATCCATCAGGACCCCGTCATCTCGCAGGCGAAGCTCATTGCCGAGCCGTGGGACCTGGGCGAAGGCGGGTATCAGGTCGGTAATTTCCCGGTCGGCTGGGCGGAGTGGAACGGGCGCTATCGTGATTCCATCCGCCGGTTCTGGCGGTCCGATCGCGGCTTCGTTTCCGAGCTCGCCACTCGCATCGCGGGCAGCAGCGACCTCTACGACCACAGCGGCCGGCGTCCACACGCCAGCGTGAACTTCGTGACCTGCCATGACGGGTTCACGCTTCACGACCTGGTCAGCTACAACCAGAAACACAACGAAGCGAATCTCGAAGGCAATCGCGACGGGGAGAACAATAATTACAGTTTCAACTATGGCGTCGAAGGACCGACGTCGGACCCCAAGATTCGCGCGGTCCGCGAGCGGCAGAAGCGCAACTTCCTGGCCACGGTCTTCCTGTCCCTCGGTGTCCCGATGCTCTATGCCGGCGACGAGGCCGGCCGCACGCAGCGTGGCAACAACAACGCCTACTGCCAGGACAACGAGATCAGTTGGCTCGACTGGCAGCGGTCGGTGGAACAGGAGGATCTGCTCCGCTTCACCAAGTACGTGATTGAGATGCGCCGGAATCAACCGGTCCTGAAGCGGCGCCGCTTTTTTCAGGGGAAGAGCGTTCGCGATGGCGTCATCAAGGACATTACATGGTTCGCCCGGGACGGCAGCGAGATGTCGCCGGACATGTGGAGCGGCGACGCGCGCACGCTCGGCGTGCGCCTCGACGGTTCTCAGATCGACGAGACCGATTCGCAGGGAAACCCCATCGTGGGCGATACTCTCTTTCTGTTGTTCAGCGCGAACGAGGAGACCGTTCGCTTTGCGTTCCCGTCTCGCACAGGCACCCAGCGTTGGGAACGCCTCCTCGACACCTCCGACGCGCGCTGGGCCAGGCGAATCTCGTACGACACCTCGCATTACGATCTCTCGTCGCGTTCTGTCGTCGTGTTCAGGCTTGCCGAGCAAACGGCGAACGGCGGTGTCGTGTGAGCTCCCCACTTCCACTGCGCAGTCCAGCACCGCAACCACTGTGGTACAAGGACGCCGTCATCTACCAGCTTCACGTCAAGACGTTCGCCGACAGCAACGGCGACGGGATCGGTGACTTCGCGGGCCTCTCGAGCAAGCTCGACTACCTGGCGGATCTCGGCGTGACCTGCCTGTGGCTGCTGCCGATGTATCCGTCGCCATTTCGCGACGATGGTTATGACATCGCGGATTACTACAGCATCCATCCGAGTTACGGCACGCTCGACGACTTTCGACAGTTCCTCGACGCCGCGCACGCTCGTCGTCTTCGTGTGGTGACCGAGCTCGTGCTCAACCACACTTCGGATCAGCACGCGTGGTTCAAGGAAGCGCGGAGTTCACGCGACAACCCGAGACGCGACTGGTACGTGTGGAGTGATACCGACGATCGCTACCGTGGCGTACGCATCATCTTCGTCGACATCGAGCGCTCGAACTGGGCGTGGGACCCGGAATCCAAAGCGTATTACTGGCATCGCTTCTTCAGCCATCAGCCGGATCTCAATTACGACAACCCCGCGGTCCGCGAAGAGATGTGGAACGTGATGAAGTTCTGGCTCGGGCTCGGCGTCGACGGGTTCAGGGTCGATGCCGTGCCGTATCTCATCGAGCGCGAGAACACCAGCTGTGAGGGACTCCCGGAAACACACGACGTCATCAAGTTTCTGCGAACCCGGCTCGACGCGCATTTCCCGGATCGCATGCTCCTGGCCGAAGCCAACCAGCCCCCTGAGCTCGTGCGCTCCTACTTCGGCGAGGGCGACGAATTCCACATGGCGTTTCACTTCCCGTTGATGACGCGCATGTTCATGGCGGTGCGCCTGGAGGACCGCAAACCGCTGGTCGAGGTCATCGAGCGGACGCCCGAAATCCCGGAGAACTGCCAGTGGGCGATCTTCCTTCGCAACCACGACGAGCTCACGCTCGAAATGGTCAGCGACATCGAGCGCGCTTACATGATCGACGAGTACGCACGCGACCCGGCCTCGCGGATCTATCTCGGTATCCGGCGGCGGCTCGCGCCGCTCCTCGATGGGGATCGACGACGGATCGAGCTGATGAACGGGATGCTGATGTCGATGCCCGGCAGCCCCATCATCTACTACGGTGACGAGATCGGGATGGGCGACAATATCTACCTCGGTGACCGCAACGGAGTTCGCACGCCGATGCAGTGGAGCGGCGGATGGAATGCAGGCTTCTCGAGCACCGATCCCGAGCGCCTGGCGCAACCCCTCATCTCCAATCCCCTTTTCGGCTACCAGGCCGTTAACGTGGAGTCGCAGAAGCGTTCCGACCACTCGTTGCTCCACTGGATGCGCCGGCTGATCGCGGTGCGGCAGTCGTCACCGGTCTTCAGTCGAGGATCGACGACATTTCTCAAGCCGGGCAATCATCGCGTGCTCGCGTACCTGAGAACGCTTGGCAAGGACCAGGTGCTCTGCGTCTACAACCTGTCGAGCAGCGCGCAGGCGGTCGAGCTCGATCTGCAGTCGCTCACCGGTGCCCTTCCCATCGAGATGTTCGGGCGCAGCCTGTTTCCACGTATCGGGGAGCTGCCGTACATGCTGACGCTCGGACCGTACGCGTTCTTCTGGTTCAAGTTGAGGCGCTTCTAGCCTTGCCGCAAGAGAGTCTGCTGTCGGACGAACTGCTGCACCACCTGATGGCCGTGGGCCACGTCGACGTGCTGGTCGGCGTGCCCACGTTGAACAACGCGCCCACGATTCGTCCCGTCATCAAGGCCGTACACCAGGCGTTTTCACGCTACTTCCCGCGTGATCGTACCGTCCTCATCAACTCCGACGGCGGGTCCGATGATGGAACGCCGAACATGGTGAGGAATGCCTCGGCCGATGACACCGAGACACTCACTGTCTCGCACTCGCTGCGGACAGTTCATCGCATCAGTACGCCGTACCACGGCGTTCCAGGAAAAGGAAATGCGCTCCGTCAGGTCATGACCGCCGCCGATCTCACGCAGGCCCGCGCCGTGGCGGTCATCAATGCCGATGTCACCGGCATCACGCCAGAAAGCATCGCCGCGCTGATCCGTCCGGTGAGAGATCAGCAGTACGACTACGTGGCGCCGGTGTATCGACGCCATCCGCTCGATAGGCCGCTCGTGACACAACTGATCCGGCCCCTGATGCGCGCGATGTACGGCTGGCAGGTCCGGGAGCCGGTGGCGCCGGAATTCGCCTGCTCGAACCGCTTTGTGACGCACTGCCTCGAGCAGGACGTCTGGGACAGCGAACTTGGACGCGTCGGGATCGATCTGTGGGTGACCGGAGAAGCGCTGGCGGCGGGGTTTCGCTCCTGTCAGGCCGGTATCAGTCCGCACGCGGCGCCTACCTCGCGCAGCCCTTTCGGCGAGTTGTTCGAACAGGTCGTGTCGTCAGCGTTCGCCTGTCTCGAGCGCCACTCCACGTATTGGCTCGGTCGTGACGGATCGGAGTCGCTGCCACTGGCCAGTCCTCTTCCCATGTCGAGCGTCGAGGCGCCGGCCACTGACGGGAGCCGGTTGACGGAAGCGTTTGCGAAGGACCTTCAGAATCTGCAGTCAGTACTCGAGTCGATCCTCAGCGCAGACACGCTCACGAACCTGATGCGGCTGGCAGAGAGACAAGGCAGCCATCTCAGGTTCCCCGATGAACTATGGGTGTGGACGGTGTACGAGTTCTTGCTGGCGCATCAACGCGGCGTGATGCGGCGCGAACACATCGTGCAGGCGTTGGCGCCGCTATACCTGGGCCGGACGGGATCGTTTCTCCGGCAATACGCTTCCGCGCAAGACACAGACGTGGACGCGGCGCTCGAGTCACTCTGCCTCGAGTTCGAACGATGGAAGCCCGGTCTGATTCAGCGCTGGGACCAGCCAAGGGTCGGCCCATGATTCTGAAAAGGGCCCCTTGGCTGGTCGCAGTATTCCCTTCGCGCGCGTCCCGATTGCCAGGGGAGAAACGGGTGGCGGGACCGCAATGCGGGGATACAACGGGCACAGAATTTACCCAACGAACCGCATGGCGGTTCAAGCCCGAGGTGAGTCATGGCTCAGATGATCGCAAATGCCATTCGGCAGGCGGGCACGACTTTCGTCGAATCGCTCGCGATGTTCCTGCCACGCTTCGTCACGACGCTGGCCATCATTTTCGTGGGATGGCTCATCGCGATGCTGATGCGAACACTCGTCCGTGGGCTGGCCGGATGGATCCGAATCAACGTCGCTGCCGAGCGCTTCGGCGTGGCGCCACTGCTGAGGACTGCTGACCTCCCGCCGGCAGATGCCCTCCTGGGGGCAATCGTCTTCTGGCTGGTGTGGCTGGGCTTTCTGTTGTCGGGGATCGACGTGCTCGGATTCACGTCGCTCCAGGGTTTGCTCACCAGCTTCTGGGCGTTCGTGCCGCGGTTGCTGCTCGCCGTCGCGATTCTCGTCATCGGCTTTGTCGTGGCGAACTTCGCGTGGCGGGCCACGCTGTTAGCTGCCGTCAACGCGCGGATCCCGTCGCCTCGACTGCTGAGCGGCGCCGTGCGATGGCTGATACTCATCCTGGCCGGCGCCATGGCGCTCGAACAGATTGCCGTCGCTCGAACGGTCGTGCTGACGGCCTTCGCCATCGCGTTTGGCGCCTTGAGCCTCGCAGTCGCGATTGCGTTCGGCATCGGCGGCGGAGGCATCGCCAAGCGCATCCTCGAACACCAATTCCCGGAGCAGCGAGGATCAAGTGCAGATGAGATATCGCACCTCTAATCGCGCAGCGGCCCTCTTCAGGTAAAGTAGCCAAGACGCCTCAAGACATGGCACATGGATTGTAGAGGCGTGCAGTATGACCGTCCGCGTTGAAAAACTTCAGGCTCCGGTTCCCTCGCTTCTGACGCTGGCGGTACTGGGGCTGGTTTCGAGTGCGACAGCCGTCCTTCTGCGCTGGTGGCAGCGGCCCGCCACGATGGTGATGAGTGAGGACTGGCTGAACGACCACAATCGCGTCGACTCGCATCGGGGCTCGGACTAGGCGGCACTGGCCGGGGCCATAGCCGGCGGCCACCGCCGCGGGCGATGGCCCATGACCACTGCGCGCAGGCGGCATGACGGTCGAAGTACTGTCGTGCCGCGACGCGTCTTAGACTGGTGTCGGAGTCTTCCGACGCATGCCCGATGCCACCACCTACCCCACGATGCTGCCGGCAGTCGCCGGGGCCGTCCTGGCCGCTGCAGCAGTCTGGATTCTGCTCCGGCTCGCCACGCGAGCCGTCGATCGCTTTGCCGCGCGCCTGGAACGCGAAGGCGTCCTCGACGAAGGAGCCGTCTTCGCGAAGCGGCTCACCCGCTTTGTTCGCTCGACGCTCTGGTTCGTCGTGCTGCTGGTCGCCGGCCTCGTCATGCTGCGCGGCATCGGCCTGCGCGGCATCCCGAGGATCTCGACCGAGGATCTGGTTGCGTGGCTCGTTGGCCCGGGCGTTCGTCTCGTGGTCATTGCCACGAGCGCGTACCTCGTGACGCGATGCATCCACTTCCTGATCGACAGCCTGAAGATCTTTCTCGTGTCGCGCGACGCCAGCCAGCTCGATCTGCTCGAGCGCAAGAAGCGGGTCGACACGCTCGGTCAACTGCTGCGCGTCGTGGCGACACTGCTCGTCATCGGCGTTGCGTGCCTGATGGCGCTCTCGCTCTTCAACGTCGACATCCGTCCGATCCTCACGGGCGCGGGAATCGCCGGCCTGGCGGTCGGCTTCGGCGCGCAAAACCTCGTCCGCGACGTCATCGCCGGCTTCTTCCTGATCCTCGAGGACCAGGTTCGCCTCGGGGATGTTGTCTCGATCAACGGCAAATCCGGTCTCGTGGAAGCCATCCGGCTGCGGACGATTGCGCTTCGCAGCCACGACGGCACGGTTCACATCTTTCCGAACGGCGGGATCACCGAGTTGTCCAACATGACGAAGGACTTCTCCTTCGCGGTACTCGATATCGGCGTCCCGTACGAGGAAAACGTCGACACGGTGATGGACGTGTTGCGATCGATCGCAGCGGAGCTGCGCACCGATCCGGCGCACGGTCCGAACATTCTCGAACCGCTCGAAGTCCTCGGCATCGAAGCCTTCGGCGAGTCGGCTGTGTTGCTGAGAGTGCGGATCAAGACCGTCCCGATTCAACAGTGGAACGTTGGCCGCGAATTCAGACGGCGCATCAAACTCGCCTTCGAAGCTCGCGGGATTGAGTTCCCGTCACGCCATGTCACCGTGCGACTGGAAGGCAGCCGGCCGATGAACGTCGACGATCTGCCAGAGGCGCACACGCGCGCTGCCGAGAAAGTCTGATGCGCCACGACGACTCATTTGCGGTGACGTGTCCGTATTGCGGGGAGCGCCTCGACATCTACATCGAGCCCGACGTCCGAGGCACGTTCGTGCAGGATTGCGAGGTGTGCTGCAATCCATGGCGCGTCCGTGTCTATCGCAGCGACGGCGAGAGGTACGTCGAGCTCAGACGCGCCGACGGTTCCGAGTAGAATCGCGCCATGAATGCCCCTTCGCTGGTTGAGCGAGCTGCCTCGCTGGTGCCGATGCTGCAGACGCAGGCCGCCGCCGCCGAGCAGGCACGGCGTGTGTCTGACGCAACCTTCGATGCGTTGAGCAAGGCTGGCATCTTTCTAATGACGGCGCCGAAGCAATTCGGCGGCGCCGAGACCGACTTCCAGACGCAGTCCGAGGTCCTCGCGCAACTGGCACGGGGCTGCCCATCAACCTCATGGGTGGCCACGATTTTCAGTGCTATGTCGTGGCTGGCCGCGACGTTTCCCGATCGCGCGCAGGAGGAAATTTTCGGAGACGGCGACCCGCGCATCAGCGGAGTGTTCTCGCCAACCGGGACCGGTGTGCCAAGAGACGGTGGGCTTCTCGTCAGCGGCCGATGGGGTTTCAACACCGGTTGTCACGGCGCGAAGTGGACGGTGTTGAACGCCCTCGTCGGCACAGGTGCCGAAGCTGTGCCGACCTGCGTGATTGCCCGCAGTCATGAGCTCACCATCGTCGACGACTGGCACGCCACAGGGATGTCGGCGACGGGCAGTAACACGATCGTCGCCGACAACGTGTTCATCCCCGGCCACCGCTGCCTGCCGCTGCCCGACATGCTCGAAGCGCGTCTGCCGGCTCGACACAACGCCGACAACCCTTATTTCAGCTACCCGCTGTCACCTGTCTTGACCGTCAACGCGGGCGGGACGCCGCTCGGCATGGCACAGGGCGCCCTGGAAGGATTCCTCGCTCGCCTGCCGGGGCGCGGGATCGCCTACACCTTCTACACAAATAAATCGGAGGCGCCTGTTACTCATCTGCAGGTGGCGGACGCGGTGCTCACGCTCGATTCAGCCGATGCGCACGTGCGACGGGCCTCGGCGCTGCTGGATCGTCATACCGGCGGCCCGATGTCATTGGACGCGCGGGTCAAGTCACGTGCGCACATCGCCTACGCGATGGGGCTGGCACGTCAGGCGGTCGACACGCTCTTCTACGCGAGCGGCGCGTCTTCGATCCAGACGCACGTGCCTATTCAGCGCTTCCAGCGGGACGTGCAAGCGCTCGCAAACCACGCGATCATGCACACGCAGACCGCGCTCGAGTTGTACGGGCGCGTTCTCTGCGGCCTGCCGCCGAACACGCCCATTTACTGACGTTCTACAACGATGAAGCGGCGAGTCTTTTAGAGTCGTCGTCAACGAGGCGAGTCTGAAGACCCGCCTCTACTCTCAGTGCGTTCGGGATTCACGACGGATTCGATTCGGAATCCGCCAGTCGTGATGGTGCTAATCCCCGCAGCCATACCGTGATCTTTCCAACGCACGGCGGAAGCGGATCGCAGGCAACCAAGTACAGGACGACCGTGGTGAGCACGATGAGCACATAGCTGAGGAGAACCAGCGGGAGGTGCAGGTTGATGTATACGAACACAACCGGATAGCCAAGCAGCAGCGAGAGCGTCAGAAACGATATCCGGAGAAGCGCGTCTCGAATCTGCCGCGGATTTCTGAGGCCCTTCGCGACACGCCGATACGCGGCCGCTTCGTGCAACTCGATCGGCACTTTGAAGATCGTCTGAGTCAGCGCATAAAGGACGCCCACACCAAACAATGCGGCCACGGTCCGCAGCACTGGATCGATGCTGACGGAGTACCAGGCGGCCCAGACGAAGTACACGATGATGCTGAGATTGGTGAGCTGAGCGGCCAGCCACACGTTTGTCCTGCCCGTCAGCCGTTGAAACCGGCGGCAGGCCCGTTCAATCAGGCTCAGGATGACCGAATCGATGACAGCCATCTCCCTCCAGTGACTTAGACACCACTCGCCGGTGAATGGTTCGGACGGGCTCGCCTCATCACCCAGGGCCTCGACTAACCTCGAGCGGCGAGGGGGTTCTCCCACTTGAGTCCTGGAAATCTCGCGAAGTCACCGTCGGTGGAGCACAGCGTCAATCCATGTTCGATCGCCAGCGCGGCAAGGTGCGCATCGGGTGCCAGGCGACTCGTCACGAACGGCGCGGCGAGCAACTCGCCGAGCACCTCCGTATGTCGAGCCCCGGGAAGCGGGACCCACGCTGCATCGCATTCGAGCCAATCCTCCACCTGACGCCAGGCTTCTACGGGTGACACCGGGTTGCGAAGGACGGCAGGGTTACTGACGATTCGGACGAATGCCAGGAGTGACGGCCATGGGAGCCCGACCCGAACGGTTCCGCTCAGTCGTTCGTCCAGCCACGGACGCGCGTATTCATGCTCGGGTGCGGACCGATTGGCCGCATACACGAGCAGATTGGCGTCAACGATGATCACCGGTGCCGTTCGCCCTCGGCCCGGGAGAGCACCTCTTCGATGTTGTCCAGACTGCCCACCAGGCTCGACCCGAGGCTGAAGCCCTTGGTCCGAAACCGATCGGAGCGGCGCTTGGGCGCCGCGAGGGTATCCAGTCCCGAGCGCAGCACCTCGTTCACGATGTCTTTGAACGAGATGCGACGCTTGCGGCGTTCCCGCTCGAGTCGAATCGCCACGTCATCGTCCAGCGTCAGGGTCGTCCTCACATCATGATGATATCGACGTGATGCGTTGATGTCTAGATCGTGATGCTGTGATGCCGTCCAGCAGCCGAGCTGGCGCTTCGGACTCTAGGCAGGGCCGCTTGGCACGCCGTCATCGGGCCCATGCTGCTGACACGGGGTGAGCTGCGCGTCATCGGCTCGGGACTCGGGACTCGGGGCTCCAGCTTCGCCAACGCTAGGGCGCACTGCCGTAGCTCGCGAGGCGAGCGAAGGCTGGTTCGTTGTAGCGGATCATCGAAGTCGTTTTAGCGTGAACTGACAGGAGGGGTATCCCTCAGCGGCTGCCGCCACCAGAATTCTCTCCGCCACTTTCGCGATCGACGCGTACTCGTCCAGCGCTTCAGCGGCATGCAGCCGCTTGGCGATCGCTCCAAACAACGTCATCGACGACACGAGCTTCGCCACGTCGATCGACGCACCCATCACTCTTCCGAGCGTCGGACGTGCCGACTGGTCGACCTGTTCAGCAACGGCGGCGCTGATCGTCAGAAGGCGCGAACGCAAAAGCGGATCGCGAAGGTAGTCTTGGGCTTCCTCAATCCCGTCGAGACCGTATGTCTGCGACATCGCGGAGTGGCCCATACCGGCCAGCTGAGGGAAGACGTACCAAATCCAGTGGCTCCGCTTCCCTCCCGCACGGATCTCCGCGAGCGCCGATTCGAAGCCCGCCATCGGCTGGTCCTGCGCATCTTTGAATCGTTGCAGCCTGGACGACGGCATGTCTGTCACGACCGGCGTTGCGAGCCCAGGTAGCCGAGTTCCATGCCTTTCAGCACTGCCTGCGTGCGCGATTTCACGCCGAGCTTCAGCAAGATGTTCGATACATGATTCTTGACCGTGCCCTCCGTCGTTCCGAAGGCATCCGCAATCTCCCGGTTGCTGTGCCCGCCCCCCATCAGGCGCAGCGTCTCGATCTCACGGCGACTGAGTCGCTCCGGGCGATCAATCGCTTCGAAATCCTGGGCCACCTGCGCGGCTGTCCGAAGGATGCGCTCGGTGATCGCCGGCCGGCTAAAGCCGGACACTACTTCGGCAACACGATGGGCGGGTCGATGGCACATGGTGTCGGCTTCCACTTCGACCCGTCCCGTTCGAGCTTGAAGTTCGAGCTGGTCAGAAACGGCATCTGAAGATACAGCGGATCTTCGACCGACGTGCGCACGACCAGGATGACGTCGCCGTTGGGATACGTCAAGCGATCGAAGTACTCCTCGATCGAGGCGTTCTCGCTGTAGGGGACGCCGTTCTTGCGAAGATGACCGGCGCGCATGTTCGTCGTCACGACACTGAGCGAGCCGCCCTGCGACGTACTTACCTGTCCGTCACGGCCGCGCCCCCGTCCTCCGCCTGTCGGAATGTTGTTGCGATCGGCACTACCTCGCTGGCCGGCGAACTCCCAGGTGGCATTGGAATGGCCTTGCCACGTTCGCGGGCCGCTCGCTCCGCGGCCATCGAAGTACAGCATTCGCGTCTGCGTGCCGGCATCGGTCTCGACCTTGAGCGTGACATCGTCTGCCCAGCTGATGTGAAGACGTCCCGGCATCCGCATGATGCCGCCGACGCCAAACGGCCTGCAGGCCTCTTCAGTGCCTCGTTCCTTCTCGTAGTCCCAGCTGTCGGCGACCTTGCGTGCCTGAGGCGTCAACGGCAGGCTCGCATAATCACCCTTCGGTGGCGTCATCATTCGCCAACGCCAGTCCTCGTTCACGATCGATACCCAATACCCCGCGAGGTCGATCGGTGCGAGGCTGCGAGGCGACTGTGGCGGAGACGCCTGCTGGCCAGACACGAGAGTGCCCGTCAAGACTGAAACGACAGCAATCGCGATCGCCGCGCCGGGTCGATAGCAGCAGCCCATTCGATGATTCATCCGCCTCCTCACCGTCGACTCGGCGCCTTCATCTGCTTCGACAAATCCCGGTAGATAGCTTCGACGAACATCGCCGTCGTCCATGGGCCGCTGTCGGCGCCATAGTGCCGGTCGTAGTCCAGTGTCGGACGACTAGCCTGCACTTGCGGCAACGTGAGCCCGCGCGCAATGGCATCCTTGATGCGATCGCGAACGATGGTGACCATGTCGCGATACTCGAGCACATCTGCTTCATCGCCGATCCGACCATGACCGGCAATGACGTAGGTTCCGCCCTCCTGCTCGTGCTTCGGCACGGCGAAGTCGAGCAAGCGATTGAGGCCATCAATCACGCCCTGGACACCACCACCATTCGCGAGATCGATCACCGGGTAGCTCGTCGTCACGAATACATCGCCCGCCACCAGGACGTCAGACTTGCGGAACAGCACGATCGAATCACCATCAGTGTGGCCGGCTTCGTCGTGATAGACCATCACCGGCTCTTCGTTGAAGAAGAAATCCTTGGACTGCTTGACGTACGAGCTCGTCGGCCACGCGGCGACCGGCGTTGGCGAGACTTGCCCCGTCGGTGCACTCATCCGCTTCAGGACATTCTCGTGAGCGACGATCGGCATCGGGTTGCCCTGCCGGCCTTGCCGATGATCTCGTTCCCACCAGTATGGTCCGGGTGAAAGTGCGTGTTGATGACGTAGCGAATCGGCGTGTCCGATAGCTTGCGTATCGCCGCGAGCACGTTGTCGGCGTGACGTGCGAGGCCGGTATCGACAATAAGGACACCCTCGTCTCCGACTTGCACGGCGATGTTCCCGCCCGCGCCGACAAGCAGGTGGACGTTCCCCTGTACGTGAAAACTTTGGATGTCACCGCTGGCGCCCCAAGGAGGAATCACGGCGAAGTCCTGCGACGCCGTGCCGACGCTGGCCGCGACGGCGCCGATCAATGCCAGGGCGGTCATCACCGCTCGTGAGTATGTCGCCAAGGTTTTCGCCGTTCGCTCAGGGTTGGATGACAGGTTTCCTGGGTGGCGGCAATTTGCGCAGCTTCTCGATGTACTCGGGATACATCGTCTCCGCGCCGCCGTTGGCCGCGTCGAGTGGAATGCCATAACGGTAGGCGAAGTCGCCGATGAAGGGACTCTTTCCCGGCAGGTAATGCGGTACTTCATCGCGCGGACGCTCGGCAACCTCCTCGACGTACTCGCACGGCCAGAGCCACTCTCCTCCGGGCCGCTCGCTCAGGACGAATTCCTCATTCCGAATGAGCGGCTCGGTCAGGTACACAGGATCATCCCAGAACACGACGTGAGTGAGCACATTGCCGTGCCGGATGAAGTGCTCGATCATCGTCGACTTCTCACTGTTGGGAACACCATTGCGGCGGATCCACTCCTGCTTGATGTGGGTGGTGGTCACCACGAGGATGTTTCCCTCCCAGCGTCCCGTCGAGAATCCCTGCCATGTGTGCGGGGCCCATTCCGGTGGGTGGGGCCGCCCATCCATCCAGATCGTTCGCTCCTGCTCGTACGTGTTGATGTAGTTCTTGATGGCCACAACTTTCTGGGTACGCGGATCCTTCTCTTCCCACACCCGAAACATCAACGGCCCGCGATAGATGTATGGCGAGATGTGGACCTTGCACTGGTGCTCGGGAAGCGTGAGTCGCGAAGCATTCCACGTCTCGGCGGCGAGACGCGCACCGTCGGTGATCGGCAGACCTGTGTAGTCACCCAGTTCCGGCCCGGGAATTCGATCGGGTTGGTCCTCGTGATACCGCGGGCTCCATTCACCGACCAGGCTTACCTGCGCCACTTTTATCACCGCGCTGCGCTGGCGGCCGCGAGCAGATCTGCCACATGGCCGAGGAGGGCTTCGGCGACGAACGGTTTCTGAAGGAAACGCATGGCGGGATCGACCTGGGTCACTTCGGGAATGGCTTCGTCGAAGTAACCGGACATGAACACGACGCGGAGCCCTGGATACCGTGGGCGTAAGCGTTCGAAGAGCTCCGGCCCGCGCCCGCCGGGCAGCATGACGTCGGCAATCAGCACATCGACTGGTCCGGCTTTTGACAACACTGATTCAGCCTGGTCGGGTGTCCCGGCCTCGAACACACGGTATCCGGCGCGCTCGAGGATGACTCGCGAGAGGTAACGAACGGCTTCCTCGTCCTCGACAATGAGCACGGACGAGCGTGTCGATGTGGCTCGCTGACTCTCCGGCTCGGTCGTCCATGTCTGGCGTTCGCGCTCGGGGCTCACGATTCGCGGCCAGTACACCCGGAACACGGCGCCCTTGCCGGTCTCACTCTCGACGCTGATGTATCCGTGGCCGGCGGACACGATTCCAAATACCGTCGCCAGCCCGAGACCCGTTCCCTTCCCACGGTCCTTCGTCGTGAAGAACGGCTGAAACAATCGGCGGCGAACGGCATCGCTGATGCCAACGCCAGAATCGTGGACCGCCAGCAACACGTACTCACCAGTCGGGATTCGACCGCCTTGCGCAAATACCTCCGAATCGATTCGCACATTCGTCGTCTCGATCCGAATCGAGCCGCCCTGGGGCATCGCGTCGCGGGCGTTGAGAATCAGGTTCACAATGACCTGTTCGAGCTGTCCGCGATCGCTTCGAATCCCCTCCAGATCGTCGGCGAGCGTCGTCGTCAATGCGATGTGCTCTCCGATCAGACGGCGAAGCATGTCGAGTAAGTCCTGGATGATGTCGTTCGCGTTCAGGACGACAACCGCCAGTACCTCTTGCCGGCTGAAAGCCAGCAACTGCTTCGTCAGCGCCGTAGCCCGTGTGGCGGCTTTAATCACCTCGTCGACGTTTCGCCGGGGCACGGGATCCGTCAACCCCTCCTTGACGAGCGTGGAGTAGCCAAGAATCGCGGTGAGCAGGTTGTTGAAGTCGTGTGCAACGCCTCCGGCGAGCTGTCCAATCGCCTCCATTTTCTGCGCCTGGAGAAACTGCGCCTCGAGGACGTGCCGGCTCGTCACATCCGTGGTGACCCCGATCAGGCGCCCGGATCCAGGCGCCTCACCAGCGATCATGCGTCCGGCATTGCGCATCCACCTGATGCCGCCGTCCGGCAGGATGACCCGCGACTCGACGTCAAACGTGGTCCGCGCAGCGATGGCACGCTCGATAGCCGACATCGCGACAGGGCGATCGTCGGGATGCATCCGATTGACGATGTCATCGACGGTGCGGATGGGATCGGGCGATGACGCCAGCAGCGCGGCAGCATTCTCGCCCCAGACCACCACGCGTGTACGGACCTCGACCTCCCACGCCCCCACGCCGAGCGATGCGAGAGCCGACGACATGCGCTCGCGAGCCTCGCGCAACGTTTCCCTCGTCCGCCTGAGCTCTGACGCATAGCTGAGAACGAGGAGCGCGAGGCCGATGCCGACGACCGCCAGTACTGCAATACCAATCCAAACAACGTCCAGGTTCATGACGATCCGACCGGGAGCCTGGTCGGAGACCGAGGGCCGTGATTCAAAGAGACTCCTCTCTCCGGCGCATCGCACGGAATCTCACCGGCAGGAGACCAGAGCGACCGCGCTTCGTACTAACGCCTGGAGACCCGGATTTGGACAGCGGCACATATATAGACCTCGACCGTTCCTCGCTGCAAGGGACTGGCAGGTCATGTTGGCTGGGCGCGGCAGGGCGCTAGACCGGCCGGGCCTGAGTCTGAGGTGAGTGGTTCAGGCCTGCCGGCGTCCGTCGCGGACGATCTCGGCAACCATCGCGGTCGAACCAACTAGGAAGAGGGCATAGAAGGGAGCGTACAGAATCTCTGCCAGGCGCATCAGCATCTCGACGAACGCGACAATGACCACGACCACGCATTGGCCTCGCTTCGATCGAACCGTAGTCTTCGGATCCGTGATCATGAAGAAGATGAAGAGCTGGTACATCGGTCCGGTGATCGGCGCGACCGCCGCGAGCCACGGGGTGCCGGTGACTGCGCTGCGGACGAAAGAAAACACCAGGAACGCGATGACGTAGGTCGCGGAAATGTGCGCACGCCCGACGCGCCACACGATAACCGCGCCGAGCAACCAGATCACGGCCATCGGCGCCACTGCGTTGCCCCACTGAATACTCAGGACCGTCACGGTCGCCGGAGACAGCAGCACCATCGCGCTGACGCCGAAGTTGGTCGGATTCCAGATGTGCCGCCCCTTGAGGCGCAGGACGTATTTGGACAGGATGGAGATGAAGCTGGTGAAGAAGTACGGCCACCAGAAGGGAGACCGGATGAGGATGCCCGCGCTGATTCCGCTGATGTAGGCGCTGGCCGGGTGGGGCCACTTGCCGTAAGTGATGCGTCCGAGCACGAGCTCGGTCCCGATCGCCACCACGATTGCCAATCCGGTGCGTTCCCAGCCTTCGAGGATGCCGAACGACAGATTAGCGCCCAGCAGAATGCATGTGATCAGGATGGGCGGCAGAAAGCGGTTGTCGATCGTCAGCGCGCGCGCACCTCGTCTCGGCACCTGTTCAGCCGTCGATAACGCGTTCACTTCACCGGCCATCGGATTCCTTCACGTGGTGCCGCATGTCGATCTGCGGGCTCTCGATCGTCTCCCGCTTCCCTGACGGCCACCGAATGACGACGCGATCGATTGTGCGCGCGTCGCCCAGGCCGTAGTGCAGCCAGCGTTGGTTCTGGGCGCTGAACCCGGTTGCCGCGGTCACTTCTTGAGCCTGCACGTGTCCGTTCCAGTACACCTCCACGCGAGCACCGATCGCGCTGCGGTTGCTGGCCGCGCCTTCGAGCTCGAACTGAACCCAATGGCGTCCCGGAGCGATATGGTTCTCGTAAATCAACAGCGGACCGCGCTGGTTGGCAACGATGACATCGAGCGCGCCAGTGTTGCGCAGGTCCGCCAGCGCCACGGCGCGACCATCATTCGTGTCGGTGGCGCCGACCGCCTGGGCAACATCAGTGAAACTGCCGGAGCCGTCGTTGATCCAGACTCGCTTGCGCTGGTAACCCGACAGGCTGCGACCTTGCATCGCCGGCCAGTTGGTCGCATCGCCAATGATCGAGCTGTGCCCCACGGCGATGACGGCGAAGTCATACCAGTAACTGCTTCGCTCGCCGGCGGAGATGTAGCCGTTGACGAGATAAATGTCTTGCGTGCCGTCGTTGTTGAGGTCGCCGAACTGCGCCCCCCAACTCCACCCGCCCAGATCGACCCCCATGGTCGTTGCCATGTTCTGGAACTCTGACCGTCCCGGACCTGCCGACTTCGGCACCCAGAGATCGTTGCCCTGCACGAGCACGCCCGGTTCAGAGATGTTGGTCTTGTAGATCGACAGACGGCCGTCGTTGAAGACATCGCCGAGCGACGCATTCATACCGCTCTTCGGCGCACGCCCGACGCCGGTCTCCCCCGCGACATCTTCGTAGCGCTTCCCCTCGTGATTGGCGAACAGCTCGGATACACCGTAGTCGTTCGCGAGGAAGAGATCGGGATAGCCGGTGCCGAACAGATCGGCGGCTGTCACAGCAAGCGTCCATCGACGGCTGGTAATGCCGAGCGCGCTCGTCACGTCTTCGAAGGATCCGTTTCCGCGATTGTGCAGCAGGTACTTGCGCCCACCGTTGTTCGCATACTCGAAGCTCTCGGGCATGATCCTGGTGGTCTCCAGCTTCCAGAGATCGATACCATCGGGCCAGTAGCCGGCGAGAAACAGATCCAGGCGCCCGTCCCGGTCGTAATCGAGCCACGTCGCCGCGTTGGCATTCACCCAGCCAGGAAGCCCTGTGCCGGCAGGAACGAACGCGCGTCCGCCGTCGTTGCGAAATAGCTCGGGCTTGCCATAGCGATAGAGGAACAGATCCTCCCAGCCGTCATTGTCGAAGTCGCCCCAGACCGCGCCCATCGAGACACCGGTCTCGCGACGGTTCACGTCTGCCAGGCCAACCGACGTCGCGACGTCTTTGAACGTGCCGTCACCCTGATTGCGATACAGCCGGTTGAAACTTCCCTCACGGCTGTTGGTGACGTAAAAGTCCTGCCACCCATCGCGATCGAAGTCAGCGACCGCTACCGCGGCGCCCGTCGATGCGACCTGCGGCATGATGTGGTCGAGCCTGGAGTCGAAAGTCGGACCCTCGTGGACGAAGTCGACTCCCCGCTTTCTGGCAGATTCCTCCAGACGGAACCCAAAGCGCATGCCGGCGCCTTCATCGTCGGGCAAGGCGAGAACCGCGCGCTGATTCAGCGCCCTGACCGCCGCCAGCGACGCCACGAGAAGAACTGTCCAGACGAACCAGGCGATGCGTTGTCGAGAGAAGATCATGGTAACTGGGGTCGGGAGTCATTTAAGGGAG
The DNA here is from genome assembly GCA_035649635.1 of Vicinamibacterales bacterium. Lineage (GTDB taxonomy): Bacteria > Acidobacteriota > Vicinamibacteria > Vicinamibacterales > UBA2999 > Gp6-AA40. The sequence goes on along the minus strand of DASRJE010000198.1, from coordinate 176,333 downwards.
TGTCCTGCTTAAATGACTCCCGACCCCTTATTCCCCGGATAAAGTCGCTCGGCTCCACCCACCGGGTGTGGTACTCGTCCCAGTCGGCTCGGTGACGCTGATAAACGGGATCATCCTCGAGATGACCCGTAGCGCTTCCCTGCCCGCGCGCGCCATAGGCGGGCCTATCGTGAGACGGCAGCGGAAGCACGGTCTGCGAGAAACCCGTGTTGTAGTCGCCGTCCTTTTCCCATCCGTCGCCAATGAGCACGAAATCACGGCGCCAGCCAGACTCGGGTGCCGGCTGCTCGGGGAAACGCAGCCGCATCTCGTCGCCAGCGTTCATGATCACATAACGGTCGTCGACCTCCGACAATAGTGCGTTCACGTTACCGAACCGGGTGTGATAGCCGACCAAATCGCGCCATCGCTGCGTCACGCCAGCTTTTCGGTCGTAGTCGGGTGTCTCCGGCGCGTCGCTTCTGAGTGACGTCGTTTCCGAAAAGCCTCGATACCGCAGTTCTGCGTCGGCCAGTGGAAGCCTGCGCACACGAAGCGAGCCATCGACCTCCCGGGCCAGCGTGAGAGCGTCCCAGTAGATCTCGAGATTGGTGCGCAGCCTGAGTCGGCGAGCTTCCCCGACGCCCGTGAGATCTATCAGCATCGTCTTGTTCTTGCCAGCGGGGAAACCGAGATCGGGATTCACAGCGACCCAGCGGTCGTGGCCATCCAAGGCCTCCAAGACGAGGCCGCTCGGCTTGACGACACCTCCCTGGCCAATCGCGACATTGATGCTGCTGTCGGTTGGATAAATCCATCCGCTTGCAACGAGGGTGAGGCGATCAGTCCGTGCATGGTCACCCAGTTCGAACTCGACGAAGTGTTCTTGCGCGATTCCCTGATACTGTCCCTTTGCAAACGTCGACAGATACCTGCCGTCGCGCGCAGCGATCACGTCGGTCACATCACGGCCCGACTCGTCGCGCGCGCGCGCTACCGGGCCGAGCAGACGCATGGCCCTCGGAGCGAGGGCCGGCCGCTCCGCAGGCTGAAATCGTTCGTCGACGAACATCTCGGTGTCAGCAGGGTGATCAACAACAAGAAGCGACACATGATCGAAGAAATGCGTTTCCCAGAGTTCCGCCGTGATGCGAACGTCGTACATATGGTCGCGTGGCCGAAGTTGGGCGCCGGCAATCCTGACCCAGTCTTCCGTCTGACTCACACCGGCGGTGTCCTGCGCGTTGATCCTGAGCCCAAGGGGTGATCGCCAGAGGAAGTCCGTGACGAAACTCATTCGCGTGCCATCCCACGCGAACACCCATGGACATGAGCCCTTGAGGCGTTGCTCGGCGACGATTACGTCATCGACACCGGTGCCGAACTCCGCCTGCGCGTTGCCGTTGGGCCAGACGATTCGCGCGACATCGATACCCGTTCTCGCGCCGAGACCGAAGTGAACAGGAGTTCCGGACATGACTTGCGTCTGGACGGTGAGACCGGAACGGACGCTGATCTCTCCTCCTGCACCAAAGGAGTTGATCCGCTGATCGCCGGCCGTCGCCTGTCCGCGCGGCCGGATCACTTTCCAGTGGTACGCGGCCGTTCCACCACCGCCCATCAGCCACACAGGCCGATCCATTGCGAGTGCAGCGAGATCGAGACGGCCATCGCCGTTTCGATCCGCGACCGCGACCGCCTGGCCGGCCGGTCCCGTCGGCAGCGCCTCGAGACGATAATCCTGGCCCGCAAGCCAGATGAGCGACGTCCCGCCTCCGGCGGCAAGCAAATCGAGCGCCCCGCTGTTGTCGAAATCAGCGGCGATAAGTCGGTAGGTTCCCGGGTCTGCACCCGCGCCCACGAGTCCCATCGCGATGTCCGATAGTCGCCACTCCGTGCCCTGCCAGGTGACTTGTCGGACGGTCCCGCTCGATTCGAGCGCGATGAGATCGAACGCGCCATTGGCGTCGACGTCCGCGACGGTCATCGCCACGACCGTTGCGATTCCGCTCACCTCCGCAGCAGGCACGAATTGACCTGCCTGCCGGTTCGTGAACACGTGCAGCCTGCCCGCGCGATCGAGAAATACGGCATCGGCATCGGCGTCCTGATCCAAATCGGCCCATCCAAACCCGCGCACTGCGGCTAAGCCGCTGAACGGCTCGATCCTGCGCCACGTGCCGTCGCCGTTATTCCTCAAGACGAATGGCGACCCTTCGGTCGCGCCAACGACGAGATCGATATCGCCGTCCATTTCGACATCGGCCGCCCACACACCGAAGATATCGTCAGAGACCGGCGCTCCCGACGATGCCTTGGCCGTCGCGTCCGAGAAACCGCCCTTTTCATCCTGCAGAAGAAGACGTATCCCGCCGCGTCCTCCCATGGCGATGTCGGTGCGGAAGTCGTGATTCCAATCGAGCGCCACGAGTGCGCTCGACGACGGCGATGAAGGCTTGCCCACCGTAGCTTTAGCGGAGGTGGGAAATGGCCAGACCGCCGCGGACCCATCGAGACGACGCAGGTTCGTTGCGTCAGCTGCAAAGAGAATCGGCGCGGCCTCGATCGTCGGAAAGACCGTGAGCAACGCGGCCGCCGCATCGTTATCAGCCGCTTCTGCCGCGAACGTGATCGACGGATCCGCAGGTGACGGCTGTGCCGGCGGCGCCACCAAAGCGACAAAGCGATCGAACGGTTCGGCGATGAGCTCGGTCGGCGTCCGCACCGCGGTCAGGCTTTCACGAAACGCGGGCACGGGCGCGAGGACGTTCCTCAGAAACGTGGTCGCTCGAGCCAGATCCTCGAATCGCCTCTCATCGACGGCACTCTGGAAGGCCTGGAACTGCTCGAGCGCCTGTTGCGGCCACGTTGACGACAGCGGTGTGAGCGCTTCCCGCGAGCCGCGGAGTCGCGCCTCGTCTCGACGACGCGCGGCGATCCTGGCGCGTTCGATCAAGGCGGCGAGGTTGTTGGGCGAGCGACGCACGATCTCGTCGAGAAGTGAAAGCGCCTCGGCATCTGCCTCCGGCGTGTTCAGCCGTTGTAGTTCGTCGGCCAGCGCAAACCGTGCCCGAAGCCCGTCGGGATCGAGTTCGACGGCGCGACGGAGCCGCACCACGGCTTCGTCCAGTCGCCCGCGTGCCGCTTCCATCCTGGCGGCAAGCAGCACGACATCGCCGTTGTTGGGGGCCAGCTCGAGCGCCCGTTCGACCGGCGCCGCGGCCGCCTCCAGTTCTCCAAGACGAAGCTGCGTCAAACCAAGATTGGCCCACGCCGCCGGCTCCTGGGGCACGATCGTGGTGGCCTTCGTGAACTGTTGGCGCGCATCGTCCAGAAGACCAACTTCGAGGGCCGAGAGTCCCCAGTAAAACGCGCGCGTCATCTGCTCGTAGGTGTCAGAGCCCGGCGCCGGAAGAGACGGGTTGCGACCTCGCACCACGAGGAAAATGGCGGCTCCGGCCAGGAGCACTCCGGCGAGCAGGAAGGCAATCGATCGAGAGGTCTTATTCACGCTCGCACGGTCCGGCTAAAGCCGGACACTACGTACGGACCCTGCGGGCTCGTCGACGGTTTCAGTTCCCAGGTGGAGTTGCCGCTCCAGTTCCACAAAGCGCTGCGCCTCGGACGACACTGGCCAAAGCAGCGACACAGCAATAGCAATCACGAACGACAGCGGGATCGAGACGATACCCGGGTTGCGCAGCGGGAACCATGCACCCGAGTTGTGCAGGATGTCGACTTGAATCGTCGGCGAGAGATAGATCAACAAGAGCGCTGCGACAGTACCCACGATCATACTGCTCTGCGCACCAGCCGTTGTCAGGCGCCGCCAGAAGATCGAAAGCACGAGCGCCGGGAAGTTTGCGCTCGCCGCAATCGCAAACGCCAGTCCCACCATGTACGCGACGTTCTGTCCCTTGAAGGCGATGCCGAGCACGATCGACAGCCCTGCGAGCAGCACCGTCGCAACACGTGCGACCGCGAGCTGCTCCCGCTGATCCGCTTTCGCGCCGCGCACGACGTTCACCCACAAGTCGTGCGAGAGCGTCGCGGCGCCCGACAACGTCAAACCAGCAACGACCGCCAGGATCGTGGCAAAAGCCACCGCCGAAATGAACCCGAGGAACGGCGTGCCGCCGACGCCTTCGGCCAGCAGCGGCGCGGCCATGTTGCCTCCGGCGTCAATACCGGTGATGGCCTCGCGCCCGATGATCACCATGGCGCCGAAGCCGAGCACGAACGTGAGGAGATAAAAGAAACCAATGAATGCTGTCGCATATCCGACCGACGTGCGTGCCGTTCGTGCGTCGGGAACCGTGTAAAACCGCATCAGGATATGCGGCAGGCCGGCCGTCCCAAGCATCAGCGCGAGCCCAAGAGACACGGCGTCGATGGGATCGGTAACGAGGCGGCCGGGACTGAGCACGCCCGCGCCGTACATGTCCGAGGCCTGCGCAAACAGCGCGAGAGGGTTGAAACCAAAGCGGGCGAGAACGAGCAGCGCCAGCAGCGTTGCCCCACCAAGGAGCATCACCGCCTTGACGATTTGCACCCACGTGGTCGCGATCATGCCGCCAAACAACACGTACGCCAGCATGACGCCGCCGACGATGACGACCGCGGCCTCGTAAGGAAGACCAAACAGCAATCGAATCAGATTGCCGGCACCGACCATTTGCGCGATCAGGTAGAACGCGATGACGGCCAGCGCTCCTATCGACGCCGCAATGCGAATCGGTGTCTGACGCAACCGCGCAGCGAGCACATCGGCGAATGTATAGCGACCCAGATTGCGTAACGGCTCCGCGATGAGAAACATCACGATCGGCCAGCCAACGAGCCAGCCGATCGAATAGATCAAGCCGTCGAATCCTGAAGTGGCGACCAGTCCCGCGATCCCCAGAAAGCTCGCGGCGCTCATGTAGTCGCCCGCCAGCGCGAGCCCATTCTGAAATGCCGTCACGCTCCTGCCGGCTGCGTAGAACTGATCGGCGGTCCGCGTCTTTCTTGACGCCCACACGGTAATACCGAGGGACAGGAGGATGAAGACCAGGAAGAATGTGATCGCGATGGCGTTGGGTTCACCGATAGCCGACGTCATCGACGCTCCCGCAGCCTCTGAAGAGATGGGTCGTAGTGGGTGTTCGCCCACCGCACGTACGCCCACGTGAGCGCCCAAGCGACGAGGATTACGAGCGCACCCAGCAGCATGCCGAGGCTGAGGCCGCGTGTTACGAGCACGCCGAGCAGCGGTTTATTGAAGGCAACCAGGAGGACAAAGCCGAAGTAGACCACCATCATGGCGATGGTAAGTGAGATGGCGATACGCCACCTGGCAGCCGAAACGGCTTCGAGGGTGGAGGTCATGGACATGAGGGGTCCGAGGATACTCGAAGACCCTCAGATTGCCACGCCCCAAAAACAAAGCAACGCCGAGGACCGATGACCGGTCCTGGCGTTGCTCTGTGGAATTCCGAAACGGATGTCTTACTTCTCGGGTCTCTCGTCGGGAGCGCCCGTGCCGGACGAACCGACGAAGAGCTTCTTGCCGTCCGGGAACGTGATGTCGCGCCCGTTCGCCCGATTCGCGCCGTCCTTGGCCTGGAAGCCCTCGACGAGGATCTCGGTGCCCTCGGTCAGCGAGTTCTTGTTCCATCCGCGGCGGAGCAACGCATTCGGCGCCCCACCTTCAACCATCCAGCGCTCGACCTTGCCGGTCGCGGGATCTTTGACGTCGATGTGAATCCAGGAATGGGGATTGATCCATTCCATCTTCACGACCGTGCCCCGCAGCTTGACCGGACGCTTGGCGTCGAATTCAGCCGCAAAGGAGTGGTGTGCTGAGACCTGGACAGCAAACACCGCCACAAACGCAGCAGCGGCCGCAATGCTGAAGAGTTTCGTTCGCATCGAATTCATCTCCTACCTATTCGGGACGTCAGTTCGATTTGTGCCCGACCCCTGAGATTAAAAAGCCCTAAACAGTGTATCACTCAGCCGCAGAATTACTCAGAACTACTCGGTTTTCTTCTTCAGATCCCCGTAGAGTAGCTCTTCGGAGAATTCCACGCACTTGTATTCCAGCAACTGCGCGTTCTGCTCCATCCGGCGATACAGCGGCATCCGTATCTGCCACGGCTTCTGGAACGTCTTCGGGTCCTCAATCGTGGCTTCGTACTGGATATGGTTGTCGCCCTGCAGCGTATACCGTTCGGTAACCTTCAACGCGTCAGAGTGATGGTTGCCGGCGCGGTCGAACCACGTCTGGTCGTTGTTCCCCGTGACCTCGATGACCAGCGTGTTGCCGTCCCACTTACCGTTCGACCATCCCATCCAGCTGTCGACCGGAGCCTCCGACGGCTTGTCCATGTGGACGATGCGATTCGAACTCGCGTACTCGTACACGAACAGGATGTCCTTCTGTCCCTGGACGATCTGGAACGGATAGGGCATGTAGGTCGATCGTGGAATCCCCGCCATGTAGCACTTGGCCTCGGGATCTGACTTCGGCCAACCCTTCATGTTCTCTTCCCGCTTCTTGAGGCCGGCAGGAAGATACGGGATCGTCCCGCCAACGACCACGCTCTGACCGGCCGGGATCGCGAACATCGCGCCCAGCTGCCAGAACGACGTGGCTGCCGCAGAGTGATCCTCGAGATTCCAATACGCCGTGCCGATCGCCTGCCAGACACCGTTCAAATTCGGGTGACCAGCGATCTGCGCCGGACGCGCGGCTCCGCGGCCCTGGCCTGCGGCAGGCGCCGCCGGCGCATTGCCGCGCCCTTGTTGTGCGGTCGGTGCCACGGTCAGCGAAACTGCCGCCGCTAATGTCATCGCCACCACTGCGCCTGTGAACCGGTATCGCATCTGCCAGGTCTCCTCTCCTCACGGGCCGACATCACAGTCGTTCCACGCGGGTATTCGCTTGATAATTGCCGGAACCGTGTCTAACGGTGACGGAGCTTTACCAAAGTCAAAGATGATCTGTCAAGGAACTGCGAGCTCGCGTTGCGCGGTGGACGTCAACTCGGCTCGAACGATCGCAGCTCCCTCTGCCAGCGCGCGCATTTTACCCCGAGAGGCCTCTCGGCTGCGCGGCACTAATCCGCAATCAGTACATGGAAAGAGCCGTTCTGCGGGAACATGTTCGAGGGCTCGTCGCAGACGGTCCGCCACGACATCCGCCGCTTCCACCTCTTCGGTTCCGACGTCGATCGCGCCAAACATAATGTCCTTGCCATTCAGTTCGCGCAAGACAGAGAGGTCGACTCCGGAGGCCGCGCACTCCACCGACACCTGGTTCACGCTGCTCCTGCCCAGCAGTGGAAACGTGACGCCGTAGTGCCCCCAATCCGTATTCTTCGTTTTCCACGCTAATACGGCCGGCGTGCCGTATCCATAACAGATGTGGACAGCGCGCGTCGCTGAAACGCCGTTCATGCACGCCTCGAGCGCCTCGATGCCCCAGGCCTCGACTTCTTCGAGAAAAATATTGAAGCAGGGCTCGTCGAACTGGATCACGTCGGCGCCGGCTGCCGCCAGCTCCCGCGCTTCGGCATTCAGGATGGCGGCGAACTTCATCGCCAGTGTCTTTCGATCGGTGCCGTAGTACTCATCGGCCACGCTGTCGGCGATGGTCATCGGTCCCGGCATGGTGACCTTCAGGCGCTGCCGCGTCGTGGCGCGCGCGAACTGACATGCCTGAAGAAGCACCGGCCCCTTGCGGCTCACCGGCCCGACGATGCGGGCAACCTCGGTCAACTCGGCATAGCGGCCGCCACGAGAGCGCGCCTTCCCGAGATTCTCGGTGTCGATGCCGGTCAGCCCATCCAGGAATCCCCAGATATAGTGTCGGCGACGAACCTCCCCGTCGGTCACGATCGTCAGCCCCGCCTGTTCCTGCTCGACGATGGCCAACCGAACGGCATCATCCTGGGCGTCGAGAAGTTCCTGTCCGGCGAGCCGCCACGGCGCCCTGAGCATGTTGGGCGCAGCCAACCACGACGGCTTTGGCAGGCTGCCCACGATCGAGGGTTCCAGCATCTGGGACTAATTATCTATCGGGGTTCGCGATTCGGGATTCGGGACTCGGGGCTCGGGATTGGGGCTCGGGGTTCGTCTCGAGAGGGCGTAGGCCGGGTCCTGCTGTGTGGACCCGGCATTAACCCCCAGCGATCGCGCCGACGACCATGAATGGCTCTTTGCCGTTCACTACCGCCTCTGGCAGAGGGGCATCCGGTGACTCGTGAGACAAATCCTCTTCACATGCAAAGAAGCGTAAGAAGGGGCGGCGCTTTGACGTGTCGTGGTCTCGAATCGTCCCGCGAAGTACCGGAAAGGCCTCTTCCAGCGCGTCGAGGACAGTGCGCTGCGTGACCTGGCCCGAAACAGCGAGCATCACCTCGCTGTCGACGCGGGCCAGGTTCCTGAGATGCCACGGCAGTGTGACTCGAATCATCGTAAGGTCTGGACCTCGACCGACAGCACCGCCGGAAGGTCGCGCACGATCGCCGACCAGTTGTCACCGCCATCCTTTGACGCGTACACCTGCCCACCTGTCGTGCCGAAATACACGCCGCACGAGTCCATCGAATCGATGGCCATCGCGTCACGAAGCACGTTTACGTAGCAATCCTGTTGCGGCAGGCCGTTGGTCAGCGCTTCCCACTCGTCGCCGCCCGATCGGCTCCTGTAGACGCGCAGCTTGCCGTCAGGAGGAAAGTGTTCCGAGTCGCTCTTGATCGGGACGACGTAAATCGTCTCGGGTTCGTGCGCATGTACGTCGACGACGAACCCGAAGTCGGTCGGTAGGTTTCCGCTGACCTCGCGCCACGATTCACCGGCATTATCGGTCCGCATCACGTCCCAATGTTTCTGCATATACAAGGTGTCAGGACGCGACTTGTGCATCGCGATTCGGTGAACGCAGTGGCCGACCTCCGCCGTCGGGTCCGGGATGTGTTCCGAGTGGAGCCCCTGGTTGATCGGCTTCCAGTTGGCGCCTCCATCATCAGTGCGGAACGCGCCTGCAGCGGAAATGGCGATGAACATTCGTTTCGCGTTCGACGGGTCGATCAGGATCGTATGCAGTCCCAGTCCGCCAGCACCGGGTGACCATGTTGCCCCTGACCCATGTCCACGCATCCCGGGAAGCTCCTGCCAATTCTGCCCGCCATCGGTCGTCTGAAAGAGGGCGGCGTCCTCCACCCCCGCATACACATGGTCGGGATTGGTGAGCGACGGCTCGATGTGCCAGACGCGTTTGAACTCCCATGGATGAGGCGTCCCGTCGTACCACTGATGCGTGCCGGGTACTCCGTCATAGATGAACTTGTTGCCAACCGGCTCCCAGGTCTTGCCACCATCGCTCGAACGCTGGATGACCTGTCCGAACCAGCCGCTGCTTTGGGACGCATACAGCCGATTTGGATCAGCCGGCGACCCCTTCAGGTGATAAATCTCCCAGCCCCCAAAGTGCGGGCCATTCACCTGCCATTTCTCCCGCTTTCCGTCCGATTCCAGCGTGAACGCGCCTTTGCGCGTACCAACAAGCACCCTCACTCCACTCATGCGTGACTCCTCGTAAGGACACCGGGTGTGATTTCCGTTCGTTTGGCGCGGAAATGACACCCGGTGTCTTCTTAGACTCCCTGCGAGCGAAAAATCATCGGTCTCGTCATATCGTCGTTCGGACGGGCTCGAAATCGACAGCCGGCTCCTCGCCGTGCGACTCCATCTGCCGGCGGACCATCTCGTAATACGTTCCCCTGGCCCGCATCAGTTCCTCGTGTGTACCGCGCTCGATGATTCGCCCCTCCTCCATCAGGAGGATGAGGTCTGCCCGCCTGATGGTCGACAGACGGTGTGCGATGACGAACGTGGTTCGATCCGCGAGCAGCGTTGCCATCGAGGCCTGAATGAGCTGCTCGCTCTCGGTATCGAGATTGCTGGTGGCTTCATCGAGGATGAGGATCTGTGGTGAAGCCAGGATGGCTCGGGCGATCGCCAGACGTTGTTGCTGTCCGCCCGAAAGCTTCACGCCTCGCTCGCCAACGAAGGTGTCGTACTGTTCCGGCAGCCTCACGATGAACTCGTGAGCGTTCGCACGCCGTGCGGCGTCTTCGATCTGTTCATTAGTCGCATCGTGACGTCCGTAAGCGATGTTGTCGCGCACCGAGCCATCAAACAGAAAGACATCCTGTTGGACGAGAGCCAGCAGCCCTCGATAGCTTCGTAACCGCAAATCCCGAATGTCGGTGCCGTTCAGCGTAATGCGGCCCCGAGTGGGGTCGTGGAATCGCGCCACCAGATCCGTCACCGTTGTCTTTCCCGCTCCGCTGCGGCCCACAAGGGCAACGACCGAGCCGCCCGGGACGACGACACTGAAATCGCGAACGACCGGGCGGCCTTCTCGGTACTCGAACTCGACATCCTCGAAACGGATCTCGTGGACGATTGACGGCGCGTCACTCGCGTCAGGTCGATCCGGCTTGTCCTCGTCCATTCCCAGCACTTGAAACACGCGCTCCATCGCCGCCAACGAGCGCTGCAACTCGGAAAAGGAGTTGACGATGTTCCACACCGGGTTCAGCAGTAGGAACGTGTACCACTGAAACGCCATGATGTCGCCGATGGAGGCGCGACCGACGACGTTTAGGTATCCGCCGTACCAGACGATCACCACGTTGACGGCCCCGAGCAGCAGACCCCAGGACATCCAGATGACCCTCTCGCGCCGCGAGGCGAACATTTCCTTTCGTAGCACGGTATGACGCCCGTGCATGTATTCGATCAGCTCGCGCTTCTCACGCCCGAACGCGCGCACCACTCGAATACCTGAGAACGTCTCGCCTACACGCCCATCGATCTCCTCGGCGTTCTTGCGCAGTGACCGATAGATCGGCCTGACGCGTCGCGCCGAGGCAAAACTTATGAGCACGATGCCCGGGATGATGGCGAGAGCCGTCAGCGCCAGCCGCCAGTTCAGCGTCATCAACACGATGACGGCGATGATCAGGCGCACCACCGAAATCGAGGGCGATATCACCGCCATCTGCAGCAGCCCCGTCGTCGTATCGACATCGCCAGTGATGCGGGACAAAATCCCGCCGGTCTTCATGTCCCACAAGGACCGCAACGGGAGATGGAGAAAGCGGTCGAACAAGGACTGTCGAAGCGACAGCATGACGCGCGTGTTCAACAATCGTTGCCGATAGTCCTTCAACACAGTGATGAGTTGCGTGAGGACAACGACAGCGACAAAAAGTGAGCCTGCAAGGTGCAGGCGGCTGATTCGCTCGGCTGAGCTCAGATCGACATTGAGCAGGACGCGGTCGATGATGAACCGCATGAACAGCGGCTCGACCATCTGCAGGCCGGCGCCGGCGAGAGCAAGACCGAACACGAAGGCAACGCCGTAGCGATGCGGCCACAGCCACCGCAAGTACTCTCGAAGGTACTGACGCCTTTGACCGACGAGCCACGCCGCCGGCTTCCACGATTGGCGGCCCTCGAGGCTTTGCTGCGGATCGTCAGATGATTTAAGCCCTTTCGCCGCGTCGAGCTGATCGTCGAGACGCCCTTGCTTGTAGTCCTGAACGAACCGCAGGTAGCGCTGGCGCGATGTACGGGCTCGTCCGTCCTTGGTACTCATGACCCGCGACTCAGGATATCGTAACGGTGCGAAGGTCCGAGGGTCCGAGGGCTAGCCGCGCCGAAGCCCGCCGAAGCCCCAACGCAGCGAAGGCGGGTGCGGAAGGGTGTAAGAATGGAGGCGATGCCTCGCGTGAGTCGCTACGCAACCTGCGTGATCGTCGTCGCAACCACGATTGGGTTAAGGAGTGTGGCGAACGCGCAGGCGCCGATTGACGTCTACGATCTTGCCGACTATCGACTTACCGCCCCGGTCTTCGAGCAGTTCGTGCAGGCCAGCGGTCGCATCGCGGACATCACCCGCCGGGACGCCGCCTTCAAGTTCGCGCCGCTCTTCACAAAGGATATCGCGCTGGATGGCGATGCCGTTGCGATGGCTACCGCGCTCACTGCCCGGCTCGAAAATCATGCCGAACTGTCTGCCGCCCTCCAGGAAGCGAAGCTCACGCCGCGCGAGTACTCCAAGTTCGCGATCGTGCTTGTCGCCGCTCACCTCGCGCACGGCTTCCTGAAGGCGGGTGTGCTGCAGCGCGTACCCGCGGGAGCGCCTACGAACAACGTCGAGTTCGTGGAGACACACGAGGCGGAGGTCAACGACGTGCTCGCGGAGCTCCGGATCCGCGATTAAAACGAGCGCGCCACTCAACTCCCAATTCCCAACTCCCAATTCCCAAGAGAGCCCGAGTTGGGAGTTGGGTTCAAATTTTGGGAGTTGGGAGTTGACGTAGTAGCACCTATGTCCTCACATTCACCACGAAACGTCCTCGAACTCGGGCCGCAAGCAGTGTCGCAAAGGCATCATTCAAACCGTCGAGTGAGATCTCCTGCGTGATGGTCTGAAGGGCCGGCGGTTTCATGTCGGTCGCGAGTCGCCGCCAGACCTCGGTCCTGATCTCCATCGGGCAGGCCACTGAATCGATCCCGATGAGCGAAACACCTCGGAGGATGAACGGCATGACCGTGGTGCGCAGCTCCACACCTCCAGTCAGTCCAGTGCTGGCGATGCCGCCCCAGTGATCGGTCGTTCGCGTCAGCCAGGCCAGCATGTCCCCACCGACCGCATCAACAGCACCTGCCCAGCGTGCCTTCTCGAGTGGTCGCGTTCCCATCTCGAGCGTTGTGCGCGACAGCACGTCGTGCGCGCCCAGTTGCCGCAGATACTCGTGTGCATCGTCTTTGCCCGTTATCGCCGTCACGTCGTAGCCAAGGCGCGCGAGCGCAGCGACCGCGATGCTGCCGACTCCTCCCGTCGAACCGGTGACCACGACCTTCCCACTTGCCGGGCGCAGACCGTTGTGTTCGAGTCGCCACACAGACAGACCTGCAGTGAAGCCAGCGGTCCCCAGCGCCATTGCCTCGAAGAGCGTGAGACCGCGCGGCAGCGGGACCACCCACTCGGCCGGCACCCGGACAAACCCTGCGTATCCACCATCCTGCGACACGCCGAGGTCGTACCCCGTGACGAGGACCTCATCGCCTTGTCGAAAGCGCGAATCACTGCTCGACGCGACGATTCCCGCAACATCGATCCCGCCGATCAATGGGAAGCGGCGAAGAATCTTTCCTGTCCCCGTGCCCGCGAGTGCGTCCTTGTAGTTGACGCTCGAGTAGGACGCGGCGATGACGACATCACCTGGTGTCAATTCATCGAGGGTCGTGTTGACGACCGAGCCGTGAATCCGTCCCTCGTGGTCGACGATGCGAAAGGCTTTGAAGGTAGGCACTGGGCTGTGTAGGCCGGGTCCTGATCGAAAGACCCGGCGGTCCCGGCGGATCGCACCGCGACCCGCACTATGTCAGTTCAAGCGGGTCCACAACATGAGACCCGCTTGTGTCATTCGGTCGTCAGTCGTGAACGCCGCCCTCATGCGTGATCTGGCTGCGGATCTCACCCGCTGGCCATTTCGAGCTGTGGACGTTTGCGTAGGTCTTGCCGTCGCGGATGGCATCAATGAGCTCCGACAGGGCACCTGCTTCGATACCCTGACCGACAGGTCCTATCACGTCGGTGGCGGTAATCACTCCGGAGATGGTCGCCGGAGATGGCGGGCAGAGTGGTGTGCCCGCGGGGCCGTTCCCGAGGTTCGTGCAGAAGAACACGCTGATGTTACCGGTATTGTTCGGTGGACCGAAGTGGATGTGTGCCTGTTGAACGGCGCCTTCGAGGTCGGCGTAGCTCAGCTCCCACGAAATCTCCGTTTCGTCGTTGCTGATGCGAGCGTGGAATTCACCATGGCCGGTCGTAGAGATTACGGGGACTTCTTTGAAGCCCGTCAGCTGCTCCGTAATACGTTTGAAGCCGCCTTGAGTGAACGCGATTCCCGTGCCCATGACGATCACGAGCACCGCTGCCGCCGCCGCCACTCTTTTCATGCTCACCTCCTGGTTGGAAAAACGAACCGCCTTCGCGCACGCGGAACGCCAGAGTCTACTTCACAGATGTCGCGACCGCGCTATGATTCGTGCCTTATCAAGGGGAGACGCGAGTGAGTGTTGTAACGCCCGTTGTTCAGCAGTGGCTCGACCGTGGTCTCCGCGAGCCGGCGGCCTTCTGGGCAGAGGCGGCGGAACAACTGCCCTGGTTTCGCCGCTGGGACCGGGTCTTCGAGTGGAACTATCCCACCTTCCGTTGGTTCATCGGCGGCGAGACCAACCTCGCCTACAACGCGCTCGACAGGCACGTCGCGGGAGGTCGAGGTGACCATCCCGCCCTCATCTACATGAACGAACGGGGCGAGCGGCGGACATTCACGTATTCCGCGCTTCTGTCACTCGTCGAGCGTATCGCCGCCGCGCTGCGGGGTATGGGAATCGGCAAAGGCGATCGCCTCACGATCTACATGCCGACGTGCCCCGAGGCGATCGCGCTGATGCTCGCAACCGTCCGCATCGGCGCAATCCACTCGGTCGTCTTCGCAGGCTTCGGGGCCAATGCGCTCGGCGGTCGCATCCTCGCCAGCGGCTCGCGTCTGGTCTTTGCGGCAGACGTCTCTTTTCGCAAAGGCAAGGACGTCGACCTCAAGACGATCGTCGACAGTGCGCTGAGCGCGGGTGACAGCGCGGTCGAGCACGTCGTGGTGCTGGAACGAGGTGCTCAGCGCTGCGCGATGCGCACGCCGCGCGATCTCACGTGGGATGAATTCCTGGCGCGCGGGGAGGGTTTCTCCGGGCGACACCAGGTGATGGAAGCGAACGAGACCGCCTACATCCTGGCGACGTCCGGGACAACGGCAAAGCCGAAGCTCGCTGTCCACACCCATGGTGGCTACCAGGTCCACATCGCCAGTATGGGCCGCTGGTGCTTCGGTCTGAAACCATCTGACATGTGGTGGACCACCTCAGACATCGGCTGGGTCGTCGGTCACAGCTACATGGTGTATGCGCCGCTCCTTGCCGGTTGCACGACGATCGCGTTCGAAGGAGCACTCGATCATCCGACGCCGGACGCGCACTGGCGGGCGGCCGTCGAGGAGCTCGGTGCCACAGGTATCTTCACTTCGCCGACGGCGGTCCGTTTGCTGCGGCGTTATGGCGAGAGCACTCTCGGCGATATCGACCACCGCCGGCTCGAGCGCGTTGTTTGCGCCGGCGAGGTACTCAATCCGCTCGCGTGGGACTGGCTGCAAAACACCGCGCTCAAAGGGCGCGTGCCGGTCATCGATCACATGTGGCAGACCGAAACCGGCGGCCCGGTGTTCGGCAATCCGTACGGCATCGAGTTGCTGCCGATCAAGCCAGGCTCCGCTGCCACTCCATTGCCGGGCATCGATGCCGCGGTCGTCAACCTCGACGGCACACCATGTCCGCCGAACGAGAAAGGGATCATGGTCCTGAAACGCCCGTTTCCCGGCATGACACCGCGTTTGTGGGGCGAGACGGAGCGATACGGGACCGACTACTGGCAGAGGATCCCGCACGTCTACTACTCGGGCGATTCAGCCCACGTGGACGAGGACGGCTACTACTGGTTCGCGGGACGCGCCGACGAGGTGATCAAGATCGCGGCCCATCGCCTCGGCACCATCGAAGTCGAGAGCGCGTTCCTGACACATGCCTCGGTTGCCGAGTGCGGCGTGGTGGGAAGGCCGGACGAGACTCGGGGCGAAGTCATCAGCGCTTTCGTTCTGCTGAAGCATGGCCATCAGCCATCAGCCGAACTGCGGAAGGCACTGCTCGACACCGTCCGGCGGGAGCTGGGCGCCGTCGCCGTGGTTGGCGAGATCAATTTCGTTGGGCTGCTGCCGAAGACACGAAGCGGCAAGATCATGCGTCGCGTGCTCAAGGCAGTCGTGCTCGACCGCGACCCTGGCGACATCACGACGATCGAGGATGAGGGCTCTGTCGAAGAGGCCCGGCTCGCGTGGGCCGAGCTCAAACAAAACATTGGTGATTCGTGATCTTTGATCGGTGATTCGAAGATCAAAAATCACGAATCCGCCATCGTTTAATTGGGCCCAGCACCGCGACCGGCGCCGCCGCCGCGTGCCGCGCCGGGCAATGCCGCGCCGACACCGGCGCCTTCCTGTACGCCGCGTCGCGGCCGGATGATGCCACGCGCGCGGTCTTCCACCAGTCTCCGATCCTCGAGTCGCTCTGCGCCCAGCGACTGCAGGAGCGCGTAGTTGCCCGGGTGGCAGTCATACGGGAGGAGCTTGCCGCCTTCCAGCGGTGTCAGCGGCATCGACACCGTGAACGGACGTTCGTAGGTCAACGGATCGTCGACGGTGATTTGATACTGCAGGAGGTCGTCCGCCACGCGCCGGAATCGTTCCGTGACCTTCATCTGCGTGCTGTGACGCGGACCGTTGCCGTTGACGCCGAAGGCGGTCTGATCGGTCAGGTTCGTGGTCTCGACGACGAGATCGTCACCGTCCCAGCGGGCGCGCGAGTCACCCAGATATTCACGGATGCCGCTGCCGATGTGCGGACGGCCATCGGTGTAGAAGATGCGCGTGTCGGGAAGCATCTCGTACGACATCGCCACGGCACCGGGTGATTGCACGATGCGATTGCCGTTGCCGTAGATCACGCGAAGCGCGGATCCAAAAATGCCGCGCGTGATGCAGCGCTCGTAGAGTGAGAAGTCGGTCACCCAGTCGAGTGGTCCGGGACCGAATGTGCCGCGCGGCATCTGGCGTGCCTGGGCACGCGGAGTCACGGCCGGCATCACACCATTCGGTGGATCCACGATCTGCGACGCCTGCCTGAACGCGCGTCTCGCGAAGTCGAAGCGGAAGGTGCTGTCCGCTTCGTTCTCCGACTGCTCGATGCCGCGGTCGACCTGGCTCTTGCGCTGCGCAAACTCCTGGTCATTGAGATACAAGCGGTCGCCGAACTGCGCAGGCCGCGAGATCGGAACGTTGCTCATGTCATCACTTGACCACACGCCTTGAAGATCGGGATCGCCCCACGGTGTGCGAGGCATCTTGTAGGCAGGCGCTGGCGCTCCACCGAACGCCGTCACCACGAGCGCCGGAGGTGCGGGACTTCCCTGGCCCGAGACAGGAACGACTACGAGCGCGCCCAACGCGGCGACCGCCGCCAGCGCGACGACTGAACCGAGTATCCGCCTGGTCATTGTCTGCTCCTTGCCTGCGACTACTTTTTCTCGGCCGCCCTTGCGGCGCTCAGGATGTTCGGCAGCCCGTAGTTACCCTCGTGGCAGGCGTACTCGAACATCTGGTAGTCGTTGTCCAATTTCATGGGATAGGCGACGGTCCATGGTGACGACCACGTCTTCTGATCGGTCACCGTGACTTCGTACTCGAGCGTTTCGGCATCGGTCCGCGTGAGGCGCTCGACGACGTGGAGCTCGGCGCTGAGAGGAACATTGTTGCCATTGCCGCGCGCACCGAAGCGGCCGTTGAAGTGAGTCGATTCGATCACCAGTGTGTTTCCTTCCCAGTGACCGCGCGGTTCGCCCATGAAGCTGCGGATCACCGGCGATGGACGGTCGCGACCGTCGAGCGGGATGATCCGTGCCTCGTGCACCATCTCGTTGCGGATGGCCACGATCCCGGGCGCCTGAACGATCTCATTCCCGTTGTTGTACGCCGAGGGGAACATCGAGCCGAGCAAGCCCCTGGAGATGCAACGATCGTAGGGCCCCAGATCGTCCGGCTTGTTCCATGGCCCGCTTCCGAAGCTGTCGCGCCAGGAATTCGCCGCGCGAACCTTGTATTCAGCTGTCGTCGGCGGGAAGCGCCCGTTGCTCGGTTTGACAATGAGCGAGGTGCGCCGATTGGGAGTGCGAAGCCAACGTTCACCCCAATGCGCCGGTCCGCCACCGGTCTCGCCATCGTCGGGTGAGGCGACCTTCGAACCGGCGACCAGCGAGCCGCGCACGCGCGCCTCCTCAGAAGCAAACTCCTGCTGTCGTTTCTTGAATTCCTCATCCGTCAGCGTCGCGCGATCGCCGAGATCGACGGCACGTTCGAACGGTGTCCCGGCGATATTGGCGCTCGGCCAGATGCCCTGGATGTCCGGATCGCCCCACGGCGTCTTCGGATGTGTCCACGACGATCCTCCGGCAGCCTCGGTGCTGTGGCGAGGTGCTTGCGCCAGGACTGCGGTCGGCAACACCAGCATGAACGCGGCAATCAGCAAGCCGACATGAATCCGCTTCGTCATGACTTCTCTCCTGCTGCAGGATCGCCGGGGCCAAAACGCAGGACCCAGCCTACGGTCGCAAGATTATTGTTCCGGCGCCGCAGGGTTCACGCCGCCAAGCCAGGTCGACTTCGGCGGTGGCAATCCCTTCTTCACGGCTTCCGCAACCGCACGGTCTTCCGCACGTGCCGCGCTCAGGATGTTGTTCAGCGCGTGATTACCTTCGTGGCACTCATACGGCAGCACCTGATATCCCGGCTGGGTCGTCAACGGCAGGAGCAGCTTGACGGGCTTACTGAACGTCTTCGGGTCCGTAATCGAAACTTCGTAATTCAGCACATCGGGCGCGACACGGGTGAAGCGCTCGACTATGTGAAGCACGTCGCTCGTGGGTGGTCCACCGCCATTGCCGCCGACCCCGGTCGTGTTGCCCATGAAGTTCGTGGTCTCGACAACGAGCGTGTCACCCTCGAAATGACCGCGGGCGTCACCCATGTACTGTCGGATGCCGTTGCCAATGTGCGGACGTCCATCGAGCGGGATGATTCGCGTGTCGTGCACCATCTCGTACGTAATGGACACCACACCCGGCGACTGGAAGATGAAGTTGCCGTTGCCGTAGATCACGGGAAGCACTGACCCGAACACGCCACGGGTGATGCAGCGATCATACAGGCTGCGATCGGCCCACGAGCTCGGCGGGTTGCTGCGCTGCTGCTGTCGCCGGTCGACCTCTTTCTGCGCTTCGGCCGTGACCGGGAGCCTGCCATCGGTCGGTTCAACGACGAGCGAGGTCTGGCGAAAAGTACGCGTACCGACGTCGTTGCGAAATGCACCGACTCGATTCAGCTCGCGGTCCCTCGCTTCCCCGTTATCAGCGAGCCGCTTCGCATACTCCGCGTCGCTAAGCTCGGCCCGGTTGCCGAACTCTTTCGGGCGCTGGACCGGTACGCTGCGAAGGTCGTCGCTCGACCAGGTTCCAGAGATATCGGGATCGCCCCACGGCGTCTTCGGGGTTGTATATGGTTTCTGGGATGCGGCCGCGGAGACGGCTCTCGACGGAGCTTGTGCGCGGGCCGGGATGGATAACGCCGCCACCACGCCGAGCGCGCTTACCAGCGCGCCAACAATCAGCCTGCGCATGTCGGCCTCCCGCTGAAGATTAGGCGCGCGCTGCGCGCACGCTGGTGTGATTGTGGCAAAACGGCTGACGCGACGCAATCGACGTCAGTCGGACACAGCGGCGGCCTTGCGCGAGGTGCGCCGCTCAGCGAAGACCTCGGTGCGCGCGGCGCTCGTGATAGCGGCCACCGCGGCATGCTTGAGGCGGCGCTCGACCGAGATGGCGTAATACCGCTCACGCACCGCGGGCGTGCGGCCGACGACCACGACTCGATGGCTTCTCAGGATCTCCGCCTCAATCGCCGTGGGTGCCGGGAACACGACTCGCACTCGTTCGCCAAACGTTGTCAACAGCGCTGGATCTTCGAACTCGCCTGCCACGAGCGGACGGAGCCCCTCGGCCTCGAACCACTGCTCGAGCCCGCGTCGCAGCGAGGTGTTGATGGTCGGCAGCAGCATGCGCGCGCCGGTAAGCGATGCGGGAAATCGTCGCTGCAGCCGCCGCGCCAGCGATCGGCCGGCGAAGAACGACGTGCCTGATTCACCCAGCAAGTGGTTGAACACCTTGACGCGAACGTGCGGTGCCGCAGGCGTATCGCTGATGACGACGTCGAGCGTATGCGTCGCAAGCTGAGCCAGGAGCTGATCGGTATCGTCCTCATGACAACTGATTTGCACTGGCTCTCGACTGTTGATCGCCGGACTCAAGAGGCGGTACACGACCAGCTTGGGCACGGCGTTGGCCACGCCCACGGCCAATCGTGGCGCCCGGCCGGAAGGGCGCCCCTTCAATGTCTCGAGCAACTCGCTGCCAGCGGTGAAAATCTCTGAGGCGTAGCGGTCGACGACACGGCCCACGTCGGTCAGGACGAGCGTCCGTCCCTGGCGCTGGAACAAGCGTTCCCCGAGTGATTCCTCCAGCAATTTCAGTTGCGCGCTGATCGTCGGCTGCGAGACGCGCAGCTTCTCGGCGGCGCGTGAGATGCGGCCCTCGCGGACCACGGTCCAGAAGTACAAGAGGTGATGATAGTTCAGCGTGTTCATGCGGACGTTCAGGCAACATAACAAAAAACGAAGTAGTTGTTCATAACTATCTATTTGTGAATGGAAGAGATGCTCACTATCGTCGCTGTATTGGACCGCGACAGGCTGAGACGATGGGCGTGACCACGCAAGGCAGCATCGAGCGGAGTCCTCAGCACGCGCCTGCCTGGCATACCCTGTCGGTCAACGCGGTGATTGAGCGGCTCGAGACCACCCTGACCGGGTTGCAGGGCGACGAGGCAGTGCGCCGTCTCGGTGTCCATGGTCCCAACGAGTTGCAGGCGCTGAGTCGTGAATCCGCCTGGCGGACGCTCTTCGCTCAGTTCCAGAACGCGTTGATCGTGATTCTGCTCAGCGCCACCGTCATCTCCGGATTCCTCGGCCATACCCTCGAGGCCATCGTCATCACGGTAATCGTCCTGTTTGCCGTGTTGCTCGGTTTCATCCAGGAGTATCGGGCAGGACGGGCATTGGAGGCCCTGCGCCGGATGGCAGCCCCTTCCGCGCACACGCTGCGCGATGGCGAGGAAACGGTTGTTCCGGCCAGAGACCTGGTTCCCGGAGACGTGGTGCTCTTGCGCGCTGGCGACCGAGTACCCGCCGACGCGAGGATTACAGAAGCGGTCAACCTCGCGATTGACGAATCTGCGCTGACGGGAGAATCCGCGGCCGTTGAGAAAACGGCCGCCAGCCTGGACGACGCGGGCTTGCCCTTGGGCGATCGAAAAAACATGGCCTATGCCGGCACGCTCGTCGCGTACGGCCGCGGCCACGCCGTCATCGCCGCGACCGGGATGACCACCGAGTTCGGGCGCATTGCGCAGATGGTTGAGACGGTCGACGCCGGTCGTACCCCGCTGCAGGAGAACCTCGATCGTCTCGGAACAACACTCGCCAAGGCAGCGTTCGTCGTCGTCGTCCTCGTCGTGGTCATCGGTCTCTTCCGCGGCCTGCCGGCGCTGCAGATGTTCATGTTCGGCATTGCGCTGGCGGTCGCCGTCGTGCCCGAGGCGCTACCGGCAGTCGTGACGATATCGCTGGCGATCGGCGTACGACGCATGGTCAAGCGCAACGCCCTCGTGCGACGCCTGCCGATTGTCGAAACGCTGGGTAGCACGTCCGTCATCTGCTCCGACAAGACCGGCACGCTGACCAAGAACGAAATGACGGTCCGGCAGGTCTTCGCCGACGATCGTGTCGTCGAGGTATCGGGATCGGGATACGACCCCGCAGGGGCGCTGATGGAAGCCGGCCAGCAGATCGAACCGCCACCCGGCGTCCGCGCGATGTTGAGCGCAGCGACGCTGGCGTCGGATGCGCGACTCGTTTCCCACGAGGGACGGCACCAGGTGGAGGGCGATCCCACGGAGGGCGCCCTCGTCGTTGCCGCGACCAAGATTGGGTTGGTCGCCGCCGATCTCAACGCATCGGAGCCGAGGGTTGCCGAAATTCCCTTCACATCCGAACGGCGTCGAATGACGACGCTTCACTCGACGGCAGCCGGATCGATTGCGTACTCGAAGGGCGCGACCGACGATGTGCTGGCGAGCTGTACCCGCCTGTTCAAGGTCGATGGCGAGATACCACTGACCGAGGAATGTCGTGCGCGGATACTCGCGGTCGAACGGCGCATGGCCAGCGGAGGTCTTCGCGTGCTCGCCGTCGCCAGAAAGCCGGGCACCTCGATCGAGGATGCGGAGCGCGAGATGACGCTGCTTGGCCTCGTCGGCATGATGGATCCTCCGCGCGCAGAAGCGAAGGCTGCCGTCGAGGTGTGTTCGAACGCAGGTATCCGTGCGGTGATGATTACGGGCGATCACCCGTTAACGGCGGGCGCGGTGGCAAGAGAGATCGGCGTACTGGACGGCCAACGCGTGGTATCCGGGCGTGACCTCGAGGGGATGAGTGATGCCGAGCTCCAGCGCAGTGTGAGCGACATCGCCGTTTACGCCCGCGTGTCCCCGGCCGACAAGCTCCGGGTTGTCGATGCCTGGCAGAAGAAAGGTGACGTCGTCGCCATGACGGGCGACGGCATCAACGATGCACCGGCGCTCAAGAAAGCCGACGTGGGCATCGCGATGGGCATCGCCGGAACGGACGTGAGCAAGGAAGCGGCCGGCATGACGCTCCTCGACGACAACTTCGCGACCATTGTCGCGGCGGTCGAGGAAGGGCGCATCGTTTTCGGCAACATCAAGAAGTACCTGACCTATCTGCTCTCCTGTAACGTGGGCGAAATCGTGCTGCTGGCAGGCGGCGTGATCGCGGGTCTTCCGCTTCCCCTCACCGCCGTTCAAATCCTCTACGTGAACCTGGCGACCGACGGACTCCCCGCGCTGGCGCTGGCCGTCGATCCGCCGGAGAACGACTTGATGCAGCGAAGACCCCGGGACTCGCGCGTCGGCATCTTCACGAGACCGGTTGTCGTGATGCTGCTCGCCGGTGGTCTGTGGTCCGCCATCGTCAACGCCACGCTGTTCACATGGCTCCTGCGAGCGGGCCGCCCTCTCACTGAAGTGATGGCAATGACCTTCGTCTCGCTGGTGCTGATTCAATTCTTCAATGCCTACAACTGCCGGTCCGATCGGCACTCGATCTTCCGTCGGCCGTTTGCCAATCGCTGGCTCAACCTGGCGGTCATGTGGGAGATGGTGCTGCTGCTGGTGATCATGTACGTCCCGTTTTTTCAGCGAGCATTCGGCACGTTCGCCTTTACGCTGAGCGACTGGGCGCTCACGGCGGCTCTCGCCTTCTCGATTGTGCCGGTGTTGGAACTGATGAAGTGGATGGCGCGACGCGGCTGGTTCGGGGAATTGGTGTAACGTACGGCGGGTCCAAAGAACAGGATCCGCCCTACTTGTTCGCAGCGTCCGCGGCCGCTTTCTCGTCAGCCCGCGCTCCACTCAGGATGTTGAAGAGCGAGTAATTACCCTCGTGGCAGGCGTACTCGTAGTACCCGTAGCTGTCGTCGCGCTTCAGCGGGTACTGTATCGTCCATGGCTTCGTCCATGTCTTGGGATCGTCCACTCGCATCTCGTAGAGCATGACGTTGTCGCTCACGCGCGTGAACCGTTCGGTGATCGTGATGTCGCTGCTGTGACGCGTGCCTCCCCCGTTGACGCCAATGCCGGGCGCGAAGCTGCCAATATTCTTTGTCTCCACGACCAGCGTCTCGCCGTCCCAGCGACCGCGCGAATCGCCCATCCACATCCTGATGTGAGCGCTTGGATGTGGACGGCCGTCGAGGGGCACGACGCGCGTCTCATGGATCATCTCGTTGCGGATCGCCACATAGCCGGGTGCCTGCACGATTTCGTTGCCGTTGTTGTAAATGACCGGAAGGATCGAGCCGGCGATTCCGCGAGTGATGCAGCGGTCATACAGGCTGCGATCGGTGTACGAGTCCGCCGGTCCGCGACCTTCTCGTGCCTCGCGCGCGGCGGCCTGGCGCTTCTGCGCCTGGGGCGTGAGCGGAGGCATGCGACCGTCCGGCGGGTCGACGATCAGCGACGCCTGATACTGTGGCTTTCCGCGCTCCAGCCAGTGAGGCGGCGGCGACACCGGACCACCAACGTCTCCGCCAGGCGTCGCGCCGGCGTGCTTCAGATCGAAATCGGCTTCGTCCTGAGCGGCCTGGCGCGCAAACCGCTCCTGCAGCTGCTTGTATTCGGCCTCGGTCAGCACATTGCGCGTGCCGAGCTTTGGGTCGCGCTGCATCGGCGTGCCCACCATCTCGGTACTGGGCCACTTCCCTTGCAAATCAGGATCGCCCCACGGTGTCTTGGGCGCGGTGTAGCCCGGATCGCGCCTCACGATCGACGCTGGGCTCTGCGCCGACAGAAGCCCTGCCGAGGTCATCGCCAGCACAATGACCACCATCAACGTTTTTTTCATGTCTCATCGACGGCGGGTCTAAAGACCCGCCACTACATCTGATCTATAAGACCGCGGCTACTCGAAAAAACCGGCCGCCACTTAAAGCGAGTACACCATCAACGTGTTGCCGGCGACAACTGCCACGTACTGTTTCCCGCTTTTACCCTGATAGCTCATCGGGTTCGCGTTGGCGTTCGCCTCGAGCATCGTCGTCCAGATCTCTTTGCCCGTTTTCGCGTCGAAGGCGCGGAAGCGGCGGTCGTTGGTGGCGCCAACGAAAACGAGCCCACCGGCGGTCGCCGTCGGTCCGGCACTACCGCTGTTGCCGACGAGGCGCTTTCCTTCCGGAAGCCCATCGTTCACGCCAAGCACCGACTCCCAGGCGATGCCGCCTGTATTCACGTTCACAGCGATGAGCTTCGACCATGGTGGCCGCTGACACGGCAGTTGCGGGCCCGGACGCGGCCGGCCATCAGCGTCGTAGCCATTAAGTGGAGCGCTGAACGTGAAGAACGGACCGACACCGTTCACGCTCGCCCGATCGTAGAGTTGTTTCGAACCGCGAGCGTCAAAGCTGTAGTCGATCTTCGGATCCTTTTCCTCGACCCACCCCACGAGCGACGTGTTCTGTGCATTCACGAAGATGTAGCCTGTCGTCGGGTCGACCGACATCCCGCCCCAGTTGACGCCTCCCGTGCCGCCGGGAAACTGGATGGTCGACTTGGGAGGATCGCCTTTCTTGTGAAACATGAAGGGCGTGAACGGACCGGCGTTGTAGAAACCACCAGCCTTATCCCACATCACCTGACACGCCGCCGCGTGGTCCGCCGTGGTGTCGGCAGCGGTGACCATGTCCTCTTTCTTGAAGCTGACGCGACTGAGTGGACCGGGCCGAACGGGAAACGGCTGCGTCGGCGAATACCACTCTGTCGGGACATCGCCTTTCGGGACAGGACGCTCTTCGACCGGAATGATTGGCTTCCCGCTCACGCGATCGAGAACAAACAGGTAGCTCGTTTTACCGACGTGGGCAATCGCGGGTATGCGACGACCGTCCTGCATCACCTCGAGCAGGCCGCCTGCCGTCGGCATGTCCGAGTCCCAAATGTCGTGATGGACTGTTTGGAAGTGCCAGAGGTATTTGCCGGTCTGCGCGTCGACGGCGACGACTGAATTCGCAAACTCGTTTCGACCAGGTCGATCGCCGCCGTAGTAGTTGGCGGCGGGGCCGGCAATCGGCAAGTACACAATCCCGCGCTCGATATCGACGGGCGCTGCAAACGCCCACATGTTCGTACCCGAGCGCTCCTTCCAGCCATCTCCTCCCCAGGTGTCGTTGAACTTTGCGCCGGGCCTGGGAACAGTCTGGAACTCCCAGAGCTTCTTTCCAGTCTTCGCGTCGAACGCTCGCGGGTTGCCCGGAGGTCCCTGCGGTACCTCGTTGACGTTGGCGCCAATGATGACGACGTTACGGTAGAGCGTGGGCGTGCCGTTGTAGGGAACGCCGATGTCGACGACACCGTCATTCCCAAATCCCGCCGAGGGCTTTCCAGTCGTGGCATCGACAGCAAACAAGCGCGTGCCGCTCAGGAACATCACGCGTGCGAGCGTCCCGCCATCACCAGGCCAGTACCCGACACCACGCTGTGAAGCCGCCGGGACAGGAGGGCCACCACCGCGACGACCACCAGCGGCGGGTGTCAGTCCAGGCGGTGGCGCAGCGGCTGCCGGCGCTTGTGCGTCACTCACCGGTGGCGGTGGTGCGGCCGGTGCGGCAGGTACCGCGAAGAACCAGATCTCGTTCCCCGTCTCGGCATCGAGCGCAACCACGCGGGGACCACTCGATGCAAACATCACCCCGCCAATGACCAGCGGTACAGACGTCGCCCCACCACCAAGTCGATATGTCCACGCCTGCTTCAACGAGCCGACGTTGCTCGTGTTGATCTGGGTCAGTGGCGAGAATCGCGTCGCCGCGAGGTCGCGATGCAGATTGGGCCAATCGCCAGGAGCAATCTGGTTGCGCGCCGGAGTCACTCCCTGCGCCCACACGCCGATCGCCGCGGCAATCAGTGCGACCGCCGTCAGAACGGGAATGGATTTCGATGTCATCGCGGCAACGCGTAAGCGATGTAGGCACCGGGCGCAGGGGGCGGCCCGCCTGCGCGTCCGCCGCGGCCGCGTCCACCGCCTTGAGCCTCTGGACCAGCAGCGGCGGCTGCACCTTCACCGCCGCCTCGAGGTGCCGGTCCTCCGAAACGCGGTGGGAACAACCCGGCCCCGGCCGCTACCGGGAACACGATGAACTGACGGCCTCCCACTTCGTATGTCGCTGGAACACCTTCAGACCCGGTCGGAAGATCGTTCGTCCACACGACCTTGCCCGACTCGCGATCGTAGGCCCTCACCGTGCGATCCGAAGCGGTTGCAACAAACACCAGGCCGCCGGCCGTCACGAGTGGACCACCCCGCGGCATGTGAGCCCCGGAGTCGGGCTTGATGCCCAGCTCCGGCGGCCCCGTCACGCCGCCGTGCGGCACGCGCCATTTGATCTCGCCGGTATTGAGATCGTAGGCCGTGATCTCTGACCACGGCGGACCGATCGCCGTCATGCCGTTCGTTGGACTGAGCATGAAGTCGTACGGCGACGTGTAGCGCACAGGACCCTTCGACGCAGCCTCCTTCGCAGCCGCCATCAGTTGCGCCTTCTGCTCGGCAGTCACGATCGGGCTCGCCGGTCCACCGCCAAGCGCGCCTCCGGCAGTGGGCTCTTCGTTGCTGAGCACGAGACGCATCAACGTCGGCATGTTCTTGGCGACGACGTAGAACTCACCGCGAATTGGATCGACGGCGGAGCTGCCCCAGTTGGCGCCGCCATTGTGACCGGGCAGTTCGATCGATCCCTCGAGGCTCGGCGGCGTGAAGAGGCCCTCGTTCCTGACGCTCCGCAGCCGCTGGCGCAGCATCTCTTTCTCTGCTTCTGGCAAATACGGGTTGATGTCCTTCTCGGTAAACGACTGCCTTGCGAACGGTGCCGGCTTGCTTGGGAACGGCTGCGTCGGTGAGCTCTTCTCTCCCGGGACGTCGGACTGTGGAACCTTGCGCTCTTCGATTGGGAATATCGGTTGGCCCGTTTTGCGATCGAACACGAAGATGAAGCCGAACTTGGTCGCCTGCGCGACGACGTCGATGTTGCGCCCGCTTTGACGAAGCGTGAGCAGCTTGGGTGCCTGAGGAAGGTCGTAGTCCCACAGATCGTGGTGGACGAGCTGGTGATGCCAGAGCCGCTTGCCCGTCCGCGCATCGAGCGCGACCAGGCTGTTGGCGAACAGGTTGTTTCCCGGCCGGTCACCGCCGTAGAAGTCGAAGCGCGCGGTGCCAAAGGGAATGAACGCGATTCCGTTCTGCGCGTCGACGGTCAACTCACTCCAGTTGTGAACGCCGCCTGCTTTCTTGTACGCCCCTTCCGGCCACGTGTCGTAGCCGAACTCACCGGGATGAGGGATGCTGTGGAAGACCCAGACGATCTTTCCCGTCCGTACGTCATACGCCTGGACGTCAGCGGGCGTCGAGTCGTAACCGGCGCCTTGCGCCGGCAGCGAGATGATGATCAAGTTTTCGAAGATGCGACCGGGATTGCTCGTCTGCAGCGGATTCCGTGCCTCGCGCCATAGGGCGACGCGCAGATCCACGCGTCCGTTCGTGCCGAACGACGTAATCGCCTCGCCCGTTTGCGCGTTGATGGCGGTAAGGTTGCCCGCGTTGAGGTACAGCAGCCGGCGGTCAGACCGATCGGGACTCTCCCAGTAATTGATCCCCCTGGCCCCAATCGCACCCTGGTTGGCGTGCCGCCAAATCTCTTTGCCGCTTGCGGCATCGATCGCGACGATGGCGTTGCCTGTGGCCTGCACGAACATCACGCCGTCAACGACAATCGGGTTGAACGTGATAGTCCCAGTAACCGGGTAGGTCCAGGCGACCTCGAGCCTGGATACGTTCGACTTGTTGATCTGATCGAGCGCCGAATACTGCGAGGAGTGGGAACCGCCCTGATAAGCGGTCCACGTCGTGTATGGCTTCGAACTACTTCGAGCGGGAGCCCCGGGACCCGACTGTGCGGCCAGGGTCACGACCGCAATAAGGGCGACGATCAACAGGGATCCACCGAATCTGCGCATGAAAGAGTCCTTTGGCCACCCTCTCGGGCAGCCGCGATCTGACGGCCGATCCGACGGACCAGCAGCGGATCTTACCGTAAACCGTCGAAATCGTTGATAGTTAGCCGTCCTTGGCCAAGCGACCGATGTCGCGGTGGTCGAGCGCGATCACCCTGGCAATCTGTGCGTAATCGCGGTCCCGGTGCACGACCGTCAAGTGGTATGTCGCCGCGCAGCTTGCGATGAGGCAGTCCACGCTCGAGCGCACGGTCAGACCCTGCCTGCGCGCGCGGCGATAGATATCCACCGCACCCTCGATGATGGGTAAGGTGAGCGGCAAACCGACGCACGGAAGTGCGAGCATCGCTGTTCGTGCAATCTTGAAAGCTCGCTCATCGTCGAAACCCTGAAGGACTTCTTGAATAACGGGAGGGCACGTGACGATGAGATCGCGGTCGGGCACGAGCTGATCGACGGTGAGCCGACTGCCACGCCGAAACACTTCGATCCAGGCGCTTGTGTCAACGAGAAACACGTCGCTTCCGGGAGCGATAGACGCCTCGCGTTTCGCGCACGGCGGACGTCGTGTCACCGCGCATCTCACCCAGGTCGCCCTGCCACAGACCAGTACCGGCTAACTGATCGATGCCGCGCGCTTTGGCACGACGCACCATTTCGTGGAGGGCACGCTCGATGGTCCGGGAGTACGTACGTTCGCCGCTCAGGCGTACGGCTTCCTCCAACAAGTCCTCATCAAGCACAACATTCGTGCGTTTCATACACATAAGCTAACAGATTCGACGGCCCCGGAGCCAATCGAAGCGGGACTCTGCGCACCTCCGCGCTGCAATCACCGGTCGAGACGAAACGAAGCGGATGTCCGGGGCCGTATAATACGCACGCAATCATCGACTTCCGGTCATCGCGGCTCTGGCGTTCGGGCGCCTGGCGGTCGGGCCCGTGTTGCTTTCGTAAGGAGTCAGGACATGATCACGCGAGTTCTCGCATCCATAGCAGTCGCTGCGGTTATCGCGTTCGCGGGGTCACTACCCGTTGCTGGCCAGAGCACATCCGGTTCCGCTCCTCCGCTGGTCATCACGGCGCACAACGGCGGCCCTCCCACCAGCTACGTGACGCCGAAGACGCCCTGGGGCGAGCCCGACCTGCAGGGCACGTGGTCGAGCGACGACACCGAAGGAATCCCCCGCGAGCGTCCGCCAGCCCTGGGCACTCAGCTGTACCAATCCGATCAGGAATACGGCGCACGCGTGAAACAGGTGCAGGCAAACGTCGTCAACCGCGAGAACAACGCTACCAGCACCTTCCGAAACGACTTCGCGCGGCGGGCGTTTCGCCAGACATCGATCATCGTCGACCCGCCCGACGGCCGTATGCCGGCATTCACGGCAGAAGCGTTGAAGCGGCGAGCGTCCCGGGATCGGGGAACGTTTGGCGATGGTCCGTTCAACACGCCGGAAGACTTCACGATGTACGACCGTTGCATCACGCGCGGCATCGTGGGTTCAGTGTTGCGCGTCGTCTACGGGAACGGCAACCGGATCGTTCAGGCGCCCGGCATGGTGGCCATCAGCTACGAGATGATTCACGACACGCGCGTCCTGTACACGGATGGGCGCCCGCACATCTCACCCAGCATCCGGCAGCTACTCGGCGACTCCAGAGCACGATGGGAAGGCGACGAGCTCGTCGTAGAAACCACGAACCTGACGGACCGGACCAGCATCGGCGGCAACGGCAACGGCCTTCGTCACAGCGCGAAGATGGTCATTACCGAGCGCTTCAAGCGTGTGGCGAATGACATCCTTCAGTATCAGTTCACGGTCGACGACCCGGTGACGTATGAACGGCCGTTCACGATGTCGTTTCCGCTGACGCCTCTGGACGGCGGCATGCTGCTCCCATACGACTGCCACGAAGGGAACCTCGCGATCCTGCAATCGCTCGGCGCCGAGCGCGCCGAAGATCGAGCGGTCGAGGCAGACCTGAAGCGCGGCGTCATTCGACCGCGGCGGGGCGTCCAGGAGAGTGGCACCGGTGGCGGGCGCGGCCGTGCAGCAGGTGCCGCACCGGCAGCGACGCGCGATCCTGAGGATGCGAATTAGCGCCGCAGAGTTACGTGCCCGGACCTGGAGCCGACAAGGAGCACTGCATGTGTACTAGAGCAATTGCGTCATCGGTCGTCGCTTTGGCGATTGCCTCACTTGCGTCCTTATCCATCTCAGGCCAGGGCACATCCGCCCCGCCACTCGTTGTCACGGCCTACAACGCAGGATCACCAATCCCGTACACAGTCCCGAGAACGCCATGGGGCGATCCGGATCTCCAGGGTGTCTGGTCAAGCGACGACACGAGCGGAATCCCGATGCAGAGACCGGTGGACGTCGGCACCAACCTGTATCAGAGCGACGAGCAGTGGGCGGCACGCCAGAAGCAGACGCAGCAGGGCATCCAGAACGCGCTGAACGCGATCGGGACATTCCGCGGCGACTACGCGCGACGCTCGTTCCGGCAGACCTCGCTCATCGTCGACCCTCCCGACGGACGCACGCCCGCCTTCACGCCGGCCGCCGAGAAGCGGCGGGCGCCGCGCGATCGTGGCACCTTCGGCGACGGTCCGTTCAACACACCGGAAGACTTCACGATGTACGACCGCTGCATCACGCGCGGCATCGTGGGTTCGGTGTTGCGCGTCGTCTACGGGAACGGCAACCGAATCGTTCAGGCACCCGGTATGGTGGCCATCAGCTACGAGATGATTCACGACACGCGGGTGCTCTACACGGACGGTCGGGCGCACGTCTCACCGAGCATCCGCCAGTTGCTCGGCGACTCCCGCGCGCGGTGGGACGGTGACGAACTGGTCGTCGAGACGACGAACCTGACGGACCGGACGAGCATCGGGCTCAATGGCAACGGCCTGCGTCACAGCGACAAGATGACGATCGCCGAGCGCTTCAAGCGCGTGGCAGCGGACGTCATCCAATATCAGATGACCATCGACGATCCGATCACCTACGTCCGCCCGTTCACGTTGTCGCTCCCGTTGACCCCGCTCGAGGGGAACGTGCTGTTGCCCTACGACTGCCACGAAGGCAATCTTGCAATCCTTCAGTCGCTCGGAGCTGAACGGGCAGAGGATCAGAAGCTCGAAGCCGACCTCAAGCGCGGAATCATCCGCCCGCGCCGACCTGTGCAGGACGGCAACCCACAAGCCGGTGGCGGTGGTCGCGGAGGAGCAGCGGCCCCGGCAGCCGGACGCGCTGGTGGTGCGCCGCCTGAAGGGGATCAGGAGAGATAAGATCGGAGGCGAAGGAGACGACTGATGAATAGGCGAGTTCTGGCGTCACTCGGTGCAGTCAGCACGATGGCGCTCGTTACGCTGGCTTCGCTGCCATTGTCCGGTCAGAGCAGCACACCTGCACTGGTCATCACCGCGTACAACGGCGGTCCCGCGGTTCCCTACACAGTCCCGAAGACGCCGTGGGGTGACCCGGATCTGCAGGGCGTCTGGAGCAGCGACGATGCGACGATGCCAATGTCGCGGCCGCAGAACTTCGGCGACCGGCTGTACTTGAACGACGAGGAATTCGCCGCGCGGCAGAAACAGATTCAGACCGGCATTAACAACGCCGAAAACGCGGTCGGCTCCTTCCGTGGTGATTTTGCGAGGCGCGCGTTCCGCCAGACTTCGCTCATCGTCGATCCCGCCGACGGCCGCACGCCGGCCTTCACGGCCGACGCGCAAAAGCGTCGCGCGCCGCGCGATCAGGGCACGTTCGGCAATGGACCCTTCGACTCGACCGAGGACTTCACCTTGTACGATCGCTGCATCACTCGCGGCATCGTCGGATCGGTGATGCGTGTGGTCTACGGCAACGGCAACCGCATTGTCCAGGCGCCCGGCGTGGTCGCGATCAGCTACGAGATGATTCACGACTCGCGGTTCTTCTACACCGACGGCCGGCCGCACGTGTCGCCGAGCATCAAGCAGTATCTGGGTGATTCGCGCGCGCGCTGGGAAGGCGACGAACTGGTGATCGAGACGACGAACCTGACCGACAAGACCAGCATCGGCCCGAACGGCAACGGCCTGCGCCACAGTGACAAGATGACGATCACGGAGCGCTTCAAGCGCGTGGCGGATCAGGTTCTTCAGTACCAGATCACCGTCGACGATCCGGTGACGTACGTGCGTCCGTTCACGCTGTCTTTGCCGCTGACGCCCCTCGATGGAGGCACTCTCCTGCCCTACGAGTGCCATGAAGGCAACTACGCCGTCCGGCAGTCACTCGGCGCCGAGCGCGCGGAAGACCAGAAGGTGGAAGCCGATCTGAAGCTCGGCATCATACGTCCCCGTCGTCCAGTGCAGGATGGCCTCGGAGTCGGCGGACAGCCGATCGGCGAGGCGGGCCCGGGAGGCCTCATTCCCGCTGCCGGTCGCGGCGCGGGACCCAACTAGAACATCGTCGATCTTCGATGGGTGATTTTTGAGATTCGTTGGTGAGTGGTGATTTTTGATTAGTGATTGCAATCGATCAAGAATCTACGATCGACAATCGCCAACGAATCAACAATCGCTAATCAACGATCGTTAAATGCCCTGCCGGGGAGACTCAAACGAATGAACCGAAACGTGTGGATCGTTGCAGGCATCGTGGTGCTCGTCATCGCGATCCTGAACGTGATTCTGGGAATGAACCTCGTCCCCACCAAGGCTATCGCCGAGGAGCGCGGAACAGGCCCCGGCTGGTGGTTGATTTGGACCGTGATCATGCTCACGGTGATCTGCGCCGTGGCCCTCGGCGGATTCCTGCTGGCTGCGGGTCTGGGGAAGGTTCCGGAGACGCGAGCTAAGTAAACAGTCCAATCAACCGGGCGTTGATCGTCACTCCCGTCCAGATCGCCATCGAGATCAGCCCCACGACCTTGGAGGCCGTTGTTGCTTCAGCGCCCTGCGTCATCTTGCGACGCACAGTGAACAGGAAGATCAGGCCGAACGCGATCAGGTACATCTTGTACCAGAAGAACTCGCTGAAGTACTCGCGCGTGGAGTTCTGCATCAACTGCGGAACGCCGGTCGCGACCAGGCCCAGGAACCCGATAATCACCCAGGGTCGCGCGTCGCTGGCGACCTGGGAAACCGTCTTCGATCGCATTCCGTAGCCGAGCAATCGCAGGTCGACGATCATCATCCCGCCGGCGAACAGTGCGAGAAACACCAGGTGAATCGCCTGGATGAGCGGATAAATCCAAATGGAAGACCCGATCGCCTGACTAATCGGCCATTGCCCCATCGCCTCGAAGAACCCCTGTAGCATTCGATCGACTCCTGATCAGTCTCGACGTAGCGTCCGGCTTCAGCCGGACTTTTCACTAATTCTGGAACCAGTTGTACGGAATCAGCCGTCCAGACACGATGACAATGGCCCACAGCAGCATGCCAAGGGCACCCGACAGCTTCGCTCCGAACGGCGTGGTCGCCCTCGAATCCCACGATACGACCGAGTTGTAGGTGATGTAGTGGAATGCCCACGCGTTGATGCCAGCGAGGACCATCACCAGCATCTTCGTCCAGAAAAAGATGTTGACGTAGAAGCGCATCGGGTCTGAGTAGGCGAGGGTGAGCCCGGTAACCGAGCTCATCCCCATTCCCAACATCTGCCACGGGAACAGCCGCTTCTGCAGCTCCGAGAACGGCGTGCTCATGTTCCCGACGCCAAGAAGCCGCAGATCCATCATCACGATCAGGCCCGCGAACAGACACATGCTGATCACATGGGCCACCGTCAGGTAGGGCGAGAAGAACAATGACTCCCGGATGGCGATGCTCGTGGGAAACTCGCTCACCCACTGAAACACGTTACGCAACGGCATCATCATTTCGGCCATTCAGTGCCTCGAGAGTCGGGCTCGGTGATCGCCTCTTACGGGATGCAGCGCATCTTCAGATCTTCCTTGTCACGATACTTCTCGTGACAAGCGGCGCACGCGTCGGCCACCGTTCCACTCACTTCAACCATCTGGTCCATGTTCTTTGACTGAGCGGCCTTGTATGCGGCGGCACCAGCATCCACCAGCCCCTGGGCCCACTTCTTGAAGTCCTCCTGATCGACCGGCGCGGGACGACCGTTCTCACACATGCGGCCGGGGATCAACAGCAGGTTGCCAGTCTCCTGCAAGGCGATCCCTGCGTTCTCGACTGCCTGCCATCCTCCGTACACTCCCGAGAACTGCGCCGACGCGTTCTGGCCTTCGGCCGGCTTCTGTGCGGCAGCGGGGTCGGTGGTCTGCGTGTCGAAGATGATGTTGGAATTGGGGAACGGTATGCCCCGCATCACCTGCGCGAGCGTGCCGTACGCCTTGGCTGCCGGTGCGGCTGGTGCGGCCGGCGCCGCCGGCTGCGATGGGGAACACGAGACAAGCAAGACCGAGATTGCGACGAACCCATACACGCGTTTCATATGCGTCCTCCAACGCGACGACCGTAGGCGGCCGCCCGTGCCGGCCCCGCATTATCGGCACACGTTACCTTGACCGATTGCACTCTATCAACCTTGAGACTTTCAACGTGGAAGATTCCACGGTTCGCGGAAGGTTTCGCGAGGATCAGAGCCGGCGGGGACCCATTGTGCACAGTCGGGGCAGGAGTCTATCTCACAGATTTCCGAGGGGTCAAGGTAAGCTATGCCACTGACGCGAGGCGACTGTGCAGGA
This sequence comes from Vicinamibacterales bacterium, assembly GCA_035649635.1. Classification (GTDB taxonomy): domain Bacteria; phylum Acidobacteriota; class Vicinamibacteria; order Vicinamibacterales; family UBA2999; genus Gp6-AA40. The sequence goes on along the minus strand of DASRJE010000198.1, from coordinate 141,159 downwards.
TCTGACGACTGGTTCCTTGACCGGACATCTGCTGAGAACGACCAGTTACATGCTGGTCAGCATGATCTTTCAGACGCTCTACGTCCTCGTCGATCTCTATTGGGTCGGCCGTCTCGGCACGACCGCCGTCGCCGCCGTCGGCATCAGCGGCAACCTCACCTTCATCGTCCTGGCCGCGACACAAATGCTGGGCGTGGGCACCACGACGCTCGTGGCCCATGCCACTGGTCGGCGTGATCAGGCCCAGGCCACCGTCGTCTTCAACCAGGCCCAGGTGCTCTCCCTCGCCGTTGGCGTGTTGTTCCTCGTGATCGCGCTCGCGTTGCGGGATCCGTATGCCCGCGCTTTCAGCGCTGACGAGGCGACGATGGCGCTTACGCGCGAGTACCTGCTGTGGTTCATCCCGGCGATGGCGCTGCAGTTCGGCCTCATCGCAATGGCGTCGGCGCTGCGCGGGACCGGCAACTTCCGCCCCGGGATGATCGTGCAGACCGCCACGGTGATCCTGAATATCGTGCTGGCCCCCATCCTGGTTTTCGGTTGGGGTACTGGATGGCCGCTCGGAGTCGCGGGTGCCGCCATCGCCACGCTGCTGGCGATCGCCATCGGCGTGGTGTGGATGGCGATCTACTTCCTACCGGCGGATGCTTACCTGAAATTCACTCCCCGCGAGTGGTCTCCCCGCTTCAAGCTGTGGAGTCAGATGTTGAAGATTGGTTTGCCGGCAGGAGCGGAGTTCGCTCTCATGGCCGTGTACCTGATGCTCGTTTACGCGGTGTCGCGTCGTTTCGGCGCCGCCGCGCAAGCCGGATTCGGAATCGGCATGCGCATTCTGCAGGCCTGCTTCCTGCCGGTGGTGGCGCTCGGTTTCGCAGTCAGTCCGGTGGCCGGTCAGAATTTCGGTGCACGCCAGTCGGCGCGTGTCAAAGAAACATTCCGGACGGGGGCGGCAATCGCAGCGGCGTCGATGCTGGTTCTTGCCCTGATGGTCTGGCTGTGGGGCGACGCCATGGTGCTGGTATTCACCAGCGATCCGGCCGCGGTCGCCGTCGGCGAGGAGTACCTCCATATCGTCGCCTTCAACTTCGTTGCCTCGGGCGTAATCTTCGTGAGCTCGAGCATGTTCCAGGCGATGGGCAATACGATCCCCTCTCTGATCACATCCGCGGCGCGCATCGTGATTGTGGCCGTCCCCGTGCTGCTGCTGGCCGAAACGCCTGGTTTCACGCTTCGCTGGATCTGGTACATTTCGGCGGCGGCGGTGGTTATTCAATTGACGATGAATCTGCTGCTGCTCAAACGTGAATACCGGCTCCGGCTCAATTTCGCGCCCGATGAGCGAAGGGGCCTCGTCATGACGGGCGCCGTTTCGTTGTAAGCTCACTGACATGCCGTTCATCATCACTGACCCGTGCATCGGCACGAAGGACCATGCCTGCGTCGACGTCTGCCCCGTCGACTGCATCCACCCGAGAAAAGACGAACCCGAGTTCGAACGGACGTCGATGCTTTACATCCATCCCGATGAGTGCATCGATTGTGGCGCCTGCGTCCCCGCGTGTCCGGTGGCCGCTATCTACGACAGCATTGATTCCACACCGCCGTCGCAGAAAGAACTTGTCGAGGCTAACGCGGTATACAGAGCGGGCGACGACGCCGCCGTGGCGAAGGCCGAGGAAATCGTCAGGAATCATGTCTCGGCGCATCCGGACCTGATGGCTGTCGCGCCCGCGGAACGCGCCGCCGCGCACGCGAAGTAGAGGCGGGTCTTCAGACCCGCCGTGATCCGCGGTCTTCAGACCGTCGACAAAAGATGGCCGGAGACTGACAAAAGATGGCTAGAGACTGACAAAAGATGGCCAGGGGCTGGGAGAGTAAATCCGTCGAATCGCAGCAGGAGTCGGCCGCAGCGAAACAGTCGCCGGCGGCCCGCTACAGCCCTCAGGAGGCTCAGCGTCGTGCAGCGCGGGCAACGCTGATGCTGGCTCGAACGCGTGCACTGGCGGATCTGCAGCAGGCGTGCGCTCCAGCGCACCGCGCCATGCTCGAGCAAGCCATTGCCGATCTCGATCGGCGGCTCGCAGACGCGGACTAGGGCCTGCGCGGCAGCGGTCGCGAGCGCAGGCTAGCTGGCAACTCGCACGCGCGGTTCTGAATCCTCGACCGGCTCAGCGCAGCCCTGCGCGAGCAAAACACCAGCTACGGCCGTCGGAACGGCGTAGATTTCACCTTTCCGAAAATGGCTCATTTCCTTGCCCCACACGCGAACGCGAACGCTTTCCTTGAACCGAATCACCATTGCCCGAGCCTCCCACTTTGATACGGAGCAACTTGCAGGCCAAAGTGACCGACCCAATATTTAGGCGGACTTACAGCCGCATGATGAAGGCACGTGTCGGCAACCCGGCCGTTCGCCCTATTGCGGCAGCGTAGAGTGACACCTGTTTCTCGTAACGGTCGAGGGCACCGTCGAGTTCTCGATCGGTCTTGAAGTCGACCACCAGGATCGAGCCATTTTCCTCGAAAGCCAGGTCAACATAGCCCTCGACGAGCGCGCCGGAATTGTGGCGGTATGTGACTGGCGTTTCCCGAAAACACCATCCATCGCGCGCCGCACGTGCGGCCGCCTGAAGCACGGGATGAGCTAGCACGTTTTCCGCGAGTCCTCGCGCGGCCTCGATTTCCTCGGGCGTGGCGCCCAGTATCCGGCCGTGCGCCTCCGACAGTTTGGAGAGCGCCGCGAGACCGTCGTCGCCGAAAGGCACATCGGCAAGCAGCGCGTGCACGAGCGAACCAAAACGCACACCTCCCGGTCGCGGCAATTCACTGCCGCTCGACACGATCGTGACGGGCACGTCCTCGACGTCAGGAAGCTCCATTGCCGCCGCCCTGGTCGCCGTCGTCACGTCGATCGACGGCTGACTTGCAGCGGCCACATCGGCGGCGCGCCCTGTCTCCCACGCTTTGTGTGCGTCGAGCCCCTGCCGAAGAATCTCCGGCAGCACGTCTTTCACGATCAGATCGTCGCGCCGAAGGCCGAACGGTGCCTGGACGTTCAGGGACAAGACCTGCGACTCCGGCGACCACCACACGACGGTATGCGAGCCGAGAGTAGCGATTCGGTGCTCGCCGGGACACACGGTCGATCGCGACGCCGGGTCCCCTCCTGGCCGCACGAGCACCGTGTCCTTGCTTTGAAATACCGGACAACCCATTGCCTGCTGTTGAACCCGCCGCTCACTCTCAGGTGGATAGATCGCCGCGTTGAGAGGAGACACCCAGCCCTCACTGTAAGGTTCATCTCCAACCGCAGGCACAACCAGCAGATCGCGCGCGCGCGTCGCCGCGACGTACGCAACACGCTCTCCCTCCTTCTGCTCCCGCGCAATCTCGAGCGCCTTCTGATCGTTGAGGTCCTTTGGCGACCAGCCACCAAGGCGCAGCGCGCACATGCCTCGTTCATGGTCGACGTGGCGGGTGGCGTCCCAGGGAGTCAGGCGCGCGGTAATGTCAGCGAACACAACCACAGGAAACTCGAGCCCCTTCGCTTTGTGCACCGTCATCAAGCGAACGCCGTCGCTTCCCTCTTCGAGAATCGGAGCTTCGGCCGCCTGACCTGCCTGCGCGGCCTCGCGAAGCGTCTCGACGAACCCGCGAAACGACATCCCGCCCTCGAGCTCGTACTGCCGCGCGAGCTCAGAGACATGCAGCACGTTGGCCAATGCCTGCTCCCCTCCTGGCCGCAACACAAACCCAACATGCGCGCGCGTGTGATCGATCAACGCGGTGATGGTGTCGGACACTGGCCGGTGGTTGCGCTGGGCGTGCAGCGAGCGCAGCAGCGTGAGCGCGTCGCGAATCGCTTCGAGACCGGACGGCAGCGGCTCGGGGATTCTGAACGGATGGAATCGGCCTGCGACGCGGTGGTACTCGAGCAGTTCCTCGTCGCCGATGGCGAACAGCGCGCCACGCAGCGTCGCGAAGATCGACAACTGATCGTCCGGCCACTCAATCGCCATGAGCGCCGCTCTCAGCGTCTCTATCTCGTCGCGGTCGTGAAACGCCCTGCCCCCGACGAGCAGGTGCTTGACGCCACGCGCCTCGAGCGCTTCGACGTACGCCCGCGTGATGTCCTCGCCAAAACTCACGAAACGGCGAAACAGGATGCAGATATGACGCGCCTCGAGCGGCACGCGGCGATCGGGCGCATGACGCTCGGTCACGGTCCACCCGCTCTTCTTCACCAGCCAATCGACGTAGGCGCCAACGGCGTCGGGCAGGCAGCGCTCGATCGCACGCGCGGCAATGAACCGCTGGCCGTACGGGGCCGGGATCGGCAAGACGACGACCGATGGTTGCCCGGAATGGTCCTCGCGAACCGGCTCGAGTCCCACGTATCGCGCCTGATGAGTGTCGACGTCGCCATCCATGACCGGCTCGAACGCCGCATTGACCAGGTTCTGGATATTCGGAACGCTGCGAAAGCTGCGTTGAAGGCGGGCGGGCTTTGCCCCCCGATCCAGCAGGATGGTGCACACGCGACGGTACACACTGACGTCCGCTCGCCTGAACCGATAGATCGACTGCTTTGGATCGCCGACGATGAAGAGCTTTCCGGCGACGGGCGTCGCGTGCAGCCAACGAGTCTCGGTGGGATCGTTGGCGGCGAGGAGCAGCAGCAATTCCGCCTGGAGTGGGTCCGTATCCTGGAACTCGTCGACGAAGATTCGCTTGAACCGAAGTTGGAAATGACAGCGTACCTCCTGGTTGTGCTTCACGAGATTGCGCGCGCGAACCAGCAGGTCGAGGAAGTCGAGCGCGCCTTCGCGCGCTTTCAGAGCCTCGTACATGTCGACGCACGCCATCAACTCTTCATGCAGCAGCGCCGCGAGATCCGCGTCGGCGCGGAACTGAAACTCTTCGAGCGCCTGCATGAGTCGGTCGCGCGCGTCGAGCACCTGCGCACGTGTCACACCTTTGGCGTATGTGGGTCCGCTTCCTTTTCGAGCTCGCTTGACATCACGGTTCCTGCGAAGTTCGACAAGGAGGGACTCCAGTTCGTCGAGATCTTCATCGCTCTCCGGCGTCGCGGTGCGCCGAAGATCGCGACTCAATCTGCGCACGGGCTCGGTATCCACATAGAGGTTGTCGCCCGCATACGAAGGGTGCTTGGAGAGATCGGCGAGCTCGTGGACCAGCGCGACGAGCCGGGTGATGTCCCCTACGCGATCGAAGGGTTCGCGGGTCCATGGCTCGCGGAAGTCGCGCCATTCTGTGAGCGCGAAGCCGGCGCGACGAAGCCGCTCGGTCGGTCCATCTTCGTCGACATCGCCGGGGCGGCCGCCGCGGCTGGCCCGCCGCAGCGAGCGGCGCACACCTTCGGGCGGTTGGGCGAGCACGGTCTGAAACCAGCTCGCGAACGCCTCGTTGAACAGCCGCTCGGCCTGACCTTCGGTCAACACGCGGAAGAGCGGATCGATGGACGCCTCCACCGGCCGCTCGCGCAGAAGGTCCGCGCAGAATCCATGAATGGTGCTGACGTGCGCTTCTTCGAGATTCTGGACCGCGGCGTCGAGACGCTCGTGCACCTCGCGAACGGTCGTCGCGCGGCGCGCCTCCTCGAGTTTCTGGCGCAGGCGCAATTTCAGCTCGCCCGCGGCCTTCTCCGTGAACGTCACGGCGACGATCTCGCGCACGTCAGCTCGCGCCTCGGCGAGCACGCGCACGATTCGGCGCACGAGTTCGGTTGTCTTGCCGGTGCCGGCGGCCGCTTCGACGACCAGCGTATCGTCGAGGGCGTCGTGAATCAGTTGGCGCGCGTGCTCGTCCGGCGTCAGGTCGTCGTCGTGAAACAGTGTGAAGGGGTCTGACCCCGTCATGGTCGGTTCCTCAACGCCAGCAGATCCGCCAGCGCCTCCGGTGGTTTGCGGGCGACGCGACGGAAGACGTCCGATCCGCACACCGGCTTGAAATCACAACGCCCGCACGCCTCTTCCGTCGGCGCTGCGGCCAGGAAGCCCGTTTCGATCGCGCGATCGATCACCTCGAGCACTTCGCGACCGGCGGCGCGCGACCGCTCGTCCAGAAGAATCGGATGGGAAAAGAAGCTCCCCGTCGACGTGCAGTAGAACAACCGGCCGTGACTCACCTCACGATCGAGAGCGGCTTCAACCGCCATCGAATACAGGACCGGCTGAAGGACCGCTCCGCCGCCAATCAGGACCTTCTCGATTCGATCCGGTTTGCGTCCCGTCTTGTGGTCGGTGATTCGCAGTGCCTTGGTTTGGGCGTGCTCCTCGATGAGATCGATCGCCCCGCGCAGCCTGAAGCGCCCGTCAATGACGACATCGCCGCGAATGCTGTGCTCATCGCGCTCGCCCGGCACTGGTCCGAAAGCGAGCTCGAAATAAATCGGCAACCAGTCGTCGCCGTCTCGCGCGAGGTACTCGAGCCAGGCATGGAGGTCCCGCTTGATCGTAGCGAGCTCGTTCTGCCACACGCGCTCGACGGCCGGGACCAGTTCGTCGTGCGCCCGATCGCCTACCTGGTCTATCACCTCGTCGAGCATCAAGCGGGCCGAATCGATCGTGGCCGCCGTCACCGGCAGGGCGCCTCTCGACTGCAACGTGCGAAAGAAGCTCGCCTGGATCTCGTGAAACAGGCTGCCGCGGGTGAGCGGGTCCAGGTGCTGCAGCGGTTCGGGCGGCTCGAACGGGCGCAGCCGGTAGACCGCCGACAGCACGAACTGATACGGACATGCGCTGAATAGTTGAAGCGCCGATGCCGAGTACGAGCGCCTGTTCAGGCGCTGGGCCGCCAACGCGTCGCGCGTATAGGGCTGAACGCGCGTCAACCCGTCGCTCGGAGACCAGCGGCGTTGGCCGCGCGCCCACCGGTCGACGACCGAGCGGCGGAGGCACTCGTTCAATTTCAGGAGGTAATGCGCATGCCCTTTGACCTCCTCCGGGGTGACCTTATCGAGCAGCCGCCGCAGCACGGCAAGGTCGTGCTCTTGATCGTCGATGGCGTCTTCTGGGTCGGACGGCGCGGGCCAGGCGAGCGTCGCATCACCGGCCTCACGCGCGCGCTGTTCGAGCTCGTCGTGATGCGGGACTCGCCCCGTCGCCGCGCGCATGACGTCGAGCGCGTAGAAGGACGGCACTCGCGCGCGTGATTCGCTCAGCTCGATGCGCGGATACGAAACGTAGAGGCGATCCGATGCCGCACCTGCCGCCAGTTGCAAGAGCAACCGCTCCGACGCCAGACGCTGCCGCTGGACAGGAAGCGACGGATCCACGACCTCCCGCATGCCATCGAGCATGATCGGATCCTCGCGCGGCTTCTGCGGGAACATGCGTTCAGCCAGACCCGGAACGAACACGACGCGAAATGTGCGCCCTCGTGCCTGTTCCGGTGTCCCCACGAACACACGCCCGTATCGATACGGCGGCGGCTCGGACTCCATCGTCAACAACCGCTCGGCCAGCACACGTCGGGCTTCGTCGAGATCGACGGGTCCAACCTCCCCCATCGGGCGAAGATCGGCGAGCACCCGCAGCACGTGGGCCGGCGATTTCAGCGCTCGTGGAGCCAGGGTCGCGAAGCGATCGAGCCACTCGCCCCAGGTCGCCCAAGCCGGCCACCGTGCCATCTCCTCGATGATCGGCAGCGCAAAGGCCTCGAGGTACTCCAGTTGCTGTTGCACCAGCCGCAGTCCCGCTACCGTTGCCTCGTCGCCACCATCGTCTCGTTTGGCCTCGCGGATTTGACGTTCGATCTCCGCGTGCTTGCCTTTCAACCGACGCGCCCAGCGCGTGGCATCACGACCGATTACGGCGGCATCGACGATGAGCGCTTCCCAGCGCCAGGGGGCACGCAGGGTGCCTGCCAGGACAGACTCCGAGTCGCGATCGGGGACTCGGGACTCGGGATCCGCCCTTCGACTGGCGCTCAGGGCGCCCCGAGCATCGTCGCGGGGCGGGATTCGGAGTTCGTCATCCGCAGGTTCGATCGGTTGGACGCGCCCGAATGATTCGTCCTGCGACGCAACCCAACTCGTATCGGCTTTCTCGCTTTCCAAGGGCACCTGTGCGAAAGACAGGTATTCAGCGAACCGCGAGGCCGACAGTTGTTCGGCAGCGCACGCCAGCAGCGCCAGGAATGCACGGCCGGCGGTCAGCGGTCGGCGAGTGCCGCGACTGAACCACGCGGGCACCTTCGCCCGGCGTAGCGCGTGCTCGATGAGGCCGACGTAGTGCTGCGGTGATCGCACGAGCACGGCCATCTCGTCGAAGCGCACGCCGGCACGCGCCTCGCGAAGAATGCGCCTCGCGATCTCGACGGCTTCTCGGCCTTCGCCGGGCGCCGAAAAGAACGAGAGGGAGCCGTCCAGTTCGCGCTCGATGGGAGGCGTTTCCGGGTTGAAGAGATATCGACGCAAGCAAGCGAGGTCGCCGGCATTTTGCTCGCGGTCGACGATCTCCACAGTGCCGCCCATCGCCTCGAGTCGCGCGATCCCAACTCGATCGTTTGCCGGCATCGTGGCGAACGCCGTTTCGCTCCCGGCGAGGATGGCCTCGATGAACCGGGCTTCGGCGCGGCGATCGACCGCGAGATCTATCAAGGCCACGATCGAGGCCGGGTGGGCTTCCGTGACGACCCGCGTGGCCGTCTGAAACAAGGCCGCGCGATCCACGCTCGAGGCACGTTCGAACGACTCATCGACCCGGTCAAGCAGATCCGCCAGATCCGATCCGCCACGTGATACGCGCGCGAGCTGCCCGGCATCTACTCCGGCAAGCCGCAGTTCCTGAAGCGTCCGTGCGAGTGCGCGTGGAAAGCCGGGCGTCGACGCGACCGGCGCAAAGTACTCGAGCGCTTGCTGCCGCGTGGCTTCGAACGCGGCTCTTGCCGTGACCGCCTCGGCGCCGAGCCGCGTACTCGGCGTGTGCCCCTCGCTCGCGAGCGCGACGATGGCGCTGCGTGCGGCGAGTTGGGTCAGGCTGACTCGCTGCAGGCCAAAGGTCGCCAGCAGTTCCGCGGCCACGGCGCGGGCGAGATCGTCCGCAGCACCACGAGACGCGCCGATGATGAGAGTCGGAGTGGTCGGGTGTCGCGTGCGCAGAACATCGCGGGCGACAGACAGCCGATCGGCAGCGAGAGAGGAAACGTAGATGCGAAAAGCCATGTGCCTTCCCCGGCCTGTGCCGGGCATCCGGAACAGCAGCGTCACGCTGTTGTACGTCGACACTCTAGCACGAGAGTCGTGGACTCGGGGCTCGGGATTCGGGCGGTCGAAAGCCCCGCCTCTACAATCGTGTTTATGGCGCTGTCGTTTCGATTCGCGACCGAGGCGGATATACCGGCGCTCCTGGACCTTCAGCTCGCAGTTGACGCCGATCAGGAACAGCGTTTCGGTACAGATCGCTGGTCCACGACCATCAGCGACAGGAGCATCGCCCGCGGCCTCAAGTTCTCACGGGTCTTGATTGCGAAACGACAGGGACGGATCGTCGGTGAGTTGAGGATGGCAACAAAGAAGCCGTGGGCGATCGATCTGAAGTACTTTACGCCGGTCGGCAAAGCGGTCTACCTGCACGATGTCAACGTCGACCCACGGCTGCAGCGAACGGGCATCGGTCGCCAATTGATCGAGCGCGCCAAGACTGTCGCTCGCGACTGGCCCGTCGATGCGATTCGGCTGGACGCGTTCGACGGCCGATCGGGCGCCGGCCCCTTCTACGCGAAGTGCGGATTCACCGAGGTCGGGCGGGCCGTCTATCGAGGCGTGCCGCTGATCTATTTCGAGTGCGCGCTGAGCGAGGGACGGTAACCCTTCAGGGCGCGAGGCGTTCGCGGCGCCACGTGCCACCAGGGTGGTGCAAATAGCGCAGCCGATCGTGCAAGCGGCTCGGGCGTCCCTGCCAGAACTCGAACTCGTCGGGGACAACGCGGTACCCGCCCCACCATTCTGGTCGTGGAACGTGATCGTCGAACTTCTCACGTGCCGCGTTGAACATCAACTCCAGGGTGTCCCGACTGTCGACGACCTCGCTTTGCCTGGACGCGTAAACACTCCAGCGGCTCTCGATCGGCCGAGTCGCGAAGTATGCATCGGACTCGGCGGCGGAAACTTTCTCCACCGTGCCGTCGATGCGGACCTGCCGTTCGAGACTGCGCCACGTAAACAACAGGCTGGCACGACCAGTGGCCTCGATCTCGCGAGCCTTGCGGCTCTGATAGTTCGTGTAGAAGACGAAGCCGCGATCGTCGACCCCCTTGAGCAGCACGTTACGGACTGAAGGACGGCCGTCGCGGGTCGCCGTCGCCAGCGCCATCGCGGTTGGATCGATCTCCGTCTCGCGAACCTGTTCGAACCAGCGCGCGAACTGCGTGAACGGGTTGGCGTCGGACTCGGATTCGCTCAGGGGCTGACCGATATAGTCGCGCCGAAGGTCGGCCAGGCTCATGCAGCGCTTACCAGCCGGATGGCGTCGTTGTCCACCGCGATGCGGACTTCACCGCCACTGTCGGCGAGCGTTCCAAACAGCAGCATCTCCGAGAGCGGCTTCTTGATGACGCGCTCGATCAGGCGCGCCATCGGGCGCGCGCCGAAGGCGCGGTCGAACCCCTTCTGAGCGAGCCAGCTGCGCGCCGCCGGGTCGAGAACGATCGTGACCTTCTTCGCCGCAACCATGCCTCGCATCTCGTCGATCTGCTTGTCGACCACTTTCTCGATCTCGCTCGTACCGAGCGCGCCGAAGGTGACGGTGGCATCGAGACGATTGCGGAACTCCGGCGTAAACGTCCGTTCGAGGGCGCCGCGCGACGAGCCGCCCTTCCCCTGCTCGGTAAATCCGAGACGGCGATCGGACAGGTCACGTGCGCCTGCGTTCGTCGTCATGATGAGGACGACGTGACGGAAGTCCGCCTTCCGGCCATGGGAATCGGTCAGCGTCGCGTGATCCATGACCTGCAGCAGGATGCTGAACATGTCTGGATGCGCCTTCTCGATTTCGTCCAGCAACAAGACCGCATGCGGCGCTTTGCGAATGGCGTCGATGAGCAACCCGCCCTCTTCGTAGCCGACGTAACCAGGAGGCGCGCCGATCAAACGGGACACGGCGTGTTTCTCCATGTACTCCGACATGTCGAAGCGGATGAACTCGATGCCCATGATCCGCGCGAGCTGACGGGCGAGCTCGGTCTTGCCGACGCCAGTGGGCCCGGCGAACAGAAAGTTGCCGATCGGTTTGTCCGGCGCGCGCAAACCGGAGCGCGACAGCTTGATCGCTGAAGCCACTTCGTCGATCGGGCCATCCTGCCCAAAGATCACGCGCTTCAACTCGACATCCAGGCGTTCGAGCGCTCGTTTATCGTCACTCGACACGGTCTGCACCGGAACACGTGCCATCTTCGCGACGATCTGCTCAATCTGGGCCGCACCGATGCGACCGGTAGCCGCCGACGCGGGCAGCAGCTTGTGCGCCGCCCCGGCTTCGTCGAGCACGTCGATGGCCTTGTCAGGCAGGTGCAGGTCCTGCAGGTGACGCGCGGACAACGACACCGCCGCCGCCAGAGCTTCATCGTCGTACCGGACGCCGTGATGCGATTCGTAATGCAGACGGAGTCCCTTGAGAATCTCGAGCGTCTCCCCTTCGGAGGGCTCCAGCACGTCGATCTTCTGAAATCGGCGCGACAGCGCGCGATCGCGGTCGAATGACTGTTTCACGTCATTGAAGGTCGTGGAGCCGATGCACCGCAACTGACCGCCCGCGAGCGCGGGCTTCAGTAGATTCCCGGCATCCATGGCGCCACCCGAGGCGGCGCCGGCGCCGACAAGCGTGTGGATTTCATCGATGAAGAGGATGGCGTTCTCCTCCTTCGAGAGGCGATCGAGCACTTGTTTGACGCGCTCTTCGAAGTCGCCGCGATACCGGGTGCCAGCCACCAGCGCGCCGAGATCCAGCGCGAACACCCGCGCTCCCTTCAGCACCTCCGGCACATTGCCCTGATGAATGCGAAGCGCCAGCCCTTCGGCCAGCGCCGTCTTCCCGACCCCGGGTTCACCGACAAGGAGTGGATTGTTCTTGCGGCGGCGGCACAACACCTGGACCATTCGCTCGATCTCGAGCGACCGGCCGATGAGCGGGTCGATCTGGCCGGCGGCCGCTCGAGCGACGAGGTCCGAGGCGTACGCCTGGAGTGGGTCGGAGGAAGGCGGACCCGGCTCCCCGGTCGCTGGAGCGGTGGAAGGCTCGGTTTTCGAACCATGAGAAAGCACACGAAGCAGGAGCAGCCGCTCGATCCCCTGTGAGCGCAGGAAGTACGCAGCATGACTGTCCTCCTCCTGGAGGAGGAACACCAGCAGACTTCCGCTCTCGACGTGCTTTGCGCTGGACGACACCGCGTGCATCATCGCCTGCTGAATCACGCGGTCGAAACCGAGGGTGGGCTCCGGATCCACCGCGGTCGGCGCCGGAACCGGCGTGAACGCTTTGCTCAGAATGTCGGTCAACTGGCGACGCAGGACCTCGAGGTTGGCTCCGCATCCGGTCAACACGCGCCGCCCCTGCGGCTCATCGGTGATCGCCAGGAGAAGATGCTCGAGCCCGACCTCTTCATGACGACGATCGGCGGCCATGCGAAAGGCGCGCTGAATCGTCTCGAGTGTTTCGGGCGCAAACGGTACGGGCGTTTTACTCATGTTCGGGACCTGCGTCGGGCTCCATGGTCACGAGCAGAGGAAACTCCTGTTCCTCCGCCATCTGTCTCGTCTTTCTCAGCTTGGTCTCGGCGACGTCGTGCGTGTAGATCCCGGCGATGCCGATGCCTGACAGGTGCACGTGCATCATGACCTCGACCGCTTCCGCGCGCGGCTTTCGGAAGACCGATTCGAGCACCCACACCACGAACTCCTGCGTGGTGTAGTCATCATTGTGCAGCAGCACGCGCCACATCCGCGGGCGCTCGAGCTTCTGGTCGCTGCGCGGGTCGGTCAGCGTCGATGAGGATGTCTCGTGGCTCACAGGGTCATGTCCGGCGGGTCCGCAGTGCAGGACCCGGCCTACGGGCCGGATCCACAGTACAGGATCCGGCCTACCTGCATATTGTACCTAGAAGATCCGCGTCGAACCGCCATGGAGACGGCACGGGGGCTTGCCGCACGAGGGCGCGCACGTATCGCAGAAATGTCGCGCGCGGGATTTCCCGAGCGCCGAGCGATGAAAGATGACCGGTGGACATCTGGCAGTCCACGCACGTGAAGCCCCAGCGCTCGATCTGCTTGACCAACGCGACGAGGGCAACCTTCGATGCGTCAGACACTCGACTGAACATCGACTCCCCGAAGAACATCCGGCCCAGGCTCACGCCGTACAACCCGCCGACCAACTGGCGGTCGGACCAGGCCTCGACCGAATGGGCATAGCCCATGTCGAAGAGGCGCTCGTATGCCTCTGTCATCTCATCTGTGATCCACGTTCCATCCTGGCCGCGTCGAGGCTCGGCGCACCCTTTCATGACCTGCACGAAGCAGCTGTCCAACGTGACCTGCAGCCCGCCTGAACGAATCGTCTTGCGCAGCGAGCGCGAGACATGGACTTCCGTCGTGAACAGCACCATGCGAGGGTCGGGGCTCCACCACAACACAGGATCATCGTCGCCAAACCACGGGAAGATGCCGTTGGCGTACGCATCCAGCAACCGCTCCGGTGACAAATCGGCGCCTGCGGCGAGCAGGCCATTTGGGTCCTTCAGCGCGTACGCGACGGGCGGAAACGGATCGTGAGGGCTGAGAAACGGAATCACGTATGCTTGATTATCAATCCTCTGCTCCGCCCGAATCTCACAACACTCGAGGCAGCGCTCACCGCGCCATTGGTTACACGCTTCGCGCCGTCGCCCACCGGCTACCTCCACCTCGGGCACGTCGTCAACGCGATCTACGTCTGGGGGATCGCCCGCGCGCTCGATGGCCGGGTACTGCTGCGCGTCGAGGATCACGATCGCGTCCGCTGTCGACCCGAGTACGAGGCCGCTCTTCTGGACGACCTCGCATGGCTCGGATTCGAGCCCGACTCGGGACTGGAGCCCCTGCTGCGGCAAAGCGAGACGCCATCGCTCTACGACCAGGCTCTTGAAACCCTGCGGGCGACGACTCACGTCTACGCGTGTGAGTGCTCGCGTAAGGACATCGGTGGTGAACGCTACGATGGCCGATGCCGCGGTCGAGGACTGGAAATGGCGCCCGGCCGTGGAATTCGTGTGCAACTTGGCAATGGACCGGAAAACTTCGAAGACGTGGTCCTCGGTCCGCTATCGCAGGTGCCAGCCGAGCAATGCGGTGATCTGCTGGTGAAAGACCGTGATGGTCATTGGACCTACCAATTTGCCGTGACCGTCGATGACGTGCGGCAGCACGTCACATTGGTGATACGTGGCGAGGACCTGGTCTCGTCAACGGGACGGCAGATTCGGCTGGCAAGGATGCTGGGGCGGGAAAAAGCTCCGGTTTTTCTGCATCATCCGCTCATCCATGACGATCGCGGCGAAAAGCTCAGTAAGTCGGCGGGAGACACGGGAGTGCGCGAGCTAAGGGGCATCGGCCTCAGCGCCCCGGAAGTCATCGGCATCGCAGCCTCGCGAGTCGGTCTGGTCGATTCAGGTACGTCGATCTCCGCATCGGAGGTGTCACAACTCTTTGAACAATGAACCCTGGACGGTGGGCCGTTGACCGTTCCCTGACGTCCGAAAGTCCGCGGTCCCAGCCGCGAAGTCCGCGGCCCGCGGCCCGACTTGCGATAGAATCGAGCGCCAACCCAATCAGTGGGTTTTTTCACGAGGAGAACTTGGCAGTCCGTCTGTTCATCGGAAACCTCCCGTACGGTGCGAGCGAAGCGGACCTCAGAGCTCACTTCGCAGCCGTCGCAGAGCCCTCCCACGTCGCCATGCCGGTCGATCGCGAGACCGGTCGTCCGCGCGGATTCGCATTCGTGGAGTTTGCGGATCGCGCAGTCGCCGAGGAAGTGATTCGTAAATTCGACTCACAACCTTTCCAGGGGCGTCCTCTCGCCGTCAGCGAGGCACGTGCGCGCGAGGATCGTCCACCCCCGCGCCCGGGTGGTGGCTTCGCACCCCGCCCGGGCGGTGGTGGCGGTGGATTCGGCGGCCCGCGCCCAGGCGGTGGCTTTGGCGGTCCGCGCCCAGGTGGCGGTGGCTTTGGCGGTCCGCGCCCGGGTGGAGGCGGTGGCTTCGGCGGTCCGCGGCCTGGCTTTGGTGGCCCATCAACTGGACCCGGCGGACGGGATCGAAGCGCGAACTTCGGTCCGCCTGCGCCTCCCAAGCGACTGCGAGGAAAGAAGACCTCGCAACAGGAACACAAGCCTCGCGGACCCATCAAGGAGAAAACGGGAGGGCGCATCTACGCTGTCGACGATCTCGAGGACGATGCGAATGTCGAGATCGATGACGTCGCTACCAAGGCGGATGAGACTCTCGACGATTTGAAGCTGGATGAGGGCCCCGACGATCAGGATGAGGAATAATCGGACGTAGGTGTTTCGGTCCGTCCCTCAACTCGTCTCGGCGGTCGCCCTCGTCATCGGCGTCTCGCTATTCGCGGTCACCATCATTCGCTCCGGCTTTGACGAAACGATAGCGAGTGCCAGCCGGCTGGGGCTTGCGTTTCCCGCCCTGCTCCTCCCAGGCGCGTGCTGGCACCTCCTCAGAACGTGGGGCTGGTCCATCGCCTTTCCGGACGACGCCAGACCAGGCTTCGCGCGCTTGTTTCGCGTACGGCTTGCCGCCGACGCCATCAGTTTCTTCACGATCCGCGGTGTCACTGGTGAACCGCTGAAGATCATGTTGCTCTACGATCAGGTGGCGGCGCCGGTCGCCACTGCGTCCATCACACTGGAGCGGCTCGCGTTCGCAATCGTGTCGCTCGTCATCGCGGGCGTCATTTCAACGATTGCGGTGAGGCTGCTGGCGATGCCGGGGACGTGGGACGCCGTCTTCACACTGCTCTCGATGGTGACCGTCATCGCGCTGGGGATCCTCGCGGAGATCGCGCGTCATCGCAAAGGCGACTATCTTGGCCGGCTCGTCACACGGCTCGGGCGGCTCGTCGGCCGCCCACTCGAGACCTCTCGAGTCGTCCGTTTCGTCCTCGACGTCGAGGATGTGCTCCTGGATCTCCTGCGCGGCGATCGTCGCAGGCTGATCGTTCTTACTGTCCTTCCGGTGATCTGTTATCTACTGACGGCATTCGAGGTCTGGTTGGTTCTCTGGGTGATCGGTGAACCGATCGGAATCACTGCCGCCCTCGCCATCGACACGTTCGCGCGCCTGGGGAGCGTCGCCTCGGCGGCGATTCCCGCGGGTATCGGCGCCCTCGAGGCGTCGAATGCGGCGCCAGTGGCGATGCTGGGACTTGGTGGTGGAGGTGCGCTGGCGTTGATGCGCCGCGTTCGTGCCTTGCTCTGGGCCGGTGTCGGTCTCGCACTCTATCCGCGCGTGAAGAAACCCTCAGACCCGCACTAGTCTTTCCGAGGCGCGCTCGAGCGTCTCATCTCGCTTCGCGAAACAGAACCGCAGCACCGGTCCCGCCCTCTCGCCTTCGTAGAGAAACGGTGAGATCGGAATCGCGGCGACGCCGTGCTCGCGCGTGAGCCGGATGGCGAAGTCGGCGTCCGGCTCGCCCGTGATCTCGGAGTAATCGAACATCTGGAAGAACGTGCCCTCGCAGGTCAAGGGACGAAAA
The DNA here is from genome assembly GCA_035649635.1 of Vicinamibacterales bacterium. Lineage (GTDB taxonomy): Bacteria > Acidobacteriota > Vicinamibacteria > Vicinamibacterales > UBA2999 > Gp6-AA40. The sequence continues at coordinate 124,397 of DASRJE010000198.1, read as the reverse complement.
CGTGACGCCTGCGTCAACGCCAGGAATTTGTCCCGTCGCCCCTGGTAGAAGGCTGTAATGTCGCGGCAGTAAGGATCGCGGCGCACCGCCTCGGCATAGGCCATCTGGATGGGTGTGTTCACAGCAAACGTGATCCACTGGTGCACGCCTTGTATCGCTGACGTCAGCGCCGGCGGCGCAGCGCAGTAGCCGACCTTCCATCCGGTGGTCGTGTACGTCTTCGCAAATGAACTGATCACGACAGCGCGTTCCGCGATCTCGGGATAGCGAGCGAGACTCTCGTGCCGCGCGCCATCGAACAGGATGTGCTCGTAAACTTCATCGGCGACGACGACGGCGTCTGTGTTCTGGAGGACGCGCGTCAGCTCGCGGATGTCGTCCGGGGTCCAGATCATCCCTGTGGGGTTGTGCGGCGAGTTGATGACAATGGCTCTGGTGCGCGAGGATACCTTGCGTCGCACTTCGTCCCAGTCGATGCGATAGTGCGGGTATCTCAGGGTAGCGTAGACCGGAGTGCCACCGCTCAAGGTCACCGCCGGCGTATAGGAGTCGTACGCGGGCTGAAACAAGAGCACTTCGTCTCCGGGATGGACGAGCGCTGTGATCGTGGCAAACAACCCTTCGGTCGATCCGGTGGTGACCGTGATCTCGGTGACCGGGTCGTAGTGGCGGCCGTAGAGCGTCTCGATCTTGAGCGACAGCGCTTCTCGCAAGGCAAGGACGCCAGGCATTGGCGCGTACTGGTTGTGCCCCTCACGCATGAAGCGCGCGACCGATTCGATCAATTCCGGAGACGTATCGAAATCAGGAAACCCCTGCGACAGATTGATCGCGCCAACCTCGTTCGAGAGGCGCGTCATGACCGCAAAGATGCTGACGCCGCCGGCTGGCAACTTCGACGGTACGGCTCGGACCTGGGACATTGTTTCTAATGATAGCCTCGTCCCCCCACTTGATCACGACACACCAGGCACAGAGGGTTTGCCTGGTCGGGAGGCAGCCCGCGTGGCCCGCGCTTCGCGCGGCATGGATCGCCGGCCGCAGACCGGCGCCACGCGGGTAGCCTCTGCGCGCCTCCGCTCCTCAGCGTTCTCTGCGTTGAGCTTTTCTCTGCGTTCTCTGCCGGCTCCGCGGGCTCACTCCAGCCACTGCTCTGGCTTCAGCGAAACGAGTGGATACTGACGGCGCAGCGCGATGACGCGCTCGAAATAGCCGGTCTTGGGAATCTCGCGCTTGACCAGACGGTCGCGGAGCCGTCGCAGTTCGTAGCGATAGAGGTCACTTACGAACTCGTGCACCAGCTCCGGCCGAGTCGTCGTCGTCGGCCGCACGCCGTGGCGCTCGAGTTGCTCCAGCACGTCGGCCCGAAATCGGTACGTGCTCACCGCGGTGACCGCGATCCCTGCGCGCGACAGTCCTGCCGCTTGAGAAATGTGCGCGCTTCGATCAACTCGGGAGGCTCGCCTCCTCGCTGTGGCCAGCTGCTCACCACGTTCCGATACTGTTCGCACGAGGTTTGCGAGTCGCCCAAACGAGCCGCCGTCCGTGCCAGCCCCAGCGTGACTCGTCTCGTCGCACCGGTCAGACTCGCAGCCTCGAGATAGGCGCGGCGCGCGTCGTCGAAACGATGGACCTGCAGCCACAGATCTCCCGCAACTTCGTGCGCGGTGACAATCGGCGCTCCCATCAGCCCTGCCGAACGTTGTTGGCGCTCCAGGTTGAGCGCGTGCTCCAGGAACAGTCCCATCTCGTCTCGTTCACTCTGCGCCGCAGAGGATGCCGCCAGCAGGACGACTCTGGCGATTTCGGCTGCCGGAGTGTCCTGACTGCGCGCGGCCAACTCCGCGACGGCGACCCTCACCGGTTCCAGCGACTCGGGTGAGCCGCCGAAGCGATAAGCCTCGCGGGCGGCGATGAGGCCGTGCAAATACCAGTACGCAACCGACGTCTCAACGCATGAGGAACGGCCGGCTGCAAGGCCCGTCATCGCTCCGCGAAGATCGAACAATGCCGCTCGCTCCTGGGCAGAAGCCATGACAGCGGCGTTGTTTGCACAGGGAGACTGCCCAAGAGCGAGCGCCACCAGCAGAGCAATCATCGAAGCAGACGGAAATAGTACCGCAGTGCGTTCCGTGCGGCAGGCGTCAGCGCCGATCGGCGATACGCATCACCTGCCTGACGCAATGCCACGGACAGCGTCGGATACGGGAAAACTGACGAGGCGAGGTCGCTGAGGCTCCCGCCATAGCGCATGGCGACAGCAACCGCGCTGATCAGCTCCCCGGCGTCTGGCGCCACGATTGTCGCGCCGACGATTCGTCCGCGCCGATGATGCAGCCGGACGAAACCTTCCGTCGCCTCATCCACCACGGATCGATCAACAGATGAAAGTGGGATCGTGATGGCGTCGGCGCCACGTGCCGCCGCCTCATCGCCGAAGTCGCCGACTGCCCCGACTTCCGGGGACGTGAACGTGCACCACGGGATGATGAGCGACGAGACACGTGCGCGCCCGAAGAAGAGCGCGTTGCGGACGACGATGCGCGCCATGGCGTCGGCGGCGTGAGTGAACTTGAATTTGGAGCAGACATCTCCCGCGGCGTAGACCTGTCGATTCGACGTACGCAGTCGGTCATCCACCGTGACGCCGCCCGCGCTGTACTCAATGCCGGCTGCCTCGAGCTGAAGATCGTTCACGCGTGGCGCTCGCCCGCTTGCCACGAGCAACGCATCCACCGATAGCACACCACCGACATGCCTGAGGAGGATCCGCCCGCCATCGCATTGAACGCTCGCGAGTTCAGTACTCAGCAACACATCGACGCCGTCCTGGCGCAACCGTGCCGCCACGACTCTCGCGGCATCGCGATCCTCGCGCGCGAGCAGCTGCTGGCCTGATTCGAAGAGCGTGACTCGAGTACCCAGGCGCGCGAATGCCTGTGCCAGCTCGCAGCCCGTCGGGCCTCCGCCGACGATCGCAAGCTCACGCGGCTGCTCCGTGAGGTCGAACACAGTTTCGTTTGTCAGGTATGGTGTTTCGGAGAGGCCGGGAATGGACGGCACGGCCGGCCGGCTGCCGGTTGCGATGACCGCCTTTCTGAACCGAAGCGAACAGTGTGGCGCCTGTTCTTCAGTGGAGACGGTCATTGACCGCGGCCCTGAAAACGATCCTGAGCCGAAGAAGACATCGACACCGAGCGACGAAAGCCGGTCCGCCGAATCAGCCGGAGCGAGATCAGCGCGCCGGCCTCGCATACGTGTCATCACGGCCTGAAAGTCGGGTTGCACGGTGGCACGAATGCCAAGCGACGGCCCGGCTCGCGCTTCGCCAACAACGCGCGCCGACCGCAGCATCGACTTGGACGGCACGCAACCAGTGTTGAGACAATCACCCCCGAGGCGTGCACGCTCCACCATGGCAACGCGCGCACCGAGACCCGCGGCCCCCGCCGCACACACCAGGCCCGCGGTCCCACCCCCGATGACGACGAGGTCGTATTTCGATGCTGGCGATGGATTACGAAAGTTGGGAGGACGGACCAGAGAAGCCAGCCGTCGATCGTGCTCGTCGATCATGGCGGGATTTACACACAACACCGGGTGTCATTTCCAGGTGAATCCCACCGAAATGACACCCGGTGTCTTTGTCTTCGCTCGTCTTCGCTCAGTACCGATAGAAGTCCGGCTTGTACGGACCCTCCACCGGCACACCGATGTACTCGGCCTGCTCCGGCGTGAGCGTCGTCAGCTTGACCCCGATGTGATCGAGGTGCAGACGCGCCACTTCCTCGTCCAGCTTCTTCGGCAGCATCGTCACCGTCTTGCCGTAGGTCTCGGCATTGGCGTGCAGCTCGAGCTGTGCCAGCGTCTGGTTCGTGAACGACGCCGACATGACGAAGCTCGGGTGACCGGTCGCGCACCCGAGGTTCAACAACCGGCCCTCGGCCAGGATCATCACGCTGTGGCCATCCGGGAAGACCCACTCGTCGTACTGCGGCTTGATGTTGATCTTCTTGATGCCCGGCACCTTCGCCAGACCGGCCATGTCGATCTCGTTGTCGAAGTGGCCGATGTTGCCGACGATCGCGTGGTTCTTCATCTTCGCCATGTGCGCGGCGGTGATGATGTTGAAGTTGCCGGTCGTCGTGATGAAGATGTCTGCCTTGTCGAGCACGTTTTCGAGCGTGTTGACCTCGAAGCCCTCCATCGCCGCCTGCAGCGCGCAGATCGGATCGATTTCGCTGACCACCACGCGCGCGCCCTGGCCGCGAAGCGCCTGCGCGCAACCCTTGCCCACGTCGCCATAGCCGGCCACGAATGCGAGCTTGCCGCCGATCATCACGTCGGTGGCGCGATCGAGACCGTCGGTCAGCGAGTGACGGCATCCGAAGATATTGTCGAACTTGCTCTTCGTGACCGAGTTGTTGACGTTGATGCCAGGGAACAGCAGCGTGCCCTTCTTCTCCATCTCGTAGAGACGGTGCACGCCCGTGGTCGTCTCCTCGGAGACGCCGCGGATACCCTGGGCGACCGCCGTCCAGCGGCCCGGGTTCTTCGACAGCTCGTTGCTCAGCGCCTTGAGAATGACCCCCCACTCCTCGGGGTCCTTGTCCGGGTTGAACGCGGGCACCTTGCCGGCCTTCTCGTACTCGTACGCCTTGTGCACGAACAAGGTCGCGTCGCCGCCGTCGTCGACGATGAGATTGGGACCTTTGCCATCTGGCCACACCAGGCACTCGACCGTGCACCACCAGTACTCCTCGAGCGTCTCCCCCTTCCAGGCGAAGACCGGGATGCCCTTCGGGTTCTGCACCGTTCCGCCCGTTTCTGGCCGTCCAACGACAACCGCGGCTGCGGCGTGGTCCTGCGTCGAGAAGATGTTGCACGACACCCAGCGCACGTCGGCGCCAAGCAGCGACAGCGTCTCGATGAGCACGCCCGTCTGAATCGTCATGTGGAGGCTGCCCATGATCCGAGCGCCTGCCAGTGGCTTCTTGCCCTCATAGCGCTTGCGAATCGCCATCAGCCCTGGCATCTCACCTTCGGCCAATCTGAGTTCTTTCCGGCCAAACTCGGCCAGACCGAGGTCGGCGACCTTGAACGGGACTCGCCCCGCCTGCTTCGCCTGCTCGTACGCGTGCACGTTGCCGCTTACTGCTGTTGCCATTGCTCTCTCCCCCTCGCTATTGATTTCACGGCGGGTCTACAAACCAAGACCCGCTCTATGCTGTCTGCTTCACACCCATTGCCGCGAACAACGCCGGTCCCTTTGCATCGGGATCCACCGGCAGCATTCGCACACGAACATGCTCGAATCCTGCGCCTCCCAACAGGCGCGTAATCTGGCTCTCTGAAAACCCGAGCCACACGTGACCCATCTGCTGCTGATACTCCTCGCGGTCGTGTGGCAGCATGTCGACCACGAGCACCCGTCCACCTTGCCTGACCACTCGTGCGACTTCTGCAAGCGCGCGAGGTGGTTCCGGTGAGTAATGCAGCACGAGGGAAAGCATCGCGACATCCAACTCGCCGGACTCGATTGGCAGGGTTTCCAATTCGCCTTGCCGAATGTCGACATTGCTTGCGCCGCTCAGTCGCTGTCGCGCGGCTTCGAGCATGTCCTCGGAACCGTCAACCGATATCACGCGCCTGACGTGCGGCGCCACAACTTCCGTCAGTTGTCCGGTGCCACAGCCGAGGTCGCCGACAACCAGCGCCGGGTCGATGAGCCCCAGCACCGCCCACAAAAAAAACTCGTCACCGAACAGTTCCCCTCGCAGCCGGTCCCAGCCACCTGCCGCTGTCGCGAAAAACTCCTGCGACTTCGCGCGCCGTCGTCCGAGGACTCCGCGCAACCGGCGTTCGTCCTGCTCTGCACCACGTGTCGAAGTAACCTGTTCGGAAATCAATGGCCACAATCGCGACGCACCCGCATCCAAGTCATCGACCGGCATGCTGTAGAAACGGCTCGTGCCGTCGCGTCGAGACGTCACCCACCCATCGTCAGCCAGGGTCTTGAGATGGCGGCTGACGGTCGACTGCGGCAACTGCAGAACCGAGCACAGCTCGGAGACCGTCAGTTCGTGCTTTTCAAGCAGCAACAACATGCGGCAGCGCGTCGGATCCGAGAGCGCCGTCATGTGGTCCAGGATGGGCGCGACCATTTATCCGTATATCCGGATATAAGGATACTCTGGTCTGCGGCCGCTGTCAAACCCGATTCGTCAGTAGTCCAGATCGAGTCGCGAATCCTCTTCGGGCGGCATCATCTTCTACGCAAATCCGGCCGGTTGAGGATGACGGTGTCGACACCCACGACCGAACCATCGGTCGTCCCGTACCACACCTCCTTGCCATCCGCCCGCCAACCGAGCAGTCGTTCTACCCCGCCCTTCGAAATCGTATGTGTCCGTTCGTCAGCAGGAGGATTGTCAACTGGAGACACAAACGCACGGACAAGCACCTCAGTCCTTCCCGACTCATTGGATGTGTACGCGACCCAGCGTCGATCCGGCGACAGTTTCGCATCACGCTCGTCGACGGAGTCTGAACGATCGCGAACGGTTTCTTGTCACCGTTGAGTGGCACCGCCCTCGGTTGCGCGATAAACCTCGCCATTCCGCCGACGCCGATCGGCGCGATCACTTCATAGGGACCGATTGGTGTGCCGGGGAGAGAGGCACGGCGGCTATTGATCGGTCGGCGCACGTCTGTACTGGGCACGTGGACGCGACGCCGTTGCTCGGTGAGGTCGCGCGCCGGCTGAACGACGTGCACCTGGAAGCGGTGCTCAATGGCAACGCCGGCGCGGCGTTGCAAGGCGCTCCGGTCACCACCATCGACTTCGACTTTCTCTATCGAAAGACGCCGCGCAATCTCGCCAAGTTGAAGCGGGTGACTGACGCCCTGAAGGCGACAATCCTGCGGCCGTACTATCCGTCGTCGGAAATGTATCGGATCGTGCGCGACGACGACGGTTTGCAGGTGGACTTCAGGTCCACGGTTCACGGCATTCGTTCGTTCGCCGGAGCCCGCGACCGCGCGACGCAAATGGAAATTGCGGGAGCAACCGTTCTGGTTGCGGTGCTCTCGGATATCATCGCCAGCAAACGTGCGGCGCGGCGGCCGCGCGATCTGGCGGTGCTCGACATACTGGAGGCGGCACGTGCAGCGGAAGAGGCGAAGCCGGCGAAGCAGACTCGACGCCCTCGCGCGCGAAAGTGAGCGCCACCTGCGCGAACTGATCGAACGCTGGCAGCGGCTCCCGCCGGAGCGTCGCACCAACTTCCTTCGCAAGCGCATCGCGCCGGGCCGCAGCGCGCTGTGAGTGGCGCAAGCCGCTAAGTGCAACCACTGCCATGAGCGGGCAGCTCACTCGAGCGTCCCGGCTGGGGCGAACTCAATTCCTGTCCGCACGACCCGCAGAACCGGTGGCCCACCCGGTTCTCCGCGGAAAGGACCGGCACTGCATCGCGGTGGGTTTTACAAGAACGGGCTTGAGGTGGCACCCTGAGGTGATGAAAATAGAGGCGTGCGAATCCGGGTCATCGCCAGCGCATTGTTACTGTCGATACTGGCGCTTCCCTTGATGGCCGTCGCTCAGCGCTTCTTCTTCCGCTCCTCCGCCCAGTCCCTGCCAGCTGTGGAATACAACAGCCAGTTCGCGTTTACCCGTATCAGGTATGGCGCGCGCATCGGCGGTTTCGGCGGATGGGAGCACGATTATCCGGCCGCCGATCGCAACTTCTCGGCCATCCTCGATTACATCACCAATACGCGCGTGCACCTGGACGGGAGCAACATCCTCGATCTCGACGACCCGCGCATCTTCGAGAACCCGGTGATCTACATGTCGGAGCCCGGCTACTGGACGACCGACGATGCTGAAGCCGCGAACCTGCGGGCCTATCTGCTGAAGGGAGGCTTCATCATTTTCGATGACTTCGACGGTGAGGCCGACTGGGTGAACCTGGTGACGCAGATGAAACGCGCGTTGCCCGAACACCATTTCATCCGGCTCGACGTAACGCATCCGATCTTCCAGTCGTTCTTCGGTCTCAAAACCCTCAACATTCCGCACCCGATGCTGCCAGGGATCGAACCGGTGTTCCTCGGGCTATTCGAGGACAACCAACCGTCGGGGCGCATGATGGCGATCGCCAACTGGAACAACGACGTCGGCGACTACTGGGAATGGTCGGCGGAAGGGCTCTACGGCGATGCTCCAACCAACGACGCCTATCGTCTGGGCGTCAACTACCTGGTCTACGAGATGACTCACTAGAGCAGGATGCCGAAAATGCGTCAACGCCCAACCTCCAACTCCCCAACTCCCAATGCAGCCTGGTTCCGTGGCGAATGCAACCTACGGCGGCGCGCCAATCAAACATGGTGGGAGTTGACAGCCGCCGCTACGTGAGTTCAGTCTCGAGTTTCGACACCAGCGCGTCGAGCTCGGTCGCCACAGCTCCCACCGTGTCGGGTTGACTCAGATCGATGCCGGCCTTTTTGAGCAGATCCATCGGGTAACCGCTGCCGCCGGCACTTAACAACGACAGGTAGCGCTCCACCCCACCCGACCGAGTGGCTGCATCCCCCGATCGAAGGTTCTGCATCAACCGCGCAGTCGACGCAAAGCAGGTCGCGTATTGATAGACGTAGTACGGCGTGCTGAAGAAGTGCGGAATGCGCGCCCAGGTCATCGCCGACAGCGGCTCCTCGTCGAGCACGTCACCGTAGTACTCGTGGAGCAGGCCGCTGTAAATCGCGCTCAGCACTTCCGCCGTGATCGGTTGATCCTGTTCGACCAGGCGGTGCGTCTGCAGCTCGAAGTCGGCAAACATCACCTGCGTGTAAAACGTGCTGGCGATGCTGTCAATGGCATGTTGCAGCAGCACGGCTCGCTGAGTGTCGCTCTCCGCCCGCTCCAGCATGAAGTCCAGGAACAGCGCCTCATTCAGCGTTGAGGGCACCTCGGCAACGAAGATGGTGTAGCCCGCGTACACGAACGGCTGCGCCCGATGCGCGAGCAACGTGTGCATCGAGTGCCCCATCTCGTGCGCGAGCGTGAACACGGCATCGAGAGTCTCGTTGAAATTGAGCAGCATGTAAGGGTGCGTGCCGTAGACGGGCGCTGAGTACGCACCACTCCGTTTGCCGGTGTTCTCGAATACGTCTATCCAGCGGCCGTTGAACGCGTCTCGCACGTGTTGCTGGTACTCAGCACCGAGGCCGACAACAGACTCGATGATCCATGGAACGACGTCGTCGTACGGATAACGGGCGGGATGCTCGACGAGGGGGATGGAGACATCGAACAGCCGATAGTTGTCGACGCCGAGGAGGCGACGACGAAGACGGTGATACCGGCGCAGTGGCTCGACCCCTTTCTTGGTGACACCAATCAGCGTTTCGACGACCGAAGTTGGGATGTTGTTTCCATGCAGTGCGGCTTCGAGCGTGGTCTCGTAGCCGCGTGCCCTGGCGTGAAACCAGTCTCTTTGCAGGACGCCGTTGTAGAGCGCCGCGTAGGTGTTGCGATTGTCGGCGTAGATCTGGTGGAAGGCTCTGTACGCCGCTGCGCGGTCCTCCTGCTTCCGATTGGTCTCGAGAATGGCGCGGTACTGACTGTAGCTCAGCGCAACCTGTTCGCCGCTGCTGAGGCCGATCGTCGGCGGCTTCATGTCCGCCGTGGTCAGGGCGGCGTAGCTTTCGTGCGAGACGCTGCTCGAGCGAGTCGCATAGGACAGCAATCGCTCGCCCTGTTCGTCGAGCACGTGTTCCTGCTCGTGAAACAGCGTCTCGATTGCGAACCGGTACAGCGCAAGCGCCGGATTGATTTCCATCCACCGGTGGATCGTGTCCAGCGGAATCTTCAGCAACTCGGGATTGAACCAGGAACTCGACTGGTGCTCGCGCGCGAAGAGGATCTGAACCTGCTGGCGGCGGGCGTTGATATTGTTATCGCGCTGGTCCTCGTCGTAGCGCAGCGACGCGTAGTACCACACGCGATAACTGAGAACGCCCATACGGTCCATCGCTCGAAACGCGCCGATGAGCGACTCGGCACCACTGGCTAGCGTTCCCTGCCGCGACTTGAAGGCCTCGATTTCCAGGTCCAGTTCCCGATAACTTTCTTGCCACTCGTCCCAGTTTCGACAGATGTGACTGAGGTCCCAGGTGTACGGGACGGGGATTGCGCCTCTTTCGGGCAGTTGTCCGGGAGTCAGTCGATATGTCATCGGCTGTGCAAGGCTCTAGGCGGTGCGAATCGGAAGTTCGGAACTGGTCGTTGGAGTCGCTCTCAAGAACTTTTCGAGAGCCGCATAGTCAGCCGGCATCGAAACCGAGTGCCGGGGGCGTGACAACGCATCGGCCAACGGACGAGGAAGCCCGACCCGCCGGCCAATCGCCGGCTCGACGACCTCGCGAAACTTGGCGGGATGGGCCGTTGCCAGGAACACCCCGCGCGCATCTGGCTCATCGGCCAATCGATCCTGCAGCGCGAGCCACGCAATCGCGCTGTGCGGATCGAGCACATACCCGTGCGCCTGATGCACTCGTCGAATCTCATCGATGACGCGTGTGTCATCGTAGGCATAACCCACGACGTCGTGGCGTAGCGCGGCCAAATCGCTGTTGTAAAGCGCCTGGACCCTCTCGAAGTTGCTCGGGGCGCCGACATCCATCGCGTTGGCGACCGTGGCGATGGACGGCCGCGGCTGGTAAAGCCCAGTTTTCAGATACTCCGGAACGGCATCGTTCACATTCGTCGCGGCCACGAACTGCGCCACCCGTAGGCCGATGCGCTTGGCGATGAGCCCAGCGGTCAGATTGCCAAAATTACCGCTCGGTACCGACACGATCAGTCGATTCGAGACCGCAGCAAGGCCGGCAAGCACGAAGTAATAGAACACCTGCGGCAACAGACGGCCCAGATTGATCGAGTTCGCGGGTGTCAACCACACGTGAGCGCGCAGGCTATCGTCGGCGAATGCCTGCTTGACCAACCGCTGACAGTCGTCGAAGGTCCCGCGCACTGCCAGCGCCGTGATGTTGTCGCCCAGGGACGCCATTTGCGCCTCCTGGACATCGCTGACCTGCCCCTCGGGGTAAAGCACGACCACGCGTGAATCCGGCACGCGATGAAACGCCTGTGCAACCGCGCTCCCGGTATCGCCTGATGTGGCGACCAGGATCATCAGCGGCGTTCCATCCGTGAAGTGGTGTAACAGACGAGCCTGAACGCGCGCGCCCACATCCTTGAACGCCAATGTAGGACCGTGAAAGAGCTCCAGGACCGACACTCGTTCGGTGACGGGGACGAGGGGCACCGGGAAGTCGAGAGCCTCGCGTATTAGCGGCTGCAACGCCTCTCGGGTGATCTCGTCCCTCAGGATATGCGACCCGATCGTCGTACCAATCTCGACGATGTCGGCGCCCTGGAGGCGATCGACCGTTTCCGGCGGCAACGGATCGAGGCGCTCCGGCATGTAGAGTCCGCCGTCGGGTGCCGTCCCGGCGAAAAGGGCGTCGATGAAGCCGATTGCGGGCGAATTACTTCGCGTGCTGATCCAATTCATAGCTGGTTGGCTGCTGGACGGCCTTTCACCATCCGCTCACGGTCTCACCGGCGTTGGCCTGCCCTCGCTATCGACCGCCACGAGCACCACTTCTGCCTCTGTCACTTTGACGCGCTCACCATGCCCGGTCGCACCCGCCGTTAATGGAGGATTTCCCCATCGTTCGGCCTCGACTTCGACCCGCACGGTCACCGACGTCCGCCCGATTCGTACCGTCGTGGTGTGGAAATCCACGATATCTCCAACAAACACAGGCTCGTGAAATTCCACTTCCCGCATCGCCTTTGTGACGAACCGGTGAGCCGCGACCTTTCGTGCCTCGATCGCAGACGCCAGGTCGATGTTCGCCAGGATCACGCCGCCGAAGATGGTGCCGTAGGCGTTGGTGTCCTTCGGCAGCAGCAGGACCCTGATGGCAGGCACGCGCTCCGACATGTGATGTTTCATTGTCTCCGGTCTCCGGTCTGAGGTCTATGGTGGCCCAGCTTCGCGACCACGAACGCTGGCTCGAGACCTGAGATCGCAAACCGACGACTGGAGATCGGAGACCAATACTAAAATCCGAGCAGCTATCGACCGAAAGCCGTTTATCATCTCTTTCATGAGCACTGTGACCAATGGACGGCCTGTGCCGATCACAGCCGCCACCTCTACGACGCGCGCGTGGAGCGTGCATGAGGCGAGTGAGCTGTACGAAGTCGCACGATGGGGCAATGGCTACGTCTCGGTCAACGACGCCGGTCACGTGCAGGTGCACCCGACGAAGGACCCCGCGAAAGCCATCGATCTCAAGGAACTGGTCGACCGCCTGCAGCTCCGAGGCATCAGCCTTCCCGTCCTGATTAGGTTCACCGACATCCTGAAGCATCGACTGGGCGACATTCACGCGGCTTTCCAGACCGCCATCGCACAGCACCAGTACCAGGGGGGATATAGCTGCGTATACCCCATCAAGGTGAATCAGCAGCGTCAGGTCGTCGAGGAAGTCCACAAGTTCGGCAAGCCCTACCACTTTGGTCTCGAGGCGGGCTCCAAGCCGGAGCTTCTGGCCGTCGTCGCGCTCGCGGACAACACAACACCGATTATCTGCAACGGGTTCAAGGACGCCGAGTTCATCGAGACCGCGATGCTCGGCCAGCAGATCGGCCGCAACATCATTCCCGTCGTCGAGAAATACACCGAGCTGGGGCTCATCATCGACGCCGCGGAAAAGATGGGCGTGCGGCCGCAGATCGGCATGCGGGTGAAACTGGCGGCTCGCGGTAGCGGCCGTTGGCAGTCTTCCGGCGGATTCCGATCGAAGTTCGGGTTGACGGTGACCGAAATCATGCGTGGCCTCGAAGAGCTCAAGGCCCGCGGCATGCAGGACTGCCTCAAGCTCCTCCACTTCCATCTCGGCAGCCAAATCACGAACATCCGTATCGTGAAGGGAGCGCTCAACGAGGCCGCTCGCGTTTACACCGAGCTCGCCAAGCTCGGCGCCGGTCTTCAGTACATCGATGTTGGTGGTGGGCTCGGCGTGGACTACGACGGCTCACAGACGAACTTCGAGTCGAGCATGAACTACACGCTCGAGGAGTATGCCAACGACGTCGTCTACCACATTCAAACGGTGTGCGACGAGGCCGGCGTGAACCATCCGACCATCGTTTCCGAGAGCGGCCGCGCCGTCGTCGCGTATCACAGCATGCTCGTGTTCAACGTCCTCGGTGTATCGGGCTTCGGCGACGAGAAGGTGCCGACGGCGGCAAATCTCGAGTGGGAGCAGCCGCTCACCGACCTGATCGAGACCTACAACAACGTCACTGCCCGCAACGCGCTCGAGGCCTTCCACGATGCGCAGCAGGCGCTCGACATGTCCATCAGCCTGTTCAACACAGGCTACCTGCCGCTCATTCAGCGCAGCATGGCGGAGAATCTGTTCTGGGCGATCTGCACGAAGCTCCAGAAAATCGTTCAAACGATGGCCGAAGTGCCGGAAGATTTGCAGAACCTCGACGAGCAGCTCTCGGACACCTACTTCTGTAATTTCTCGTTGTTCCAGTCGATTCCCGATAGCTGGGCGATCAAGCAGCTCTTCCCGGTGATGCCGATTCACCGCCTCAACGAGAAGCCGACGAAGCATGCCGTGCTCGGCGACATCACCTGTGATTCCGACGGCAAGCTCGATCGATTCGTCGATCGCCGCGACGTGAAAAAGACGCTGCCGCTGCATGCCGTCAACGGCGACCCCTACTACCTCGGCGTCTTCCTGGTCGGCGCGTACCAGGAAATCCTGGGCGACCTGCACAACCTGTTCGGCGATACGCACGCGGTGCACGTAAGCCTCGATGAGAACGGCGGGGCGCGGCTCGACGCGCTGATCAAGGGGGACACCGTGCGCGAAGTGCTCGATTACGTCGAGTTCGACCCGGAAATGTTGCTGGGCAAGCTGCGAACCGACGTGGAGACCGCCGTCCGCGAGGGGCGTGTCGACTACGAGGGTGCCGGCAGGCTTCTTCGCTTCTACGAAGACGGCCTGCATGGATATACCTATCTAGAAGGGTGACGGGACCCGGGGCTCGGGACTCGGGATCTGGAACTCGGGGTTCGCGGACTACTTCATCGAAGCGGTCAGATCGTAGGCCGAGACGTTGTTCGCGGCCAAAAACGGTACGATCGCGATTCTTTTCGACACGATGTAGCCGAAGTCGGCGCCCCCGCCGGAGAATTTCGCCAGTACGCGCGTTTGGCCTGACGCCGCGACGTGCAGTAACCGCGCACCGATCACGTCGGTGATCAACAGACCGCCGCGACCATCCGGCTCGATACCGTCGATCCCGCCGACCGCATCTTTCGTAAGCTGAGTTCGCTGCTTCGTCTTGAGATCGAAGGCATAGAGATGGCCGCTTGGCGGAGGTCCCGCACCGCGACCTGCACCGGCTCCCCGAGCGCCCGAGACTCCGATCGTCCCGAGAACCAGGCGAGTGCCATCAACCAGCAGGCCGTTTGGCACGTCGACCTGATCGGCCCCTTCGACGAAGACCGACGACTTTCCGTCCTTCACGGCGTAGATACGCGCCAGGTTCGAGTCCGACGCGTAGATCGTCCCATCAGGCGCAGTCGCGAGATCGTTGAGAAACTGCGCGCCATCGACCTTGACTCGGGCCGTAATCTTCGCGCTGGCTATATCGATCGACACAACCTCGTCGATGTCGGTGACCCAGAGCGTGCCGCCGATGCTTCGGATGCCCTTGGGCGCGTTGAGGCCTGTCACCCACTTCGCGCCGATCATCTTGCCGTCTGGCGAGAGCCGCGAGATGTAGCCGTTGCCGTCCTTCTCGAGGATCTGGCCGTTGATCGACGACACGAAAATCGCGTTCGACCCGGCGTGGTAGTACGCGCTTTCTGGTGAAGCGAAATCACCGGTCAGCGTCCACAGCGGTTGGAGCGTCGGACCTTCGGCTTGCGCAAACAGCATCGGGGCGCAAAGCACACCAATACTGAGACTCCGAATGATGGTTCGAATCATGAGGAAATGTTAGTCCGAGACGATTACGATGCGCGTCGACGTTGGTCGAAGAAGCGCCGGCACGCGCGCTGGAATCGCTCGTTGAGCGGACCAGCCACTTGCGGCGGTACGGGTCCAAGGCGCATCCACTGTGCCTGGGCCGATCGCACTTCCTGCTCGACCGCCCGCAAGCGTGCATCTTCGGCCTCGGCCGCGCGTGAACCGCCCGACATCGTGTTGGCGGCCAGCCGCTCGCGCAGCTGCTGCGCCAGAAGCTCGGTTGGCGACAGATTGGCCGGCCGGCTGGCGTGCGTCGAGACCAACTCCTCGACCTTCGCGAGCAGCTTCTCCATGCGCTTGCGCGTGGCCTCGGGATCGAGATCGGTGCCGGCAAACGCGCCCGGCCACGCCGCAACGATTCGCGCCACGGCCTGGTGGTAGCGTGCCGCCAGATCCTGCTGGACCGCCCGCGGTAGTTCGGGAGCATGTTGCCACTGGGTTCGTGCCTGGTGAACCGTGTCGTAGAGATTCCCGGGCGCAGGAACTGGCTGCTCCGACTCCTGGGGAAGCAGCGCCTCGAGTTCACGGATGACCGTCTCGCGAACGGCCGCCTTCTCCTGCAACTCGACCTGATCGCGGTGCTTGTAGCGATCGAAGAATCGATCGCACGCCGCCCGGAAGCGCTGCCAGATCGCTTCGGATTTCGATTTGCGAACGGGGCCGATTTTCTTCCACTCGGCCTGCAACTGTTTGAGCTTCGCGGCGGCTTGATCCCAGTCCGTCGAGTCAGCTACTTCCTCGGCCGCGATACAGAGTGCTTCCTTGCGAGCCAGGTTCGTCGCCCACTCTTCCTTCCGGTGCTTCAGATCCTCCTGCCGACGCGTGAAGAACTGATCGCATGCTCGGCGGAACCGCTCCCAGATCGCCTTTTCGTGTCCGCGGGCGACCGGACCAATCGTCTTCCATTCCGCCTGCAGCGCCTGAATCTCGCTCGCGGTCTTCACCCAGTCGGTCGACCCGGCCAACGCCTCGACGCGTTCGCACAGCGCCTGTTTGCGAACCAGGTTGCCCGCTCGCTCCTCGTTCTGAGCCGCGAAGAAGGCCGATGTCCGTGCGTAGACTTCATCTTGCGCCGTCTTGAAACGGCGCCACATCACCTCGCCTTGCGCACGCGGTGCCAAGGCGACCTGCTTCCAGCGTGCCTGTAGATCCCGCATCCGTCGTCCGGCAACCTCGAGATTCGCCTCGGACTTGAGCGCCTCCATCTCGCGACAGATCTCTTCCTGCACCTGAAGGTTGGCCCAGCGCTGCCATTCGTCAGCGTCTCGCAGTTCCTGAATGCGTGGCGCAAGCTTGGCACGCGCCTCTTCGAGACGGGCCTGAATCTCCTGCCGATCCCGCTTGGATGGCAGCGGTGCGCGATCCTCGAGCGTCGAGCGGATCTCGCGCAGGGCGCGGTCACCTGCTTTCAGCGTGAGTGGTTCAGCCGCCGCCAAGGCCTCGACCTGTCGACAGAACTGCTGCAGCCGGCGCAGGTTTTCCTGTTCCTGCCTGGCCCTGGCCTGCTGGTATTCGACCTCTTTCTGCTCGAGAGCGGCCACGGCTCGTTCGAGCCGTTCGGCCGCGACCAGGTTGGCCGAGGCGTGTTCGCGCAGCACGTCGGCATCCCGCCGCAGCCCACGCCACCTCGCAACGACGTCGTCGACTGGTTGTTCGGACGCGGCGAGCTGCTCGAGCTCGGTTGCGAGTGTCTCCAGCCTGCCGACTGCCGCTTCGGCCAGCAGCCGCCGGCGTTCACGATCCTCGAACGCACGCGATGCATCCTGGAAGCGCCGGGTCAACGACGCGGCATATTCCGACGGCATCGGCGGCAGCCCGTCCCACCGCACTCGCAATTCAGCAATCCGATCGGCCGCGTCAGGCCCCGCAAGCTGCTCGATCTCCATCACTATCGCCAGGCGATCGGCCTGCTCCCGTTCGAGGGCCAACTGCCGCTCGCGCTCCGTTGCCGCTTCGCGGCGCCGCTCGTCGATAGCCTCTCGAACGGCCTCGCTGGCCGCTTCAAACTGCCGGCCGATCGACTCGTCAACCTCGACGTCGGCCTGGAACTCGGCCCATGCCAGGCGTACTGCCGCCAGCGATGCTGAAGCCTCATCGGGATCCGGTGTCGCCACCAGCGCTTCAGCCCGATGCAGGAGTTCCATCGCTCGAGACCGGTCTTCCGGGCTCATACGGGCAGCCGGGCCATCGTGAGAGGTCTGCGCCGCCTCTTCGGTCTCGCGAAGCTTCGTTCGTGCCCGTCGAGCTGCCACCTTATTGCGACCACGCTGCGCGATTGCGGAAAGCGCAGCCGGGTCCTGGATACGCTCGAGTGCAGATATAGCCGAATCGGTGTGCTCGCCCTTGAGGGCAACGTTGAGGATCTCTTCCGGATCGGTCAGACGCGCGAGCGCGCGCAGCCGAGTAGACCCGTCCTGCGCATGACGGCTCACCGAGCCGAGCGATTTGGAATCGTCGATGAGATCGACCACGGCCCCGCGCACCTGCGGACTGGTGTTCTCGCGCGCCACGACGACCACTTCTTTCGTGCGGCCCAGCATCAACAACTGTCGAACGACCTCGGACGCGCGGTCGGGTTCGCTGGTCTCAGCTGCCAGTCCCGCCAGCCCTCGGATTGCCTCGCTGCGGACGTCCTCGTCGGGATCGGTACGGGCAATCTCGCCCAGCACATCGACCTCGGACAGCCGGCCTACGGCTGCTCTCCGGACGCGGGAGTCAGCGTCTTCACGGGCAAGCGCCAGCAGCGCATCCGCCTCCTCCGGACCCAACTCGTATACGGCTGCCGAGCGCACGCCGGGGTCGGCGTGCTTCCATCGTGGTTGTGGACGGAGTTTCTCGAGAATACCCATCTCTTCTTCGTCGCTTGCAAGACCTAGGCGAGATCTGAAGTGTACACCCCCGACATGACGACGGCCCATGCCTGCTGCCCGAGATGTAGCCCTGAACCCTTGGAAACGCTGTGGTTTGGGCGAGCGCCCACGGCCGAGTATCGCTAAAACCGGCGAACGAGATCTGCGGTGAATCTGCCTTTTTGGATCCAGAAACTTGGCGACTTGGAAACGGGCCGTAAAGACGGGATCCAGGAAGGAGAAGAATGGCAGGCGAGAAGGCGAAGAGAGAGGCGCACCTCTCCCCTTCGCCCTCGCCTGTTACTCACCGGTTACTTCACGAAGAGCATCTCCCGGTAGGTCGGCAGCGGCCAGATCTCGTGCGGAGTCAGCACCTCGATCTCGTCACCAACTTCCCGCAGCTTACCCATGGCCGGGACGATCTTGTCCCGCATGTACTTCGCGTGCTTCTCAGCCGAGAGGCCATTGTGGTTGAGGGCTGCGGCCAAGCCGTCGGTCTGCGCCTTGAACTTGTCCACCAGCTTCGTGTACGAAGAGAGCAGCTTCTTGCCCTGCGTGCTCGTCCCACCACCGGCGCGAACTGCCGCAACGCTCTGGCCCACTCGCTTCTGGTATTCGAGCGCTGCCGGCAGGATGTAACGATTGGCCATCAACACCATGAGCTGACCCTCGACGTTGATGGTCTTGTTGTAGTTCTCGAGGAAGATCTCATACCGGGCATGAATCTCCCGCTCGTTGAGAATCTTGTACTTCTCGAGCAACTTGACCGCGTCCTTCGTGATGAGTTGGGGCAACGCATCGACCGTGTTCTTCAGGTTCAGCAGCTTGCGCTTGCCGGCTTCCTTCTCCCACTCGGCCGAGTAGTTGTTCCCGTTGAACACGATGCGTTTGTGCTCCTTGACAACCTTCGTCAGCAGCTTGCCAACGGCCCTATTGAGCTCCTCGCCTTTGGCCGCTGCCGTCTCGAGCTCGGTCGCGATGGAATCGAGCGAATCCGCCATCGCCGCGTTGAGAACCATGTTCGGGAACGCGATGTTCTGCCCCGACGAGACGGCTCGGAACTCGAACTTGTTTCCGGTGAACGCGAACGGGCTGGTGCGATTGCGATCGCCGGCATCACGCGGCAGCTTGGGCAGGACGCTGACGCCGATATCGAGGGTGCCACCCTGCTTGGTCGACTTCGCTCCGCCCTTCTCGAGCTGCTCGAAGATGTCGGTGAGCATGTCCCCGAGGAAGATTGACAAGATGGCAGGCGGCGCTTCATTGGCGCCAAGGCGATGATCGTTTCCGGCGCTGGCAATGCTCGCACGCAGCAGACCCTGCCAGCGGTCGACGGCGCGGAGCACCGCGGCGCAGAAGACCAGGAACTGCATGTTGTCGTGCGGAGTGTCGCCGGGGCCGAGGAGGTTGTTGCCGAACTCGTCGGACAGCGACCAGTTGTTGTGTTTGCCAGATCCGTTCACACCGGCAAACGGCTTCTCGTGCAGCAGCGCCGCCAGCCCGTACTTCGGCGCGATCTTCTTCAACATCTCCATCGTCATCATCTGATGATCGGCGGCGACGTTGGCGTTCTCGAACACAGGCGCGATCTCGTACTGGCTCGGGGCAACCTCGTTGTGACGCGTCTTGACTGGCACGCCGACTTTGAACAGCTCGAGTTCGGCCTCCGCCATGCACGCCAGCACGCGTTCAGGGATGGCGCCGAAGTACTGGTCCTCCATCTCCTGGCCCTTGGGCGGCTTGGCGCCGAACAGCGTGCGACCGGCATTGATCAGATCGGGACGCGCGAAATAGAAGTTGCGATCGATGAGGAAGTATTCCTGCTCGGGGCCGCAGGTCGCATGCACGCGCTCGGCGCTGGAACCAAACAGCTTCAGCACGCGCACCGCCTGCTTGGAGACAGCCTCCATCGAGCGCAGCAGCGGCGTCTTCTTGTCGAGCGCTTCACCAGTCCAACTGACGAACGCCGTCGGAATCACGAGCGTCACGCTGTTGCCGCCATTGAACAGCAGCCACGGCGGGCTCGTGGGATCCCATGCGGTGTAGCCGCGCGCCTCGAACGTCGAGCGCATGCCGCCGGACGGGAAACTCGAGGCATCGGGCTCGCCTTTGATCAGCTCTTTACCCTTGAACTCTGCGATCGCGCTGCCGTCAGCCATGGGCGACAGAAACGAATCATGCTTTTCAGCCGTGATGCCCGTCATCGGCTGGAACCAGTGCGTGTAATGCGTCGCGCCGTGCTCCACCGCCCAGTCCTTCAACGCCACCGCTACGGCGTCCGCGGTCGACGCATCAAGTGGCTCGCCTCGCGTAATGGTCGCGCGCAGCGCGCGGTACACCGGTTTTGGTAGACGCTCCTGCTGGGCCTTATCGTTGAATGCCAGTGTCCCAAAGAGCTCGGCGGCCTTCACGGGCGTCGCTGACGCGCGCCCCTCGCCCATCGACCACTCGCGAATACTCTTGACGGCTTCGGAAAGAGCTGCAGATCCCATGTGACGATCAGTCCTTTCATCAACAGACCTTGCGGTCAGCAACAGACATTGGCGGTGGATTGCACAGGTGATTCCCGAACCACTGTGGCTCGGGCGACAGGGACCGAGCGGAGTGCTCAGATTATGTCGCGTTCGAGGCATCCGCTGCAACACGGTCGTTCCACAAAGCCGACAAAATTGGAGGACGCCACACCGTTTTCTTCAAAATCCGTTATGCTTTCGACCCTCCCCTTCGACGGGAATTCCCTCTCCGGACGCCGCTGACTAATTCGGACCGGCGCTGAAACCTATCTGGAGGTGTTTCGATGACGCCCGATGACTTCTTCGCGCTT
Organism: Vicinamibacterales bacterium; assembly: GCA_035649635.1. Classification (GTDB taxonomy): domain Bacteria; phylum Acidobacteriota; class Vicinamibacteria; order Vicinamibacterales; family UBA2999; genus Gp6-AA40. Next base: position 103,592 of record DASRJE010000198.1, on the reverse strand, counting down.
GCCAAGAAGCACGAGGCCGAGATGGTGGACCTGAAATTCGTGGACATGCTCGGCAGCTGGCAGCACTGTTCGTTCCCTGTAGAACATTTGGACAAAAACACATTCAAGGATGGCCTTGGATTCGATGGGTCGTCGATCCGCGGCTGGATGGGCATTCACGAATCCGACATGCTCGCGGTGCCAGACGCCGACACGGCCCGTCTCGATCCGTTCTTCGCGAAACCGACCATCAGTGTCATCGCCAACATCGTCGACCCCGTCACCGGAAAAGACTTCTCGCGCGATCCACGTCATATCGCGCGCAAGGCGGAGCAGCATCTCAAGGATTCGGGCATCGCGGATACCTGCTTCATCGGGCCCGAGCCGGAGTTCTTCATCTTCGACGAGGTCCGCTACGAACAGAACCAGCATCGCGGCTACTACCAGATCGATTCCGTCGAGGGCGCATGGAATACGGCGCGCATCGAGGAACCGAACCTCGGATACAAGCCAAGCTTCAAGGGCGGCTACTTCCCGGTGAGCCCGACCGACACGTATCACGATCTCCGCGGCGAGATGGTGTACGAGATGCGCAAGGTCGGGATCGTCGTCGAGGCGCACCATCACGAGGTGGCGACGGCCGGTCAGAGCGAAATCGACATGCAGTTCCAGCCGCTGCTGAAAATGGCCGATCAGTTCATGTGGTACAAGTACATCTGCAAGAACGTCGCGAAGCGTCATAACAAGACAGTGACGTTCATGCCGAAGCCGATCTTCGAGGACAACGGCAGCGGCATGCACTCGCACGCCTCGCTGTGGAAGGGCGGTCAACCGCTCTTTGCGGGCAACGGCTACGCCGGGCTCAGCGAGATGGGGCTGTGGGCCGCGGGCGGGCTGCTGAAACACGCGCCGGCGATCCTCGCGTTCGCAGCACCCACGACCAACTCCTATCGCCGGCTCGTGCCTGGATTCGAGGCGCCCGTGAACCTCGCGCTGTCGGCGCGCAACCGATCCGCGTCGATCCGGATCCCGATGTACTCGAAGAGCCCTAAGGCCAAACGGCTCGAGTTCCGGTGCCCCGATCCGAGCTGCAACGGCTATCTGGCGTGGTCCGCCATGCTGATGGCCATGCTCGACGGCATCCAGAACAAGATCGATCCCGGCCAGCCGCTCGATCGCGACATCTACGAGATGACCAGGGACGAAATGCGCGAGATGGGCATCAAGACGACGCCCGGTTCGCTCGAAGAGGCGCTCACAGCGCTGGAACAGGACCACGCGTTCCTGACGAAGGGCGAGGTCTTCACGGAAGATCTGATTGAAACGTGGATCTCGTACAAGCGGGAGAAAGAGCTCGACCCGATTCGGTTGCGGCCGCATCCGCACGAGTTCTATCTCTACTACGACAACTAGTCTAACCGGCGGGTCCACAAAGCAGGACCCGCCCTACGTCCTCTGCAGGGTACGCCGGGTCTTGATCTTTGGACTCGGCGGCAGAGTTGCTAATGTACGTGTGTGAGCGCGTCCACTCTGCGGGATCTTCTTGCTCATCGCATCCTTCTTCTCGACGGCGCGATGGGGACGATGGTTCAGCGGCAGAAGCTGGATGAACCGACGGTCAGAGGCACACGCTTTCGCGATCACGGGCATCTCGTCAAGAACAACATCGATCTGCTCGTCCTCACTCGCCCGGATCTGATCTCGTCGATCCATCACGCTTACCTGGAGGCGGGCGCCGACATCATCGAAACCAACACCTTCGGCAGCACCGCCATCGCGCAGGCCGACTTCGGACTCGACGCCGTCGTCTACGAGATGAATGTGGAGGCCGCACGCCTCGCGCGCGCAGCCGCGGACACGTGGTCGGGCAAGACGCCTGGCCGTCCTCGTTTCGTCGCGGGCGCGATGGGACCGACCAACCGGACGCTTTCGATCTCGCCAGACGTCAACAACCCCGCCTATCGTGCCACGACGTTCGCTCGAGTTCGGGAGGCTTATCGGGAACAGACGCGAGGGCTCATCGACGGCGGCGTCGATCTTCTCCTCCTCGAGACCGTGTTCGACACCTTGAACGCCAAGGCTGCCATCGCCGGGATCCACGATGAGTTCGACGCTCGCGGAGTCGAACTGCCGCTCATGATCTCGGCGACGATTGCTGATCGCAGCGGCCGCACGCTGTCTGGCCAGACCCTGGATGCGTTCTACGTCTCGATCCAGCATGCGCGACCCTTCAGCGTGGGTCTCAACTGCGCCTTCGGCGCCCGTCAGATGCGCCCGCACATGGCCGAACTGTCGCGCCTGGTTGGCGAGTATGCGAGTTGCCATCCCAACGCCGGACTGCCCAACGCGTTCGGAGAGTACGAGGAAGCGCCGTCGGAAACGGCGGCGCTGCTTCGTGACTTCGCCGTGTCGGGTTATGCGGACATCATCGGTGGATGCTGCGGGACGACGCCCGAGCACATTCGGGCCATCGGCGAAGCGATCGACGGGGTGACGCCTCGTAAATCGGGACTCGGGACTCGGGGCTCGGGGCTCGAGGCTCGGGGCTCGGGTTCGGTCGACGCAGAGACCTCGAATCCCGGATCCCGAGTCCCGGATCCCGGTCCCGGATCCCGGATCTCGAGTCCCGAAAAGTTCACGCAGTTTTCCGGCCTCGAAACACTGACCATCCGCCCCGACTCCACGCTCATCGTTGTTGGCGAGCGCACCAACGTGACCGGCTCGAAACGCTTCGCGACGATGATTGCCAACCAGCAGTACCTGGACGCGGCCGCCATCGCACTCGAACAGGTACGTGGGGGCGCGAACATCCTCGACATCAACATGGACGAGGGGATGCTCGACTCGGAGGCCGCGATGACGACGTTCCTGAACGTCGTGGCAACGGAACCGGAGATCGCGCGACTACCGTTCATGATCGACAGCTCGAAGTGGTCGGTCATCGAAGCCGGTCTTCAGTGCGTCCAGGGCAAGGCGATCGCCAACTCCATCAGTCTCAAAGAGGGAGAGGACGATTTCCTGCGCAAGGCCCGCATCGTTCGACAGTACGGCGCCGCGCTGGTCGTAATGGCGTTCGACGAACGTGGCCAGGCGGATACGGCCGGACGCAAGATTGAGATCTGCGAACGCGCGTACCGGCTGCTAACCGGGCGACTTGGCTTCGATCCTGCCAACATCGTGTTCGACCTCAATATCCTCGCGATCGCGACCGGTCTCGAGGAGCACAATTTCTACGCGCTGGATTTCATCGAGGCGGCGCGCATCCTCAAGGTGACGTGCCCGGGCATCAAGATATGCGGTGGCGTCAGCAACCTGTCGTTCGCGTTCCGCGGTAATACCGTGGTCCGCGAAGCGATGCACTCGGCCTTCCTGTATCACGCCATCAAAGCCGGGCTCGACATGGCGATCGTCAACGCCGGACAGCTCACCGTGTACGAGACGATCCCGAAAGATCTGCTGGAGCATGTCGAGGACGTGATCCTCAACAGGCGGCAGGACGCCACCGATCGGCTCGTGCGGTTTGCGGCCACGGTCGCGGGACGCGCAGGAAGTCAGGCTGCCAACCTGGCCTGGCGCGAGCTCCCGGTCGACAAGCGCCTCGAGCATGCCCTCGTGCAGGGCGTCGTCGATTTCATCGAGCAGGATGTCGAGGAGGCCCGCCGCGCTTTGGCACGGCCACTCGATGTGATCGAAGGCCCGCTGATGAGCGGCATGCGCGTCGTTGGTGATCTCTTCGGCGCCGGGCAAATGTTCCTGCCGCAGGTCGTCAAGAGCGCCCGCGTGATGAAGAAAGCGGTCGCCTGCCTCCTTCCTTACTTCGCTGAAGAGGAGGCAAGGTCAAAGGTCAAAGGTCACAAGTCAAAAGTACTGCTTGCCACCGTGAAAGGCGACGTCCACGACATCGGCAAGAACATCGTCGGCGTCGTGCTCGGGTGCAACAACTACGAGGTCATCGACCTCGGCGTCATGGTGCCCGCCGACAAGATTCTGCAGGCGGCCGTCGATACGGGCGCCGACCTCGTCGGACTGAGCGGGCTCATCACGCCATCGCTCGACGAGATGGTTTTCGTGGCGCGTGAGATGGAGCGGCGGGCGATGTCCCTTCCCCTGCTCATCGGAGGCGCGACCACGAGCCGACAGCACACCGCGGTCAAGATCGCCCCGGAGTACGATGGCCAACCCGTCGTTCATGTGATCGATGCGTCAAAAGCCGTCGACGTCGTGGCGCGACTGCTCGATAGGTCACAGCGCCCCCAATTCGACGCCACCAATCGCGCAGAACAAGAGCGCGTGCGCGTCCAGTACGCCGCGTTGAAGCGCCGGCCGCTCCTGCCATGGCCAGAGACAACGAAGAAACGGCTGCGACTGGACTGGACGCCGTCTGTTATCGCAGTGCCGACATTCCGGGGCACGACCGTCATCGACGTCGACCTCGCCGATCTCGTTCCCTACATCGACTGGACGTTCTTCTTCGCGGCATGGGAACTGAAGGGACGCTTTCCAGCGATTCTGGACCATCCGCAGTACGGCCGCGCGGCACGGGAGCTGTTCGACAACGCCCGCACGCTGCTCGATCGCATCGTCGCTGAGAAGCTGATTCAGGCGCGTGCCGTCTACGGCTTCTGGCCCGCCAACGCTGATGGCGAGGATGTGGTGGTGTTTCATCCGGGATTCGGGACTCGCCCTTCAAAGGCTCAGGGCGCCCCGAGCAACGTCGAGGGGCGGGATTCGGGGTTCAATGGAAGGTCAGAGCGTCGCGAGGTCACTCGATTTCCGATGCTACGTCAGCAGGAACAGATGGCCGATGACATCCCGCATCTGTCGCTCGCGGACTTCGTTGCGCCAATCGAATCAGGGCTGACCGATTTCATCGGCGCGTTTGCCACCACCGCGGGGCTGGGCGCGGACACCCTCGCTCGCAGCTTCGAGCAGCAGCACGACGATTACCACGCCATCATGGTCAAGGCCCTCGCCGATCGACTCGTGGAGGCATGCGCGGAGTGGCTGCATCAGCGCGCCCGGTCTGAGTGGGGCTACGGCATCAATGAACAGCTCACACAAGCCGACCTGCTCTCGGAGCGCTATCGGGGTATCCGCCCCGCGTTTGGATATCCGGCCTGCCCCGATCACAGCGAGAAACGCCGGCTGTTCGATCTGCTTGGCGCCGAGCGCGCCCGGATGTCGTTGACCGAAAGCTTCGCGATGATGCCGGCGGCCTCGGTGAGTGGCCTGTACTTCGCCCACCAAGCGGCCAGATATTTCAGCGTTGGGCGGATTGGCCGTGACCAGGTCCAGGACTATGCCCGGCGCAAAGGGGTCACCCAGACCGACGCCGAACGCTGGCTTCTGCCGAACTTGGGGTATGAACCCTGAGGGGCTCTCGCCTGGCCGTCAAAGCCTATAGAATTTAGGGTGCCTCGCGTGAACCCAGAACCTAAACCAGAAGCCTAGAGCCCAAAGACCAGAGCCCACAGCCTTGATGGAGTATCTGATCAAGCAATACCCCCTCGAGACCGGTGCCCTCGAGATCCAGTACATCGAAGAGTATTTCGGCGAGTTTCCGCGCAAGAAGACGGCGACCGAAATCGTTTCGCGCTTACGCCACCGGGAGTTTCTGATTCTGATGGCCGAGGCTCCATTGCGCGACGATCCGGGCACGATCGTCCCCGTGGCTTTCAAAATCGTCCATGAGATCCGAACCGACGAGACCGAACCGAAGCTCGCCGATCTGGTCACTCGGCTGAAGAACAGCGTCGTCTTCGAAGATCGCAAGGTCCTCTACAGTTGGGTGGGAGGCACACGCCGCGACTGGCGCGGCCAGGGGCACTTCCGGGCATTGACCGAGGAATCCGAAGTCTGGGCACACGCCGCGGGGTTTCACGAGGTCGTCGTGAAGACCAAGAATCGCTACTACGACATGCGCGGCACGCTCGATCAGCTCGAATTCAACGTGATCAAATACGAGATCCACCCGACGGACAACCGCGAGTCCAAGGTCTATCTCAGTAAGCGCCTGACGTCAGACGTCCTCCGCTCGCACACCAGTAGCCGGCGGGTCGTCGTCGCGGATTAGCTTTTCATCCGGTTCACGAGCCGCCGCAGGGCACGCGTAACCGCCATGCGCGCCCCATCGACCGTCCGCATGTTGAACCGCTGGGCGATTTCCCCGAGATTCCACTGCGCCTCGATCCGCGCGACCACCATCTCCCGATCGCGTGGACTTAGCTGTACCAGCACTGCCCGATAGCGATCGTAGGCTTCGGCGCGAACGGCCTCCTCGAGTGGAGACGGCATCTCCGAGGGAAGGTCCTCCGGCAGTTCAGCCGGCGCCGGGTGGCGACCGATCCGGCGCACTTCGTCCCGGATCCGATTAATCACCGACTGGCGCAAGTACGCCTGCATTGCGCCGACGTGTCTCGGCTCGAAAGTGTCGAGCCGCCGCAGGACGTGCAACACCGTCTCCTGTACCAAGTCCCCCGTGTCGAGGGAGCCGCGGGCGGCGGCAGGGAGGCGCCCATGGGCGAAACGAGTAAGGCCCGGGATCGAGCGCTGCAGTAACGCCTCGACCGCCATACGGTCGCCGTCTCGGGCGCGCACGACCAACTCGATGGTCGGCTCGTCACTGAGAAGAGCACCGTCGCCCGGGATCGCGCGGGCCGGTGGGGTGGTGGACTTCTTGCCGGACGCTTCGTGCACCTTTGTGAGACTCGCAGCCATCATAGCGGGAAACCTCCTCGTTGCATTCAACGCCTTTGCACCGAAGATCGAACGTACGTGTATCCTCATGGACCCCCGATGCTCGGACACACGGTCAGTCACTACACCATCACCGGCAAGCTCGGCAGTGGCGGAATGGGCATCGTCTATGAAGCCGAAGATGTCCGGTTAGCGCGGAAAGTCGCCCTCAAGTTCCTTCCCGAAGAATCGGCCGACGATCCCGACGCCGAACGGCGATTTCAGCGCGAGGCCGACACAATCGCGCAGCTCAATCACCCGAATATCTGCACGATTTATGAGATCGACCGCTTCCAGGGACGGGCGTTCATCGCAATGGAATGCGTCGAAGGGCTCAATCTCAAGACCTACATGGCGCGCAACGAGCTGTCGACGTCGGCGATCGTGGAAATTTCGCAGCAGGTCGCGGCCGCACTCGGATCGGCTCACGCGAAGGGGATCGTCCACCGCGACATCAAGCCGGGCAACATCATCGTGAGTGACACGAAGCAGGTAAAAGTCCTCGACTTCGGCCTGGCCCGGCGGTTCGCGACGATCGAAACCCACGAACTCGGACCCGAAGGGTCGACGATTCCGGGACGGCCCATGGGGACGGCCAACTACATGGCGCCCGAACGCATCCTGCAACTGCCGCTCGATCCGCGCAGCGACCTGTTTTCTCTCGGCATCGTGATGTATGAGATGGCAACGGGGAGGCTGCCGTTCGCGGGTGCCTCCCCGTCAGAAACCGTGTCCAATGTGCTCGATAAAGATCCTGCGCCTCTCACCGGCTTGGCGCCTCAGCATCCGAAACAACTCGAGCATGTGGTCAACCGCCTGCTCGCCAAGCGCGCCACCGACCGGTATCCAACGGCCAAGCAGCTTTCTGAGGCCCTAATCGCCGTCTCTCATGTTTCGTTCCGGGACCGACTGCGGCGTCTATTTAAGGGCACGTGAAGAGTGGTTTAGCTGTCGATGATCACATCGGGGTCGTCCGTGACTGTTCCGTTCTTGAGAACATCGTACTTGTACCTGCGTGGATCCTGCGACACTGCAAGCGGAGGGTGTGGCAAATCGATGATGTGAGGGCTCTCAGCCTGGAACGGGCTGCCAGACAAGTATCCGAAGCGGATCTGGTATTTTTCGTTGCCCGCGCCCTGTACCTGCCACTGCACCTTATCCGGACCTCCCTCGCCTCTTCTGGTGGTGTGCACGCTCCTATCCGCATCCACGATTACGCCATCTGACGTAATCCGAATGTGTTTCAACATGGGCCCTCCTCGTTGCGCCACGATATCCTCCCATCCAGCATCGGCTGGATGAAGTTAAACGAACTCTGGCTATTCAGCGAATAGGCCGTTCCTGAGCACGCCTTCGATCAGAGGCGATGCGTCGCGGCCTTACGTAAGCGGAACGGGTACGAGTGCCGGTACTAACTGTCGATGATGACGTCAGGGTCGTCTGTGACGCCACCGCTTCCGTCGAGAACGTCGTACTTGTAGGTTCCTGGGGGCTGGGACACTGTGTGGGGACCGCCTGGTGGAACCTCGATGCTGTGACCGGCTTGGAACGGGCCGCCGGGAAAGCGGATCGTATAGTTTCCATTGACGCCGGGCGCCCGCACCCACTGCACCTGATCGGGCCCTCCCTTCCCGCCGGCTTTCGTTGTGTGCGTGGATCGATCCGCGTCGACAATCTTGCCATCTGCCCCGATCCGTATCTGTTTCAGCATGCGCCCTCCTTTTCGTACCGTCTGTTACGTCACGTCATCGTCCACGCACGAGATCTTGGAATCGTGGATAGCGCCAAAGGTTGCCGAGATCCGGCGTATCGCGAATGATCGTTACCGAGTAACCCGCCGCACGCGCCTTCTCCAACAAATCGAGCGCTCGGTCAGTCGCCTCCAGATTGTTGAGGGTCACGGCGGACTTGAAAAGCACGAAACCGTCGGAAGGGGCAATCCTGAGCGCTCGCTCCACCAGGGCAAGAGCATCCTTCCGCTCGCCCAGCATTGTGTGGTAATGGCCCAACTTGACGAGAAGCGCCGCGTCCTTCGGGTTGACCGTAAGTTGCGACCGCCCAAGGGAGATTGCGCGGCGGTAGGCGGCGGCTGCACGCGGACGCTCGTCGGGCGCCCAATGGTAGGCATCGCCCAGGTTCCCCCACAATTCGGGATTGGTGTCCACCAGTTTGACGGCCTGTTCGAATGCGCGAGCAGCTTCGGTGAAGCGGCCGCGGTTGAAATAGGCCGTTCCGAGATTCGATGTGTTCGAAGTCGTCGCACGAATCGCGCGCGAACGCTCCAACGCAGCAATTGCATCGTCGTAGCGAGCAAGCTGTATGTACGCGCCACCTAGATTGCTGTAACCGCGGAATCCATCCGGCGTAAGCGCCACAACCTGCAGAAACATTTCCACGGCATCTGCATAGCGCCCGGCATTGTAGTAGAAGTGCCCGAGGCGGTTGTGATTCACCCAATAACGCGGTCGCAAGTCGACAGCGCGCTGATACGTCTCCTCCGCTCGATCCATCCTCCCGAGCATTTCTTGTGCGTGGCCGAGACCGGCGTAGGCATCGTCATTCGTCGGCTCGGTCTGGAGCGCCTGCTCGAATTCAACGGCCGCCGATTCGTAACGTCCGCGGCCGTCGTGGAGCCGACCTAGGCAGATGTGGGCCTCCGCAAGCTGCGGATTCAGAACGAGCGCATTGCCGCAGTTGGTCTGTGCGTTCTCAGACCATTGCAGTTGCTTAGTCTCGTAGTACTTCCTCCAGTAAGCTTCACCGAGACCGGCATGTGCCTTCGCGTATTTCGAGTCCAATTCGAGCGCACGCATGAAGGCGGCGATCGCGCCGTCGATATTTTCTGGCTTCTCGTAGTACTGGAGGTACCCTCGCCCCTCGAGGTAGAGGGTGTTCGCAGCCGCGACGGTCGTGTCGCGCGGGAGCAACGATTCGCGCTCAGATGCTGCGACGTGTACGGCGAGCAGCTCCAGCGCCATCTCCAAGAGTCGACTCTGCAGTGCGGTGGGGTCCGACGATGGAACGTCGAATGTCGCCTTGCGGAGTTCCTGCGAAGTGGCAGTGTCGCGGAGGCTGTAAGCGATGCGCATGGAGGGGCCGGCGCGTTGGACGGTGCCAGCAAGTATCAGCGTTGCGCCCTGATCGCTGCGCACGCCCGCCGCGTCGAGCTGACTTGAGCGCATGTCGTCGAAGCGAACGACTTGCAGCGGCGTCGAGGCTGCCAGGCGCGTCAACCAAGTCGAAACCGCGGCGCTCAACCCGGTGGCCCACGCCTGATCCTGTGGCGTGCCGCCGACAAACTCGAGTGGGAATACGGCGACGTTCTTGTTTTCAGGAAGTCCACGCTCAGTAGCTGCCGGGGGCGCCAGCCTTTCAACCAGCCACATCGTGGTGACCGCCAGCACTCCTGTGAGCGCTACTCCGGCGGTCGCGATCTTCCACCGCGGGAGACGCCGAACCTTCGATACCGGTGGGTGCGGTGCCACCACTACTTCTGTTCGCAGATCCAGCGGCATCGACTGCCCGCGGACCTGTCGCAGCGCGCGCGCCAGATCGCGTCCGTTTGCGAAGCGTATCGACGGGTCTTTATGCATCGCGCGGAACACGAGTTGCTCGGCGTCCTCCCCCACTTCAGGGCGCGTTGCGCGAATCGGAGCCGCCGTCTCGTTCCGCACGGCATAGGCAATTGCTTCCGCATGCGAGCCCTGGAACGGCACGTGACCGGTGAGCATCTCGTAGAGGATCACGCCCACGGCCCACACGTCGGAGCGCGCGTCGGCGGTCTGACCGCGTACCTGTTCCGGCGACATGTAAGCCGCGGTCCCCAGTGTGGAGTGTTCAACCGTCAGCTTCAGGGCGTCGGCAAACGTAGCGAGGCCGAAGTCGACGATGCGGGCGCCGTCTTCAGTCAGGATCACGTTGCCAGGTTTGACGTCGCGATGCACGACACTCTGCGCGTGCGCTTTCGCGAGGCCGTCCGCGATCTGTGTCGCGATGTCGAGCGACTCGTCGATCCCCAGCGGACCCGATGCCAGTCGCTGCTTCAACGTCTGGCCCTCGTAGTACGCCATGACGATGAACAGTTGGCCGTCGGGGGCGGTCGCGATGTCGTGAATGGTGCAGATGTTCGGATGGTTGGTCGCCGACGCCGCCTGTGCTTCACGGATGAAACGCTGTCGCGCGTCTTCGTCGTGACTCCACTGCGGCGGCAGGAATTTCAGCGCGACAGTGCGTCCCAGCTTCGTGTCCCTGGCCTGGTAGACCACGCCCATGCCACCGCCGCCGACGCGGGCGCCGATGACATACGGACCGATTGTCTGACCTATCAGATCGTCAGCGTTGGGCGTCGACACAGCTTCCGCCTGTGCGCTCGTCGCAATGAGCCTTAATCATAGCCCCTGCGGTGAACAGAGCATCCGGTTCGACGACGTGAAGACGGGTCTCAAGACCCGCCCCTCCCTACTACCTGGCGGCCGGTCTACGTGGCGAGCACGATCTTGCCGATGTGTTCGCTCGATTCCATCAAGCGGTGCGCCTCGGCGGCGTCAGCGAGCGGAAAGACGCGATGGATCACCGGCTTGACGACGCCACGATCCAGCAGTGGCCAGACTTCCGTTCGCAACGCGGCGGCAATCTGCCCCTTCTCCGAGACGCTCCGAGGTCTCAGCGTCGAACCCGTAATCGTCAGCCGCCGAGTGAGGATGCGGCGGAAATCGACCGGCGCCGTCGGTTCGCCACCCATGAACCCGATCAGCACGAGGCGGCCCTCAGTCGCGAGCGCCTTGAGATTCCTGCCGACGTAGCTTCCGCCCACCATGTCGAGAATGAGGTCGACCCCTTTGCCACTGGTCAGCTCGTTGATCGCCTCGACGAAATCGGCCGTGCGGTAGTTGATCGCCTGCTTGGCGCCCAGGTCCTCGCACGCACGACACTTCTCGTCCGAGCCGGCCGTGGCAAGTACCGTGACGCCTCGTGCCGCGGCGAGTTGAATCGCCGTTGTGCCGATGCCGCTCGCACCTCCGTGAAAGAGGGCCGTTTCACCAGCGCGGAGCCGCCCCCGGTCAAACACATTGGTCCAGACGGTGAAGAACGTTTCCGGAATTGCCGCGGCCGATACGAGATCCAGATTGATCGGCGCCGGCAGGCATTGCAACGCCGGCGCCACGCACATCGTTGCGTAGCCACCGCCGGCGATGAGCGCGCACACGGCATCGTCCACTTTCCACTGCTTCACATTCGATCCGACGGCAGCGATCGTGCCAGCGACCTCGAGACCGGGGAGATCACTCGCGCCGGCGGGAGGCGGATAAGCCCCCTGCCGTTGAAGAACATCGGGCCGGTTCACGCCGGCGCCCGCGACTCGAATGAGGACGTCATCGGGGCCGGGCACAGGGTCAGGCCGCTCGACCGGCACGAGAACCTCGGGTCCTCCCGGACGGCTGATCTCAACGCAAATCACTCAGGCAACTCCCGACGGATCAATAACCACCACTCCCCCGTCACCAGCAACCCTGCCACCGAGCTACCGAGCTAACCCGGAGGGCAAGCGAGGCGACGAGAGCAGCCGGGTGAACACGTCCCATCGGCGCGAGGTATCGCTTCCTCCACCTGATTCAGCCTCGACGTATCTTGCCACCATGTCTTTGCCCAGGTTGTAGTTGATCACGTAGCTTCGGTACTGATCGATAAACCGTACTCGCTGCTGTGCACGTGGCGTCGAATAGAGCCCATACCGTTCGAGCCACCGCGCGGCAGCCGCACGATCGATCTGGCCATTGAGATAACGTCGAGCGGCTTCATTCCCGGCATAGGAGAGTCGATCGACGAGGCTCAGCACGGCATAGTAGCCTTCGACCGCGCCCGCGTCGAGACCAGCCGTCGGAAAGATCACCGTCCGTTCGAACTGAAGACGCTCCGGTCTGGGGAACGCGACATCAATGCCGTAGTTCGCCGAACCCTCCGCGATGAGCGACTGCGGGGAATGCAGCGGATACACCGAGAACTCGACCCACCCGCGGTCACGCACCAGCATTTTCTCCAGCAGTACGTTGTAGACATGGTGTCCGGGATAACCCTCATGACAGGCCAGGTCGATGGCCCGGTCAACGAAGATCGGCAAATCGGTGTTGACCTGGATGATGCTGCGGTAATTCCCTTGATACCAGTTGTAACCCGACCAGCTCTTGTCGGTGACATATTCGACGACGAAGCTCTCCTCCGGCGGCAGTGAAATGTGTTCGCGCGTGCGGCTGCGGCATCCCTCGATCGCGGCCTTGAACGTTGCGTCCAGCCGGTCCTTCGAGACGATGAACCGTGAGCGGAAGGCATCGAACCGCTCGGTCAGCGTTCCCTGGCCTGGGAGTCGCGATTCAAGCTCCTGCAGCGCCGCATCGAATTCGCTCTCTGTGTGCGTCGGGGCAACCGCATCGTAGAGCGCCCTGGACTCTTCATCGAACGTGAGCTTCTGCCCCTGGAGCATCGAGACTCGAGCCCGCAGTGCTCCCAACTGCCTGGTCAGGTACTCATGCCTGAGCCGAACCGCTTCTTCTGCGGAGTCATCAGGCTTCGCCGCGGCGAGCGCGGTCAGGGTGGCTCCCGCATCACGCTCGATGTCAGCGAGCGTTCGTTTGGCTGCTGCCTCCTCACTTTTCCACTCTTGCGGTCCGTAGTACGCGTCCACGTAGTCGACATCGTGCTGACCGAGCGCCAGCACCAGCTTCACGTAACGCTCTGCCAGGGCATTCATCGAGTCGTTCTCCGAGCCACGAAGAATAGAAGGATCCTCGTGGCCCAACGCGGCGTGTGCACGAAAGGCGACGACAGCCAGAGAAGCCGCCGCAACAAGAAGGCGCATCATCGATATCGCTCGCGCACGTTCGGAATGAGGTACTCCTTGAACGCAGCATTGAAATCGTACACCGGTGCGAAGCCCCAGTCGCGACGGGCGGCGCTGTCGTCGACATCCTCGGGCCAGGAATCAACGATGCTCTGGCGCTTCTCGTCGGTCCCCCAGCGCACGATGGCGCCGGGAAATGCCGCCATCACCGCATCGTGGATCTGCTGCGCCGTTGGATTGAACGCTGTGAGGTTATACGCCGTTCGGGTCAGGCGCTCGCGCGGGACCTTTGCGAGACCGAGCAGCGCGGAGATCGCATCCGGCATCGCCATGAAGGGTATGCGGGTGTCGGGACGCACGAAACACGTATACGGCTCCCCTCGTGCGGCGGCGTGAATCATTTCTGGTGCGTAATCAGATGTGCCGCCCGAGGGCATCGTCACAGCCGAAATCAGGCCGGGAAAGCGGACGCTTCGAAAGTCGACGCGACCAGTCGCATGGGCAGCCAGCTGCTTGTAGAACCTTGCGTAGTAGCGACCCAGGTGTTCGCAGTACAGCTTGTTGCACCCGTACATCGTCCGCGGAGTGTTCCATTCATCTTCTCGGATGCGGCCGACTTTGGTTTTCGTGGCCAAATCGGGCAGGCCGTACGCAGCCACTGATGATGGATACAGAAAAAGGACTGTCCGCCCGTGTGACTCGCCTTCCCGCTGCGCGAACTCCAGTAGCGTCAAGGTGCCTTCGACGTTGACATGATGCGCCGTCACTGGCGTGAACTCGGCGCGTGTCGAGAGCAGCGCGGCAAGATGAAAAATCAGGTCTACTTCGAACTCGGCCAATACTCGCTCGAGCAGCGTGCTGTCGGTGATCGAGCCGGTGAACTCGCGCAGCACCAGCCGGTGGAGCGAGGGGTCGAGCGGCGCGAGATCTATGGTGACGATGGGACGTCCTGTACCGGAGAGCCGTGTAATCAGGCCGTGGCCAATCTCACCGCTCGCGCCCGTAACGAGCGTAACGGGAGTGCGCATGCGAAAACAATTTTATTCGGGACGCGATCAGACCGCGCCAAGGGTCGACAGCAGACGCTCGACTTCCTCGCGGACGGCGGCCAGGTCCGCAAGCGCGCGCTCAGCCTGATCCACCGTGGTCATCAAATCGTTGCGACTTGGTGTTCCACCGCGCGCGACTTCGGCCGCGAGATCGCGCGTAGTGGATGCGCACGCTTCAGCGATTGCCACGGTCTGGGCGTGCGCCTGCAGGACCTCGAGGAATTGCTGCCGCTCCTGTCTCGTCAGTTGGGGTCCCCATCAAGCAGATCACCGAGCCCACCCAGGATGGAGCCTCCTTCGCGACGGCTGCCGCCCGCGGCCGGCGCGGCCTTGTAAATCCGATCGGCCATGCGGCTGAACGGCAACGATTGCAGCCAGACACGTCCCGGCCCCGTCAGCACCGCATAGAACAGTCCCTCACCGCCGAAGAGCGCCGTCTTGATCTTGCCGACGTACTGGATGTCGTACGACACCGACGGCTGTAACGCGACCAGGCATCCCGTGTCGACGCGCAGCGTTTGACCAGGACCCAGGTCCAGGGGATGGACGGTTCCGCCCGCGTGCACGAAGCACAGGCCGTCGCCTTCGAGCTTCTGCATGATGAAGCCTTCGCCGCCGAACAGTCCGACGCCGATGCGCCGCTGAAACGCGATGCCAATCGACACGCCGCGCGCCGCGCACAGGAACGAATCCTTCTGGCAAATGAGCGTGCCGCCAAGCTGTTTCAGATCCATCGCGAGGATCTTGCCGGGATACGGCGCGGCGAACGAGACCTGCTGCTTGCCGCCTCCCGAGTTGGTGAACACGGTCATGAACAGACTTTCACCAGTGATGAGACGCTTGCCCGCCCCGAGGATGGCGTTCATGACGCCGCCGCCCCGCTGCTGCGCGCCGTCACCGAAAACCGTCTCCATGGCGATGCCGGGCGTCATGTACATCATCGACCCCGCCTCGGCGACCGCGCTCTCGCCCGGATCGAGTTCGACTTCGACGAACTGCATCTCGCTGCCGACGATGCGGAAGTCGATTTCGTGAGCGCGCCGGCCGGGAACAATCGGTGGAGGCGCCGCCGTGCGCGCGCCGGACGCGCCGCTTAGGTACGAGGCGAGCTGCGGCACGTCCTTGAGCGGCGTCCAGTTCGTCAGGCCCGGACCGAAGATGAGAGTGTTTCCATCAATGGTGCCGTTCCGCAAGTTTGTCACCACGTCGTCTCGTGACACAGGCCCCACCTGATGCCCACCGATGGCCATGAACCACTGGTCGTCTGACATCGCTTCTGTCTCCTGAAGATACCGGGTGTGATTTTCGACGGCGCAATGAAAATCACACCCGGTATCATTTCGATGACTACTGCTCCGGCTGCGCGTCAATGCGCTTGCCCGCGTTCTGCTCCAGTTGTTGAACCGTCTTCGGATCGAGTCCCAGCAGGTGCGCAAGTTTCGCCAGATAGATACGTTCGGCGCCGCTTGGCTGTTCGTCGCCCCGAAGAATGCTGTACGCAAGCACATAGAGCGTGCCCCGATGGGTGTCGTCAGTCACCCCGGCCACAATCTCGGCGAGAGGACGCGGCTGCGTCAATTCCTGCTCCACGATGCGGCCTACGCCGGCGATGCGCGCCTGATCCAGGATCGCCTGCCGCTCCTGGTCGCTGACGGATCCATCCGCGTGTGCGGCGGATATCGCCAGTCGGACAAACTGGAGGGCCTGCTCGCTCACTGCCGCGGACGCGTTGTCGACAACGGGCAATGGGGGCAACGGCGCTGTCCCGGCCGCCGTCGATGCTGGCTGTGCAGCCGCTGGCGCCGCGCCCGGCGTACCTTGCTGGAGCGTCTCGAAGATTCCCCACGCCAGTCCGGCAGCCGTCAACAAGACGTTCGGATTCGACAGAAGCGATCCGCCGATCGACCCGAGCGAGCCGCCGAGGGCTCCGCCCAGCGGTCGGCCCAGATAGCGCATCGCTCGCCGGGATCGCCGACGACGGCCTCCGAGCACGCTGCGCAGAACCCCGTTCAGGAACATCGATTCGTCCAATTCAGTCTCCTCGGTCTTTTTCGGCCGACTCTTGCCGGTCCGCAGAACAGGACCGGCCTACGGCGGGCGCACATTCGCAGATCTACAAGCTCTGCGCCACTCTCACCGGCGCGGACTTTGGCTTCTCGGGCTCCGGCGTGAAGTCTTCGCCCGGGTTGATGAAGCGATCGGTCTCGAACTTGTACTGCTTGTCGTGCAGGTAGTGGTAGCGTCCATTCAGCGCGAGCAGCTCCGCGTGAGTGCCCCGCTCCACGACTTGCCCTTCTTCGAGCACGAGAATCTGATCGGCGCTGCGAATGGTCGACAGTCGATGCGCGATGACAAACGTCGTGCGTCCGGCGCGCAGGTTGCGAAGGCCATCCTGGATCATCTGCTCGCTCTCGCTATCGAGACTCGAGGTCGCTTCATCCAGGATCAGGATCCGGGGATTGGCGAGGATGGCGCGGGCGATCGACACGCGCTGGCGCTGTCCACCCGACAACTTGACACCACGCTCACCGACCACGGTGTCGTATCCCTGCGGAAACTGGCGGACGAATTCGTCGCAGTGCGCGATCCGGCACGCGTCCATGATCTCGTCGCGCGTGGCACCGGGCCGTGCGTAGCCCACGTTCTCCGCGATGGTCCCATCGAACAGGAAGTTCTCCTGCAACACCGAGGCGAGTTGGCTGCGGTAGTCCATCAGACGCAGATCGGACAAATCGCTGCCGTCGACGATGACTCGACCTTTCGTAGGCCGGTTGAACGCCATCACGATACTGATGAGCGTGCTCTTCCCCGATCCGCTCGAGCCGACCAGCGCCGTGGTCGTCCCCGGCTGCGCGTGAAAGGACACTCCGCGAAGCACCGGTTGCCCGGGGTTGTATTCGAACCACACGTCCTCGAACCTGACGTCTCCGGCGAGCCTCGCCACCGGCGCACGCTGCTCGTCTTCGTCCAGCTCAGTCGACATGTCGAGGATTTCGCGGATGCGGTCGAGGCCGGCAAACGCCTCCGTAATCTGCGTACCGATCGACGCGATCGACACCAGTGGCGCGGCGACCAGGCCAATGAAGAAGATGTACATGATCAACTCGCCGAGCGTCATTTCACCGGCGATGATGGCGCTGCCGCCCAACCAGATCATCAGGACGCCGACGATTCCCACGATCACCGTGCTGCCCGCCGTCGTGGCCGAGACACCCGTCATCGACTTGGCGATATTGCGGAACAAACGATGCGCGCCCTTGGTGAAAACGATCTCTTCGCGCTTCTCCGCCGTATACGACTTGACGACGCGGATGCCGCCCAGCGCCTCGGTCAGGCGGCCTGTCACCTCCGCGTTGATCTTGCCGCGCTCGCGGAACAGCGGTCGCAAGGTGCGGAACGCATACGCCATCCCGCCTCCGAACGCTGCAAGCACGAGGATCGTGATGACGGTCAGGTGCCAGTTCAACCAGAACAGCACGCCGAGTCCCATGACCGCCGTCACCAGCCCGCCAACGAGCTGCACCAGCCCGGTTCCGACCAGGTTCCTGATGCCCTCGGCGTCCGACATGATTCTCGACACCAGTACACCGGTCTGGGTCGAGTCGAAATAACGCACCGGCAGGTGCATGACTCGCGCCTGCACCCGCTTGCGCATGTCAGTGATGGCACGCTGGGCTGCGACGCCGAGAATCTGCGACAGCGCAAACGAGGTGACCGCTTGCACCAACGTGGCCGATCCAGCCGCGAGCGCAATCAACGGCAACAAGTCAGTGCGGTTCTTCCCAACTACATCGTCGATCAGGTACTTAGAGGAGGCCGGCAGCACCAGGCCCGCCAGGCGGCTGACCAGCATCAGCCCCAATCCAAGGAGGAGACGCCGGCGATGGGACCACAGGAGCGCCCGCGCTTCGCGCCACGCGGCCGAGGCAGATACGCTCTTCTTTTTGGGAGGCTCCATCGCAGATCCCGGAACTGTACTACGCCGAATGCGCTCGCCGGTTCCACGCGCACCGGTTCTCAAAACACTGGCCATGACATAATCAGCGATGCGCCTGGCGGACCTCGACGGTCCAGCGCGGCGCTACGCACCCTTCAGAGATGACTGACACCAGCACACGTGGCGTGCGGATGAGCGACGCCACCACACGCGGAATTCGAGTCCAGGTCCGGAGCGAGTTCATTCCCGACCGCAGTTCCCCACGGGAAGGATCGTATCTGTTCCAGTATCACGTCCGCATCTCGAATAGCGGCCCGGATGTCGCGCAGCTCATCTCGCGCGAGTGGATCATCACCAACGCCGACGGCGAAGTGGAGCGTGTCAAGGGACAGGGGGTCGTCGGAGAGCAACCGGTGCTCCAACCCGGTGGGTCCTTTGAGTATACGAGCTTCTGCCCCCTGAAAACGGCAGTCGGGGCCATGCAGGGGAGCTATCAGATGGTAACGACCGAGGGCGAGCGGTTCGATGCTGTAATCGCGCCGTTCACGCTGGCCGTCCCGAATGCCCTCAACTGAGTTCCTGAACTTTCGACCTTCTCGCTTCTGCCTTCTCAGTTTGTGTTCAGATTCACGGTCGTAACCGGTTTTGCGTCGCCCGAATCATCACGCCAACCCGAACGTGAACACGAACCGAGAAGCGAGAACGCCGAAATTCGAGCTACTTACTTCTTGAAGCTGGCGACCGCCTCTGCTTCGTCGTCGTAGCTGTCGAACACGGTCAGGAGCTTCGTCAGGACGAGCAGGTCCTTGAGCCGCTTGGTCACGCGCAGCAGCTTCAGCGACCCGCCCAGATGACTCGTCGTCGCGTAGACCTGCACGAGCTGCCCCAGCCCTGCGCTGTCCACGTACGAGACATTGCCGAGATCGAGCAGCAGCTTGCGATTTCCCTGCTGCAGCAGGCTCTGGACTTTGTCCTTGATGATGACGTCGCCACCTTTGCTCAGGGTGATGTCGCCGGTGATCTCGACGATCGCCACATCCCCGACCATTCGCTGTCCGATCTGCATTCGTCCTCCCTCGCCGCCGCCGCTGTCGCAATCGGGCGCGCAATCTTACCTCAGCCCCGGCCCCTATACCGCAGCACGAGCGCCGTCACGTCGTCGGCCTGAGCCGCGCCTTCAGAGAACAGCTTGACCTCAGCGATCAGGTGTTCGAGCACCGCCTCCGGCTTGCGCCCCTGACGTCCGCGTACCGCCTCGACCAGACGGTCACGCCCGAATTCGTCGCCCGCACGATTCCGCGCCTCGGTCACACCGTCGCTGCAGACAACCACGAGATCGCCGGGTTCGAGCGCGACTGTCGCGAACTCGTAGGTGGCAATCGACAACAGACCGAGAACCGGACCACCAGTCTCCAGCCACGCGACGCCATTCCGTCCAATGACCAGCGGAGGCTCCTGCCCGGCGTTGCAATAACTCAGACGCCCATCAGCAGTGACGGCGCCGTAAAACATGGTGGCAAAGCGCGCGTCGATCGCTCGCCGGAGCAGCGCCTTGTTGACGCGCGCCATCGTCTCGGCCGGGTCGCTGCTGACGGGCGCCAGCGCGACGAAGTTGCTTTGCACGGCTGCGGCCAGCAGCGCCGCTGGCGGTCCCTTCCCTGCGACGTCGCCCAACGCGAAGCCAAGCCCACGCTCGCCGATCTCGAGGTAGTCGTAGAAGTCACCTCCGACAGTCCGACACGGGATGGACTCCGCCGCCAGATCGATGGCGCCGACCTCGAAGACCGGATCGGGCAGCATGTTGCGCTGAATTTCAGCGGCGATCTTGAGGTCGTGGTCGATACGTGCCTTTTCCGCTGATTCCGCGTACAGTCGCGCGCTTTCAATCGCGAGCGCAGCCTGAGTAGCGAATGCCTCGAGCGAGGACTGCGTGGCCTTGGAGAGCATCGTGCTGCGCTCCTTACCATCGAGGTAGAGCACGCCGATCACGCGCTCGGACCGGGCCGCGACCGGTGCCGACGACGGGGGAGTCACGCGGAGAGGGACGCAGAGTACATGACGAATGCCGATGGCGATGGTGCCATCATGCTTATCCTTGATGTCCGCGTCCATCAGGTCGTTGACGATGCGGCTCTGGCCCGTCTGAAAGACCTCGCGCGGAATCTTCTCGCTCGTGGTGAAGGTCGTCCCCGGCAGCATCGTGCGGCCTCGCCCGCGTGCGATCTTGAACTCCAGATCACCTTCGGTGTTCGCGAGCATCATGAAACCGCGGTCGGCCTTGGTCACCTCGAGCGCCGAATCCATCACCAGCGCCAGGATCTCATCGAGCACGCGACCGGAACCGAGCGCACGCAGCCCGTTGAGAATCGCCGCCATCTGGCGCAGATCGCCAGCGTCCGAGGTACCCGAGTCGAGGAATCCCGTCGTCTTCGCGCTTTCGGTCACGAAGAGCAGTTCGATGGCGTCGGTACGTCCCAGACGAATGCGGTCCCCTGGTTGAAGGACCCGTTCGGTGACCTGCTCGCCGTTGACGAACGTTCCGTAGCGAGAACCGCGGTCACGCAACAGATAACGGCCGTCTTCCTGCGCGATTTCCGCGTGCTCGCGAGAGACGTCCGTGCTGACGATCTGCAGATCGGCGGAGGTTCGGCGGCCGATCATGAAAAGCGGTCGATCGAGCACGACGACTCGTCGTCCCTGCGCGTCAGTCACGTGTAGGCGGGCTTCGCTCATGCGCTCCTGCTGTGCTCTCGTCGACTAAATAGGTTTGGCCTTCAGGGCCCCGACCTGCAGCAGCAGCCCGGTGAAATCGTAGACGCGCTGCTCTCGCATGATGAATCCGTCTTGCAGCTCGCAGATCGAAACCATCGAGATGCTGAACGGACGATCGCTCGGTGGCACACCCATCACCTCGCCACTATTGGTGCCGTGGACGTGTGTAAGCAGCGCCGTCTTGTTTCCGTCGATTAGCAACATCTCCTGGTCGAACCTCACGGTGCTGAATGCCGTGAAAAACCCCCGGTACACCTGCTCGATCGCTTCGCGACCTACCGTCACACCGCCGCCAAACGGGGTCTCGACGACACCGTCCTCGGCGTGAAGCGCGGCAAGCATCGCGGCGTCGAGCCGATCGAAGCCCTCTTGCCGTCGTGCCGACAATGCGACGATTTCGTCTCGCGTCATAAGGCGCCTAAGAAGCTTAGCTTAGTCGAGATGCCCGCGCTCGGAGTCTCCCATCGTGACCTTTGCCGATGGGAAATATTCCCGCCAGCGGCGACTCACGAGACTGGCGATGTCCTCCCGGCACGACAGTTCCTTCGGGTACCACGGCTTCATCCGGGCATCAATGACCACGGGAGCCGTGTAGGCGACATGGTTCCGGATGATCCGGCGGTCGGCGGCGTGGATATCGGCCGCCGGCTCGAACCGGGTGAATGTCGTCCAGAGAAAATTCATGTCACTCCGTGTTGCCCGTTCGGGTTCATCGCTAACAACGACGAGCGGCCAGGACGCGAACGCGGGCGCCACAGCGATTCGCGCGCAGACATCGCGTTCGGACTCATACGACGGCGCGCCCACGACCAGGCAGCCGCCGCAAAAGACCCGGGCGCCAGTAATTCCGGCGGGGATCTCGGAAGCCGTGAATTGCCGGGGCAGCTCTCGAATCCGATCGCCAAGGCCCATCCATACACCCTTCGATCCTTCGTTGACCGTCGGACCGGTGTAGTCGAGGGTGTCCATGGCCAGGTTTGAGAAGACGTACAGATCGGTCTCAGGTCGCGTGCGAGCCAGGATGTGTTCCAACGTCGCGCGAAAGTTTCGGACGTCGACGTGCTGATCGGTCACGAGCAGGAACTTGCTGAGCGACAGCTGACCTTCCCCGAGAATGCGAAACGCACTGGCCATCGCTTCCCTGCGGTAGCGCTGCTTGACAATCGCCGCGGCCAGCGAGTGATAGCCGGTTTCACCGTACGACCACAGGCGCTCAACGGCAGGCATCACGACCGGAAAGAGCGGTGAGAGCAGCTCCTGCAGCAAATCGCCTATGAAGAAGTCCTCCTGCCGGGGTTTGCCTACGACCGTCGCCGGGTAAATCGCATCGGAACGATGGGCGATCCGGCTCACCTCGAACACCGGGTAGTCGTGCTGAAGCGAGTAGTACCCGTAGTGATCGCCAAATGGTCCCTCCGGCTTTCGCAGCTGCGGAGGTACGTCTCCAATCAGCGCAAACTCGGCGTTGGCAATCAGCGGATGGCTTCCGTGCCCATGGATCTGCGAGAGCCGTTTGCCTGCGATAAGCGACGCCAACATCAGTTCAGGGACGTTCTCCGGCAGCGGCGCCACCGCTGAAAGAATCAACGCCGGCGGACCGCCAAGAAACACCGTGGCAGCCAGCTTCTGCCCACGTCCCTCGGCGACGGCGTAGTGATAGCCGCCACCTTTTCCAATCTGCCAGTGCATGCCAGTGGTGCGGCCGTCATACACCTGCATGCGGTACATCCCGAGGTTGCCTGCCCCGCCGCCCCTCGACTCCGCTCGGGACGGCCCTGAGCTTGTCGAAGGGCCGGGGCCTGGCGAAGGCGGGTGCCCCGATCGACCGGGATGAGTCGTGTAGACAAGCGGGAGCGTGATGAAGGGTCCTCCGTCCTCCGGCCAGCAGGTCAACGCGGGCAATCGATCGAGCCGCACGTCAGAGCTGAGCCGCTCGGTCACTGGCCCAACCGCGACGCGTCTCGTCCCCACTTTCAGGAGCTCGAGCCCGACATCACGTGCGCTCCACAGCTTGGCCGGCGTGGGCGGCATGATCGTCTCGACCAGTTCCACCACGCGTCGTATCAGGCGGAGCGGGCGCTCGCCGAACGCCATCTCGGCACGTTTCGCCGTGCCAAACAGATTGGTGACGAGACGGAAATCAGATCCTTTGACGTTGGTGAAGAGCAGCGCGGGGCCACCGCCAGCTACGACGCGTCGATGGATCTCTGCGACTTCAAGGTGAGGATCGACCTGCGACTCCACCGTGACGAGGTCATCGTCACGGCGCAGCCGATCGAGAAACGCGCGGAGGTCGGGGAATGACAACGTCCGCGTGGACTATTGGCCTTCGGCATCGGCACTCGGGCCGTAGATGTTCGGCACCTTCGAGCCCATCGCGCGGAGGTACGCCGCAAGCTGACCGCGATGGTGAATGCTGTGGTTGTTCGCGAAGCCTATGAACTGTGCGCGAGGCATCTTCATCATCCCGAAAAAGTCGAGCATCTCGGTCGATTTCTCGGCTGGCAGCGCCCGCAGAGCGGCGAGTTTCTCAGGGAACGTCTTCTTATAGAAGGCCACGATGTCGTTCACGTTCTTGAACTGTGACTCGGCCTGCTTGGCGGCATCGGGGTTCCATTCGAATGCGCCTTTGGTGATGCTATCGATGAACCAGATATCCGCGGTGGCCAGGTGTGTGGCCAGTTCCCAGGCCGTTCGCGACTTGGCATCTGGCTTGTAACTGCGATTGTCGTCCTTGACCGCGGCCAGCACTGCGCACGTGGCGGCAAACTCACCCTCCCACACCGTCGCCAGTACCTCGGCCGCAGCCTTTCCCTGATCTGGAGTCATCGCGTCTCCTCTCCTCAGGCGGGTCTGAAGACCCGCCTCTACTTAACGTGTCAGCTTGCGGTACTTGATCCGATGCGGAGTGTCCGCCTCGGCACCGAGTCGGCGCTTGCGATCCGCTTCGTAGTCCTGGTAGTTGCCTTCGAACCAGACCACGCGGCTATCGCCCTCGAACGCCAGCATGTGTGTGGCGATGCGATCGAGGAACCACCGGTCGTGGCTGATCACGACGGCGCAGCCGGCGTAGTTCAACAGCGCTTCCTCGAGCGCGCGCAAGGTATCGACGTCGAGATCGTTCGTCGGCTCGTCGAGCAGGAGCAGGTTCGACCCGCGCTGAAGGAGCTTGGCCAGGTGCACGCGGTTGCGCTCACCGCCCGAGAGCGTGCCCACCTTGCGCTGTTGCTGTGCGCCCTTGAAGTTGAACCACGAGACGTAAGCGCGTGAGGGGACGGGCCGTTTGCCAATCATCAGCTCGTCTTCCCCTCCGGAAATCTCTTCCCACACGCTCTTATTGGCGGCCAACGCATCACGGCTCTGGTCGACGTACCCCGACTGCACCGTTTCACCCAGACGCAGCGTGCCGGCATCCGCCTTTTCCTGCCCCGTGATCATCCGAAAGAGAGTGGTCTTTCCCGCGCCGTTCGGGCCGATCACGCCGACGATTCCGCCGCGCGGCAGCGTGAAGTTCAGGTCGTCCATCAACAGCTGCTCGCCGTAGGCCTTGCGCAGCCCGCGCGCCTCCACGACGATGTCGCCAAGACGAGGGCCGGGCGGAATGTAGATTTCAACCTGCTCGATCTTCTGCGCCGCATCCTCGTTCAGCAGTTGCTCGTAGGCGTTGAGGCGCGCCTTGCCTTTCGACTGGCGCGCGCGCGGCGACATGCGGATCCACTCGAGCTCGCGCTGCAGTGTCTTCTGCCGTTTTGTTTCCGACTTCTCTTCCTGTGACAGCCGCTGCTGCTTCTGATCGAGCCAGGACGAGTAATTGCCCTTCCAGGGGATGCCGGAACCTCGGTCGAGCTCCAGGATCCACTCGGCTGCGTTATCCAGGAAATAGCGATCGTGCGTCACCGCGACGACAGTGCCTTTGTATTCCTTCAGGAAGCGCTCGAGCCACGCCACCGATTCAGCGTCGAGGTGATTCGTCGGCTCGTCGAGGAGCAGGAGATCGGGCGACTGGAGCAGCAGACGACAGAGCGCTACGCGGCGTCGCTCGCCGCCGGACAGCTTCGTGACGTCGGCATCAGCCGACGGACAGCGCAGTGCGTCCATGGCCAGCTCGAGCTGCGAATCGATGTCCCACGCATTGACCGCGTCGATCCGATCCTGCAGGCGGCCCTGTTCTTCGAGGACCTTGTCCATTTCTTCCGGCGACAAATCCTCGCCGAGCTTCATGTTCAGCTCGTCGTATCGTTCGAGCAGCGCCTTGACCGGAGCGACCCCTTCTTCGACGTTTCCTTTGACCGACTTGTTCGAATTGAGACGGGGCTCCTGCGGGAGAAACCCGACGGAGATTCCGTCAGCCGGAAACGCCTCGCCGAGAAACTCGGTGTCTTCCCCGGCCATGATCCGGAGCAACGAGCTTTTCCCCGCGCCGTTGAGCCCGAGCACGCCAATCTTCGCGCCGGGGAGAAACGACAGCCAGATGTCGCGCAGAACCACTGAGTCGGGAGGATGAACCTTCCCGAGCCCCTTCATTGTGTAGATGTATTGCACGTGTATTCCTGAAGCGAGCTGATACGACCCACGCCCACCCGTTAGGCGAAGTCTTCAGTATATCCGTGAAGCCCTGTACCGTTCGTGTCGAGACTTCCGGTTAGTGAACGCGCTGGCCGGAGTTGTCGTCGGCGGTGACGATGTCGTAGACGGGTGAGGTCACGATGCGGCGTCCCTCGGCGAGGATTTCCATTCGAAGTCCGACGCCGATCCAGCCGACCTTCAGGAAGCTTCCGCCCACGCTCGCACCGCTGAATCGCGCTTCGGTGAGTGCCGGAAAGAAGTGACCACCTTTAACGAGGACTTCGTCGCCCGAGGAAACCACGATGCGGTACTCGGAGTTCCGCGTCCGCACCAGCAGCGTCGTCATGGGTGGCAGGTCGCGCAACTGGACACCATTGGTGCTCGACACCGCTGAGGTGAAGCCCGCCAGCGTGGCAGCACGGGAAACGCAGGTAGTGGTGTCGTTCATCGTCGTGGGCGACCGTGATTCATTCTACGCCTAAGCGCGCGGGAGGGTGAACCGCAGGATCAACGCCTGAGGCACGCAGACCCGATATCTCTACTGCGACCTCTGCGGGTTCTTGACTTCCGGCATCAGCGTCACCTCGGTGTGGCGATCAGTGGGGAAGTACTTGCGCAACGCTGCATGCACGTTCGCCTGGGTCAGCGAATCGGCCCGCTCGCTGCGCTGGAGAATACGTTTGGGGTCGCGCCCAAGTAAATGGGCGGCCTGAAGCGAATTGAGCCAGTAGCCGTTCTGACGGACGGCCGTCTGCAAGTCGTTTTTTTCAGCTTCCTTGACCGCCTGCACGTCCTCAGCCGATGGTCCTTCTTGTCGAAGACGATCGATCTCTTTCATGACCGCCGCGGTAAGGCTCTCGACGTTCTCAGGAGCGCTTCCGAACTGGACGCTCGTGACCCCGTAACCCGGCTGAGGCGAGGTGTTCGAGTAGTTGACGCCAACGGAGTAGGTCCCGCCAAGTTGCTCGCGCAGGATGTCGCGGAGCCGCTTCTCCAACACCTCTGTTGCCGCCTGGAGACGATGTGTTTCGAGTTCCTCGAGGCCGGTATCGGCGAAGAAGGTGATGACGGTTTGACTGCGTGGCTCCTGTCCCTTGGTGACGGTTTCACGGACGACGGACTTCGGGAACTCGAGGCGCATGTCGCCGTTGCGCGAATCCGCAGAGTCCCTGGAAGGCAGCGATCCGAGGTACTGCTCGACCAGGGGCGTCACCGCGTCGACGGTGAACGTGCCGACGAAAAAGAACGTGAAGTTGGCGGCGTTGGCG
Organism: Vicinamibacterales bacterium; assembly: GCA_035649635.1. Classification (GTDB taxonomy): domain Bacteria; phylum Acidobacteriota; class Vicinamibacteria; order Vicinamibacterales; family UBA2999; genus Gp6-AA40. The sequence goes on along the minus strand of DASRJE010000198.1, from coordinate 76,451 downwards.
AAGATCTGCTTGTAAAACGACAGCATCTTCTCGGGATCGAGCCGTGGCAGATCCTCGAGCCGCAGGGCACGAGCGCTGTAGTGGTCGACCGTGTTGATGCGGCGGACGCGCTCGCCGTAGACCGCGCCGGGGCTCTGGGCCTGATTGGCCAGCGAGGCCTCGAGGCGTCGCTTCATCAGCTCGAACGCTTCAGGGTTCGCGTTCGGCGCCGTAAAATGCAGATACGTCAGTTGTAACGCGGTCTCGAGGTCTCGGGGCGTGCTCGAACCGCTGACGCCTTCCGAATAGCTGGAGACGTAGGCGGACGCGCTGGCAATCTTGCCCGCCAACAGCTTGCCCAGATCAATCGGCGTAAGCCCTCCAACGCCCGCGATCCCGACGAGCGACGTGGCGAGCGAGGCATTGATATAGTCGTCCGGCGACACGAGCGACAGTCCGCCACGCGAGTACGACGTGAACAGCACCTGATCGTTGCGGAAATCGGTCGGCTTCAGCCAAACCTCGACTCCGTTCGACAGCTTCAAAACGGTTACGCCGAGCTCGGGAATTTCGCGACGCGAGGCGACCTTACCGGGCTGCGGTTTCTTGGCGACGAGCTCGCGCCCGCCCACATCGTCTTTCCATGCCGTAACAGTCGCCGCCGTACCGGCCGCGAGGGCATCGCGCATGGCGGGCTCCGCCACCGCGACCAGACCCGACTTCTGGGGCGCCGTCGCGATCACGACCCGGTTTCGGTCCGAGAAGAGATCGCGAGCCAGTGATCCGATTTCTGCGGCCGTGATCGTCGGAAGGAATTTACGCACCAGCTCGAGCTCGAACTCGATGCCCGGAGCGGCTTCCTCGCTCAGGTAGTTGCGCAGCAACTCGGAGGCGTAGCCCTCGCTTTCCGTCGTGCCGCGCTCGTTGTAAGCGCGTTCGTACGACGCCAGAGCGGATCGTTTGGCGCGATCGAGTTCCGCCTCGCCAAAGCCATGTTGACGAACCCGCGCGACTTCCTCGCCGAGCGCCCGAAGCCCCTTCTCCACTGCCCCATCGTTGACGCGCGCCGACACCGATGCCGCCTCGATCGTCAGTCCCAGCGTCTCGTCGTCCGATCCTGCGCGAAGGAACGGCGCGTCCGCCTGCCGCGAGATCTCGGCAAAGCGTGCGTTCAACATCTGATGCATGAGCGAACGGACCAGGGTCCTGCGGTAGTCGCCGGCAGTGCGCAACGCGAGCAGCGGCCCTTTGTACGTGATGGACACGGATGATCCCTGCGCTTCCACATCCGACACCGAGACATACCGCGTGTCCGAGTGTTCAGGAATGGGATAAGCGGTTCGCGGAGCACCTCCCGGCTGCAAGCTCGAGAAGTGTTGTTTGATCAGCCCCTCGATTTCTGTCGCGTCGATATCGCCAACAACGATCACGGCCATTCGGCCGGGACGGTAGTGGTCGCGATAGAACTGACGCAGCCGATCTGGGGCGAAGCCTTTCAGGACCTCCGGCGTACCAATGGGAATTCGGTTGACGTACCGGCTGTCGCCGAAGAGCGCCTTCAGCTGCGGCTCTTGCATTCGAGTGCCGGCGCCCAGCCGACCGCGCCATTCCTCGATGACGACGCCGCGTTCGCGATCGATTTCAGCGGTGTCGAGCGTGATGCCGCCGGCAAAGTCGCTCAACGCCTCGAAGCCGCGGACCAGCGTGCCCGGCCGATCCGTCGGCACATCGAGCATGTACACCGTCTCGTCGAAGCTGGTGTACGCATTCACGTGAGGACCGAAGCGAGCGCCGATGGATTCGAGATAAGAGACCAGCTCGCCCGGTTTGAAATGAGTGCTGCCATTGAAGGCCATGTGCTCGAGCATGTGCGCGAGCCCGCGCTGATCCTCGTCTTCGTCCATCGAGCCGGCTTTGACCGCGAGGCGCAGCATCGCGCGCTTCTCGGGCCGACCGTTCTGGCGAATGAGGTACGTCAGACCGTTGGCGAGAGTCCCCGATTTGATGGCGGGATCGAGCGGCAGCGGCGCCGCTCGATCCTGTGAGGAAGCGGTGGCTGCCGACACCAGCAACAGCAACGCGGCGAGGTATGCTGACCGGATGCGGCTCAAGATTACTCGGCTGGATCCCACTCTTCCCCTCCCTGGTTACGGTACGTCCGAAGCGGCAGGCTTTGACCTTGCCGCCAGTCACGACATCGTGGTCCAGCCCGGTCAAATTGCGCTGGTCCGGACGGGCCTCGTCGTCGAAGTGCCCGCCGGACACTTCCTGGGAATTTTCTCCCGAAGCAGCACCCCGCTCAAGCGCGGACTGCTCGTGGCCAATGGTGTCGGCGTTGTCGATCCCGATTATTCCGGCCCAACCGACGAAATCATGGTCCAGGTCCTGAATTTCACCCAGAACGACGTCCAGGTTCGTCGAGGCGATCGGCTCGCCCAGGGGATTGTTCTGCCTGCACCTCGTGTCAGCTGGGATGAAGTAGAAGCCATTCGAGAGACCACTCGAGGAGGCTTTGGCGCGACCGGAGGCTGACTCGGGGCTCGGGAATCGGGATTCGGAAATCGGGATTCGGAAATCGGAATTTGACTTACCGAAGGATCCTGCACGTAGACATGGACGCGTTCTACGCGTCGGTCGAGCAGCGCGATCGTCCCGAGCTGCGAGGGCGTCCTCTTGTCGTCGGTGGTCAACCGAATCAACGAGGCGTGGTCGCTGCCGCGAGCTATGAGGCGAGAGCATATGGCGTACGCTCGGCCATCTCGATGGCGAAAGCCGTTCGCCTGTGCCCGTCGCTGGTCATCGTTCCGCCCGATTTCACGAAGTATCGAACCGTATCGCAGCAGGTCTTTGCGCTGTTTCGATCGGTGACGCCTCTCGTCGAACCTCTGTCGCTGGATGAGGCATACCTGGACGTGACCGAGAATGCCTGGGGCGAGACGCTCGGCATGACCGTCGCTCGCAGGCTCAAGGAGGAAATTCGAGCCGCGACTGGTCTGACGGCGTCAGCAGGGGTTGCGCCGAACAAGTTCCTCGCGAAGATCGCGTCGGGATGGCACAAGCCCGATGGGCTGACGGTGATCGCCCCCGAGCGCGTCGAGCCATTCTTGCGCTCACTACCAGTGGATGCCTTGTGGGGCGTGGGTCCGGTCACGGCCGGCAAGCTGCGCGAGCGTGGCATAGAGAAGCTCATCGACGTGCGCACGGCCGATCCAGAACGACTCCGCGAAGCCGTCGGCTCTCTGGCCGAGTGGCTCCAGAAACTGTCGCACGGAATCGATGACCGTCCCGTCGTCTCCGACCACGAGACCAAATCGTCGGGCAGCGAGAACACGTTCGCGCGAGATCTGACCAACCTGGAAGAGATTCAAGAAGAAGTCGCGGAGATGGCGCGAAGCACGGCCGCGTGGCTGGACAAGCGGCAACTCTTCGCAAGGACCGTGACGATCAAGGTTCGCTATAGCGACTTTACGACCATCACGCGCAGTCACACGGAGACGGCAACGCGGGAAGAGTCGTCTTTGGTCCGTCGGGCGGTCGCTCTACTCGACAAGACGGAAGCCGGACAGCGGCCGGTCCGCCTGCTGGGCGTCAGCGTGCACAACCTCTGTGACGTCGTCACTCCAACGCGGATCCCCGAGCCATCGTCCGAGCTGCGACTCCCCTTCGATCGCCACGAGGGCCACGAAGACGTCGAGAGCCACGAAGATCACGAAGGTCATGAAGGTACGAAACAAGAACCCTAGAGATTCTTTGTGTCCTCCCTAAGCTTCGTGTTCCTCGTGTCCTTCGTGGCTAAAGACGTCGTTCTTCGTGGCTACAGACGGTGAATGGCGGTCACAACGCCGACCAGAAAATCGAGACGAATCTTGTCGCCAATCTGGAGGCCAGGCTCCAGCGCCTCCGGGCCGATTCGCGCGACCCGGGCCTGACTGTCGGGTTCGTCCGCAAACGTGTAGTGCACGTCATACGACAACTGGCCGTGGATGCTGATCGGCTGCATCCGTTGCAGCACGCCCTCTCGCGATCCCTTCAACATAGAACTCTTTACTGACGAGTGAGCCGCACGCCGGTGATTTCGATCCGCGTGACGGGAGCTTCCCCATTCAACGGGGCGTTCTCGATCTTTTCGAGCACGTCCAGGCCGGAAACGAGACGACCGAACACCGTGTACTGATTGTCGAGCGCCGGCGAACGACCCAGCACGATGAAGAACGAGCTCGACGCGCTGGCGGGATCATTGAGACGCGCCATCGACACGATCCCGCGATCGTGAGGCGTCGGATTGAATTCGGGCTGCAGCATGTGCACATAGGACTGCTGCTGTTCATTGAGCGGTTCGCGCCGTGTGGGCAAGTGCCCTGTTTGCGCCACGAATCCCTTGACCACGCGGTGGAAAGACGTCCCGTCGTACACGCCCGAGGATGCCAGCCTCAGAAATTGGCGGACATGGTTTGGCGCGCGGTCGGGAAAGAACTCGAGGGTCAGATCACCGACGGTCGTGACAATGGTGGCCCGGTAGGAGCTCAGTTCTTCGACGCTGGATGAGACGAACGGCTCAGGTTCTGCCGCCGGCTTGTCGCGAATCGTGACTTTGCGAATCTCGATGCGGGCCGACGGCACCGCGTTGGTCGCGGACGTGGTCGAGATTTTCTGTGCCACGTTTATTCCGTCGACGACGCGGGCGAACACTGTGTACTGTCCATCCAAAGCGGGCTGATCCGTGACGACGATGAAAAACTGATTGCCGGCACTGTCGTTATTTCCCGGCACCAGCACCGCCGACACCGCGCCCCTGGTGTGTTTCTCCTGGTTCGCTTCGAACCGCAGCTTGCCCAGGCCGCCCGTTCCGTACTTGGCCGACTGGGCCGGATCCTTCGACAGCGGATCGCCGCCCTGGATGATGCCCATCGCGATCACGCGATGAAACACAGTCCCATCGTAGGCACCGGCGCGAGCCTGCGTGATGAAGTGGGCGACGTGGGTTGGCGCTGCGTCCGCCAGCAGATCGAGCACGATGCTGCCTTCGCTCGTGTCGACGACCGCCTGTTTCCCCCGAATCTCGTCGGGCGTCATCGTGGATGTAAAGAACGTGTCGCGGGGGGCAGGTGCGGCCGGCCGCTGAGGACGCGGCGCCTGCGCACCGATGACGAGAAGGAGCACGATCAACGGCAACATCACGTGAATTATCTGCTATATTCGCTGCAACTTGCGCGTCACGACAGAAGTATCACGAGGGTCGCTGCAGTACGAAGAGTTCTACGGCTTCGCGCAGTCACCTTTCACTCTGGCCCCGGACCCACGCTTCCTGTATCCCAGCCCGTCGCACGAAGAAGCCATTCGGTTGTTGTTGCAGACCATTCGGCGTCGCGAAGGGGTGGCGGTACTCAGTGGAGACATCGGCACCGGCAAGACAACGGTGTGCAGAACGGTGCTCGAACAGCTCGACATGAGGCTGTTCACCTCGCTTGTTCTGAACCCGTTCCTGTCTGGTGATGAACTGCTTCGTGAGATCCTGCTCGACTTCGGTGTCGTGTCACGCGAGGCCGTCCGAAGCGGGCGGATCGTCGCCGCGAGCCGCCACGAGCTGACCAACACCCTCCACGAGTTCCTGACGTCGCTGTTGCCGATCGGCGCCAGCGGCGTGCTCATCATCGACGAGGCGCAACATCTCTCCCCCGAGGTGCTCGAGGAGATTCGCATCCTGTCGAACCTGGAGACGAACCAGACCAAGCTGCTGCAAATCGTCCTGGTGGGCCAGCTCAATCTTCTCGGCGTGCTCCGACAGCCGGAACAGCGTCAGCTCGATCAACGAATCGCCTTGCGCACCGTTCTGTCGCCACTCAGCCGACTTGAGCTCGAGGCGTACGTGATGCACCGGCTCTCGGTCGCCGGTGAAGTGGGTCAGCTCGCGTTCGACGATGCGGCGCTCGACCGGGTGCAAACAGCCAGCACTGGCATCCCGCGGCTGATCAACTTGATCTGCGATCGTGGGCTCGTGATTGGCGCACAATCGGATGCGCGAGTCATCACGGCGCAGATGATCGAGGCTGCCGTCGGCAGCCTCGGCTTGCAACCCACCCGCCGGCCATTCAGGTTCGCGTGGCCACGACTGCCAGAATGGCTGTCGCTGTTTCGCTGGCGGCGGCCGGTCTGAACAACATTGTTGATTTGACGATCTTTGATTGGTGATTCCTTGGAGATCGGTGATTCTTGATTGTTGATTGGGGGGTGAGTCGTACGAGGCAGCAACGAATCAACGATCACCAATCAACAATCAACAACGAATCAAAATTCAAAGATCGCGAAATCAATAACGAACTACTGGGTAATCGAGCCGCTTGCCGTTACGGTCAGCGCGTAACCCGGCTCCTCGCCATTCCCGGGCGTGGTCGCGTTCTGGATCAGGCGCACGTCGTTGGCGAATACGTTCCGGGTGACAGCGCCCGTCGGGTTCTCGTCACACCAGTTCTGATCGTTGATCCTGAACGAAACGGGCGTGCCACGAGGGACATCGTCGAACGTGATCTCGTAGCGGTCCGGTGGCACCGCTTGTAACGGGACCGCGGCGAAGCTTCGCCAGCTCGGATGAATGTGAGTCACGCCGACGGCGTTGATACAGTCTTGCGCTGAGGCAGCCAGATTGGTCCGCCGCGTCGTCGACCCCACGAAGATGATGCGAACACCCATCGACGGGCTTGGCGACGTGAGCTCTTCGTCGCAACCCACCGACGCAAGGGTGACCGCGACGACGACCATGACGTGCGTGGCGCGCGAGGTCATGTCGGGTGCCAATCAACCGCGCTTGGACTTGAGATGTTGCTTGAGCGCTTTGCCCATGATCTTACTGCGCCGCTTGTGCTCGAGTTGCGCGCGCTCGTCCTGCTGCCTGGCGAGGTGGCCGAGTTCGTCCTGGAGTTTCAGGTAGCTCTCCAGGCGAGCGGCTGACAGGCGGCCGTCCCCGACGGCAGCCTTCACCGCGCATCGCGGCTCGTCGCGATGACGGCAGTCGGTGAATCGGCAGTCGATGGCGAGCGCTTCGATCTCATCGAAGGTTTCTCTCACTGCCTCGCCGACATCCCACAACTGTAATTCACGCATCCCCGGTGTGTCGATCAGGAAGCCGCCGTTCGGCAGGAAGACGAGCTGACGGTGCGTCGTCGTGTGCCTTCCCTTCGAGTCGGCCTCGCGAATGTCTCGGGTCTTCTGGACGTCGCGGCCAACGAGGCGATTGATGATCGTGCTCTTGCCGACGCCTGACGAGCCGAGCAGTGCTCCGGTCTTTCCCGCCGGCAAATGGCCGGCGACTCGATCGAGGCCCTCGCCGAGTTTTGGACTGACGACGTGAACGGGCACGTCTCCGGTCAGCGCTGTCACCTCGGCGAGACGTGCGGGCACATCCTCGCACACGTCTGGTTTCGTCAACAGGACGACTGGAGATGCACCGCTCTCGCGCGCCAGCAACAGATACCGTTCGAGGCGTCGCAGGCTGAAGTCGAAGTCGAGCGACATCACGATGAACACGACGTCGACGTTGGCGGCGACTACCTGTTCATCGGTCACCGGTCCAGCCATCCGGCGCGAGAACCAGCTTCGCCGCGGCAACACGGCGATGATGGCGCCGCGACCGTCGTCGCGGCGCTTCCTCACCATGACCCAGTCACCCACTGCCGGTAATTCCCTACGGCTGGTCGCGCGATGCGTCAGTCGTCCCGATCGCACCGCTTCGATCTCTCCGCCCTCGCACCAGACGCGACAGATGTAGTTGAACTCGATAAGCACACGTCCGGGCCGGACGTCGGGCTTATCGGCCCACTCCTGGAACGCGCGATCGAGGTCCCGGTCCCATCCAAGTGCTTCGAGCGTCATCACCCGTGCAATTGTGGAAAGGGGTCTGACCCCCGGTCGTGCAGCCATGCGGTTGCCGTGTCCAGCACCTCCGTGAGGACGTCTTCGCGGCGCCGGCCGCTGACAGCGAGCGAGTGATCTCCGCGGGGAACGATCTGCAGTTGCACTGCGGCCTTCATCGAGTCGATCGCCGGCTTCAACTCGCCCGGCGTACCGAAAGTGTCGCGTTCGCCTTGCACGACCAGAACCGGCACGGTGATGGATGGCAGATGATCGATGCGCAACCGGTCGGGCTTACCAGGTGGATGCAGCGGGTAGCCGAACACGATGATGCCGCTCAGGCCTGCCAGGCCCGCCGCGCCGAGATGCGTTGCCATGCGGCCGCCCATCGATTTACCACCAATGAAGAATCTCGCCGCGCCACTCCACTGTCTCGCGACGGCCACGACATCGAGGAACGCCTTCTCCAGTACCGGAGCGCGATCGGGCATCTTGCGTCGTTCGCGCATGTAGGGGAAGTCGAAGGTTACGACGTCAATGCCGCGGGCTGCGAACCCCTTCGCCACCGCCGTCATGAACGGATGCTGCTGCCCCGCACCGGCGCCGTGTGCGAGCACGAGCAAGGCATCCTGCTTTCCGTCTGCTCGATAACCAACTGCCCCGAGAGACGTCAGATCCATCCGGAACCAGGCTATTCCTTGTACGCCTGGTGAAGTTGGACTGGCTCCGCCTTTGCTCGTATGCGGAGGTTGATCATCTCGACGAACACTGAAAACGCCATCGCAAAGTAGATGTACCCCTTCGGGATGTGCTGGTCGAGACCCTCTCCGATCAGTGACACGCCAATCAGCAGCAGAAAACTCAGCGCCAGGATTTTCACCGTCGGATGTCGATCGACGAAGTCGCTGATCGCGCCCGAAGACACGAGCATCACGCCGACAGCGATGATGACCGCCAGGATCATGACCGCCACGTCCTCGGCCATGCCCACGGCGGTGATGACCGAGTCCAGAGAGAACACGATGTCGAGCAACAGGATTTGGATGATGACGGCCGTAAACGATTTCACGACTCGCGCGGAACCGTGCCCTTCGACGCCCTCGAGCTTCTCGTGAATCTCGAGCGTGCTCTTTCCGAGCAGGAACAGGCCACCAACGAGCAGGATCAGGTCACGGCCCGAGATCTCCTGCCCGAGCACGGCAAAGAGCGGCGCCGTCAGGCTCATCACCCACGTGATCGACAACAACAGGAGAATGCGGATGATCATCGCCAGCGACAGTCCGACCTTCCGGGCGCGGACGCGATCGTCTTTCGGGAGCTTTCCCGCGAGGATCGAGATGAAAACGATGTTGTCGATGCCGAGAACGATCTCGAGAACGGTCAACGTCCCGAGCGCAATCCAACCTTCCGCGCTGCTGGTCCAGCCCAGCGCTCCCGAGAGCCACGCGCTCATGGTCAGCCCTTCACGCGTGCTGCGCCAGTTCGGGCAGCTCAGTGAGACCTGCCCAGGTTTCCGGATCCTGCCACATCAGCGTCGACAGGTAGAGTGCGACGTCCTCAGCGGGATGCGACGAGCCAATCGCGCGTGCCGCATCGCGCAGGCGATCGGCGGAAGGAGCCGTGAGCTCCTCGTCGGCGATCAGGCCATTGTCGTGGGCGATGCCGAGCGCATCCAGAAACGCCACCATCATCGGGCGCTGATGATGCAGGTGATACGCGACCAGCAGCCTGGCGGCGACCATTTCCGACACCGCACTGAGATTCACGAGATGCCGTGACTTCTTCTCGCGCGGCAGCGTCTGGACGCTGCGAACGCGGAACTTGATGCGTTGCGCAATCATGACGACGGCTTCGGCCTGCTCCGCCGCGGCGTTCTCGTCCTGCCAGAATGCATCAGCCGCGAGCAGCTTGCGCTCGGACGACAGGCGCTTCCACAATTGCGATGGTCTTGGGATGTCGGGCGCATCGGCCATGGTGAACTCGGTACCTTCCTCCGAGCCAGCAGAGTAACATAGCGACATGCCGAAGCTGACCGTCGAAGGTTTTGCAACTGTTGATGTGGAGGAGGGTAAGCGCCTCGTCCTTGCGATCGAGCAAGACGCCGGGGTCGATATCCTGCATGCATGTGGAGGAAACGCGCGGTGCACGACTTGCCGGATCGAGTTCGTGGATGGTGAACCGACGCGGATGACGCGGGCCGAGAAGACCAGAATGGAAGAGAAAGGACTGAGCGGCGTCCGGCTCTCATGTCAGATCGTCTGCGATCACGACATGACCGTCCGCGCCATCAGCCGGCTGACCGGGAGTGGTCGGCCCGATCCAGGAGCAACACCCCTGGACACGATCCAGCCCCCGCCGGAATGGATTTGATCGACGACGTAGGCCGGGTCCTGGTCTTTGGACCCGGCGGGTCTAAAAAGCAAGACCCGCCCTACGGTGCGGATAATCTCAATCGATCGAGATCTTGCGAAGCAGATTGAAGTCCGAGAGCATCTTGCCGGCGCCGAGCACGACAGCCGACAGCGGATCCTCGGCGACCTGAACGGGCAGTCCCGTTTCCTGGCGCAGGCGCTCATCGAGATTCTGCAGCAGCGCGCCGCCGCCGCTCAGCACGATTCCCCGGTCGCACACATCAGCGGACAGCTCGGGCGGAATGCGTTCGAGCGCGTCACGAACCGCCTGCATCATCAGCCGGACGGGCTCGGCAAGCGCCTCTCGCACCTGGTGATCGTTGATCGTGATCGTGCACGGCTTGCCTTCGAGCACGTGCCGCCCCTTGACTTCCATCTCCTTGCGCTGCGACAGCGGAAAAGCCGACCCGAGTTCGATCTTGATCCGCTCCGCGGTGCGCTCGCCAATGAGGAGATCGTGCTCCTTTTTGACGTAATTGAAGATCGCCTCGTCCATGGCGTTGCCGGCCACGCGAACCGACTTGCTATAGACGATTCCGGCGAGCGAGATCACGGCGATGTCGGTCGTGCCGCCGCCGATGTCCACGATCATGTTGCCCGACGCTTCGGTGATCGGCAGCCCGGCGCCGATGGCCGCTGCCATCGCTTCCTCGATCAGGTGGACTTCGCTGGCCTTGGCGCGATACGCGCTGTCCTTGACGGCGCGACGCTCCACTTGCGTGATCTCCGAGGGCACACCGATGACGACGCGCGGCCGAACGAAGCTCTTGCGGCGATGCGCTTTCTTGATGAAGTGGCCAAGCATCTTCTCGGCGGCCTCGAAGTCGGCGATGACGCCATCCTTCATTGGGCGGATGGCCGTAATGTTGCCGGGCGTGCGGCCAAGCATTTCCTTGGCATCAACTCCGACGGCTTCAATCTGGTCGTTAACCGTGTTCACGGCGACAATCGACGGTTCGTTCAGGACAATGCCCGAACCGCGTGCGAAGACGCAGGTGTTGGCCGTGCCCAGATCAATTGCCAGGTCATGAGAGAAGAGCGACATCGCTCCGAGCAGCATCGTGTGGTTCCTCGTTCCTTTGGTGTGCGGTGATGGCCAGCTGGAAACCTGGGCAATCGGGCTATCGGAATCCCGACTGCAACACGCCAGCAAGTTCGTGTTGCGGTGGTGACAGGGGCAAGGAATGTGCCCGCACTATTGGCTGGACGTCCTTACTGAAATTGCATGGCAACTCGCGGAACTGCTGAGATCCGAAAAAATGTCGTGTCGAAGGATTGACATCGGCAATCCCAAATTCGTCAGTGTGAGCGGCAATGTGTCGCGTCGGTCGGTCAGTCGTCGGCCCGCTTGGGACGCATATTCGACGCGAGGATACGTTTTCGAATCCGTGTTGTCCGCGGCGTCACTTCGACCAGTTCGTCATCGTTGATGAACTCAATCGCCTGTTCGAGACTCAGTTGGCGGGGGGGAATCAGGCGGATCGCCTCGTCGGCCGTCGAGGCGCGCATGTTCGTCTGCTTCTTCTCCTTAGTGACGTTGACGTCCATGTCGTTGGGCCGGGAGTTCTCTCCGATGATCATCCCTTCGTAGACCGTCGTCCCGGGCTCGACGAATATCTCGCCGCGTTCCTGAAGGTTGTAGATCGCATACGCCGTCGCCACTCCCTGCCGATCCGCCACGAGCGCGCCGGTCGAACGAGCGGGAATCGCACCGTGCCACGGCTCCCAGCCGGCAAAGAGATAATTCATGATCCCGGTGCCCTTGGTATCGGTGAGGAACTGCGACCGGAAGCCGATGAGACCCCGGGTCGGGATGCGGAACTCGAGCCTGACACGGCCGCTTCCGTGATTGACCATCTTGGTCAGGATCCCCCGCCTGGTGCCGACTTGCGCAATCACCACACCCTGGAAGTCCTCCGGCACATCGATGACGAGGTCTTCGACCGGCTCCCGGCGCACCCCATCGATCTCGCGGGTGACGATATCCGGGCGTGAGACCTGCAGTTCATACCCTTCACGTCGCATCATCTCGATCAGGATCGAGAGCTGCAGCTCTCCTCGCCCGATCACTTTCATCTGCTCCGGAGAGTCGGTGTCCTCGACGCGCACGGACACGTTCCCGAGTAATTCGCGTGCGAGCCGATCACGCAAATTGCGGGACGTCACGTACTGACCGTCTCGCCCGGCCATCGGCGACGTGCTGACGCCGAAGATCATCGACACGGTCGGTTCGTCGATGGCAATGGGAGAGATGCGAATCCGACTTTCGAGGTCGGCAATCGTCTCGCCGATCGTGATGTCCTCGATGCCGGCCAGGCAAACGATGTCGCCGGCCGCGGCCTGCTGAATCTCCACTCGCTTCAGACCATCGAATGCAAACAACTTGGTCACGCGGGTCTGCTGCTCTGATCCATCCAGCTTGAGGACCGCGACAGGATCGTTCAGCCGGACCACGCCGTTGAAGATTCGGCCGATCGCAATTCGTCCGAGGTAATCGCTCGAGTCCAGGTTCGCCACGAGCATCTGGAGCGGCGCCTCGGGATTGCCGCGCGGGGGAGGGACGTGGTCGACGATGGCCTCGAAGAGCGGCTGGAGGCTCTCCCCCGGCGCGGCGATATCGACCGTGGCCACGCCCGCCTTCGCATTTGTATACAGGACCGGGAACTCAATCTGGTCCTCGGTCGCATCGAGGTCGATGAACAGGTCGTAGACCTCGTTGAGGACTTCCTTGGGACGCGCGTCCGAGCGATCGATCTTGTTGAGGACCACGATGGGCGGCAGACCGCGCTCCAGCGCCTTGCGAAGCACGAATCGGGTCTGAGGCAGCGGCCCTTCCGACGCATCCACCAGCAGCATCACGCCATCGACCATCGACAGCGTCCGCTCGACTTCCCCGCCGAAATCGGCGTGACCCGGTGTATCGACGATGTTGATCAGGAGGTCCTTGTAGTGGACGGCGGTGTTCTTCGCCAGGATCGTGATGCCGCGCTCGCGCTCGAGGTCGATGTTGTCCATCACCCGATCGGCTACCTGCTGATTGGCACGGAACGCCCCGCTCTGCCGCAACAGCGCATCCACGAGCGTCGTCTTGCCATGGTCGACGTGCGCGATGATCGCGACATTGCGTCGTAGCTGGTTAGCAATCTGTGTGGTCTTGCGGTGAGGCGACATCTCCTCAGTATAACTGGGGACTTACGAATGTCGGTGCGAACCCGCTTCGCTCAATCGGTGCGACTTCACTGACGTTTGTCGGTGCGATCTCACTATCGCGTGTCGGTGCGAGGAGCCATCTTTGTCGGTGCGATTGTTCTGACGCTTGTCGGTGCCGGCTGGCACGCACCTGGGAGCAGGTCAGTCCGCATACGTCCTGACCAAGTCGTACAGGTAGTCGCGGCCAAGGTAGACCGCGCGCACTTCGATACGTTCGTTGAGACCGTGCGTGCCGTTGCCATCGGGATCGGTCCAGATGCCAGGCGCTCCGTAGGTCGGTATCCCGACTGCACCAAGGAAGGTCGCGTCCGTGTAGCCGTTGGCCATGGCCGGGATAACAGGGATGCCGGGCCAGTACTTAGCAGCGAGCTTCTGCATCGGACCGATGATGTGCTCATGGAGCGGCGGAGCGGGGGGTGAGGGTCGCACGGGCGGGAGCGCAGTTACGGTCACACCCGGATCTCCGATCACCTGTGACAGTTCACGACGGATCTCTTCGATCGGATGGCCAGGGAAAATTCGGCAATTGACGTTGGCGTTCGCGCGCTGTGGCAGGGCATTGGCTGCATGCCCGGCGTCGAGCAGCGTCGCGACACACGTCGTGCGCAGGTTGGAATGCAGGAAACGGTCGGTGTTGACGATCGCTTCGGACGCCTTGTCGCGTGGATTGGCCGCCAGCGCGACCATGGCCCTGCCGATCTCGTCGTTGCGCGCGGCGCCTGCCTCGGCGAAGTATTGCTGCGTGGTCTCGGTCATCTCCAACGGGAATTCATGCTCGTCGATCTTCACCAGCGCCCGCGACAACTGGTAGATCGCATTGTCCCGCACCGGCGCTGAACTGTGTCCACCAGGATTCCGCGTTTCGACCCGGAAGTTGACGAATGTCTTCTCGCCAACCTGGACCGACTGCCCGATCACCTTGCCCTTCCCGTCGCTGTCGCCGCCGCCTTCGTTAAGGGCGAACTCGGCGTCGATCAGCTCGCGCCGGTTCGCAGCGAGCCATTCGATGCCGTTGAAAGCGCCGTTGGTCTCCTCGCCACAGGTCAACGCCATCTTGACGGTACGAGCCGGCGTGTGCCCCTGCTGCTTGAAGCGAATAAGCGTGTCGACCCAGACGGCGGCCAATGCCTTCGTGTCGGCGGTCCCGCGCGCGAAGAAGTAGCCGTTCTCCTCGAAAAGCGTAAATGGGTCCCGGTCCCAATCTTCGCGTCGAGCCTCGACGACGTCGATGTGTGCAATGAGGAGGAGAGGTTTAGCGGTCTTCGACGTACCGGGATAGACCGCCACCAGGCCGCCTTCCCTCGGATGCTCTGGCGTGGCGAAGAGGGTCAGCTGGTTGTTGGTAAACCCGGCCGCACGGAGCCGTGCCGCCATGCGTTCGGCCGCGAGTGTGCAACTACCGGACGACAGCGTCGTATCAGTTTCGACCAGCTCCCGGAAGATCTCTCGAAATGCCGATTGGTCTGGACGGAGCGGGTTCGCCACCTGCGCGAAGGCCGTGCCGGCGAATGCGCACAGGAGGAATAGAGACAGAGTCTTCATCGGTACCCTCAGGAAGACACTGATGATAGAAGAATTGGCCGAGATCGCACCGACAGCGTTAGAATGAAGTCATGCCCTTGTTCGAATATGCGTGCAAAGAGTGTGATCACGAGTTCGAAGCGCTGGTGCGTGGCAACGACACGCCCGAGTGCCCATCGTGCCACGGGAAGGAACTTCAGCGGCGTCTGTCGGTGTTTGCGGCTCACACGAATGGCAACGCCAGCAGTGCGGCATCGTCACCCATGGGCGCGTGCGGGACGTGCGGCGATCCCCGCGGCCCGGGGTCCTGTTCGATCAATTAAGCGGACGCGAGGGGAAAGCGCCCCGAGTCCCGAGCCCCGAGTCCAGAGTTAACTACTCGCTGCAGTTTCCACCGAGCGCCCGCAGCGACGTGAGGTTGATGCGCTCGTCGCCCGGTTCGTTGTAGATGAGGCCGCGCGCTTCCACCTTTTGACCGGTGTGCGACTCCGGCTTGAACGGCGCAACACTGACCAGGCGAAATGTCCTGGTGCCGAGCGGCTTGGACGCGGCCGTGGTCAGGCCGCGATCGGAAGGCACATCATCGCGTGTCGCGATCGGTTCAGCCGTTCGCGTCAGCAGCCACGTGTTGTTCGGTCCAGTCGCGAGGCATCCCACGGTCTGAACGAGGGAGAAGTTCTGAACGGTCGCCTGCTCACCTTTTTTCAGAATCTGAGTCGTCGCCAGATCTGCGCTGCCGACCACGAGCTCGGTCGTACCCGAGGGAAAACCGTTGGTCTGGAGGATGTACGTCACGATGTCCAGCTTCACCTGATCGTCCAGGATCGTGCCGAAGTTGGGCGGCATCGTATCGCGCACCTTGGTGAACAGGCTGTCGATGACGTCGCCGCCCCAACTGCTCTGGAAGCGATCGCCTTTGAGCGCGGGCGCCGTATTGCCGGCAAGGTCCTCCCCGTGACATCGCAAACAGGTCGTGTTGAACACGGCCTTTCCCCGGTCAGCCTGAGCTGTCGTGTAGACACCCTGCCAGATTCGCGGTGTGTCCTGCGCGCGCAAGACAACACCACACCCGATCAGCGCAATCAGGCCAATGACAACTCGTGGAAACATTCATGCTCCTCAGCCGGAATCCCCGAACCCCGACTGGCAGTATAGACCCGTCCTCACGATGTATGCTCCTACCAGGAGCGCTCATGAATCGCAGCCGGATACTTGCCTGGTGCCTGCCACTTTTTCTTGTGATCGCTGCATGCAATCGGACGTCGCCCGAGAGCGGGGCTTCGCCCGCGCAGTCGGCCAACCAGCCACTCGACCTGGGAGTGACGTTCGCGGCTCTCGAGCTACCGGCCACGGCCGGCAGTGCTCATCCGCAGCTCACCTCCTCGTCCAAGGGCGCCATTCTGAGCTGGCTCGATCAAGACGAGGCCACCACGCTTCGATTCTCCGAACGAACGGCAGGAGCATGGTCGCAGCCGCAGACCGTGTCGACTGGCAAGGACTGGTTCATCACCGCTGCCGATGTGCCTTCCGTTCTTCGCCTGAAGAACGGCACGCTGGTCGCCAACTGGTATCCAACGACCGACGAGGCGATCGAAGCCTACGACACCTACCTTTCCTACTCCCGCGATGAAGGCAAGACGTGGGCAAAGGCCTTCTCCCCGCACCACGATCGCACGAAGACGCAGCACGGATTCGTCTCGCTTCTCGAGCTTGCGGACGGCGGACTCGGGATGGTGTGGCTCGATGGCCGTGACCAGGAACTCAACACCACCGACCCTCTTGGGGGATCGATGGCGCTCTACTTCGCCAGCTTCGATCCGAACTGGAAGCAGAGCGCCGAGAGCGTCGTCAACGCACGAGTCTGCGAATGCTGTCAGACCGCGGCCGTGATGACGGCCGATGGCGTCCTGACGGCATTCCGGGATCGCAGCGCCGAGGAAATCCGCGACATCAAGGTATCGCGCCTCGAGGGTGGAAAGTGGACGCCAGAACTTTCGCTTCATGACGACAACTGGAAGATCGACGCCTGTCCGATCAACGGTCCTTCGTTGAGCGCGCGCGGCCGTCAGGTGGCGGCGGTGTGGTTCTCCGCGCCCAACGATAACGGCCGCGCCTTCGTCGCCTTCTCGCAGGATGCTGGCAAGACGTGGGGCACCGCGATTCGGCTCGACGATGAGGCGTCGCTGGGACGGGTGGATATCGAGATGCTCGACGATGGCTCGGTCATCGCCAGTTGGGTCGAGTTCGCAAACGGAAAGAGTCAGTTCAAGGTGCGCCGCCTCACGGCGTCAGGGCAGCGCTCGGCGGCGCTCGACGTGCCGGGCGCAGGGCGCGTCAGCGGCTATCCGCGCATGACCCGGTCCGGCGACGAATTAATCCTGGCGTGGACGGAAACGGAGAACGGACAGCAGGTCAAAGGCGCCGTCGGCCGCCTCAAATGACACGAGCGGTTGAACGCTCACACGCTCAACCGCTCGTCATCCTGTCAACTTCCAACTGCCAAACACCAACTCCCAGATCGCGATTGGGAGTTGGGAGTTGGAGATTTTGAATTTACGTTAGTCGACGACTTCGCCGGGCTTCTTGCCCCAGCCGAATCCGTCCTTCGGGCGGTGCAACGTCACCATCCGAATGCGGTGATCCTTGGGGTTGCGACCGGGGCTTCCCGAGATGATCACGTGGTCGCCGGCCTTGAGCGTCTCTCTGGTAACGCCCTGACCGCCAAGCTGGCCAGCGCCGCCCCACTCGACGGCGTACCGCACCATCGATCCATCCTTCTCCTTCACCATGACATGCACGAAGGAGTGCGGATTCCTGAACAGGAACTGCACCAGTTCGCCCTCAATCTGCACGGTCTGGTCTTCAAGATACGTGGCCGCGAAGGAGTGATGGGCGTACGCCTGCGCAGCAATCAACGACCCTGCTGCAACAGCCAGAACAACCAGGTAACGCTTCATATCGTGGTTCCTCCCCTGACAGAACCGATCTTAGAAGGAAATCCTAGCCGACATACGACAAAAAGGGTCCTGAAGAGTCTCTGAATTCTTCGTCAGGAACTCCCAGGTCTGTGTCAGCCGCAACCCTGCCTCGGCCAGTCCGTACCGCATGGGAGAATACAACATATTCCACTATTTCTCATACTCTTGTGCGATTGCGAAATAATCCGGCGGGCCGCCCCTCGACATGCTCGGGGTGCTCTGCGGCGCGCCGAACGCAGGGAACAGGATCCGAGCTAATTGGCGCCCTTCGCCGCGGCAATATACGCGTCGACTTGCGGCTCGAGCAGGTCGAGCGGCATGGAGCCATTGCGCAGCACGGCGTCGTGGAAGTCTCGGACGTCGAATCGTGAGCCGAGCGCCTGCTCGGCCTTCCGTCGCAGCCTGACGATTTCCAGCTCGCCGAGTTTGTAGGCAAGCGCCTGACCCGGCCGAGCGATGTAGCGATCGACTTCGGCGAGCGACTGCGATGGAACATGCTGCGCGAAGTACTCGCGGGCTCGATCGCGTGACCACCCCCTCGAGTGAATTCCGGTATCGACGACGAGACGCACGGCGCGAAACTGCTCGCTCGCCAGTTGACCGAATTTCGTGCTGGCATCGCGGTAAACACCGAGCTCAGTCCCAAGCGATTCGGCATACAAGCCCCAGCCTTCGGAAAACACCGGCGCCCGGAATACCGTTCGGAACTCGGGCACGCCCTGGAGCTCGCGCGCGAGCCCGACTTGCAAGTGATGCCCGGGAACCGTTTCGTGCAGGACGAGGGCCTCGGTCCTGTACTTCATTTGATCCGTCGGGCGGTACGTGTTCATGTTGAACCAGGCAGGCCGAGTCCCATCGGCCGTGCCCGCCGTGTAGCTCGATGATCGTGACGCCTCGCGATCTGAGGGAATAGGCCGCACGTCCACGGTCATGCGCGGCATGCGTCGAAAGAGACGCGGGACCTGCGGTTGGACGCGAGCCAGAACATCGCGCGCGTACTGCAGCATCTCCGCTTTGGTCGAGAAGTGCATCGCGGGATCGTTTGCAAGCCGGCGTTCATACTCCGTCGCGCTACCCGAGAAGCCGGCCTCCTGCGCGACCCGCGCCATTTCTCCTTCGATGCGCGCTACTTCCTTCAGGCCAAGTTGATGAATCTCGCTCGCGGGCATCCTCGTCGTCGTGGAAGACCGAATGAGCGCGGCGTACGCACGCGCGCCGTCGGGAAGCGTTTCGACACCCACCAATGGCCGTGCACGCTTCAGGTAGTCCTCGCGAAGGAACTGCTCGAGCCGCTTCCAACTCGGTACAAATGACTGCTCGTAGGCGGCCCTTGCCTGGCGACGGAGGCGACTCTGATCGTCTGCCGCGATCTCGGTTGGAAACGCCCTGAACGCCGCGAGGAGTGGTGATTCATCCACCGGCAGGCTGCTCTGCGCCACGACCTGGTCGAGCGTCAGGTTGACGACGATGACCGGCTGCGCCAGGCCGGCAGCCAGTTGCTCGCGCACGAGATCGATCGACTGATCGATGTAGGCCGGAAGCGCTCGCAACCTGGCGATGATGTTCTCGAAGTCGCGCACCGTCCGGGCGGGCATTCCCTCGATGACTTGAAACACATCGTTATGGAGACCGTCGACCTGGGACACGCGTTCGACGAAATCTGCGTACGTCTCCGTCTCGAGCGCCGTCCGCAACTCGTACTCGAGGAGATCCGCGCTGAGGTGTTCGGCCAGCGTGAGGTTGCCGGGGCTGACGTAGATCACTTGCTGCAGGAATTCCTGGCGTGCGGCGCGCCGACGCTCTCGCGCGCTCTTCGACCAATCTGT
This sequence comes from Vicinamibacterales bacterium, assembly GCA_035649635.1. GTDB lineage: Bacteria > Acidobacteriota > Vicinamibacteria > Vicinamibacterales > UBA2999 > Gp6-AA40. Next base: position 56,681 of record DASRJE010000198.1, on the reverse strand, counting down.
CCACCGGTCGTTGTGCTCGGATCTGCCAACGCTCGTCGCGAGCTCGGGTCGATCAGCGAGTCGCCACTGCCAGTAGTTGGCGAACGTCTGACGCAGTCCGGCGGACGAGACGCCGACGGCGGGCGCTGGAAATGTCTTTTCTTGCGCCTTCGGCGCCACGACACACACGAAGGACACGAAGGTCACGAAGACTACGAATCTGACCATGTTGGACAACGGCTGCCTTTTGACGTTCTAACTCAAGTCTTTGTGATCTTCGTGGCTAAGCTTTTGGCAGCTTGAACGCAATCAGCTCACCCGGGAATCCGGGTCCGCTGATCGACACGACGATGTACTGTTCGCCATTGAGGGAATAGGTCATCGGCGACCCGGTCTGCGGCGCCGGCATGTAAACCGAACCGACCTCCTGCCCCGTGCTCTTGTTGTATGCACGCAACATCGCGCCGCGTCGTCCATCCGGAAGCGTGAAGAAGCCGCCTTCGCCGGCGATGAGCAGTGTCTTGGTGACGAGAGTACCGATACGTCCCTGACGCCCGGTTCTCGGAATCGTCAGTCCTTTCAGCAGCGGATGATTGCGCACGTTGTCGGGCGTTTCGCCGTGCGCGATCTGCCAGAGCAGCGCCCCCTGCTTCAGATCGATTGCCGTGATGCGCCCGTATGGTGGCTTGATCAGCGGCAGCCCTTGCACCGTCGTCGGGATGTCGGCCGCCTTCGGGTTGGCTGGATCCTTCGCCTGTCCTCGAACGTACAACATATCCGACGGCTCACCCGGACGATCCTTGCCCGGCACGAGCCCGAGCGGCGTGACCTCGGTGTTGGTGAAGATGTAGAAGACGCCGGTCTCCGGATCGAAAGATCCCCCCTGCCAATTCGCTCCGCCCGTCGCAGCAGGCAGCATGAGGGTTCCAAGCGGCCCGTCGAACTTGCTGACGACCGGCGGCGTGAAGATCGGACCGATCTTGAATCGCGAGACGAGCTTCACCGCCTCCGCCCGAAGCTCCGGTGTGAAATCGATCAGGTCGTCGATCGCGACGCCTTGTCTTTCGTATGCCGGCGGCTTGACGACGAACTTCTGCGTCGGATTCGCCTTCTCGGTCGGTACGTCCGACGCTTCGACTTTGCGCTCGTCGAACGGCCAGATCGGCTCACCCGTCAGGCGATCGAAGACATAAAGCCAACCTTGCTTGCTCGGCTGCGCGATGATCTTGCGCATCCGGCCGCCGATGGTGACGTCGGCAATAATCGGCGCGCACGGAAGATCCCAGTCCCAGATGTCATGTTCGATGAACTGGTAATGCCACTTGCGCTTGCCCGTTTTCAGATCGAGCGCAACGAGGCTGTCGCTGAACAGGTTCTTGCCGGGACGATGCCCGCCGAAGTAATCGCCGGTCGGCATCTCGGTGGGCAGGAACACGAGGCCGAGCTCCTCGTCGGCGCTCATCTGGCCCCAGACGCCATTGTTCCCCGTGTATTCCTCTGAGCCCTGCTCCCACGTGTCGTATCCCATCTCGCCAGGGCGAGGGATCGTGTGGAAGATCCAGAGCCGCTTTCCCGTCCGGACGTCGTAGCCGCGCACGTAGCCCTTGTCGTTGCGGCGGCTGACGGGGCGGCTCCCCTCGGTGTGCGCGGCGCCGATGATGACGGTATCTTTCACGACGATCGGTGCGGCATGGAGCCCGATGTCACCCGTGATCGGATCCATCTCCTGATCGTCTTCGAGCTTCAGGTCGACGATGCCGCCCCTGCCGAACGAGGTGACGCGCTGACCGGTCTGCGCGTCGAGGGCGATCATCTGATAGCCGGGTGTCACGTAGATGATTCGAGCCGAGCGGCCGTCGGACCAGTACGCCAGCCCGCGCCCCGACAACTGGCGCGGGGCTTCCTGCCCACGCTTGCCCTCGTCGAGGCTGTGCATCCACTTCATCTCACCCGTTGCGGCATCGAGCGCCACGACAGCTCGTCGAGAGCCAGCCGTCGTATACAGCACGCCTCCGACCATCAGCGGCGTTGACTGGAAGTTGAATTCCGGTCGCGGTCCGAGATTGTCCGTCTTGAATCGCCATGCGACGTCGAGCGTGCCGAAGTTGGCCGCCGTGATCTGATCGAGTGGTGAATAGCGATGGCTGGCAAGAGTGGCGCCGTAAGTACGCCACTCGCCAACGGGCGTGGATGTCTGCGCCGAAAGTACCGGGGCGAAATCGAGAGGAGGCGGCTCCGGTGGAGCCGCCACCATCAGCCCAACAACAACCAGGATCTCGAGCGTCGTCTTCGTTCGCTTGTTCATCGAGGCCACACCGTCCCCTGTTCTCGCTTCGCGACAGACTTGAGTCCCTTGTAGGAGAACTTCTGAACGCGTTTCCCCTCGTAGGTCTCGGTCGTATACAGATTGCCTTTCGAATCGGTCGCGATGCTGTGCACGGCGTAGAACTGGCCGGGCTGACGGCCACCGTCGCCGAAGCTGGTGAGCTCCTCGAGCGTGTCGCGCCGCAAGACGCGAATCTTCATGTTGCGTCCGTCGGCGAGGAACACGTAGGTCTGCGCGGCGTCCTTCGAGAAGGCGACGTCCCACACTGCTCCTTCGCTCAGGCTGTTCTTCGCGTAGAACGCTTCCTTCACGAACTTCCCTTCTTTCGTGAACACCTGCAGGCGATTGTTCTGCCGGTCGCACACGTATACCAGTCCGTCCTTCGAGAGGTCTGCGCAGTGCACCGGGTTGCGGAACTGTTGCGCCGGTGGCGCTTCCGGCTTGTACGGGCCAAGAGGCGTGTCATCCGGCTTGTTCCCGTAGGCACCCCAGTACCGCTTCAGCTTCCCGCTGTCGGCGTCGATGATGGCGACTCGCTTGTTCAAGTAACCATCAGCCAGGTACGCCTCGTTGGCAGCCGGGTCGATGAAGATCTTCGCGACGCGGCCGAACGAAACCTGATCATTGCTGCCGCCGACGAATGTCGCTTGTCCTTTCTCGTTGTTCGGTCCCTTACGTGCACCCGACTTGCCGACTTGAAGAAGGAACTTGCCGTCTCTCGTGAACTTCAGCACCTGCGAATCCTGATCGCCGTTACCGCCGATCCAGACGTTGCCCTTGTGGTCGATGGTGATGCCGTGATTGGACGCGGGCCACTCGTAGCCTTCACCGGGACCACCCCAGTGGCCGACGAGATTCCCTTCTGCATCGAACTCGAGGACTGGCGGCGCCGCTGCGCAGCACTCGCCTGTCGGCGGTTTCAGCTCCAGTCCTTTTTCGTTGTTGCCGAGCGTCGCGGAGCCGCGGTGAATGATCCAGACGTGATCGCGCTCGTCGACCGAAACGCCGATCGTCGATCCGAGGACCCAGTGATTGGGCAGCGGCTTGGGCCAGAGTGGATCGACCTCGAAAAACGGTGCCTGTGTGCCGTTGCGGTTTTGACCTGCGAGCTCCCGCGCCACGAGCAAACCAGCCGCGGTGAGCACGACCAGGACGAGGACAAACCTGCCGTTCGTCAGCATCTTGCGCACGGGAGCCTCCTTGAGCGAGGCGATTATACCGGGACTCGGGAATTCGGGATTTGGAATTCGGGGTTTGGGTTTGGAGGCATACATCCGGCGTGGGCCCTGGATGGCGCCCGCTCATAATTCGACCGTGTGCCTCGCGCCCAAACCCTTCAGCAGCACCTCGTCGGCGGTGGCCAGCCGCCAGCCGCGCAGCCGGGCGTGGGCGGCGATCAGGCGGTCGAAGGGATCGCGCGTCCACGACAGCTCGAGCGCAATTGCAAACCATGAGGCCGCAGGCGGATCGTCGAGCACCCAGCGATCGTCGACGGCCAGCACCTGCGGATTTCCCTTCGGCAACCGAAGCCGACCGGACTCCTCCAAGAACTGCAACTCGAGGAGCGTTGCTGGCGAGATATACGTCGGCCGCCCGCCACGCGCCAAAGAGTTGGCGCGCGGGTGCGCCTGGTCGAGCCAGATCAGCGCGTGGGTGTCGAGAAGAATCAACGGCCTCGCCTGGACCTGAACCGGAGGCCCTCCTTCGTCCAGGCCCAACTCCAGTTCCCTGCAGCTACGGCCGGGTCGAGCACTTCGATCGTGGGTTTACGGGTGACTGATCGCGCTTTACGCGGCGGGGCAAGGGAAAGCTGAAACCTCGTGCCGCGCCGCTCGATGATGACTGGAATTCCCTTTTCCGCTTCATCGAGCGCATCGGACAGACGTTGCCTGACTCGAGCGACAGTGTAGCGCCTGTTCATGATTGTACATTGTACAACTGATTGCGTCGGCGCTTGCCCTTCGCGGGCCTCGTACTCTTCGTGGCCTTCTATGTTATCGGGAGCTGGGGGTTGACACGTTGGAAGGCATGAGCAGCTGCTCCGCCGTCACAAATCGCGGTTCGATGTCGACGGGAACGCCTTTGAGCTTGTCGAGGACAACCTGTGTCTGAGGCCGGACAACAGCCAGTTTTTCGAGCATCTGCCTGGCGGCGTTGTAATCACCCACTGCCTGCATCGTCATGATGGCGCGTGTCAGATCGACGACGTTCTGCTTGATCCGCTCGGGGTTGACGGCGAATGTGCCGTTCTGCGCGACGGTTACTCCGCCGTTGTCGAGGAAGTAGTTGAGCTGGATCGCGACGCCGCGACCGTGCGCCTCGGTAATTCCGAAGCGAATCGATCGAAACATCGATGCCAGGTAAGTCACGTACATCGTCTGATCGAGCGACATGTCCAGTTTCTGATGATCGACCAGGTACTGAAGCGCAAACAGTCCCGAGATGTCGGCCTTGGCCTCTTCGATCGTGCTGTAGGTCTCTTTGAATTCCTGCCGGACCGTCGTCGCTCGCCCGCCGACGGTGATGTTGTGTGGCCCGAGGCCGTGCATCAGCTCGTGCATGAGGATGTGCGTGAAAAACGCATCGAAGGACACATGCTGCCTGTCATCTGAGGCGAGCGCGACCTGGGTGATTGGCTGAAGCACCGTGCGGAACTTCGCTTCCTGGTTGTTCTTGAGCATGACGCGCTTGGAGCCTTTTTCGGCAACCACGCGCTCGTCGTTGGGCAGATTGAACGCCGCTGTCTGAACGCCGCGATTGCCATCGCCCGACGAGAAGACCGTGTTGACCACGCGAATGGGTGCGAGCGCGCCCAACTTGGGATTGCGGTACTTCGGATCGATAGGCAGGTTGTTTTCAATCTCCTGCAGCTCCGATCCAAACCGCATCAGCTTCTGTGTCTCCGCATCGTCGCGAAGCGTGATGAACGATTCGAACGCTGCCTTGTAGTTGAACCACTCGTCCTCGTAGACCTCGTACGGACCAATGGTCGGCTCGATGCTGGCGTCGAGTTCCATCCACGCGACGTCGCTGTCGTAGTAGTCGTTGCTGAGAAGCGCGGCTGCGCGTTTCTCGAGGAAGGTCTTCAGTGTGGGCTGCGTAGTGAGCGCCGCCGCCTCGCGAAGAAGTGCGGCCGCGTGCGCGACCTCCGCCTGATATTCAAGGCTGTACGGCACTGCAATGAACTTACCGTCAGGCCCGCGACGAATCGTCGTGAAGAAGCCTGTCGCGCGTGCGCGCTCGGCGGCACTGAGCGTCTTGAACCATGCCTCGACTTCAGCCTTCGTGGCGCCGGGGGGATAATAGTTTGCCTGTTCCGGCTTCTTCGGAGCGCCCGGGATGAACGGCTGATTCTCATCGAGCCGCGACCATGGACCCTTGTTGATCACGAAGTAATGCCGCCGGGCGAGACCGAGCGGCGAGTTGTCTTGCGCCAGGTCGAGCAGCATCGTCTCGTTGCCCTCCCAGACCTGACGCAGAAACAGCCCATCGAATATCTTGGCTGCCGCGACCAGCTTGCCAAGCGCCTGACGCTCGTTGTCCGGCAGTTTGCTGACATCAGCCGTCAGATCGACCGGCGCAAAGCGCGCCGCCATCGTCCGCAGCTTTTGGGTTTCAGGATCGGTTGTTGTCTGAGTCGTCTGCACGGCTGGTTGTGGCGTCTCTCTGCTGCAGCCCATTGTCCCGCCGGCGACGGCCGCCAAGGTCGCAAGCAGAAGCGTCGTGTTCTTCATAAAGCGGTCGAAGCGCGCGTCGGCCCGCGCACTAATGCACTCCTGAGCTTGTCTGCAGGTTTGCCGGATCGGCGCCAAGGCGACGGATCGCCTCCTCCCACATCTGATCGGGCGGCACTCCGAAAATGAGCCCTGGATCGACATTGGTCGTCAGCCACGAAGATGAAGCAATTTCGTTCTCGAGCTGTCCCGGACTCCAGCCGGCGTACCCGACAACGACTTTCGTTCGGCTCGACGGTGGTTCCTGGAGCAACTGCAGGGTCAGAGATCGCGAGACAGAGAGCAGCAGACCAGGCACGATTTCGCGTTGCTCCTCGTCAGGCCCTTGGGCTTCCGCCATCAGCACCCACGTACTCTGAGGATCAACCGGACCACCGATCCAGAGCCGGAGATCGGGGTCGACGCGGACGGGTGGCTCGGTCCGAACAATCTCGCAGGCCGGCTCGTTCATCTGACGATTGACGACGAGCCCGAAGGCACCGTCTTCAGCGGTGTAGTCGGTCAGCAGCACGACGGTCCTGGCAAAATTGGGATCCGTCATCTGCGGCATCGAGAGGAGGAGTAGGGGGGCGGTGCCAGCCATACGACCATTTTACTCTTGGCTCTAACCTCTCGACGGCCGACCCCCCTGCCTAGTTCTCGGTTTGTCAACGTGGCTGCGGATCGACGCGAATCTTCTGTCGTCCCTGATCGTCGGAAAACTCCCGATTATCTTCACAGATGTATTCGAGCAGCGTGTAGTCCTTCATCCGCTGATACGCAAATGTAAACGTCCACGGCTTTTCGAAGACGATCGGATCGGTGATGGTGATTTCATTCCACAACGTATCGGGCGCGATCAGTCGCATGCGCTCCGCGATTCGCATGTCCTTCGAATGCGGGACGTTCTGGTAGCGCACGTTCTCCTTCACACCGATGGTGTCGACGACGAGCGTGTCGCCTTCCCAACGGCCAACGGAATGACCAAAGAAGCCCGGCTCGATATCGTCGAGCGCTTTCTGTGGTCGATCCATCAGAATGCGACGAACCTGCGTATACGCCTCCTCGATGATAGTGATCTGCCCGCGGCTCTGCAGGATCTCCAACGGAAACGTGGCCGTCATCATGCCCGGCATTCCATCGGGCAGACAGGCGACAGCGTTGGTGGCGATCGGTTGTCCCTTCGCGTCAGCCTCACGGATCACTTTCAGCCGATCCTGCCATTCCTTGAGAAAGGCCGGCTTCAGCGGTGGCGGCGGCGCTGGCGGTGGGGCGGCTGTGGCCGCTTGCCCGGTGGGCTTCACTCCGACGGTGAACCCCTGGCGTTGCCATGACCCGGTGATGTCGGGCGCCGTTTGTGACTGCGCGATGATAGCTTGCGCTGCAATGATCAGCCCGCTCGAGACAACCAACGCTTTGAGCGCGCGCATGTCCGTCACTGCTGCGTATCCGTTCGCTTGAAACTGCCAATCGCCGGCACGGGCAGCCCCATCGTCTTACCGTCGGCCAGGACCACTTCCAGCCCCAGGCCCACCGGCTCGCCACTCAACAGCGGAGCCGCAACGACCTTGACCTTATCGCCGGCCTTGATCATGTTCGAGCGCCAACCGACACGCTGCATCATGTTGATGCTAGTGAGCTCGACGCTGTAGTGCTTGACGGTTCCGTCGCTCTGCGGGACGTCCATCTCGATGAACCCGTGCGGGTTCGTCCACTGGAACTTGGTGACAGTGCCGTTGAGTGTAATCGTTCGTGTATGGTCGTAGACGGCAAACGAATGGTGCGCAAGCGCGGGTGCGACCATCGCGATCACGACCGCAATGGACCACATGCCTCTGCGTCGGGCCATGTCCTCCTCCAACCAGCCAAGGGCTTTGATTTGATATCCGGCAAGGCCCTCGGCTGGTTGCCAGTATCTCCTGGCGCGCTACGCGCGCCCGACCGCTATGCGGGTACAAAGAGACCGTGACGAGACTACGCGCATAGCGGTCCAGTCGTTCTGATGATACCCGAACGGGATACCTGCTTCAGGGTAGAGGCGGTTCACTCTACCGTCTGACGCCGTTCAATGCCCATTCGATATGCTCGCGCACTAACGGATCCTGCGTGGAAGGACAATCGTCTGAGGTTTCCTGCAGAGCCGCTATCGCCTGACGGTCCGCACTGTTGCCGATCGCAACCGCGAGATTTCGCCTGAGGCCGGCGATCTTGGCGCGCGTCATCGCGCTCCCCTTCACCAAGCGCCGGAGATCGTCGTCCGGTCGACGCCACAGGTCGACAAGGCGTGGCAGGTCGAGTCCCTGTCGTGGCTGCCAGGGCGCGTCGGGCGATGTGGGAGCAGGCTGATTGTACGGACAGACCTCCTGGCAGACGTCGCAACCGTAGACGTGGCCGCCGATTGATGCGCGATGCGTCTCTGGAATCGCCGATCGCAGTTCGATCGTCAGATACGACAGGCAGCGATTCGAATCCAATACACCAGGCTCGACCAGCGCGCCGGTCGGACACGCCTCGAGGCAGCGTGTGCAACTGCCGCACTGCTCGAGCCCCTGCGCATCAGGCTCGAGCGGCAGCGTGCAAATGATCTCGCCAAGGAATAGCCACGATCCAATCTCACGATTAATGAAACAGGTGTTCTTTCCGATCCACCCAAGCCCGGCGTATTGCGCGTAGACACGCTCCTGCACGGGGCCAGTGTCGACGTAGGCTCGTGCCTCGAAGGCCGAGTCAGTGGTGGCGTGCATCCACTCGAGCAACGCATCGAGCCGTGACTTGATCACCGTGTGATAGTCGTCGCCCCACGCATAGCGGGACACGCGCGCGGTCTCAGGTGGCAGTTCGTCGGAGTACGGGCGATCGGTGTTGTAGAGCGTCGCGGTGACGATGACGCTGCGCGCACCTGGCACGACGTTACGAACATCTGCTCGACGATCGCGCGTGCGGGCCATCCACGCCATCTCGCCCGCATAGCCTCGGTCCAACCATTCCTGCAGGAACGATAGCTCCGCGTAGGGCTCGGCGGCGGCGATGCCGCAGAGGTCGAATCCTAGCTCGCGCGCTTTGGCCTTGATGGCGGGAGCTCGTAGGTCAAAAGTCAAGAGTCAAAGGTCAAAAGTTGAGTCAAAGGTACTAAAAGTATCAGGTACCAGGTCCTGGGTCTAAGGTCCCAATTACCCGGTGTCGAGCTCATGTTCATTCCAGTTCTTCAAGGAGGTCCTGACATCCTTTTGCCTTTTGCCTTTTGTCTTTTGACCTTTGACTTTTGGCCTACGATTCAAGCGGCCAAAGCACCTCCGTACGCCAGTCCGCAGGATCGGGCAAATCAGCCGGATCCGTGATGTACGACTCCCAGGGCGCGCCGCCGGTGCGATAACCCTTGGCCTCGATCCAGCGCTCGAGCGCGGCGTAGGTTTCAGTCAGCGTGTCGTAGGAGCCGGCGTGTATAGCGACAGCGACCGGACCGCCGGGCAGTGTGCCCGATTCGACGCGGCTTTCGCCGCTCGTCGCCGTGGCCACTGGCATACCCACCTCGATGCGATAGAGTCCCGGCCCGGTCGACTGATAGCGAGTGAATGGCCGGCCGGCGATCGCGACCCCGACTCGTTGTGAGTATGGAAACGCCTGGCCGAGGCCTTCTCCAATTGCGGACGCAAGCTCGTGGCGCGCGACTTTCAGGCGGACGAACAGGATGTGCTGCGGCGCGATCTCGCGACGCTCGATCGACAACGTGGGCATCGATGCTCTCCGAGTGGCGGACGTGGAAACGTGAAAGAGGCCGAAGCACGGCCCGGAAGTCCGAATGAGCGCTACGTGACGCGTACGCGTTTCGGCCGATACGCCCTCGAGCGCGCGTGCCCTGTAGCTGGCTGGCGTGACGCCGAAGTGCCGACGAAACGCGCGAGTGAATACCTCGTGGCTGTTGAACCCGACGCCAAGGGCGATGTCGAGTATAGAGTCGTCCGTCGACACGAGCCTGGTCGCTGCCAGGTGCATTTGCAACCGAAGGGTGTACTGTTTGGGCGTTTCGCGGACCATCGCGCGGAATGCACGATGCAGGTGGAACGAAGACCACCCCGCTCGCGCGGCCAGTTGATCGAGCGTGCCTGCGCGTCGATGGCGAATCTGGCGCACGACTTGGAGCAGATCTAGTGCCGAGGGCATCAGTTCCGCGATCATAGCCGGGCATGCCGCCGGCTGACTTGATGTTTCTTGCGCTCACTTTTGACCTTTGACCTTTGACCTAAGCTATTGGAAGTGCCGCGTTATCGTTTCAGCGAATTCGTCCTCTCACCGCGCCGACGCATCCTTGTTCGCAACGGCCGCGAATTGCCGCTGATTCCCCGTTATTTCGACCTGCTGGTGTTCCTGATCGAACGGCGTAGCGAGGCGGTGCATCGCAAGGAGATCTTCGAGCGCATCTGGAGCGACGTCATCGTGTCCGACAGCGCCCTGAGCCAGGCCGTCCGCACCATCCGCCGCGTGCTCGATGACGACTCGCGCGAGCCGCGCTTCGTTCGCACCGTCTCTCGTCATGGCTACCGTTTCGTGTTCGGAGACGTCATCGAAGAAGAGGACGATGGCGATTGGCAGGATGAGCGGGCAAGCATTCAGTCGACGACGGTAGTGCCGGAAGCCGTCTCGGATCCGTTCGAGCCGCTGCTCGACAGGGTCACGCGCGCAGCCGGTCCCACTGACGAAGAGGATCAACGGGAAGCGGCCGAACGGCTGCACGCACTCGGAACGTCGGAGGCGATGAAGCGGCTGGGTACTCGACCCCGCCACGAATTTGCCCGGGCTCTGCTGCGGGATACGCGCTGGGACACACCGGAGGCGGGGCCCGTTCCGATCTTCGGAGAGCCTGCGCCATTCGCCACCGCGCGTGAACTGGTCGGTCTCAGGCTGCGTCGCGCAGCCGCGTTCGCCGCGCCGCGATGGCTCGGCTCGTCAGTGGGTGGCGGACTTGCCGGTGTCGCAGCGGGCGCTGTCGGCGGTCTGATTCTCGCCGCCGCACCGTCGAGCAACGCGTCCCTCGATCTTGCTCCAGTGCTCGCCGTCATCGGCGGGTGTTGCGGTGCCGCGGGTGGTGCGGGTGTGGGTGCGGGATTGTCAGTGGCTGAATCGATCGCACGCTCACGCCGGGTACTGGCGCTGACCTGCGGTGCAGCGCTCGGCGGCGGCCTTGCCGGTCTCGTGGCCCAGTGGCTGGGTCGATGGAGCCTGTCGACACTCGTGGGCGTGAACGTCGAGATTGGTGGAGGACTCGAAGGACTGGCGATCGGTGCGGCTGCCGGGCTGGGGTACAGCGTGAGCACGTTAGGCGCGGAAGGTGGGCTCGCGGCTCCCCGGGGGCGCAAACGAGCGACCGTGGTTGCCGTTACTGCAGCGGCGTGTGCGCTTGCGGCACTGATGCTGACGCTCGGCGGGCGTCCCCTCGTCGGTGGAACCATTCATGCCATTGCTCAGGCATCCCGGGGGTCGCAAGCCGCGCTCACTCCTATCGCCCGGCTCATGGGCGAAGCCGACTTCGGTCCTCTGACCGCGGCGCTTATCGGAACGGGCGAGGGAGCGCTGTTTGGGATCGGACTGTCTCTCGGTCTCACGCGACGCGCCTGATCAACTCCCCCCTGCCCCCTCCAACTCCCAACTCCAACTCCCAACGGAAATTGGGAGTTATTCAAGAGAATCTCACCGAATGCTCACTGGCTGCTGAGGACTTTCAACGCGCGAAGGTCGATGCTTCCAGAGAAGGGAGGCTATCGATGGAAACGCTCGCGCCCGCGTTCATTTACCGGCACACCAAGGTCCGGATCGTCACCGAACAGCACACGGAGTTCATCGACCTGACGGCAAGTCTCAAGGAGCTCGTCGCCGAATCCCGGATTGTCACGGGTTTCCTCAACGTCCAAAGCCTTCACACGACCGCAGCCATCGTCGTCAACGAGGGTGAGCCGCTCCTGCTCGACGACTTCGAGTGCGTGCTTCGGAAGGTGGCGTCGGATGACGTGCCGTACCGGCATGACGATGAGACGATTCGGACCGTCAATCTCAACCCGGGGGAACGCCCGAATGGCTCATCACACTGCAGGGCACTGGTGCTCAGCTCGTCGGCCTGTCTCAACGTCGTGGATGGACGATTGCTGCTCGGTCGTTGGCAGCGCGTGTTCTTGACCGAACTCGACGGTCCGCGGGCGCGCGACATCTCCGTGCTCCTCATCGGGGAGGCGGCCCAGTGAAGGTCAAGATGATCCTCCCGGCCCTGACCGAAGCGACGGGTCCGTTCTGGCGCCCCGTCAAATACTCGCTGTTTCCGCCGCTTGGCCTCGCCACGCTGGCTGGATACCTGGGCGGTGACGACGAGGTGGAGATCCAGGATGAGCATGTCGAGACGCTGGACTTGAATGACGCGCCCGACCTCGTCGTGATCCAGGTCTACATTACGTCGGCCTACCGGGCGTACAAACTCGCCGACCACTATCGCGCGCGCGGTGCTTACGTTGCGCTCGGCGGACTGCACGTGACATCGCTACCCGACGAAGCGGCCGCTCATGCCGACACGATCTTCATCGGTCCCGGCGAGGATACCTGGCCGCGGTTCCTCGTCGATTGGCGCCGCGGTCAACCCGAGCGACTGTATCGATCGCAGGTTCGCACGCTCGCAGAGCTCCCGCCGATTCGTCGCGATCTGATCAAACGGCGCCTGTATCTCGTCCCGAACTCCATCGTGGTCTCACGCGGCTGTCCGCACGTCTGCGACTTCTGTTACAAGGAGGCGTTCTTCGAGGGCGGCCGATCCTTTTACACCCAGTCCGTTGATGCCGCGCTCGCGGAGATCGCACGACTGCCTGGCCGTCACTTGTACTTTCTCGATGATCACCTGTTCGGCGACCGTCGCTTCGCTTCCGCCCTCTTCGATGGCATGCGTGGGATGGGGCGGCTCTGGCAAGCGGCCGGCACGGTCAATGCGGTGCTCGCGCCCAACCTCCTCGAGAGGGCGGTCGACGCCGGCCTCCGCAGTCTGTTCGTCGGCTTCGAAACGCTGAACCCGGAAAACCTCACCGAACAGCGGAAGTATCAAAATCTCAAACGCGACTACGCCGCGGCCATTCGTCGCCTTCACGATTTGGGCGTGATGATCAATGGCAGCTTCGTCTTTGGCATGGATGGCGACGACGGTTCAGTATTCGAGCGCACAGTCGAATGGGCGATCGAGCACGGGATCGAGACGGCGACATTTCATATCCTGACCCCGTATCCGGGGACGGCTCTCTATCGTCGGATGTCGGAACAGAATCGTCTGATCGTTCACGATTGGGATCTCTACGATACGCGTCACACCGTCTTTCAACCGGCTCGACTCTCGGCTGGTCAACTCGAACATGGCTATCGATGGGCCTACAAAGAGTTCTATCGATGGCAATCGATCGCGCGCGGCGCGTCAGCACATGATGATTGGCTCGCCGGCCTGCGGCATTTTGCGTACGCGGCAGGATGGAAGAAGTTCGAGCCGCTGTGGGACTTCATCATCCGAGCCAAGCGGGCCGGCATGATGCTCCCAGTGCTCGAGTCGATACTAAGTGAGTTTGGTCGCCGTTCCTCGAACGCGAAGAGTCTTCCGGTTCGACCGCCGCTTGCCTCGCGGGAGTTGTTGCAGATTCAGCGCTGAGCCCAGAGCTGTGAAGCATCTGTCAACTCCCAACTGCCAATTCCCAAATCCAACTTCCGAGGTCATATACCATCATTGCCAGCGTGACGACGATTCTTGCAGCAGCTGCGACTGCGGTCGCCGTACTGCTCGCCGGCAATCTGCCCTGGGCGGGGTTTGGCGGCATCAGTGGACTGGGCGCGTGGAATCTCCGCGTCGGCGCCAGCGTTCCCTGGGCGATCGTGCCGATGGCGATCTGTCTGTTCGCGTATTGGCAGTTCATCGGCGGCAACTGGGGCTCATCCTCGTCCCGCGCAGGCCGTCGCGCGAATCTGCGAGCGAACAGGCTACCGCCAGCCGTATGGGGCGCGTCATTGACCGCTGGCCTGGTGGGGTTTGCTGCCCTGCTCGCGTTCCTCGCGCTCATGGCTCGCCTGGTGTCTCTTCCTTCGTCGACGCCAATCACGACGCCGCCTGAGGTGCCGCTGGTAACGGGCTTCTTGCTGCTCGTCATGGCATCTATTGTTGCCGGCGTCACCGAGGAAGCGGCGTTCCGCGGGTACATGCAAAGCATGATCGAGCGGAATTACGGTGTGACGGTAGCTATTCTCGCGAACGGTACACTCTTCGGCTTGCTGCACTTTGGCAATCATCCCAGGGACGTTTTGCTGATGCTGCCGTACTACATTGCCGTGTCGGCAGTGTACGGAGGCCTCACCTGAGCTACCGATTCCATTTTGCCGGCGCTTGTGTTGCATTGCGCCGGTGACGTCGTCGTGCTCACTCGATGGTGGTTGACTGGACGGCCAGAGTGGCAAGTCGCTGCGACACCACCATCGCGCGTGTGGGACGGGGGCCTCGACGCCCCATTCGTTCTGGCCACGATTGCCACCATCGCGCTTGCAGCGTTGACGGTTCAGGCGTACGGCGCGGTGCGCAAGATGCGTGTGGCGTCGATCGAAGCAGCCCCTCCAGTCAGGGAGAACACATCCACAGCCTGAGATGCATCGCGGAACGAACTTCAGCGCGATCGTTCACGTCAAAAAGCACGGATAGAGCTATGTTCGAAACAATCCGCCAAGATCTTCGCCTGGCAGTCCGGTCACTGCGGCGCACGCCGGGCTTCACGGCCGTCGCGCTGCTGACGCTCGCGCTTGGCATCGGCGCTAACACGGCGATTTTCTCCATCGTGAATGGCGTGCTGCTCCGGCCGCTCGGGTACCCGAAGCCGGAACAGTTGATGTACCTGACTACTCAGTTCCCCTCGCTCGGGTTTCTGCAGTTCTGGGTCTCGCCCCCCGAATACATGGAGTTCCGGGAGCTCAATCAATCGTTTGCGGCGGTCGGGGCTTTCGCGACCGGCGAAGTGAACCTGACCGCGGGCGATCGGCCTGTGCGCGCTCGCTCCGCTGCCGTCGACGAACATCTGCTGAATGCCCTCGGTCTGCAGCCGGTAGAGGGGCGTTTGTTTCGCAAGGGAGAGACGGACGTGAGCGGTCCTCCGCCAGGGCCCGGACAGCGAGCGCTCGTGCCGCCTCCGGTCGCCATCCTGTCATACGAGTTGTGGCAAACGGCGTTCGGAGGAAGACCCATCGTCGGGCAGATGGTCGAAGTCGACGGGCGGCGGCGCGAGATCATCGGCATCATGCCGCGCGGCGCCGACGTCATGGACAACCGCACCGAGATCTGGATGCCGCTGGGACTGAATCCCGCCAATCGTCAGAACCGTGGCAACCACTCGCTCTACTTGATTGGACGCCTGAAGGATGGTGTCACGCCGGCGGCGGCACAGGCGGAACTCGACACGCTGATCCAGACGTGGGGCGATCGTGTCGGGATCAAGCCGGCTCCGAACGTCGGCGGTCACATCTTCACGCCCTTGAAGGGCAACAACGGCCACATTCTGCAGATGAAACCACTGGCCGACGAGATGCTCGGCGGCGCCAGCCGATCGATCTGGGTGCTGCAGGCGGCGGTCGGGCTCGTGCTGCTCATCGCCTGCGCCAATCTCGCGAATCTCCTGCTTGCGCGCGCCGAGACGCGTCAGCGTGAGTTCGCCGTGCTCACCGCGCTGGGCGCAAGCCGCGGCAGGCTCGTGCGCAAGTTCATGACCGAAAGCCTGCTGCTGTCGCTCGTGGGCGGCGCACTTGGCGTGCTGCTCGCGCGCATCGGGGTGCGAGCGCTGGTGAGCGCGTATCCAACCAGCCTGCCGAGAACCGGTGAAGTCGCCGTCGATCCGATGGTCCTGCTGTTCACGCTGGGCATTGCTGTGGCCAGTGGCATCATCTTCGGGCTGGCGCCCCTCGCGCTGACCCGCGCAGGCGGTCTGGTCACGGCGCTCAAAGAAGGCGGAGCAAAGGGCGCTACCGGGTCCGCGCGTCACTACATTCGACGCTCGCTGGTCGCCGCGGAGGTCGCACTCGCGGTCATGGTCGTTATCGGCGCCGGACTGCTGGTGCGCACCGTGTACAACCTCATGAAGGTCGATGCCGGTTTCGATCCTTCACGCGTGGTGACGTTCGCGATCACGCTGCCACAAGCGACATCCGAACCGACCAGTCGTGGGCAGACATACCGCAACATCCTCGAGACGCTACGCGCCGTTCCCGGCATACAAGCCGCGAGCGCGATGTCGGGGTTGCCACCCAATCGCCCGCTCAATGCGAACGACACGGAGATCGACAACTACACCGCCCCGCCGGAAGGACCGTACGAGAACGTCGACTACTACCAGAACGTGATGTCCGACTACTTCGAGACGATGGGCATCCCGATCGTGCAGGGTCGCAGCTTTCAACCCGCCGATGCCGCCTCCTCCGGCATGGTGGCCGTCGTCAACGAGCGCCTGGTCAAGACCTTCTGGAAGGACCTGAATCCGGTCGGACAACGCCTGCGCCCGTGCTGCGGTGACCAGGTCCCCTGGTTCACCGTGATCGGCGTGGCCAAGGACGTGAAACAGGGGGGTATCGATCAGGACACGGGCACCGAGTTCTATTTCTTCGTTGAACAAACGGCGGCGCTCCCGCCTCCGCGGACGCAGGCGCCGCTGACGATGAATATCGCGCTACGAACGACGCTTCCGCCAGCGGCGCTGTCGCAAACAATCGAGCGCGTCGTCCGCGACGCCGACCGCGCGGTCCCTGTCGTGCGACTTCGCGAAATGGAGAACGTGTTCACCGAATCGATCCGGCGGCCGCGATTGCTCGCTCAGTTATTGACGGCCTTCGCCGGGCTGGCACTGCTGCTCGCGGCAATCGGTACCTACGGTGTGCTCTCCTACATGGTGGCGGAGCGCCAACGCGAGATTGGAATCCGCATGGCGCTCGGCGCACATCAGTCCACGGTGCTTGCCCAGATCATGAAACAGGGACTCATCGTCACCGGCGTGGGCATCGCGCTTGGCCTTGCCGGCGCGATGGGAGTGAACAGGCTGATCTCGTCGTTGCTCTTCGGGATTCAGCCGACCGATCCTGCGACGCTGGGAACAGTGATCGCGGCGATCCTCTTGATAGCCGCGTTCGCCTGCTGGCTTCCTGCCTGGCGCGCGTCGCGCGTGAATCCGAGCGTGGTGTTGAGAGCGGACTGATGGCTCTCGCGTTCCGGAGAGCGCAGGCGTACACCCCTCGACTAGGCTCGGGGTGCCCTGAGCAGGGTCGAAGGGCAGCCTGCGCCGAGCATGAGACCGGGGGCTCGAGCCCCGCTCTACAAACAGTCCCTACGGGTGCAGGGTCTCGCGATACGTGATGGTCCTTCCGGGTATGACGTCTGCCGCGATGACCAGTGGCTGATAGCCCGGCTCGACGATTACGATCTGATGCGACCCGGCGACAACATCGAGATGCTTGTAGTAGCCATTGAAGTCGCTGACACGGCCGGCATAGACGCCATCGACGAACACAGACGCGCGCCACGGCTGCACATCCAGTTGTATTCCGCCGGTAGCACCCTCCTCCAGCGCGATCGGCGCATTCACGGAGTCATAGTAGAAGGGCAGCGTTCCCCAGCCCCACATCAGCGGGAAGACGGGAAAGTACGGCCGCCGGAGCGGTATTCCAAGCGAAGGACTGATCGGTCTCGGCCTCAGCGTCGCTCGCTCTCGGATTGTCCCGTCACCGGCGGGCGCTCTCGGCGGTCCCGGCCTCGTGGCAGCGGACTGAGGCCGCGCCTGCCCGTTGCGGTACTGAGCAACCACTGGCATGCCGCTCGACGCTGCGATCAAAGCCACGGCACTCGTCCAACGAATCAACGTGAACCTCGAGCCTGACATCTTTCACCTCGCCCCTTGCACGTCGCCCCTTAAACTTCGCTCCTTGCACTTCGGACCTGGTACCTAGTACCTCGTACGTTTGACCTGACTTTTGACCTTTGACTTTTGACCTTTGACCTACTGTCTACTAACTAATTGCCTCACAACATAAGGCAGTATGCCTCCATGCCTGAAAGCGACCAGCTCCTCTGGCGTATCGATGCGGCATGTGGCGGCGAACTCGCACGTCGATCCATCGGCGGTTTTCGCAACCACGCGAACGTCACCGCGCGGCTTGAGCCCGTCCGACACTCCGCGCAACGTAAACTCTTCCGTGCCGGTCAGCTTCAGCGACGCGGCCGTCTCACCGGTCTTGAACTGGAGCGGCAGCACACCCATGTTCACGAGATTGCTCCGATGGATGCGCTCGAACGACTCGGCGATCACCGCCTTGACGCCGAGGAGGAAGGTTCCCTTCGCCGCCCAATCGCGCGACGATCCCGACCCGTATTCCTTGCCCGCGATCACAAGCAGCGGCACAGCAGCCTGCTGATATTTCACCGACGCGTCGTAGATCGTCATCTGTTCGCCGCTCGGCTGGTAGCGTGTCCATCCGCCTTCAGTGCCGGGCGCCATCTGGTTGCGCAGCCGCACGTTTGCGAACGTGCCACGCATCATCACTTCGTGATTGCCGCGACGCGCGCCGTAGGAATTGAAGTCCGCGGGCTTGACGCCCTTCTCGATCAGATACTTCCCCGCAGGGCTGTCGGCCTTGATCGATCCGGCAGGCGAGATGTGGTCGGTCGTCACGCTGTCGCCGAGGATGGCGAGCACGCGGGCGCCACCGATATCCCGCGGAGGCGCCGCCTCCATCGTCATGCCTTCGAGGAACGTCGGCTTGCGGACATAGGTGGAATCGGGATCCCATGCGAAGCGGCTGCCTTCCGCCACAGTAAGCTCCTGCCAGCGCTCATCGCCGCGGAACACGTCGGCATAGCTGCGCCGGAACATGTCCGCCGTCACCGCCTTGAGCATCGTCTGCTGGATTTCTTGTTCGGTCGGCCAGACGTCCGCCAGGTACACCGGCTTGCCGGCCGCGTCGTGTCCGAGTGGCTCGGTCGTGATGTCGGTCGTGATCCAACCAGCCAGTGCGTACGCGACCACGAGTGGAGGCGACGCGAGATAGTTCGCGCGAACATCCTGTTGGATGCGGCCTTCGAAGTTGCGGTTTCCACTCAGCACCGAGCAGACGACGAGTCCCTTCTCGCGCACTGCCGCCGAAATCTCGTCCGGTAGCGGTCCGCTATTGCCGATGCAGGTCGTGCAGCCGTAGCCGACGAGGTTGAATCCGAGCGCGTCCAGGTATGGCGTCAGCCCAGCGGCGTTGAGGTACTCCGTCACAACCTTCGAGCCCGGCGCCAGACTGCTCTTGACCCATGGCCGGCGGGTCAGACCCTTCTCGACAGCTTTCTTCGCCAGCAACCCGGCCCCGATCATGACGCTGGGATTGGACGTATTGGTGCAGCTCGTGATCGCCGCAATGACGACCGCGCCGTGATCGAGAACGTCCACCGCGGGATCAGCAAGCGCCACGGCCGACTTCGCTGAGGCCGCAGCACCCGAACCGCCCTTCGCTGGAACCTGCATCGCAGGGAGCGCTGACTGAAACGCCGTCTTGGCCCTCGACAACGAGACCCGATCCTGCGGGCGCTTCGGGCCCGCCAGGCTCGGTTCCACGGAGCTGAGATCGAAATTGACGACTTCGGAGTAGACGGCGTCGGGAGCGCCAGCAGTTCGAAACAGTCCCTGCGCCTTCGCGTACTGCTCGACGAGAGCGACCTGCGCTGCGTCGCGCCCGGTCAATCTCAAGTAGTCGAGCGTCATGTCGTCGATCGGGAAGATGGCGACGGTGGCACCATACTCGGGACACATGTTGCCGAGCGTGGCGCGGTCGGCGATGGTCAACGAGCTGAGCCCTTCGCCGTAGAACTCCACGAAGGTGCCGACCACGCCATGCTTGCGAAGAATCTCGGTGATCGTCAACACGAGATCGGTGGCCGTCGTCCCCCTGGGCATCGCTCCAGTGAGCCGGAACCCGACGACCTTGGGGATCAGCATTGAGCTGGGCTGACCGAGCATCGCAGCCTCGGCTTCGATCCCGCCGACGCCCCAACCGACCACCCCGAGCCCATTGACCATGGTGGTGTGCGAGTCGGTGCCGACGAGCGTATCCGGATACGCGAGCGTCACACCATCGACCGTTTGCGAGAACACCACGCGGGCCAGATGCTCGATGTTCACCTGGTGCACGATGCCGGTATCAGGCGGAACGACCTTGAAGTTATTGAACGCGCGCTGGCCCCACCGCAGGAAGGCGTAACGCTCCCGGTTGCGCGAGAATTCGAGTTCGGCATTCAGCGCGAAGGCATCCGGGCGTCCGAAATAGTCCACCTGCACTGAGTGATCGATAACGAGTTCGACCGGCTGCAACGGGTTGACGCGATCCGCGTTGCCCTTGAGCTCGATGACGGCATCCCGCATGGCTGCCAGATCGACGACACAAGGCACGCCGGTGAAGTCCTGCAGGAGCACGCGCGCCGGCATGAACGAGATTTCTTTGTCGACGTTCGCTGTCGCATTCCATTGCGCGAGCGCGCGGATGTCGTCCGCCTTCACGAACGCGCCATCCTCGCGGCGCAGGAGGTTTTCGAGCAGAACTTTCATCGAGTACGGGAGCCGCGACACACCGGGAAAACCTGCCTTCTCGAGCGCGGGCAAACTGAATATCTGCACCGGTTGTCCGTCGACGCGGATCTCAGTGCGCGTATTGAAACTGTTTACAGTGGCCATGATCCTCGATGATACCTCTCGGTACCTCGAGCCGGACAGTGCCGCTGCCGTAATTTCGAACGCGAGGTGTTCGCCATGGAGGCAGAGTGCACGGAGCAAAGCTCAACGCAGGGAACGCTGAGGGGCGGAGGGTCGCAGAGAGCTGCCACGCGTGGCAGCTTCCTCTCCGCGTGCCTCTGCTCCTCGGCGATCCCTGCGTTTTGTTTTACCCCGGGCCCTCTGCTCTCTCCGCGCGCTTTCTGCTCCGAGGAACCGCGTGCCAATCAGATACGAGGTCTAGAACGTGAACACGAAGCTGCCAGAGACACTTCCCTGCTGTCGACTTTCCTCATCGAGATCGAGGTAGAGCAGGTTCAGCCGAAGATCGGTTCGGATGCCGACGGCGCGGATAAATCCCTGCGGCCGTGAGACAAGCGGAAACGTGAAGCCACCACCAACATAGAAGAGGTGTCCGGTCTCGACGAGCGCCTGCCCTTCGTGAAGCTGTCGCACGTATCCAGCACCGGCTGACGCAAAGGGGGTCACACTGCCCCACTCGGCCAAACGGAAGACAACGCCGCCGTCGAAATCATAGTGATCGATGTTCTCAGCTGTCGTGAATGAGCCCGCGGCTTCGGCGTCGCTGGTGACGACGGTGCGGAACTCCGGCTTGCTGATGGCGACCCGCCCCTCCACTCCGAAACGCCGCGAGAGCAGAATCCCCACGCGTGCTTCGAAGGATCCGGTCGAACCGAGATCGGTCTCCGATTCGAACAATCGATAAGGACCGCCGGACGCTGCCCGCAGATCCGCCGGTTGTTCACCGAATACGGCGCCGCCGAGCCAGCCAAAGCCGACGCCGACCTGGACCCGGCCAACCGGCTCAGACACGGTCTGTGCCGCCGCGGAAGGCACAGTGACGACACTGCCGATAGCCGCCGTCAGCGCCGCGAACAAGAGGAGCTTCGGACTCATTTGGGCCGAACCGCGACGTCGAAGCTCTCGCTCGCTCCTCCGCGCGGCGCGATGATGAGCCGATCGTGAAACGTGACCTGGAAGTTCACGTTCACACCCGCCGGTTCGAGGAAGCTGTCGATATCCGCGTCGTCAATGGGCTCGACCCGTATGACGTGCGGCCCTGGCGTGAGCCCCGCGATCCGGAATGTGCCATCAGGACCAGAGAAGTTTCCGATGAGCGCTCCCGTTTGCGGATTGAAGGCAACGACGTGCGCGCCATTGACGGCGACGCCGTTCAACCGTACTCGCCCCGTGATGATGCCGGTGTCAGACCGGAAGTCGCCATCAGGATAGAGATCAGATGCGCCGGCAATATCGTCCGGCTGAAGAACACGGTCGGCGATTACGCCGCGGCCGAGCGAGATGGGAAACATCACCGCCCCGCTCCCGAGCACGCGTCGCCCGCCATCCGGTCTCGGCTCGGTCTCTCCTATTGCCGAATGTCCGAGGCCGAGGAAGTGACCGATCTCGTGTGTCGCCACCGACCGCAAATCGAACCTGCTGGAATCGCCGGCGGCTGCCACCGACCACGTGAAGATGGAATTGAAGAAGACGTCCGATTCGACAATCGAACCCGTGAGTATGTCGACGATGAACGTCGTCGCGCCGAGCACGCGATCCATTTCCGGTTCGCTATCGAACCCGAAGACAGAGAGGCCGTCGTCATCAAACGGCAGAGCGGAGGTGAAGCCGGCAAATTGAAACGCGATTGTCGCGGTCGAGACGCTTTCCCAGGTCGAGAACGCCTGAGCGACTTCACTCTGAAACTGGGAGGCAGACACGCCCGGAACCGTGATCCTGTCGTTGGCATACCAACGCACGCTCGCCGTGTTCCACTTAATTGGTCTGGTTTGTCCGCCGAAGCCGGAACCCAAATGGATGTAGGCGTTCGCGTTCCCTGGCAGCGCCATCGTGAGCATGGCGATCGCGAGCCAGGCTTGTGCCTGACGACGGTTCATGGCCGTGAGCCCGCCATCGTTCGCACGAGGTTGGTGAACGCGGCGAGTTCGAGCGGACGCCGTGAGGGATCGCCGCGCACCACGCGACTCGAGTCGACGTTGACTATCGGCAGCACCGTTGCCTGTCCAGCCGCGTCCCGGCTCACGCGGTAGACACCCTGCGTGAGCCCGAAGGGCATTGGCACGGCGGGCGCGCTCCCCTTCAGGAAGAGCACGAGTTCGTCACCGGGTGCGCAGTGCGGTGCTCCGACCATCACGCGACGATAGCGGCCGACCTGACCGCCTGGCAGCTTGAAATAGGCGGTAGCGCCCGGCTGTCCCTTGATCGCCTCGACCACCTGGACGGTGACGAGGCTTTCGATCGTCCTGCGGCCGGCGGTCTCGTATGACCGCACGTCAACGACGCGTCCATGAACGATCGTCTGCGAAGCGGAGACCATTTCGCTGAACTCCGCAGGCACGACAACTATGGCAGTGACGGAGGCCTTGAGCACGAACGCGGTCACGACCAGCGCCAGGCCTCCACATACTTTCCGCGTGTTCATCGACGAATCCCCTTTCAACTCGACATCGCGCTCGTCGCAACCTCGAGCACCGTATCAGCCGCGCGCGCGGAGGCGCCTGGCGATCCCAGCTGCTCTTTCACCTGCGCCAGCGCCGCCAGCATTTCCGCCCGTTTGTTGGCATCCGTCAGAAGCGCGATGGTTTCTTCAGCCGTCCGCTCCGGCGTGAAGTCGTCTTGAATCAACTCGGGCACGATGCGCCTTCCGGCGACGAGGTTGGGCATCGCGAACGTGTCGACCTGCACGAATGGCTTCCCAAGCCGATACGTCAGCGGCGAGACCCTGTAAACCACGACCATCGGCTTCTGGTGCAGGGCACACTGGATTGTTGCTGTCCCCGAGGCGGTAATTACAACGTCGCTTGCCACCAGTACGTCATCTGCGCGATCGCGAACCAGGATGAGCTGACCGTCAGGATGCGCGTGAACGAACGGCGCAAACATCGCATCGGGAATATTGGGCGCACACGCCACAACGAACTGCGCCTCTGGCACGCGGGCACGAATCAGAGAGACCGCTTGCGTCACGATGGGCGCGATGCGCTCCAGCTCATTCCGGCGACTGCCGGGCAGCAGGGCCACCGTGGGCGCATCCACGCGCAGACCGCGGTCGTGAAGGAAGTCGGTGCGGGTCTGGCTCGGGCGAATCAAGTCGACGAGCGGATGACCGACGAACTGCACACTCACGCCAGCCCGTCGATACAGCGTCTCTTCGAAGGGGAAAATGACGAGCACCCGATCGACGTACTCCTTCATCGTGTCCATCCGGCCTGGACGCCATGCCCAGAGCTGCGGACTGACGTAGTAGACGATCGGGATGCCCAGGCGACGCAGCGCGGCCATGAGCTTGAAGTTGAAATCCGGAAAGTCAATCGCGACGAAGACGTGAGGGCGTAAATCGCGAGCGGTGTCGACGAGTTTCCGCAGCATCGCGAATGAGCGCGGAACGACTTTGACCGCTTCAGTCAGGCCGGTGACCGAAAACGGGCCGTAGTCTCCGATCAGGCGACCGCCCGCAGCCTGGAGCCGGGGACCGCCAAAGCCAAAAATTTCAGCATCAGGGACCCGCCGCCGAAGTTCGGCCGCCAGCGCGCCCGCGTACATGTCGCCTGAGGCTTCGCCGCAGGAGATCATGATCCTCATCGTTCGAGCGCCTCGGCTCTCGCTTCTCGGTTCACATTCACGTCCAGGGGTCGGAAGATAGAAGGCAGAAGCGTGAACGACAGGTCATCTAAGGAGATCGCGTTTCCTTTTTCAGCGTTGCGGACATGAGATCGAGATCGTCGAGCGCGATGACGTCGTATTCAGTGAAGCCGACCTCGCGGAGGCTGGCGACGAAGGCCTTGGCGTTTCCAACGAGCACCATCGACAGACGGTCGGGCCGGATATATTCCTTCGCGACCCGCTGAATGTCGTCGGGCGTGATCGCCTGGACGCGCTCCCGGTAGGTAGCCACCTCGTCCACCGGCAGCTCGTAGAAGACGGCGTTGATGACACTGGTAGCAATGTCGTTGGGAGTCTCGATCGTCAATGGAAAGCTGCCAGCCAGATACGCTTGCGCATCCCCCAGTTCGCGCTCGAACACGCGCTGACGCTGCAACCTGGCTATCTCCTCCACTGTCAGCCGCAACGTCTCAGCCGTCGTCTCGGTTCGCGTGTTGGTTTCCGCAACGAAGTCGCCCGCCTGCTTGAATGCCTGCGTGTCGGCTTCGGCTCCATACGTCAAACCGCGCTCTGATCTCAGGACGCGATGCAGCCGATTCGCTCCTTCACCGCCAAGAATCTTCACCGCGACATCGAACGCCAGGTAGTCCGAGTGCTTGCGCGGGATCGCAATCTGTCCGACTCGAATCTCGGTCTGCACGGCATCTGGTTTGTCGACGATGACCAGTCGCCTCGTCGCAGGAGGGGGTTCGACCGGCCTGATCGCCGGCACCTCCCCACGCGGCCACGCGCCAAACACTTTCTCGGCGGCGGCGAATGCCTCCTCACTGGAAATGTCGCCGACGATCCCGAGAATCATGTTGTTGGGAACGAAATACTGACGATGGAACGTCCGCAGATCGTCCTGCGTGACGCGCTGCAGCGACTGCGTTGTCCCACTCCCCGGCTTGCCGTACGGGTGAAACCCATACACGAGGCGGTCGAACAACATGGAGGCGACGTAGGCGGGATCCTCTGCGCTCACGCGCAATGACGACAACGCCTGCTCGCGCTGACGCTCGATCTCCTCAGGTGAAAATGCCGGGCGGCGAATCACATCCGAAACGAGATCCATCGCCAGGGTGAAGGAATCCTTCATCACGACGACGTTGACGAAGGTCAGATCTGTTCCAGACCCGGTGCCCATCGCGCCGCCAATTGAATCGATCTGGTCGGCAATCTGCTGCGCACTGCGCGTGGTCGTACCCTGGTCGAGCAGCTTGGCGACGAGCTCCGCCAGCCCACCCTTGCCTTCGGGATCTTGTGCGGCGCCCGCGCGGACGAGCATGCGCATCGTGACTGCCGGCTGCTCGTGGTGCGCAACCGTGATGACCTGCATCCCGTTCGAAAGAGTCTTCACCTGGAAAGGTGGGAACTTCACTTCACGTGCGGGCAGCGGCCGCGGGGCCCGCTCAGTAGGCCACTCGACTGCCTGCGCAGCCGCAATCGATGCGGAAAGGAGCCAGAGCCCGATGCCGAGAGCCGAGAGCCGCTTCATCGCGACCCTCCCTTCGGCAGGATATGCAGCACCACCCGATTATTCGGGGTGAAGTAAGTCTTGGCCACGCGCTGGACATCGTCTCGCGTCACGTTCATGAAAATTTCGAATTCTCCGTCGGCAGTCGTGATGTCGTTGTGAATGACGGCGGCGTGCGCGAGGTGCCTGGCCTTGTCCTCATTCGACTCACGACTGACGATGTAGTCTCGCGACCATTGGTTCTTGGCGCGCTGTAACTCGCCTTCGGTCACCGGCTGCTGTGCCATCTTCTCGAATTCGGCGATGAGCGCACGCTCGGCGGCTTCAGGGGTCTGGCCGGGCTGCACGATCGCCACCGCATAGAAGAGATTCGGATCCTCGATGATGTTGCCGCTTCCGAAAGCCGTCAGCGCGAGCCGCTTGTTGTAGACGAGCTCACGAGGAATTCGTGCGCTCTGGCCGTCGGACAGGATCTTAGCCGCGATGTGCAATGGATACGCGTCGGGATGACCGTCGTAAGTAATGTGATACGCGACGACAACCGCCGGCAATGGCCACGCTTCCTCCACGACGGCACGGCGTTCCTTCGTCTGCGGAGGTTCCTTCGGCAGGTCGCGTGGAACCGGGCGCTTCGCTTTCGGAACGCGGGCGAGGTACTGATTCACCATCTGCAGCGTCTGCTCCGCCTCGAAGTCGCCGACGATGGTGACAGTGGCGTTCTCGGGAACGTAGTAGGTCTGATGGAATTCACGCACGTCGGCGATTGAAGCCGCCTCGAGATCGACCATGCTGCCGATCGTCGGGTGCTTGTATGGATGCACCGTGAAGGCGTGGTCGAAGATGATCTCGGAGAGGCGGCCGTACGGCTGGTTCTCCACTCGCATGCGACGCTCCTCCTTCACCACCTCCCGCTCGCGTCGAAACGCTTCGTCATCGACCCTCAGCGTCGCCATGCGATCGGCTTCGAGCCACAACGCCAGCGGCAGGTAATGGGACGGCAACGTCTGCCAGAACACCGTCTCGTCTTCGGTGGTGAACGCGTTGCTGCGGCCGCCGACGCTGGCAACGATCGACGTGTGTGATTCGGGCTCGACGTTCTTCGAACCCTTGAACATCATGTGCTCGAAAAGATGAGCAAAGCCGGTGCGTCCGGCGCGTTCGTTCTTCGAGCCAACGTGGTAGGTCACCGACACGTGCACGATCGGCGTCGAGTGATCCTCCGACAGGATCACGCGGAGACCATTTCCGAGAGTAGTGATCTGATACTGGAGTTTCGGGGGGTGGACGGCTGCCTGCAACGGCGCAAGCGCCACCGTAAGAATGGCTGCCAGCGCGCAGTCGGCAAGCCACGTCGAATGATTCCGGAGGCGCATACTCGTCAATTATCGTCCAGCCTTCGCCCGCCAAGAAAGGCGAAGGCCCTTCGCTCACCTCGAAAGGCGAAGGTCCTTCGCTCACCGCGAAAGGCGAAGGTCCTTCGCTCACCTCGAAAGGCGAAGGGCCCTTCCTTGATTAGCGGCTTAGCAGGCGAAAGCCTGCATTTACCCATTGAGCAACCCCAACCTCGACCGGATACGGGTCAATGCGGCGCTCGCCACCCACGAACACCTCGATCGCACCTGCACGCCCTTCGAATCGAACGCCGCCTTCGACTCTGTAGCCGGTCTGATTGCCCCGATCGCGACTGCCATCCACACCAAGGTATCGGACGTCGACCGTGGCCAACAGCCCGACTTGTGGGCGAACCTTCACGTCGCTGCGCACGCCAGCGTCGAGTTCCCACGAATAGTCGACCGTTGTCTTCATGAACACACCGCGAACATCGGCACGAGCGTCAAATGTGGCCTGGCGGTAGGCGAATCCGCGCAACACTCGGCCCCCCAGCATGTTCCAATCGACGGCCTCCTCTTTAGGTCGATCCGCGAGATGACGCGACTGGTGATACAACTGGCCGGCGACCTCCAGGCCGCGGATGCGAGCTGAGACGAAGCCCGCCAGGATGTAGTTGCCCTGGTTGGGATCGAAGGAACGAATCTCTTCGCCGAGGACAACCTGATAGTTCCCGACAAAGGTGAAGCGGCCCGAGCCGTAGTCGACGACATCGAGCTCTCCCCCGAAGTCGGCGTCCCAGACGTAGCGCGGGTCCTCGTCGGCAAGATACTCCGCGGCCAAATGAAACGCGGTGCGTGGCATGAACTCCACGTTACGCGTTGATTCAGTGGGTTGTTCCGTCTGCGCGCGCGCCGGGGCCGCGCACACCACCATCAGCAGCGCCATCGCGGCGCAGTGCTCTCTACGAACGACGTGGTTCACTCGGATGACCTTTCGGGTTGGGAGAGAGAGCGCGTCAACTCTGCAACGCGCGCTTCGAGCTGCTCGATTCGTCGCTTCATCTCAGGCAGCCGACGGAAAAGGACGGAGGCCTTGCGCCACTCACGGCTGTCGATGGCGGGATAGCCGGCGACGAACGCGCCGGCGTCGAGCGAGTTGGTTATGCCGGACTGTCCAACGGCGATCGCGCCGCGCCCGATTGTGAGGTGTCCGCCAACACCTACCTGACCACCGAAGACCACATCGTCTTCGATATCGGTGCTGCCGGCGATGCCGACTTGTGCCGCCATCAGCACATTTCGGCCGACGGTTACTCCATGGGCAATCTGAACGAGGTTGTCGATTTTGGCGCCGGCCTTGACCCGCGTCTCTCCAACCGCTGGCCGATCGATCGTCGTATTGGCGCCAAGTTCCACATCGTCTTCGATGACCACTTCGGCCACTTGCGGAATCTTCTCGTGCGTGCCGTCGCCGCGGCGCACGAAGCCGTAGCCGTCGCCTCCGATGACGACACCGTTCTGCAGGATGACGCGATTGCCAACGACGCAGCGCTCACGAACTGACACGTTTGAATGGATCGTGCAGTCGCTGCCGATGCAGGCTCCGGCGCCGATCGTGACATTCGGGTAAATCACAGTGCGGTCGCCAATGCGGGCGCCTTCCCCGATCGCCACGAATGGCCCAACTGATACGCCGGATCCCAATTGCGCATCCGCGGCAATCGCCGCCATCGTGTGAACGCCGGGCGCGGGGAGGGAGACGGGCGCAAAGAGACCGACGGCTCTCGCAAACGCCAGGTAGGGATCGCGCGCACGCAACATGGCGCAGCGCGCGGCTGGGGCATCCTCCTTGAGGATGACGGCTGACGCGTTGGTCGATGCCAACGCCTTCTCGTATTTCGGATTGGCCAGGAACGTCACATCTCCAGGTTGCGCTTCCTGGATACCGGACACGCGTGTCACGTCGAGCTCGCCATCGCCCTCGAGCCGGCATTCCAGCCGTTCCGCCAGTTCTCTCAGCTTCACTCGACTAATGCTACCGTAGGGCGGGTCTTGGCCCGGTCTACGGCTGTCTGTTGCCTTTTGCCGTGACACGCTCGAAGAAGGTCGGCAAGTGTCGAAGGTGCAGCATCACCGCGACTTGCTGAACGCACTGGTGGCGCTCCCGGCGCGGCCGCCGCAATGCCTCGCGAAGGGCGTTGATTGGTTCGCACGGACGCCCTTCCCATTGGACGCGCCGCCGTCCCTGCGTCGCGCCTCGCATGGACAGCCAATGGCCGCCAACGCGGAAGAGGAAGTAATAGGCCAGCAGGTTGGGACCGGGAACGATGGCCAAGAGTCCGGAGACTACCAGGCCGATGGTATCGACGATGAGCCAGTTGCGATGGCGCTCGTAATCGCGCTGCAATGCTTGATGAACGTGGGGCATGACGGCGTCGAACGTCATGTCGCTGGGGTGTACGGCGACAACGTGCTCCTGCTTGCGAAGATTCCATAGCAGGCGCTGCTCGGCTACGCGTTTTGCGATCCAGGACATCATCCGGTCCTGTATCCGCTGCGTCCACGACTGCGATGTGCCTGCCTGATCCTTTCGCTCCTGCCGTTGCTCCTCTGCCTCGCGAAGGAGTTCCCTGAATCGACGTTGGAACCGCGCGATGAGGCCCGTCTGTGCTGGCTCGTCTTCTGGCTCCGGCTCTGCCGTCTGCTCGTAGTACAGCACGTAGCGATCTGCGCCCACCGGAATCACGAAGACGTCCATTGAGATGACGATATCAGAGGTCGCTAACGTCGCCGGCGCTGCGGAACGTCCTGCATGCGAACCGGCACTGCCGGCTTTCCTGCGGCTTCCCAGGCGCCGGTGATCATCGCGGCAACAGCGGCTGTCGACTCGTCGATACGTCGTTCCAGCACTGCACGGCTGCCTTTGTAGAACGCCTGGTAGTAGGCATCGTCGTAGACGTCGCGATCGCCGATGGCAGCACGATCGGCATCGAGCACAGTCGGCACGAGCCTGGTTCCCTCGAGCAGCGCGTCGAACGTGAAATCCAGCGGTGCACGAATGGGCTGCAGCGGTTTGGGCGAGAGTTTCAACTGGTTGACGTATCGCTCGAACAGCAACGCTTCGAAGCGCGCGTGGATTCCGCGCTGGCCTGTCGACTGACCATCGGCGTTGACCACGGCATGAAATGGGACATGCGCGTCACTGATGTAGTGACCCAGCCACGAGGAGTAGAACAGGATGTCGAAACGCCCGAAGGAGCCGCGGCGTCGGTAGGCCATGAAGGCCTCTTTCAGCTTTCCGTACATCTCCTCGGTCCGCCAGGGAAGCGTGCCGTTGCGGTCGATCTGTTCCTTCCCGAACTTGTTGATGGCTTCGTCGAGGTTGCGCGGCAGACCCGCGAACGGGTACGGCCCGTACCCCTCCCAGTCGAAATCGAGGTAGTGATGCGGGTCTTCCTCGGCACTGAAGCTGTCGCGCCACAGGTCCGGATCGATCGCGTGCTCGACGACGATGGTGCGATTGGCTTCGAAGAGCGGCCGCAACTCGTCCGGCAACAGCCGAATGGCGCGCGCGACAATGAACTTGTGTGCATCGTAGCCCCAGGCCTGAACCCGTGTGGGCGTCGCAAGGACACAGCTCAGGCCGAGGACGAAGAGGAGGACGCGCGCGCGCGATGGACGCATTTACGGTGCTCTGGGAAGTTCTGGGTCTAGTTTGTCATCCCAACCCCAACGAAGATGAACGTTTGGAAGTCGGGATGACGGATTGGGATGAACAGAATCAAGCAGTAGCAGGTAGACCAGCAGCTTTGGGCTTCGTCGCGACTGAAGAGGTCCGCAACTTCAGTGCGATGCCGGCTGCGATGAGGGCCATCAGCGCGCTTCCATAGAAGCCGGACACCCAACTACCGGACTGCTCGTAGAGCACGGCGCCGAACCAGCCGCCGATGAGTGAAGCCACCCCCTTTGCGGTGTACAACAGCGCGTAGTTGGACGTGGCATTGGCAGTGCCGAAGTAGTCAGCGGAAGTCGACGGGAACAACGAATAGACCTGCCCCCAGGTGAAGTACACGGCCACGAGCGTCGCTGCGAACAAGGCGCCAGAAAGCTGACCGAGGGTGACCACCGAGGCCAGGCAGATCGCCTGCAGCACGAACGTCAGAATCATCGTTGTTTCGCGACCGAGTCGATCCGAGGCCGCGCCCCAGAAGACCCGGCTGGCGCCGTTAGCAATGGGGCTGAGCGTTGCTGCCAACGTCAGCACACCGGCCGAAAATCCCCATGACCTCGCGATTGGTCCCGCGTTGGCTGTCACTAGCAGGCCGCCTGTCGCCATCAACACGAACGCGAGATACATCATGTAGAACTGCGGTGTGCGCAGCATCTCGGGCGTCGTGAATTGTCGCTTGCCAATTTGCGCTCCGGTCGTCGAGGCCGGCGCCGTAGCCGCCTGGGCGGGAGGATGCCGCAAGAACTGAGCGACGAGGAGGATGACGAGTCCCTGGAATAAACCGGTGGCCACAAACGTCGCTTGATATCCACGCGACGCAATCAGCGACTGGATGACAGGGATGAAGAGCGCTGTCCCTCCGCCGAAACCGGCAGCCATGATGCCGGCCGCCAGGCCGCGCCGGTCCTTGAACCACTTGAGAGCCGAACCGATCGAGCAGCTGTAGACAAATGCCGCGCCCATACCGGCCGCGCAATACGCCGTGTAGAGCATCGGCAGCGACGTGGCGTATCCCATCCCGGCCCATCCCAGGCCGCACAGCACCCCGGCGGCGGTGATGAACCAGCGCGGCCCCAGGCGATCGACCAGCCAGCCATCGAGTGGCTGCACCCAGGTCTGGAAGAGGATGAACAAGGCGAACGCCGCCTGGATCTCTGAAAGCGCCCAGCCGGTTTGCTTCTGCATTGGATCGACGAAGAGCGTCCACGCATACTGCAGGTTGGCGATCATGACCATCGCGATGAGCGACGCGACCAGCTGAAACCAGCGATTGTTGATGCTCACGATGCGACCCCCTCGACTAATCGCCGTAAGTGACGCCGATGTTCTGCTCGGGCTGGCTGATGGTCTGGCCGCCGGGCAGTGCGTAAAGGCCGTAAGTCTGACACGGGCCGCGGGCTACGGTCTACGGGGTTGCGGAGGTCAGCAAGCGGTTCGAGACGAATCCCTGGATCTCGGCGCGGCGCCGGTCGCGATCGTCGATCTCATCGAAACGCGTCCACGTCTCGTCATGCTCGTAGCGGAAACTGGCGACGAACCCGGAATAGACAAAGGGAGACGTGGCCTAACGTCTCTGACCTCAGTCAGACGAACCCGGGCGCGCCGGCACGACGGTTGACGCCGAGAACGTCCCGCGCGCCATGAAGCGCGCGTCGATCACCGTCACGCGGGTGCCGCCTTCAACCGGCTCCAACGTCCAGAACGGGAATCGAGACCAGACCAGTATGGCGCGAATGCGAGGGTCCTCTCGCGCCGCGGCGACTTCGGGACGATCGTCGTTCTTCGGAATGTGCTCATTCAGGTCGAGTGTCGCCGGCCACGAAAACGAGCCTCGTTCGTAATGGGTTCCTGCATCGACGACCACGTCGCGCGTCAGTGGCGATAATGGCACCGGGCCGACCATGAGCGCGTGAGGCGGAGCCCCATGCGCGTCGGTCCACTGCCGATCGACGATGCCGCGGGCCGCGCGGGCGGAAATCAGCATCGTTGCAATGTAGAGCGACGCAATCACAAGGGCATACGTGGACGAGGCCGGCGCTCGCCGGCGGCGCGCGAGCCAGACCCCCACACCGAGCACCAGCCAGAGCCAGGGATCAACGATGAAGACAGCGTCGCCGTAGAACCAGCGCCAGTCGAACGGTGTCAACAGGCGCACGCCGTAGTTGTTCAAGTAATCGAGGAAGACATGTGAGTACACGCCGACATACGAAAGCAGCAACAGCCACCCGGCGTGAAAGGGCGGTGTCCGATCTTGTTCACGTGGCCTTCGCCGATCCAGCAGCCAGAGGACACCGGTCAGGAGAATCGGCAACGCGATCTGCGCCACGATGCCATGCGTCCATCCGCGCCGGAACGATACCGGCGGCGTATTGGTGGCAAAGATGAGGACGTCGAGATCGGGAATGTTGGCCGAGATCATCAGCGCCGTGGCGCTGAAACGCGAGCCACGTTTGAGACCCGCCTCGCCAAGCGCGGCGCCAACGAGCGTGTGACACACGTTATCCACTGATCGATCCTTCCCCCTCTTCGCCGAACACCTGGGCTTCAAACACGAACATGCGCGCCCCCCGCCGCCACGCGTACGACGGCAGCCCCGCCTTGAGACAGGTTTGGGCGACGAACGTCTCGCGGTTCCACTCGTGTTGAGTGGGCACCTGAGGCAGCAGCAGCCCGCGGCGCGATCCCTGTTCGATGATGAGGCCGTGTCGGCCGATTTCGATCTCATCGACTGACGTGATTTCGCGTTCGGGCGTCAGCACCGACACTTCGAGACTGATGTCGGGCAACTCGCCGGGCAGAACCGCCCTGAATCGCGGGTCGGAGTCGGCGACTTCCTGTGCGAGCTGGTCGATCAGCTCATGAAGCGGTCGGTCCGACGTGATCCGTCCGAGACACCCGCGCAGCTCGCCCCTGCAGAAGATCGTCACGAAGGCACCCTGCCCCGGTTGTGCCGGGCCTCGAGTGATTGGGGCCATTCGGCGTATGCCGTGGACGCGTGCCTCGAGAGCGTCTCGCGCAATCGCCAGCAATTGCCGCTGCATCTCCAGCGTCAGCATGGCGTGATCGCTACGCGTCCCATGGCGTGAAGGGTGGTTCTGGTTGAGACCCGCATACCGGTGCGAGGCGCACAGGGCGCGCCAGAAGATACTGTAATCAGTAAGGGGCCTCGTCGCGAAATCAAGGCCGACGACGGGCTGATTACCAAATAGCGGCAGCCATGTAGCCTACGACTGACGACTTGTCGCCAGAGACGTCACCAGAGTCGGCGTATCGCAGGACACTCGCCGCCGATGCACCGAGTCGCGCCGCGGCATCCAGTACCGTCACCATCGGCCCACCGCCGCATGCGTGCCGTGGCTCGGCTTCGAGCGCCTGCATCAGTCCGCCGGCGTCCAGGGCGGCGACGCGCTCAATCACGACTCCATCGAGTTGCGCGGCAATCTGCGCATCTTCATAGTGCGAGAGGTCGCTGCTCGCCACGAGCAGGATGTCCTCTCCAGTCGCACGCACGGCATCGACGATGGCGTGACTCAAGGCGAAGGCCGTCTTGCGCGTCTGGTGACCCATCACCATTGGCACAATGGGGACTCCCGGCATGAGGTGCGCGAGAAACGGCAGTTGCATTTCGAGCGAGTGTTCTCGTCCATGCGCAGCTTCGAGCACCACAATGGCGTCCCATGCCTCGGCAATCGCGCGCGCCAGCTCCTCGTCTACTGCGACGGAGCCAAATGGCGTCTCCCATGCGCCGGTCGGCCAAATCGAAACACCATCGAACGAAACGAAGTGAGACGGGCCAACCAGCACGATTGATTTGGGTCGCGATCTGCGCGCAGCGTTGTACGCGTAGGCGGCGACCGGGCCTGAGTACATCAGCCCGGCATGCGGCGCAACGATCGCTCGAATCGGCGACGGCGTGGCCTCGACCACGGCTTGGGCAAGGTAGGTGTCGACTTCCGAGGCAAGACGCGACGGATCGCCCGGATACCAGCGTCCCGCTACCGACGACCGCCTGATGGGAGACGGGGTACTCATGGTCGCGTGCGGCTTACCGAAGCAGCGTCATCACATCGGCGGGCTTATTCAGGCAGGCCTGTTGCGCGAGGAAGTCTACACCCGACCGACCGGCGAATGCCTATCACTGTCAAAGGTCGACGGCCCTACGTTGTCGCCGTGGTACCATCCCTCATGTGTCCACGCCATTGACGATTGCCGACGTCGAGCGCATTGCCGCGCTCGCCCGCCTCGAGCTGACGGAAGAAGAAAAGCACGTCTTCACGAAACAGTTGGCCGACATTCTTTCCTACGCCGAACAACTGCAGGCGATCGACACGACCGGCGTCGCCGCAACCGCCCACGTCAACGCGCACGAGGCCGAGCGCGACGACGATCTGCGCCCGTGTCTCCGGGTCGACGAGGCGCTGCGCAACGCTCCAGACGGCGCGCCGGATGCCGGATTGTTCCGCGTTCCCCGGGTCATCGGATGAGTGCCCTCGTCGCGAGCGCCCGCGCGATCGCCGATGACATCGCGGCCGGACGCGTGTCAGCCGTGGACGTCTGTCGCGAGGCGCTCGATCGAATCGCGCGCGTCAATGCCTCCCTGAACGCATTCAATCTCGTCACCGACGAGCGCGCCCTCGAGCGTGCGGCCCAGATCGACCGTCTCCATGCAGCGGGGACGGCACTCGGCCCCCTCGCCGGCGTACCGATTGCCGTCAAGGACAACATGTGCGTGCGCGGCATGCGGACGACGGCATCGTCGCGCATTCTTGATGCATTCGTTCCTCCCTACGATGCAACCGTCGTCACCAAGCTCGAACAGGCCGGTGCCGTCATCGTCGGCAAGACGAACTGCGATGAGTTCGCGATGGGATCGTCGAACGAGAACTCGGCATACGGTCCGGTGCGCAACCCGTGGGCGCTTGGCCGAACGCCTGGTGGATCGAGTGGCGGATCAGCGGCTGCGGTCGCCGCGTATTGTGTCCCGCTCGCGCTCGGATCCGACACCGGGGGATCGATCCGGCAGCCGGCGTCGTTCTGCGGCGTCACCGGGTTGAAGCCGACCTACGGCCGCGTCTCGCGCTACGGTCTGCTCGCCTTTGCCTCGTCGTTGGACCAGATCGGCCCGATCACGCGAGACGTCGGGGACGCGGCACTGGCGCTTCAGATTCTGTCCGGCCCGGATCCGATGGACTCGACAGCCGCACACGAGGCGGTGCCTGACTTCATCGCAGCGCTCGACGGCAGCACACCCAATGTCCGGATCGGTGTTCCGAGAGCATTCGTATCGGAGGGCGTCGATGCGAGCGTGCTCGGCGCGTTCGATGCCAGCCTCGAGGCACTTCGCGCCACGGGGGCAACGCTCGTCGACATCGATCTGCCACACGCGAAGTACGCGATCCCGGTCTATTACCTCGTGTGTACGGCTGAAGCGAGCTCGAACCTCGCGCGCTATGACGGCGTGAAATACGGCTACCGGTCGCCGGAGTCCGGCCGCGGGCTGAAGACGATGTACAGCAAGACCAGGGATGAGGGATTCGGTGCCGAGGTGAAGCGACGAATCATGCTTGGCACCTACGTGCTGAGCGCCGGCTACTACGACGCGTTCTACCTCAAGGCGCAGCAGGTCCGGACGCTGCTGAAGCAGGACTACGATCGGGCGTTCGAGTCAGTCGACGTCGTGGTGATGCCGACGAGCCCGACTCCACCGTTCAGGCTGGGCGAGAAAACCGACGACCCCTTGCAGATGTACCTGGCAGACATTTTCACCGTCAGCGTGAATCTCGTCGGACTCCCGGGCATCAGCGTTCCGTGCGGGCTGGTTGAGTCACCGCAGTCCGCGGGCACGGATCGCTTGCCCGTCGGCCTCCAGTTCGTCGGGAAGATGTTCGATGAGGCGACGATCCTGCGCGTCGCGGACGCGTTCGAGCGTCAAACGGATTGGAGGAGCCAGTTGCCGCCGCTTTGACGACATTTTGCGGTCGTTTCTGCGTTTGGCCCCCGCCTTTTGCATTACGATGACCGCCATATGACACACCCGACGTCCCGTCGAGACTGGTTGACCCAGATGGCCGCGCTCGGTATCGCCGCCAGCGCCGGCAGGGCTCTCGAGGCACAGACCGTGAGCGACACCACACGCTTCTTTCCCGGGTTCAAGTCGTTCAAAGTGCAGACGAGCGGCGCCGAGATCAATGGGGTCATCGGCGGTCAGGGTCCGCCCATTTTGCTGTTGCATGGGGCACCGCAGTCGCACGTTTCGTGGCGCCTGGTGGCGCCGAAGCTTGCGGCCACGCGGACAGTGGTCGTTCCCGACCTTCGCGGGTACGGCGACAGCAGCAAGCCTCCTGACGGAGAGAACCACGCGAACTATTCGAAGCGCGCCATGGCTCTCGATCAGGTCGAGGTGATGAAGCACTTCGGCTTCCAGAAGTTTCCCGTCATCGGGCACGATCGCGGCGGTCGCGTGACGCACAGAATGGCCCTCGATCACGCCGACAAGGTGACCCACGCCGGCGTGCTGGATATCGTACCGACGCACTACCTCTACACGCATTTCAAGATCCAGTTCGTCCAGCGCTACTTCCATTGGTTCAACTATCTCCGCCCGGCACCGGCACCAGAGAATGATCTGAAGGCGCAGACCGAGGCGCAGAAGGCACGCGCGACCAACGAGATCCAGATCGAGTACCTGCGGACCTCCAGCGATCCGGCCAATATCCACGCGATGTGCGAGGACTACCGCGCCGGAGCCACGATCGACATGACTCACGACGAAGCGGACATGAACAAGAAGATCGCCTGTCCGCTGCTGGTGCTCTGGGGTGAAAAGGGCGCCATGCACGACCTCTACGACGTCATGGCCATCTGGCGAGAGCGGGCAGCCAAGGTTTCGGGCAAGTCGCTTCCGGCCGGGCATAACCTGCAGGAAGACGTGCCCGAGATGGTATTGGCTGAGATTCAGGGGCTACTAAAGACATAATTAGGCTTGCATGCGCCGAATCGCGAGCGCCCTTTGCGTGCTGATGCTGCTGGCAGCAGCGCTGTCGGCACAGCAGCGGCGTACGCCAGCGCCGCCGAAGCTTCCGCCGCTTTCATATACCTGCGCCCATCACCCGGATGTCCTCGAGGATCGACCTGGAGTCTGCCCGCTCTGTAAGCTGACGCTTACGCCGGTGCGCCTCGACTCCTCGTGGATGTGCCCCGTCCATACAGCGGTGATCGAAACCGAGCGCGGCACCTGCCGGCTGTGCCAGCGGCAGTTGGTACCGGTGACGGTCTCGATGACGTGGACCTGCCGCGGTGACAACGCCGCGCACCTCGAGCCCGGACTGTGCAGCGACGGATCGCCTCGCATCGAGCAGCGCGCGCTGCGGCCGCACGGCAATCACAATCCCCGGCATGGTGGCCAGTTCTTCATGGCTCCCGACAACTGGCATCACATCGAGGGAGCCTACCCGACCGCGCGAGCGTTCCGGTTGTACGTGTACGACGACTACGGTCGTCCGCTTCCTGCTGACAAATTGAAGGAAGTCCAGGCCCGCATCGTGACCAAGGAAACGTTCGATTCCGCGACGCGCAAGACGACGGAGCTCTCGGCGTTTCCTTTGCGCATGTCACGAAATCGCGGGTACCTGGAAGCGCGAGTCGATACCGCAACGCTCCCGGCGGAGATGACAGCGAAGGTCCGCTTCGGAAGCGATTCCGACGAACATCGCTTTGACTTCACGTTCGATGCGCTCACCAAGGAGCCCGCTGCCCCCACGTCAGTGCCCAAGGCGAGCTCCACGGCGCCTGCTGCCGCAGCCACGTTGCCAGGAACGCCGGCGCCGCCGGTGGCCCCCACGCCTGAGACAAGCCTCAACGCGGCGGTGCCGACCTCGATGGCGGAGATCCTGAGCGAGTTGAAAGGCAAGGACGCTGAGGTCCGCGATCTGATCGGACGCGGCGACTTTGGCGCAGTCTGGGTGCCCGCGTTTCGTGCCAAGGATCTCGCGATCGCCTTGGAGCCGCACCTGGCGCATCTGGCGGCGGTGAAGCGAGACGCGGGTGAGCCGGCGCTCGCACGCGTCGTCCGCGGTGCGTGGCTGCTCGACGCCGCGGGCGATGTCGGAAACCGGCAGCAGGTCGAGGCCGCATACTCGACGTTCGCTGCAGGCGTGACGGACGTCCTCACGGCATTTCAGTGACGGTCATGGATCGGAAACGCCACATCATCGGCGGCCTGGGACTCTTCATCCTCGGCCTCATCTTGACGGTCGAACCGGGCGGGGCGCACAAACCGATCACGTCGCCGTTCACTTACAACGACGATGTGTTTCCGATCCTGCGGGATCGTTGTGCACGATGTCACGTGCCCGACGGTGTGGCGCCGATGTCGTTGATCACCTACGACGACACGGTGCCGTGGGGAGAATCGATTCGTGTCGAGCTCCTCGCCGGGCACATGCCGCCGTGGAGTGTCGACGCCGCGCCGACACGCTTCCGCAACGCGCAGTCGATCAGCGCGCGCGAGATGAACGTGCTCCTCACGTGGGCGACTGGCGGCACACCGTTTGGGAGTACTGACAAGACGCCGCAGCCGATCTCGTACGAGCGCCGCTGGGCGCTGGGCGCACCGGATCTCGAGCTGCCGTTTCCCAACGAATTCACGCTGCCAGCGAACAAGCAGGAAGACGTAGCCGAATTTGCCGTGCCGACGGGATTCTCCGAGCGGCGCTGGCTGCGAGCCGTTGATATCGCCCCGGGGACTCCAGCGATGGTGCGGTCGGCAACGGTGCAGATCAGATCAACATCGCCCGAGAGCGGATCGATCACCAGCGAGCCGATGCTCGCACTTTGGCTTCCCGGGGATGATCCCGTTCCGGTGAACGAGGGTGCCGCCTTCGAAGTCCCGCCGCGGGCAGAGCTGTTGGTTCGAGTGCGCTACAAGAAAACCTGGCAGTACGAGCGCAAGGAACTGCGCGACCGCAGCACCATCGGTCTCTACTTCGCGAAGGAGGCGTCCCAGCCCGTCCGCGTCCTGTCCGTGACGCACGATGGTCCGGCCCTTCAGGTCAACAGATCGCGGCGGCAGCTCAGCGAGGCAATTCCCGACAACGTCCGCGCAGTGGCTATCTATCCCAGTGAGCATCCATCCAATGCCGGCATCATCGTCACCGCTGTGGCGCCCGACGGTTCACGTCGCGAGCTGATCGCGTTTCATCCGCAACGGGACTGGGCGCGGCGATTCTGGTTCACTGAACCGATCGCGCTCGAGCGCGGCACGAAGTTCGAGACGACAGTGACCTTCGATGACGAAACGCCCGCCCTGCCTTTGAGCCAGGGGCCCGCGGCCACCCAGCAAGACTCGTCCGCAGTGCGCCTGACGTTGAACGTGATCGCGACTGCGAAGTAGCGGAGCCCCGAGGAACGCGGCTCGCTGGCCTCGTTGTCTCGTGACAGCCCGGTGACAAGCCTCAGGCAATCTGCCACGATTCGGGCCTCACCTTGTCTCACTCTTTCAACACGCTGGACACATCTGATCCGTCTGATCGCTCATGACCAGTCGTGCGTTGCCAGCGCTGCGATTGAGAGTGGCCATGATGAATCGATTTACCGTTGCAGTTCTGTTTCTCGGTCTCGCTTTATTGAGCACTGCGTGCGGAGGAAATACCCCGACCGCCGCCAGCTCCGTGAGTTCCGTCAGCATCACTGGAACCGCTCCGGAGGTCGGCGCCGCGGCGCAGTTCACGGCAACGGCGACACTATCCGACGGGACCACGATGGACGTTACGAGCCTGGCGACGTGGACCACGTCCGATGCGTCGGTGGTGACTGTCTCGACATCGGGTGTTGTCAACGGCGTCGCGTCTGGCACGGCAGTCGTGACGGCGACCTACTCGAGCGTGGCAGGATCGCTCGCGGTCGCGGAATCGTAGCCTCGTATCGGAGGAAACGGCTCACCGCAGAGGCGCGGAAACGCGGAGAACCCACGCCGGTTAACCGCGCGAAGCGCCTCACCAGGCGTGGCGTGTCTTCGTCTCTATTTCACCGTGTCTCTGTGGTGAACCATAGCCTCTGTCCCGCCCTTAACCAAAGCCAGAGGAATGCCTCCCTTTGCGTTGCGTTGCCTCGCCTGACGTGAGCTCGCTCACCAA
This sequence comes from Vicinamibacterales bacterium, assembly GCA_035649635.1. Lineage (GTDB taxonomy): Bacteria > Acidobacteriota > Vicinamibacteria > Vicinamibacterales > UBA2999 > Gp6-AA40. Next base: position 15,534 of record DASRJE010000198.1, on the reverse strand, counting down.
TATTTGGGGCATAATTAAGGTCTTATTTCAGGTCCAAACTGGATATACTATTGCCCATGAATCGGATCTCAATACAGGACCTCAAAGCGCAACTCTCGGCGGCAGTCGCAGAGGCGGAATCTGGCCGGACCGTCCTCATCACGCGTCACAACCAGCCGGTCGCGCAGCTCGGGCCCGCTCGCGCCCAGCATGAGCATCGCGGCCGCAGCGTGGGCACAGGCCGAATCGCGCCTGCCATCAAGCGCGGGACCAAGGGACGATACCTGTCGGCACTGATTGAAGATCGGGCGGACCGATGACCCCTGAGCCTCGCCGGCCGCGTCGCTTGTATCTGGATACCTCGGCATACTTGTGCATTCTGCTGGGCGAGCAAGGCTCGGAGAAACTCTCAGAAGAAACGTCCGATGCCGAACTGCTCTCGAGCGTTCTTCTTCTTCTCGAGGCCAAGCGCAGCCTGATTCGATTGGCAAGAGAGGCGGTATTCAAGCCGGAGCACTTCCAGGTCTGTATGGATCGCGTCGAAGAGGACATGAACTCCTTCGTGCTCCGCGATCTCACGCGCGATCTGTGCGCATCCAACGCCGTCCCTGCCCTGGCCACGCCGCGATCGCTCGATCTTGCCCACCTTCGCACCGCGCTCTGGTTTCACGCCAACGAACCACTCGACCGCTTCATCTCGTTAGATGCGACACAGCGGCAGGCCGCTAAGGAGCTTGGGCTCCCGGTGTGAACCGCGGCGTCAAGGGAGACGATATCAGGGCGTCGGCCTCCAATTCAGGATGAGAGTGATCGGGGAGATACTGGTCGTTTCGACCAGAGTGTTCATCAGGAAGCGTTGACCGTCGGCCGAGACGTCATACTGTTGCCGGGTCACACCCTGCGAGATCGCACCACCGACGTTCGTCGCGAACAGCTGGACGGCGGCGCCAATTTGTGGCGGCCCATCGGTTTTCAGCTGAATAGGTACTGCTCGCAGGTAGCCATCCAGCGCGACATAAAACAGTTCGTGCCCGCCTCGCGGCCATCGTACCTGGGCGCCACCATCAGTCGTAATCGGTATCTTTGCGCCCGCAGGAAACGGCTGGATGTAGATCTCGTAGCGACCCGTCTCGTTCGACTGGTAGGCAATCCACTTCCCATCTGGTGAGAACACGCCATCACGTTCGTCGAAGTCCGTCTGCACCACTGGAAACGGTTTTCGATCACCGTCCACGGGCATGGCCCAGAGATCCCAGTGGGACGCGTTGGCCCCCTGAGGCTGCGCGCGATACAACACAAACTGACCATCCGGCGACCAGTCGAGCGGATGCGTCGTCACGTCGGCCGCCGACAGGATCTGCTCTTCGGGTCCGCTGCCGGAGCTCGATTTTCGATACAAGTCTCCACTGCGTCCGTTCTTGTACGACTGAAAGATGACCGCCTTTCCATCTGGTGACCACACGGGGAAGCTGTCAATTCCTGGATTCGACGTCAGAAGAAGACGACCCTGAGTTTCGGCATCGAGCACCCAGACATCGGAGTCCGTTCGTCCTGTTGAGATTCTGTTCAACGCCACAAGTCGTCCATCGGATGACAGAGAGGGTGGCGCTGAGATCTGTGAGTCGCCGAGAGTGCCAAGCGACTTGCCCGATCTATCGAACCATGTGAGTTGGCGAGCACCTGGCGCGCCCAACGTATTGTCGCTTCCAGTGCGGTACGCGATTGAACCGTTGGTCGCGAGAGAAAACGAAGCCACGCCCTGTGCAACTCGAACAGGCTCCCCGGTGAGTGTCAACCGATCCGGATCCATCGGGCGAGCCAGGAGCGCGTCCTGAACCAGATAGAACAGATGCCCTGCTGCGTACGCTGGCGCGACCGCTTCGATGTCGAGCACGCGTTGTGGCGCGGATCCGTCCAGGGCGGCAACATAGATGCCGCGGTCGTCGGAAATGCCACTGCCAACCACCTGGTAGACGAAACGTCTTCCATCTGGCAGAAATTGCGGCCTGCGGTGACCGCTTCCGGCCGCCGGCATTGTTACCGCGGCCGCTTCCCCCCCGCGAGCCGAGACCCGGCGGATCGGCTGGACCGCACCCATCGAGAACAGAATCACATTGTCGCGATTCCAGGTGCCACCCATGGTCGTGATCGCGTTCAGAAGATTGCTTACTACACCCGTGTCGACGTCGAGTCGCTTGAATGTTCCGTCTGCAAAGAAACCGATGGACCGGTTATCCGGTGACCAGAACGGCAGCCGGCCGCGATCTGTCCCCGCCAACGGTTGCGCCGTCGGTGAATTGAGCGATCGCAGCCACAATCGCGGTTCGCCCTCCGAAAGTCCGGCAAAAACAACCCTCGCACCATCGGGTGAGATGGCAAGGGAGACTGGGTCGTATGTCGGCGGCGTCACCAGTTCAACGCGCATTTCAGGTGCGCTCGGCGTGGGGCGGCGAATAGGCAACACGCCGAATCCAAAGGCAATCGCCACCGTCGTGGTGATGCCAGCGATCACCCATGCGAGTCGCCCACTGCGCCGCGAGGGAACCACCGGCACTGCCACTGCCGACGCGGCCGGCGGCAGCGTGGCCGGCGTCGCCGTGGCCAGTGCCGGCGCGATCGCACTCGCGTCGATCACAGTCGGCGCGTTGACAGTCGGCGTGATCGCGGCGGGCGTGATCACTGCCGGCACGATCACGGCGGGCGTCTCCACGTCCAGGCTTGCCAATGCTTCTTTCAGCTCGAGGCGTGCCGCGCCGATGTGCGGCAGCCGCTCCTTGCGATCCTTGTCGAGGCACCGTCGCAACAAGCGACGGATCGATTGCGGCGTGCCCGATGGCAGCTTGTTCCAGTCGGGCGTCGCGCGTATGACAGCCGCCATCGTTTCGGCCGTGTCTTCCCCATCGAACGCCCGCTCACCGGTCAGCATCTCGTAGAGCACGCAGCCGAACCCCCAGATGTCGCTGCGCTTCTCCGCCGGCCGGCCCTTCGCTTGTTCAGGGCTCATGTAGGCCGCTGTACCGAGAACCACTCCGGCCATCGTCATGGCCGGCGTCGTGATGGTCGGTGATGCCGTTAAGTCCGGTTGACGCGGGACGCTGCGTTTGATCGGGTCTGATTCGCGGCGTGCGTACTGCCCGGTATCTGGCGGACTCTGGTCTTTGCCCAGTGCTTTCGCCAAACCGAAATCGAGAACCTTGACCGTGCCATCCGGCCGCACCTTGATATTCGATGGCTTCAGATCACGATGGATGACGCCTTGCTCGTGTGCGGCTTCGAGCGCTTCCGCGATCTGGAGCGCGATCGACAAAGCCTCATCCATGGGAATCGCCGGCTCTGACGATCCCGGTCTACGAAGGGTTACGCCCTGCCCGATCCGTTCGGCGAGCGAGAGACCGTCGACATACTCCAGCACCAGCGCCTGGACGCCATCGGCGTCTTCAAACCCAAAGATCGTCGCGATGTTGCTGTGATTGAGCAGCGCAAGGACTTGCGCTTCGCGCTTGAACCGGGCGAGGCGATCGACGTCGAGCACGAAGGCCTGTGGCAGGACCTTGAGCGCCACGTCACGATCCAGCCTCGTGTCGCGCGCGCGATAGACCTCCCCCATCCCGCCGGCCCCGACGGCTTCCTGAATCTCGTAATTGCCGAGGCGGGTACCAGCTGACAGGACCAAGTGTGTGTCGAGCTTCCGACTTGCCGATTCTAGCCCGGATTTTCGCGGTCCCCCGCCAACTGCGAGGCGCATTGTGAAAGACGGTCAACGCCAGCGCGGTCGGCACACGTATATACGTCTGCACAGGTTTCAACTACATCCGTAACGCAAGAGCTCTGGAGGCAGGCCATGCTGTTCAGAACGCTGACAGTTGCCGCAATCCTCGTCACCTTACTGTCGACGGGCGCGGCTACGCAGAACACCAGTTCGGTCGTCGCTACCGCATCGAAGACGATGGGAGTGGACACACTGAATTCGATCACGTACTCGGGAACGGCGCGAAATGGCGCCTTCGGTCAGAGCAAGGCCATCGGCGATCCGATGGGCGCAGTCAACGTGACGCGGATCACCGAGTACACGCGCACGATCAACTTCGCACCAGGAAGCGACGCGGCGGCGCTGGTCTCCCGGGCGACCGGACCAACGCAGCCGCCGACGGTGCCGGGAGTGCCGGCGCCGATGCCGGGCGTGTTCAACCAGAACATCACGGGCCAGCAAGCCACCACCAATTGGAACCAGGCACTCAATGTCTGGACGACGCCGTGGGGGTTCTTGAAAGGCGCCGCTGCCAATAACGCCACGGTGCGCCAGCAGGGTGGCCAGCAACTCGTGTCGTTCACGCCACCCAACCTCAAGTCACCGTCCGGGCAGACCTACAGCGTGACCGGCTATATCAACAACCAGAACCTGGTGAGCAAGGTGGAAACGCGGGTCGACAATGCCGTGGTCGGAGACCTGCTGGTGGAATTCGAGTACTCGAACTACCAGAACATGAACGGTGTACAAGTGCCAACGCGCATCGTTCAGAAGCAGGCCGGTATGCCGACCTTCGACGCCGAGATCAAAGCGGCGACGCCCAATCCCTCGAACCTGACCGCCCTGCTGACGCCACCCCCGCCGCCCGCGGGTCGTGGTGGTGGTCCCGGTGGCGCGGCCGGCGGCCCTCCACCGGCGCCGGCGGCCCCACCCGTCGAAAAGCTCGGTGAAGGCGTCTTCAAGATCGGCGGCAATTACACGTCGCTCGCCGTCGATATGGGCGACCACATCCTCGTGATCGAAAGCGGCCAGAGCGACACGCGCGGCCTGGCGGTCATGGCCGCGGCCAAGCAGGCGATCCCGAACAAGCAGATCCGCTTCGTCGTGAACTCGCATCCGCACTTCGATCACGCCAGCGGCCTTTCCGCCGCCGTTGCAGAAGGGACGACGATCCTGACGCACAACAACAACGAGCAGGTGCTCGAGCGGCTTCTCGCCGGTCCACGGACACTCACCGGCGACAGTCTTTCCAAGGTGACGAACCGCCGCGCCGACGTCGTGCAGGGCATTGGCGATCGCGACGTGCGCAAGGGCACCAATGGCAAGGTCGTCGAGCTGTTCCGCATTCCGAACGAGCACAGCGACGGTATGCTTGGCGTTTATCTGCCGGCAGAGAAGGTCGTGTGGTCGGCCGACATCACTGCGGTCAACCCGAACCCGGGTCAGCTCGCCGTGGTGAAAGCCGCGAACGACACGTTGAACAAACTGAAGTTCGATTACAACAGCTGGATTCAGGCGCACCCGCCGAACCCGGACAAGCCGCTGACGAAGGCAGACGTCGTGGCGGCGGCGGGTACGAATTAGTTCGTCTTCAACTCCCAACTTCCAACTCCCAAGCGCCGGTTAATTGGGAGTTGGATTTTGGGAGCCCTCCAAAAGCAGCTTCCCCGCGGTCCGGCGCGCGTCGAGCTCCTGGTGAGCTTTCACCGCGTCGGCCAGCTGGAAGGTGTGATTGATTGAACAACGCACACGGCAACGAATAGTCCAATGCGAGTGCTCATTCCAATCCGAAGCCGATGCTGCTGATGCAGATCACACCCGTCGTCGTTCGATCGAACTTCAACCGGACTTGTGTCAGCTTTGCACGATCGAACGGCGTACCTGCTCGCCCGACGAACGCCGAGAGCGGCGCCCGAACCGTTTGAAACACCGGCTCCCAGTCCCGTCCATATCTGTCGCTCTCGACGTAATCGAATTTCGTGAACTTCTCTTTCAGTGGAGGCGGGATCTCTGCGAATCGACTGACCGGTGCGGCAGCGATGGTTCCGTCGTTTGCGACCAACTCGATTGTGAAGTCCGGCGCCTCTCGTTGGCCCGGTGGCAAGCCGTTGACATCGGGCGGCGCGGGTGCGTTCTGATCAAGAGCGGCGACTGATAGCTCCACGGTCGAGCGATCGGCGAGTGGCCACGTCAGTGCGGCGTTCTCCGGCAATGAAAGCGAGTACACGGCAGGAGCGCCTCCTTTCTGAAACCATCCGAGGAACACGCCGTTGTAACCGCGATCGCCACGTCGCGTCGGAATGCGTCCCTCCCGCCATAGCGTGAGGCCCTCGCCGTCCATCGCGCCGCCTCTGGCTGTGGTCGTTGTGAGGTCGGCATCCTCCTGGAAGGTGGCCAGCGGAACATACGACGCGTCGCGATAACGGTTGATATAGATCGTCTCGGGCAGCCACTCTCGACCCGTGCGCCAGTCCTTGAACAGGGGAAGATACTCACGGCGGTCGTTCAGCACTGTTTCGAGAAATGCGGCGATGTAGGTCTTCGAAATGCGCCTCTGGTCGTCGCCGTCCATCAACGGTTCGACGTTGAGGAACCAGCCGAGTGGCGGAGGAAAATCCGAGCGGCCCCACGTCGTATTGAACTGGCCGTGATTCGCACGGTAGGCCCAGATCTCGGCGCTGAACGCCGGACCCGGCCGGGTGAAGCGCACACGGTCGGCCTGACGGCTACCTGTAAACGAGGCCTGATCGGCATCGTGCGCCCCGTGCAACGTCAGGTAACTGACATCCTCGACCCATCGCAGTTGTTGCGCCGGTTGATACTGTCCGTCGGCGGGCGCGATTGCGACGATCGCCTGCAGTGCGTAGCCATAGGCGAAACGGACGCTCGCATCTTCAGGGTAATACTGCATCCGGTTGAACAATGCGGCCGTCGCGGCCGCTTCGCCGCCGCGCGAGTGCCCCATCAATGCGACTCTATTCACATCGACCTTGCGGTAAAACGGGTTCCCCGGCTGGCCATTCCATTCATGCCACATCCGCAGATGTTCGAGCAGGTGCCAGCCGCGTACCGCTTGCTCGCGTCCAGTCGGAAGTGGAGTGGCGGTCGGCTCGCGGAATCCGGGTGTGCCATTGAGGAAATTCTGATCGACGGATGCCAGAATGAAGCCACGGCTCGCGAGAAGTTGGCCCAGGTATTCGTAGCCGGGGTCAGAGAAGTCATTCATGCGATGGTTGCCGTGCGCGATGAGCACTAATGGGAACGGACCGTCCCCTTCGGGGTACCAGGCACGCGCGTTCAGCGGCAGCGCGTCGATATCGAAGCCCCAGAAACGGCTGCGAGCCCAGCGTGCCCACCCCTCGTAACCCCTGAAGAACGCCGACGCGTCGACGGTGCGGGTTCGAATCGCGACATCAGCGTTGTACTCGCGCCTCCGGAGGTCGGTGCCACTACCATAGAAAAGCGTACGAACCGTGTGAGGTCCGCGCGTTCCAGGATTGGGAGCAGAGAGAGTCGGTGGCATCAGTTCGACATGGGGGCGCCACGACGAGAGCTTCTCGAGGTCTCCATCGCCGGCAAGCGACCACGCGAATCCAATCACGTACGTGCCAGCGGCAACCAAAACAAGAGCCGCCACCGTTCGCGCGGCTGACGAGTGCCTTCTCCAGCTCGATCCGTACGCGGCAAGTACGGCGCCGAACACGCAGGCGGCCAGACAGAGTGCGATGACGATTGCGACCAACGAGAGTGAAGGGGTGGAGAACCAACCAAGTGTCAGAAGCAGACACGCACCGACGAATACGCCGGTGCCCGCCAGCGGCAGGTTTCGGATCAGCGTCAGGACGCCAGCGACGACGAGCGCTATCAGAGTTATGACGATTGCAGTAGCGGCTATCAGCAGCGCTGCGTCGAACGCGAGCCCGAATCCGGACGGCAGATAAAGCAGCCGGACGGCGAAGAACAGGGTGAGCACTCCCGAAATTCCCCACAGGCCGCCGCGTCTCGCTTCGGTGCTGAAGAGCAAACTCCGCTGCTCGCGCCACGATGTTTCAACCGCACGCCATGCGTGCAGGATCACGCTATGGCGCGGCGAGGAGCGCGGGCTTTGTTTCCACCCAGCAATTGTCGACACAGGCGCCTCCGCGAGAATGAACTATCAGGAGGATCCCTCCACTCTCGAGATCATGGGATGAAATCCAACTGAGTGGGCAGCGGACTTTTCATGGGCGTCTCGAGATACGGTGACGTCTGCTCCAGAGACGCACCGTCGGACGCGAAGAAGCGCGAGAACTGCTGCTGAATTGCGACAGTGATCGAATTCGTTGGCGCTGTCGGTCCCTGGAATCGATACACGGTGTGCGAGTTCTTTACCGATGTCGGGTTGGCCGCAAAGACGAGGTCATGCCGGTACAGGACTGTCCGATCTTCCAACGCGCCTTCCTTGATGATGAACGCTGAGTCTACGAGAGGGGCGCTTTGATCGCCGCGGCCGACAAAGATCACAGTCGGACGGACCGTCGTCCCCAGCGGCGGCGCTCGCCGCAGACGCGATGCAAACACGACCGCATCGCTACGCTGGCTTCGCCACTCAATTCGATCGAGTAGACGCTGAAGGGCCATCGCGCCGGGGACGCGGTTGGTGACTGCAAGTTCGTACGGCGATGGAATGTTCTCTTCAAAAAATGGCGGCGCCAGCGTGAGGCTGCCAATAGACTTCCGGCCATTGACCGGGTCGGTGAGCGGCGGCGTTCGTGACGCGAGATACGCAGCCAACGCCGGTCGAAGACTGCTCGAGAAGCGGCGAACATCGACGGGATGGCCCGGCGGGACCAGAAAGAAAGATGCGCGCACAGCCGATGCATACACCACGAACGGCACATTGGAATGTGCGCCCGCGGACTGGCCAAGGAAATAGATGCGCGACGCGTCGAGATCAACGGTTCCGTCACCATCGGCATCGATCCCCCGCTCGACGAGACGGACGAGCGAGAGATGATCCGCGCTGATCTCCGTGACCGCATCGGCAAACTGCGCTAATGCGTAGGGCCCGGTAGCGTAGCGTCCTTCAGCGCTACCAATGGCGCCGTCCGCATCCTGATCGATGCCTCGCCCCGGCGCTGATACGGTGATGTTGGAACCATCCGTCATCCTGAGAGTCAGCGTGCTCGCAGGTCCTCTCCCGTGGCCGATGTTGTCAATGCACAGGAGTGCAAGTCCGTGGGATGCGGGAATCGAGGCAATCTCCAATGGAGTTGTCGCTCGCGTGCCGTTCCCGCCGTGGCCGAATACCACGACCGGCCATCCATTCGCCGGTCGTGGACCGGACGGCAGGATCAACGTGAAGTGAAGAGTGTTGAACCCTTGCGGTCGCGGTGTGCCCGTACGCGATCGGATCGCCGGGATGTACTCACCGGGATGCGCCATGTAGTCTGGAACCGAGAACCGGCCAAAGGCAATTCGTCCCACGGCCCCAGGCACCCAGCGTGTCCCCATGAGGCTGTAAGCCTCGCCGCGCTGCGGCGGTTCAGTGGGGGAAACCTGCTGGTTGTGCGTAATGCTGTCGATTCGACTGAATTCGAACAGAGCGCGCGCGCCACCGGGGCCGATGTTGAAATCCGGCGCAGCCGGAATTACAGCAGCCTCAATCTGCCGAGTGATCTTCTCCTGCAGATACGTGACGCTCTGCGTCGTGAAGCTGCTCACGGCGACGATGTCGTTCGACCGTGGCACGGACGTGCGCGCAGCCCACTCCGCCGCAAGCAACGCCTTTCGATACCAGCCTGCGTCAGGACCGCTCACCGTGCGTTGATAGTTCCGGAAGGTATCGCTTGGCGCGATCGGTTGCCCAGTGGACGCGCGAATGCCGTTCGTCACGACAAGTGCATACCTGGTGTGCTCGTCGAGCAGACGATCGGCCTTGGCATGCAGCACGCGCGTCGCGGGATCCCAGACGATTTGATTGATCCCCGTGATACGCCCGAAACCACCTCGTCGCCGCAGACCCTCACGATCGACATCGTCCGTTGGAGCGCTGTCCGGTCCCGTGTCGTTCCACTCGTGCGTCGTATCACCGAGCGCAAGGAAGAACACGTTGCCTGAAACGGTGGCCGGATCGATGTCTCCGTCGAAGGGGATCACCACAAGCGGCCTCGTGCTGAAGCCGTCCAGCTCGTTGAGCACGCGGACGTCTTCGCAGTCCGACCTATTCACCACGCAGTCGGAAGGTAGCGGCAGGTTGACCCGACGCCGCGTCAGATTCTGATCGTCTGCCACAGTGAACCGATCGGACGGGAAGGGACTGGTGTCCGGAGAGCGCAGCTCGAATAGTGGATGCACCACGCGTCCCCCGGGCGCCGCGGAGGTCTGCGCACCTCGCGCAACTGTGGTTGCCATCGCCGCCGCGGTCAGGGTCATCACCGCCAAGAGCGCTCTCACCCGTCGACGCACTCGCATAAAGACTGGATTGTAGACTGCCATGCGGCGCAAAAGCCGGGTTTCGTAGTCGCGAAAGCGCGGCGAGAGGTCTCCGAGTCTCGCTTGCCTCATCGTCATTTCCAGCGGTCCACTCATCCCCGTTGTTCCCGGTGATGAGATGTTTTGATGCTAAGCTGTGAATGTGCGAACAACTCTCGATCTGCCAGATGAGCTCTTTCGTCAGCTGAAAGCACGAGCGGCGCTGATGGGCACCACTGTCAAGGAGCTCATGACTCGCTTCGTCACGAGCGGGTTGCGCCAAGTGGACTCGCCGTCACCTGTTGCTCGCCGTCGCAGCCGACTGCCGGTGATCCCGCGGCGCCGTGGAGTCATTCCGAGTGTCACTGCGGAAGTGCACGCGAGGCTGGACGAGAGGGAGGATCGTGCCAAACTCCGGCGATCTTTTGGACGCTAACGTCTGGTTGGCCCTGACCGCCGAGGCTCACGTCCATCATGAGCGGGCCAAGTCATACTGGGAACAAGAAGCTGCACCGATCGCAGCGTTCTGCCGTGTCACTCAGTTGGCGTTTCTTCGGCTGTTGACGAATAGAACGGTCATGGGAACCCACGTTCTTTCGCCGGCCGCAGCGTGGGCGACGTCCACGGACTTCTTGAGCCTGCCGGAAGTAGAGCTCGTGACAGAGCCTGCCGGTTTGGACCACGCCTGGGAGCGCTTTGCCACGGCTGGCCGGTCGTCTCCGAACCTGTGGACCGATGCCTACCTGGCGGCGTTTGCGGTGTCAGCCGGGATGCGACTCGTCACCTTCGACAAGGCGTTCTCGCGATTCCCCGGTCTTCATTTCCTGATGCTGTCGGCGTCGTGAACCCGTGCCGCTGGCGGTGCCCTGTCTTGATTTATCCGTTAGGATGGAACCGGGCCGAACGTGACTGTGGCTTGGTGCCACCGCGCGTCCACAAGCGATCGATGTCATGAAGGTCAAATGGCGCCGCGTCATCTTGAGTGCGGGGGCGTCTCTGACCATCGCCGTTGCGGCTTGCACGAGACGGCACATCGAGGCGACGGAACATCGCTTCAGCCCGAACCTAACCGCGTCAGCCGACCAACTGACAGCCGCCGCGAGAAACTCGCAGAGGCGCCTGATGCGACCGGTCGGGGTCCATATACGCCCTCGCGAGCACGCACAAATCGTTATCGACCAACCGGTCGAGGCGCTTCGGCCCCGTGACCAGTGTGCCGAGAGCCGATGCATGCTCTCCTTACCTCGAAGTAAGGTATAACGCAGAATGTAAGGAAACTAGGCATGCCCGAAGCCACGCTGACCACCAAAGGTCAGGTCACCATCCCCAAGGCCGTGCGCGATCACCTGAAGCTCGAGACCGGCGCGCGTGTCGAGTTCGTCATCGAGGGCGACGGCACCGTTGTATTGAAGCCGCTGACACGGCATGTGCACGAACTGGCAGGGCTGTTATACCGTTCAGGCCGGCGGCCGGTGTCGATTGAGGACATGAACGAGAGTATCCGGGTCCACGTGCGCAAACGGTTCAGACGCCGACGATGATCGGGCGGATCAACCGCACACTGGGCGCGAAGCACACCGCTACTTTCGACCGCGACTTGAGGGTGCTCGACACGTTCAGACTGCTGTGAGGCTGCAACCGAACCAGATTGAGCAGCCTAGTCTTCTATTTCGAGAAGCACCTTCCCCGTTGTCCGGCGCGCTTCGAGTTCCTGGTGGGCTTTCACCGCGTCGGCCAACGGGAAGGTGTGATTGATTCGAATCTTCACCGCGCCAGATGCAAGCCAGCCGAACAGATCCTGCGTGCGCATCATCAACTCGTCGCGCGTCGCAATGTACTGATTGAGCCCGGGCCGGGTCAGGAACAGCGATCCCTTGATGCCGAGGATCGCCGGGTCGAACGGCGGCACGAGCCCGCTCGAGAATCCGAACAGCGCCAGATAGCCACGATGCCGAAGGCAGTTCAGGCTCTTGTCGAACGTGTCCTTTCCGACCGAGTCATAGACGACGTCGACGCCGCGGCCATCGGTCAGCTTCTTCACTTCCTGTTCGAAGTCGTGCGTGGCGTAATTGATCACCGCATGGGCGCCAGCCTGGCGCGCCAGCTCCACCTTCGCATCGGTGCCCGCTGTCGCAATCACGCGCGCGCCAATCAGCCGGGCCACCTGCGTGAGCACCATCCCGATTCCGCCCGCGGCGGCATGCACCAACGCCGTCTCTCCCGCCTTGAGCGGATATGTGCTGTGCGTCAGGTAATGCGCCGTGAGTCCCTGAAGCATCGCGCCCGCAGCGATCCGCAGATCGAGATCCGCCGGCACGTGCACGACACGTGCGGCAGGCGCAATGGCGTATTCGGCATACGTGCCCAGCACCATCGTGTACGCGACGCGATCGCCGGCCTTGAAATCGGTCACCCCGCTGCCGACCTCACTGATCACACCGGCGGCTTCAGTACCGTTGGTGAACGGCAGCGGCGCTTTCACGCGGCCGATTCGATACTGCACGTCCAGGTAATTCAGGCCGGTCGCCGCAATCTTGATGAGAACTTCGCCGGCACCCGGCCGCGGGACGTCAACGTCCTCGTACTGCATCACCTCGGGCCCACCCAGGGCATGAACTCGCACCGCTTTCACGATCAATCGCTCCCGGTCCGGCTGTCACCTTCGCGCTCGCGCTTCGGTGGCCAAGGAAGCCGGACACTACGTTTGAATCTCGATCTATTGCGAAGCGCCTCCTGCGAGCTGTTTCGCTTCCGCGTCGACGTCCTGCTCCCATTTCCCGATGAGCGGATTTAACTTCTGGACGATGTCCAGGTGTTCCTTCGCGAGATCGTTGCGCTCGCCGGCGTCGTTCGCCAGATTGAACAGCATCGGGCTGTTTCCGTCGATCATCAGCTTCCAGTCTCCCTGTCGCACGGCACGCTGGCGGCGGGCCTGACCAGTAACCCTGAAGAACAGCGTGCGCTCCGTTCGCGTCGCTCCCTGCTGCAGCAGCGGCAGCAGGTTGATGCCTTCGAGTCGCGCCTCAGCCGGCACCGTGGAGTTGGTCACGGCCAGGATCGTCGCGGTGAGATCCATCACGATGCCTACTTGCGAAGAGGTCCTTCCGGCAGGAATTCTTCCCGGCCAACGGAGGATGGCTGGTACACGAATCCCGCCTTCCCACACGGAGTTCTTGCGATTGAACAGCGGCGCGTTCCGCGACAACCACTCCCCGCCGTTGTCCTGCGTATAGATCACCAGCGTGTTGCGGGTCAGCCCTCGACGTTCCAGAGCTGCGAGGATCTGTCCGACACCACGATCCGCGCGTTCCACAATCGAGACGTAATCCTGTCGCGTGTTGGTCGGGGTGTCCTGTGGTTGAACGAATCGCGCGTTGTTCGGGGCGACAGACGGATGGTCAGGCACCTGGAACGGCCAGTGCGCGGCATTGTAGGCGACCTCGAGGAAAAAGGGCTGGCCGGCATTCTGTTCAATGAACTTGACTGATTGCTCGGTGAACAGGTCAGTCGAGTACCCCGTGACGTGAGTTGGCTCGTCGTTCTCGAATAGATCGTGTTCGCCCTGCGAATCGGTGTGCTCGTAGTAGTCGATCAGCCCGCTCTTGAAACCGAAGAAGTAATCGAACCCGTGTGCCCGCGGGCTGTACTCCTTCTTGTAACCCAGGTGCCATTTGCCGATGAGCGCAGTGCGATAGCCATTGTTCTTCAACAGCTGTGGCAGCGAGCGGCCAGTCGCCGGCAAACCTTGTTCGCCCGCCGGACCTCGCGACGCGCCAAGTGGCACCTCGATGCGGAATCGCTGCTGATAACGGCCACTGATGAGCGCAGCGCGAGTCGGTGAACAATTCGGCGCCGCGTAGAAGTCGGTCAGCCGGGTGCCGTTCTTCGCGAGGCTGTCGATGTTCGGCGTCTTGATGTCGGGTGCCCCGTAACTGCCGATGTCCCCATACCCCACATCGTCGGTGATGATGAGCACGACGTTGGGACGATCTGCTGACTGCGCCTCTACGATCGCGGCCTGCCAGATGATGGCCGCAACGACAACAGCAGTGAACAGCCCTCGCATCAGTGAGTCTCCTTGTGGCCGGCTTCGCCGTTACTTGAAGATCCCGCGCAGCGCCTCGAACTGCGAAGCATCGGTCTCGCCAAGCTTCATCGGCGTTACCGACACGTAACCGTTGTTCACGGCGTCAATGTCCGTGCCCTCCGGCGCTCCCGTCGCACCTTCTTTGTAGACATTCCAATAGACCGTGCGGCCGGAAGGATGCGTCATCTCGGCGAAGCGTTCTTCGCCACTTCCCCGCAGGGCCTGAGTAGTGATGCGGTAGCCTCGATACCCGCCTTGCGGCATCGCCGGAATGTTCACATTCAGGAACGTATTCGCGGGTAACCCGTACTGCTTCACCCGACGTGCGACGCCCAGGACCTCTTCCGCCGCGGCCCCGTAATTCCGAATCGCGTTTTCTTCCTGAAGCGACGCGGCTATCGCCGGCACACCGTGGATAGCTGCCTCTCGTGCGACGCCGACCGTCCCGGACACGTAGGCGGTCATACCGAGGTTGTATCCGCGATTGATCCCGGACACGACGAGATCCGGCAGCGGCTTGACGATGTTGCGGATGGCCACGTTCACCGTCGTCGCTGGAGTGGCGGTCAGGCCAATCGCTTTCAGACCATTGGGCAGCGTGAGATCTTCGCGGAGGATCGGTTCGCTGGTGACAATCGAGTGTCCCTTCCCGCTCTGATTCTCTGCCGGCGCAACGATGGTGATCTGACCGATCGCCTGAAGGATCTGTGCAATCGCCGCAATGCCCGGCGCTCGAACGCCGTCGTCATTGCTGATCAGGATTCGATATGGGGGTGGTGGCTGCTTCGCCTCCTGCGCACCGACAGGGACGAAGAGCCACGAACACAGTATGAGGGCCAGGACGAGACGTACTCTCGGCATGCCGCCGAGAGTATCAGAATGTCGGGGTCGGACGCCGCGACGTGATCCGGTAGATCGCCCAGGCCAGCATTGCCAGCAACGCCAGCGGCACCAGAGGTGCCAGCAGTGAGAGCAACCCGACGATGATGCCGCCGATCACGAGAACGCCGAGGATCAGAAGACCGATCGGAGCGAACACGAGGCCGAGAATCGCGCCGATGATGCCAAAGACAAACCTGATGATTCCGAACACCAACCCGAACAGGAGTCCGAAGATCCCGAAGAAGAGGCCGAAGAAAAGGCGGAACGGGAGGGTGATCACCCAGACAAACAACCCGAACAGCAGGGCCGGAATCGCGAAAAGCGCGGCGAACGCCAATCCGATCGCGCACAGGAATAGGAAAGTCAACATTGGCCAGTCCTACTC